>NZ_CAMQAZ010000005.1 GCF_946998835.1 uncultured Corynebacterium sp. | reverse complement strand
GAGGTTGGAGTGGCCCACGGTGAAAATGCGCATGTCGCCAATGCTACGCGCCAAGAGGGTACACCCATATCGGCTTCACGAATGAGAAGGTGACTTCGCAACGACACGTCGTGGAGTTTAAGTGCAACGTGTAAAGGTTTTTCAAGCATCGCGCGATGGGGATGTGGACCCACGATCGCAGGGTCGACTGCGACGGAGCGACCATTGTCTGGCTCAGCCAAGCTATTGACTCTGCGACGTCCCGGGTGCGCCATCAGACTCTTCATGCTGAATGCGTGCGGCATGCAGTCGGGCGTGGGCGATGGCATCGAGAGTGTTGTCGAGGATCTGGGCACCGGTGGCGTCGATCGTCGTAACGTAGCGCATACGGAGCACGACAACCTTGACCGACGAGACATCAGCGAGCTCGAGGAGGAAATCGTGCGCCGCACCAAAGAAGAGAGGGCCTTCCATACGGAAGGCGGCGATGTGCTCGTCGAGAAGCTCACGCTCCTTGTCGCGGTGGTCTCCCTCGTCTAGCGGGGCGGCTTCCAGCACCGCCGTGCGGGCGGTATTGCGCAGTGCGAAGAAGCCCGCCATAACAAGGCCGATGAGTACGGCGACGACAAGATCGAACACGACGGTGGCGGCAGCCGTGATGAGTAGGGTGGCCCCGTCGTCCGTGGTGGCGCGTATTACCGAGCGGAGGTTCTGTAGGTGGACCATCTGAATCGCAGTGGCGATGAGCACGCCGGCGATCGCGGCGAGGGGAATCTCGCCCACCCACCGGGTCGCGACGAGTACGGCGACGAGCAAGAGGAGCGAATGGAACACCGCTGCCAGGCGTGTGCCTGCGCCTGCTCGCACGTTGACGGCAGTTCGGGCGATTGCGGCGGTCGCGGGAATCCCGCCGAACAGGGGTGCGACGACGTTGGCCACGCCCTGCCCGAAAAGCTCACGGTCGGGATCGTGCCGGTCGCCGACAGTCATTGCGTCGGCAACTGTCGCAGACAGTAACGATTCCAACGCACCGAGAGCTGCGACGGCGACCGCTGCCAACAGAAGCGAATCCAGGTGCTCCCACGGGATTTGCGGCCAGCGCGGGGCACGCCACGCCGAAGCCGAGCGCGAGGGGCAGTGCGACGAGGGCCACCATGAGGCCTGCCGAGAGGTCGCGCCCAATCGTCGCGCGGGACCAGTCCGAGCGGCGCGGTGCGAAACGCAGGGCACGGGACCGGATGCCCAGCGTAGAGGCGGCGGAGGAGGGCCGGCTACCGAATCCGGGCTTTCGCGGCGACGAGCAGCAGGGCGGCGTGGTCGACTTCGCCGTTTTTGATCTCGCGATTGAGCTTGTGTAGCACCACGGGGCAGCGCAGGCAGCGGATGCCGGATTTGCAACACTTCTTCTTCGGCGTCATCGCGGCCAGTTTGAAGGGGTCCTTGCCGGCGAGCTTTTTCGCGGCCTTGGCCTCGGCCTTCGAGTATTCGGGCAGGCGTAGCGAGGTCGTTGCCGCAGCCTTTTTCTTGGCTTTGGCGGCGTCCTTCTTCTTGCCCTTGTCGCCTTTCTTGCCCTTGGACATGCGCGTTCCCTTCGTCGCGAGTGTTCCCGAATTAGGTTAGCGTCGCCTCATGTAGCTTGGGTAGGCGTGGGTACCTGGTGGGTGTATTCAGGTGTTGCTTGACGACGGCTTGCCGGTCGGCCAGTGCCGCAGCGGTAAATGACGACCAAAGGACGCAAAATCGAGCAAAAAGACTCAGATCTGTGCGCTGTGGCCTGCGGAAATGGCGAGCGATAGTGAGTAGTTTTGACGACGGGCGCTCCTCGGCGTGCAGGTGTTCATTGTGCGACAGATTGGATAGCATCACTCTGTCCGCTGGGTCGATGTCACCGCTGTCAAAGCCCGAGCCCATTAACTCGAACCACGCATAGACGGCGTTACAATCCGAGAAACACTCGGCCCGTGTGCGAGCACCGGGGGGCTCCTGCGGGGTTCTGGCGTGATCACCAGTCCTCGAAGGTCAACTCCATCCGTACTCGTACTTTGATTGAGAAGACGGACATGGTTGTTGTCCGTTTTGGTGACCAGTACAAGCAGTGGAACGCTGCCGTCGACGCAGGTTACTGTGCTGCGCGGAACAATCCGGTCAGCAATCCATCCGCTAGGAAATAGCGAAGCCAGATGGTGGCCCTGGCTTTTCGACGGGCTCGCCAGCCTCGTCGACCATCCAGTCAATTTCCAGCTCCAGCTCGCGCTCAATACCAGCACGCTTTCGAGAGTCGACAACTTCCATCGTGGTATTAAACGATGTCGGCATGGTCATCGTCACCGCGGACTCGCCAGTGCCGAGAGTCATTTCCCCGGCACGGATGCGAGCTGCCAGCGTCTCCAATAAATCAGCGAGCTCATCGCGGCTGAAGCTTGCCTTGCTCTTCACCAACTTTTGATTCTTCGGAGGCGTAGTCTTTTTAGGTTTCGGTGCCATGTCTTTACTTACCTTTCCAGCCGTGCCGGTAGTTTTTACAGCGCGGAGAATCGGCTTTGACGCCACACTGTCTTTGAGGGCCGCCTTTAAAGAAGGTCGTTGAATCCTTCAAATGGCCTATCTGTCTCCATTATCCCTTTAAAAAGAAGTTTTTACCAGGCATAATAACAAGATGCTAGAAATTATTGAAACTGGGTTATAAATTGTGAAAAATTGCTGCGCTATGCTCTGGAGTGCGAGGCTCTGAATGCCTTAGGCGAGGCGCACTGATTACAGCACTCTTAGTCAGTGCTTCAAACACCTCGACAGACAGCAATAGGGGAGGAGTAAACGTCACATGGTGTCGCCCGACAACATCCTGATGTATCTTCTGCCCGAGCAAGAGGCGCGGGTTAAAGAGATCTTTGCGCAACTGGTGGAGCGTGGCTTCCCGCAGCAGAATCAAAGGCCACACATCACTGTCACTTTTGCGCCGACTATGAGCCCGGAGGTAGTCCAACGAGCAGCCGAGATTCTCCCGCCGCTTATGCCTGTGGAATTCCGCAGAGTGGGAACGGTCGTGTTCGGCACAAAGGGTAAACAGACCGTCGCATGGTTGTTAGAAACAAGTGACGAGCTGGAAGATGCCGCTCGCGAAATCAGCCGTCTCAACCCTGACGGCCGCGGCTCCCGCTGGATTCCGCATCTGACTATGGGGCTGAGAATCCCGCGGGATATGGTTCCTGGTTACGTCCGGGCTCTTGATGAAATTACAAGCCCGCACTTCAAAACTCTCAACGCGCCGCGTGCTGCATTCTGGAGCCCCAAAGTGCAGGAATTAACAGAGTTCTAGCACCCCGCACGTTGCAACTTTTCAAAAAGCGGTGAAGCCAAACGACCACTAAGCAGCGGCCATAATCTTCTTGGCCTGGGCTTCGAAGACTTCCACGGCGCGCTTCTTTGAAGCTTCCTTGGACTCCGGGGTTGCATGCGCAAGTGCGATTGGGTCGGTCATATTTTCCGCGTCAGCTTCTGGAGCGTCCGGAATTGGAGCAGCGGATACCATCACCATCACCCCATTGACAACGCCGACAATGTCGTAGCTGGTGGCATCAGTAGTAGTTCCACCAGAGCTAATGTCCACAACTGTTGCGTGGGTAGTGAGCTCATCTGGTTTGACGGAAAGATCCGGCTCCCACGTTTCCCGGTGCATTTTCATTGTTGTGGTCAGGTCCATGCCGTTGAGCATCTCCTGCGCCTCAGGAGGAATTTCCTGGCCTTCCATGGATTCTTTCAGGAGGTCGGAAGCATCCATCGAAGCGGTCACCTCAGAGCACTTATTCAGAATATCTGTGTACCCCTGGTATGTCTCAGGGCTCTTCAATACTGAGACCGCGATGGTGACCTTTTCCGTGTCCAAGTTGGCGAAAGAACTGACAGCCTGCTCCAATTCTTCCGTCGGCTTGATGAAAGTGGTGCATTCGGCCGGTTCTATATCTAAAGAATCCTCCGAAAACATCTCCATCGCGTCCTTGTATCCATTAATCCTGTTTTTGGAGAAGTCCACGCCTTGAACTTCATTAGTAAGCAGGAGCTGGTCCTCGGACGCAGTGGGCGTTGCCCCATCAGCCTTCGTTACCTTACTGGTTGATTCTTGGCTGGTCTCACCGCCCGCGTTATTCCCCTCGTCCCCAGAGTCACATGCGGTGAGTAATGCGGCGCTCGTACAACCGGCGACAACAGTTGTCGCAATCTCCTTCCACATTCCAGAGTTGCGCTGCTTCATGATTCCTCATTCCGTCGAGCTGAAATTCAACAACGTATGTCACTCTGCTCAGGAGCCCTGAGCCGAATCCAAAGTTTGGTGAAAGAATACAAGAGCATGCCGCCGCGTGCTTTGAAAACAAGGTTTTCAGTCGCGTCTGCTTTACGACGCTCCGCCGGCCCTCACCGCCGACTGTGCAACCTTTGCCACGGGATACATGGAGATCAACGCAATAATCGCACCAAAGATGAAAACGGGCACGAACCCGAATTTCGGTGCTGCGAAGGAAATAACAAAAGGAGCGAAGAAGCCAACATAGGTCAGCGAATAATAGATAGCAGTGGCAGCACCCAGCTCGGCTGCTGGTGCGATGATTTGTACCTCGCGGAGGCCGGAGACCATCATCACGCCGTATGCAGCACCAAGCGCCAGGGCAGCGGGGAATACGCTCCACACGTTCTGTGTGAGTGCGACGATGAGGCTGAGCAACATACCAACCGTCGTTAAGCCGAGGCCAAAAATAGCTGGCGGGATAAAGCTGGTGGAGCTGATGCGGGTAACCAGTGGTTGTACCAGAACGCCGGTGCCCATCGTGATGCAGGCGATGAATCCGGCGAAGGCGATGGGGTAGCGGGATTCGGCGATTGTCGGCAGGACGACGAACGATGTGCACGCGGCGCCGAATACCCATGGTGCCCAGGCGGCGACTGCCCACAGGAATCTCGGGCTCAGAGTGACGGAGGAGAAGAACCGCTGTGGGGCGTCACTGCGCCCTGCGGTTGGCAGTCCGCCGGAAGCGTTCCATGTCAGCGGAATGATGCTGAGAAGTAGTGCGAGATGGACAAGGTAGGGGACGGAATCGGGGCGGGGAGCAAATTCTGCGACCAACCCTGAAGCCAGTGGACCCAGCGAGAACCCGGCGGAGAGTGCAACGGTTGCGCGCCGGGCGGAAATTTGGGGTGCGACCGGCGCGATCTCCTTAATCCACGAGGCACCAGCGGCCATCACCATACCCATTGAAATGCCGACGATAAGGCGTCCTATCAGCAGTGATGGGAAGTGGAACCAGACACCGGTGAGTAGGACTCCTGAGCCGAGAGCCGAGGTTATCAGTGCGGGGCGGATGATTGCGCGACGGCCGAGTCGGTCGGACAGTGGGCCGCAGATGAGTAGCGCGGGGATGAGCCCTGCGACATAGATCGCGAAGAGGAAGGTGACCTGGGACTGGGTGAGGGCATCGACCATTCGATATGCAGGCAGGAGTGGGGCAAAGAGGTTGGCTCCAAACGCAACCGCGAACATGCCCAGGGCTACTCGAATCCAGTCTCGTGTCATGGTTTCCTCCTGTCGATTGCCTCCCGCGGCGGTCAGAACAGTGTGCCAACAACAATAGGCCAGCTAGCAAACGCTAGCTGGCCTATTGAGTTACTCTGAGCTGCTCGGATTAGTTACCCAAGCAAATTGTCCTAGTTCTTGGCAGCGCCAAAGAATGCGCTGAGCGGCGAGAAGAATCCCTTCTTCGCCTTCTTAGCGGACTTATCCCTACCGAGAATTCGCTCGGAGATGCGGTCGGTTAGAACGCCTACGAGCTTGCCGCTGCGCACGACGGGCAGTTCGCTGCGACGCTCGTCGATAAGCTGGCGAGCGCTAATAGCAGCTGGATCCTCGGGTTTGATGAAATCCTTTACGGGAACACCGACGGTGTTCATGTAGGCGTCGCGGTCGGCGTACTCGCGAAGTTCCTTCAGCGTAATGTCACTGGTCAGGTAGCCTTCATCGTCGACGAGGAAGACACAGGCATTGTCATCGAGACCAGCGAATTCAGCTGCGTAGTTGCTCAGCGCCTCCCCGACGGTGATGTCCTCCGGAACTGCAATGTACGACTCCGTCATGTGCATGCTGACCGTGTCCGGGAGGAGGCTGTAGGGGCTAATTGAAGACTTCGGCTTGAAGAAGTTGGCCATGGTGTTCTGTGTCTGTGTCATTGTGGGGTCCTTTTCCAGGTATCCCAGCTCCTTTGCTAGGAGGGAATGTCTGTTGATTAATAAATTATGGCTCCCTCGCCTAAGAGCGTTGGCAATGTAATGCCTTAACTAAAAGTGGCCACTTGAGATGAGACCTTGCTTCGAGAGTCTGCCGAAACTCTCGATGAAGTGCAGGGCAGCGGCCTATGGAGATATAGGAGCCTCACCTAACGAGGTTGTTCGCTATACAAAGGTTAACACAAGGTTAAGTACGCAGTAAAGAGGAGTAAACGAAAAGCTTCCTGGGGGTGTCGGAGGTTAAACGCCCATGAACTCGCGAATTGCTGGCCACTCGGCATCGGTTTGTGCTCGACCGAGCTCGTAATTGTGCAGCAACTTTGCCTGCCTCCGCTCCGCCTTCGTGATGCTCATGTTATTGGCATAGAAAACATAGGCCTGGCCTTTGTGCTCAAGCTCAGCGGCCCAATCAAGAGAGGCATTGTATCGCTCGTGCCTTGTGATAAGCAGCTCTGCCACCATTGGGTTATTGCGGAAAACCTGGCGCAGAAGCTTAGGGCGTGATGGGGCCGTGCGGCGGAACCCCTTCGGGCGAGTTAACACAATGAGGAATTTTTTAAAACCGTCTGCTTCTGCAGCATCAATTGGAATGCCACCTGACGATCCCAGTGCGCCGTCGACAAAAGGCACACCATCTATATAGGGCATACGCATGACACCGGGAATCGTTGAGCTGGCGCGGGTGTACTTCATCAACGTAGGCAAATCTGGGATATCGTCCGGCCCCCAGTCGATGGTTTCACCCGTATCCGCCCGGACGGCAGAAATCCGGTAGGGAGTCGGATTGTTCTTAAAGGTCTCGTAATCCAGAGGCATGGCACCGTCCGGACGTCCTGCGTCTTCGTAAATGTACTCGGCATCGAAATAACCGCGCCCGCGAAGCATCGGTCGCCAGCCACTGCTGGTCGGCTGTGCAATGAAGTCGGTGAAGCTGTCTTTAGAGCGCTGGATGTCCCGGGAAAGGTAATTGACTACGTGAGAAGCGCCGGCGCTTACGCCACCGACCCAACCGACATTGATGTCCTCGCGAAGTAGTCGTTCGACGAAAGGCGCCGTGTAGCTATTGCGTGTTCCGCCACCTTCGAAGACTAACGCTACATCGCTGACCTGCATTTATATCCCTCCGGTTATGCTCGCGCTATTGTCTATCGGGCGTTACGCTCGTTCAAGACTACCTGAACGCCACTCATTTTAGATTTCGGTGAGCGAAATTTACGGCGCGTCTTGGAGGATGACCGGAAGCAGCCCCTCGCCCATATCCGGATTAGGCAGCACGCCCTCCGGGTCGTAGAACAAGATCTCCTTGCCCTCGTGGCTCAGGCGTCGCATCGCTTCCAGAATCAGCGTGCGTCCCACTGGATTGACGAAACCGACACGGCTGACATCGAAGACGATTTCGCTTTCCGACGGGGTCACAGTCGCCAACCTGTTGAGCACAATCTCGGCCGCAGTGAAGTTGACCGGGCCCTGGATCTCGATAATGGAGCGGCCATTGCTGACGCGCGTGCCGCGCAACGCTCGCGAACCAATGGCTTCGGCATCCATGAGATGAAGGCCCAAGTCTTCGGAGAGCTTTCGGAAGATAGCAATACTGCGGACACTGTTGCCGTGGTCATTCAAACGCGGTGAAAAGGCTGCGAGCCCCGCCTGGCCCGGTAGCGCGCCCAACAAGCCACCGGCAACACCGCTCTTGGCGGGAATCCCGACCTCGGTAAACCATTCACCGGCCTCGTCATACATGCCGGCAATCGCCATCACGGACAAGACTCGGCGAACAACCGAGCGGCCGAGCACAGTCTGGTTGGTTACCGGGTTGACGCCGCCGTTGGCCAACACTGCGGTCATCATAGCGACATCGCGGGTGTTGACTAGCACGGAGCACTGTGCGGTGTAGCCTCGGACAGCGTCGTGAGGCGTGGTTTCGATAAAGCCGTAAGCAGCCAACATGTGCGCGATGGACATGTTTCGATGTGCGGTGTCCATTTCGCTTTCATAGGCTTCGTGGTCAACGCGGAGCTTGCGGCCAGCCAACGTCGAAAGAAGGTCCAGCATATGGTTGGTGCGGGCCTTCCAGTTGGCGCCAGGTTCACACACGAACTGGTTGACTGCCAGCGCGCCGACATTAATCATCGGGTTCTTCGGGCGGTGCGTGCCCTGTTCCAACGACAGCTCGTTAAAGGCCTCGCCGGAAGGTTCAGTGCCCACGATGCTGTCGATTTTATCCTTGCCATGCTCGGTGATGGCTGCAGCGTAGGCAAAGGGCTTGGACATCGACTGAATGGTGAATTCAGCATCGGTGTCGCCCGCAGTGTAAGTGCGTCCGGACACCGTGGTCATAGCCAGTGCAAGACGGTCTGGGTTAGCTTCGGCAAGAGTAGGGATATAGTCCGCTACCTCGCCAGACTCATCGGGACGGACAGATTCGACGATTTCGGACAGGTAATCTTTGATCGGCGTTTTCATCAGAGTTTGCTAAGCATCTTTCCTGGGATGAAAAATCCCGGTTGAGTCATTGGCATCGTGTACGAACCTACACCAGGCCGTATTCGCTACAGGTCCCCGACTCTGCCCACTCCCGTCGTGCGCGCCGGGCAAATCGACTTATCCTAGGGGATGTGAAATTTCTCAACAATCAGTCCGCGCCCTACGAGTTGACCTACAGCGATGTCTTCATGGTGCCGTCGAAGTCATCCGTGGGTTCTCGCATGGGTGTCGATTTGTCCACCAACGATGGCACCGGCACGACCATTCCGATTGTGGTCTCCAACATGACGGCCATCTCGGGACGTCGGATGGCCGAAACCACCGCTCGGCGAGGTGGTATTGCGATTTTGCCGCAGGATGTCCCCGCAGAAATCGCTGCTGAGACCATCCGTCAAATCAAGTCCGCGCATTTGGTTTTCGATACTCCAATCGTCGTCAAGCCTCATCACACCGCCGGGTATGCGCGCCATCTCCTTCCGAAGCGTGCCCACGGTGCGGCTGTGGTGGTGGAAGACAACAAGCCGGTGGGTTTGATTACGGGGCGTGACCTGGCGGGAGTGGATAACTTTGCACAGGTAGGGACGCTCATGTCCACCTCGCTATTTACGCTTCCATCCGACATTGAACCCCGTGACGCCTTTGACCAGCTCACTGCTTCCGGACGCAAGCTCGCGCCGGTAGTAGACGCAGACGGTGCGTTGGTTGGCGTGCTGACGCGAAAGGGCGCGTTGCGTGCGACCCTCTACAAGCCAGCCGTTGATGCTGAAGGCAAGCTGCGTGTTGGTGCGGCACTCGGAATCAACGGTGATGTTGAGGGGCGTGCAAGAACACTGCTCGACGCAGGCGCCGACGTGCTGGTCGTGGATACGGCACACGGTCATCAGGAATCGATGCTCCATGCTTTACGACGAGTCCGTGCACTTAACCCCCCAGTGCCAATTGCGGCCGGCAATGTCGTGACTGCCGATGGTGTCCGCGACCTCGCGGAGGCAGGAGCTGACATTATTAAGGTCGGTGTTGGCCCGGGTGCGATGTGCACAACTCGAATGCAGACCGGTGTGGGGCGCCCACAGTTCTCCGCCGTACTGGAATGCGCAGCGGCTGCTCGTGAATGTGGTGTGCATGTCTGGGCTGATGGTGGTGTGAAGGATCCCCGCGATGTGGCCCTCGCGTTGGCAGCAGGTGCCTCCAACGTGATGATTGGCTCGTGGTTTGCTGGCACCTTCGAGTCCCCGGGAGACGTGCAGAAAGACGCCGCCGGACGCATGTTCAAGGAGTCCTTCGGCATGGCTTCGCACCGCGCGGTGGAGAGTCGAAATGCGCAGGTAGAGGCCTTTGAAAAGGCTCGGCGCGAAATGTTCGAAGAGGGCATCTCTACTGCGAAGATTTACCTGGAACCGGGGCGCGAAGGTGTGGAGGATCAAATCGATCGTATTATCTCGGGTGTGCGTTCTTCGTTCACGTACGCCGGTTCGGCCACCATCGAGCAGTTTGCTGAGCGGGCAGTGGTGGGAATTCAATCCGCTGCGGGGTTTGCGGAAGGAATGCCGAGGGCGACGCGGTAGACGTCGTCAAGCCTGCCGGGGTTAAACCGACTAGCGGTGCTGTGGGGCAATTGGTAGGTATGTAAAGGCGTTGTTAGGACGTGTTTAATACGACATGTGAGATTGGGGAGGGGCTGGCAACGATGAGTTGGCAGTTACGAGAAAACAGTGCTGTGACGGAGGCTGGATTGGGAACAGGTAGCGACTCTAAGGCGGGGAGTGGGAACGCATTTTTTGCTCGCGCCCGCGTGACCGACTCCGATCCGTGCCCGTGCGGTGGGGGACTCTACGGGATGTGCTGTGGCCCGCTGCACCGCGGTGAGCGAGAGGCAGTGACCGCAGCTGAGCTGATGGCAGCGCGGTACAGCGCTTACTCCGCTCACGAGGCGGATTACATCTGGCGGACGTGGCACCCGCGCTACCGCCCGGAAATTATCAATGTGGATGACGGCGTGAAATGGGAGGGACTCACCATCATCGACACGGTCGACGGTGGTGAAGACGACCGCGAGGGGGTCGTCGAGTTCGAAGCGGCTTTCCGCGATTACGAGGGCTCCGGCACGATGCACGAGCGCTCCCGTTTCGTACGCCGTGCGCGACGCTGGGTGTACGTCGACGGTGAGGTCACGTACTCCTAAGCGTCAGCGCCAGTTACGCAGCCTGTTACGCAGATGCCTTGGTCGTACCCTTCGTGTCATGCTCGTTGTGCTTGTCATGGCCGAAGGGCAGTACGGCAACGATTGCCACAATGATTGCGCCCCAGATGGCGCCGAAAATCAGTGAGCCGGTCGTGTTGGCCGACCAGCTGAGGAAACCACCGGAGGCCAGCTGCTCCAGGTGGTGAACCAGCTGATAGGGAAGGTGCCAGCCCAGTTCATCGAGGCCGACGACCATGATGTGGCCACCGACCCACAACATGGCAAACGTGCCGATAATGCCGATTGTGGTCAAAACGATTGGCATGGCCTTGACCAGCATCTCACCGAACTTGCTGATGCCAGTTGATTTCTTGGACTGCAGGTGCAGGCCGATGTCATCAATCTTGACCAAGAAACCCACCACGCCATAGACCGCGAGCGTGATGATGAGCGCCACCACAATAAGAATGAGTGCGCGGTTGAGCAGTGGTTGATCAGCGACCTCGTTGAGAGAGATCACCATAATCTCCGCTGAGAGAATCAAGTCGGTGAAAATTGCCGACTTCACCAGTGAATCCTCATTCTGTGGCGTACGGTTGGTCGCCGACTCCATCCGCTCCAGTTCAGTCTGTTCCGGAGAGATTCGGTGCTTAATTTTCTCCCAGACCTTTTCCATGCCCTCAAAACACAAGTATGTGCCACCGAGCATCAAAATCGGTGTTAGTGCCCAGGGGAGAAACTGACTGAGCAGCAGCGCAATCGGCAGAATAATGACGATTTTGTTGACCAGAGAACCTTTGGTGATACGCCAAATAATCGGCAGCTCACGCTTCGGCGAGACACCCTCGACGAATTTAGGTGTCACCGCAGCGTCATCTACTACTACACCTGCGGCTTTAGCGCTAGCTTTACTGGCCGCAGCCGCAATATCGTCTGTTGTTGCCGCTGCAGCGCGTGCAATCGTGGCAACGTCGTCAAGCAGTGCGACAAGTCCGCCTGCCATAAAAACCTCCCGCATTGGAGGACGCGACTAAGAGCCGACATCGTATCAAAGGATTATCGAAACGATTCTAACCGCTACACCGGATTGACACTTTGTTGTCGGTAGCTGTTGAAGTCTTGCTGATAGTTAGCATGCTCCTTTAAATGTGCGCGCGTGGCAAGATATAGACCATGAACGCTTCCTTCTCCGAAATCTACCGACAGGTCAACGCGGACAACGCCGATAACGCGGACAACGAATCAGATACCAGCAACGATGCCGGCTCCGAGGAACAACAGCGCCCGGCGCGCCCACGCATGGCACTGGTAGTCGTCGACGCTCAGAATGACTTTTCCGCGGGTGGCGCACTTGCCGTAGACGGCGCGGAGGCAGCGTACACCGCCACGTATCTGCATGTCGCGGGCACGGCGAATAAGTATTCGGTTCTCGCGACTACTCGTGACAATCACATCGATCCGGGCACACATTTCTCCGAGACCCCGGATTTCGTCGATACTTGGCCGAAGCACTGTGTTGCGGGTACCCCGGGTGCGGAAATCCACCCCGGTATGCAGCGTGCCATCGCTTTCTTTGAGCAGCTCAATCCCGCCGCCGTGCGTATCGACGTCACGAAGGGGGAGTACGCCGCCGCCTACTCCGGTTTCGAGGGAACGACGGAGGCTGGCGTTTCGCTTGCCGACGCTCTCCGGGCTTCGGACATCGAAGAGATCGATGTGGTGGGTGTTGCGACTGACCACTGCGTACGCGCAACCGTGCTCGATGGCCTCAAAGAGGGCTTTTCCGTTCGCGTACTGAGCAATCAGGTCGCGGCGGTGGATCCGGAACGCGGCAAGGCTGCACTGGCGGAAATGGCCGCTGCCGGTGCGACAGTGGTCTAGTTAAAAGTCACCATATCCAGGTCGACCTCGCGGAGATGGCGGTGGTTAGACGCTGTCTCCACATAGCGGCCCGCATGGGCAATGAAGCCCTTTGCTTCCTCGGCTGAGAGCTGGCGACGTACCTTAGCTGGCACGCCTGCAGCCAGTGACCTCGGCTCGATTACCTGATTTTCTAACACCACGGCACCTGCGGCAATGAGACTGCCAGCGCCGACGTGAGAGCGTGACAATAGGGTGGACTTCATGCCGATGAGGCACCCGTCCTCGACTGTGGTGCCGTGGACCAACGCCATATGTCCGACCGTGACATCATCGCCCAAAATTGTGGCCACGCCTCGGTCTACGTGAACGGTGGAATTGTCCTGGATGTTGGTGCGCTGGCCAATACGAATCGGTGCGACATCGCCGCGGAGGACAGAACCGTAGAACACGGAGCTATCCGCACCGATTTCGACATCTCCGATAATGACCGCGCCGGGCGCGATCCAGGCGCTGGAATGAATGCGCGGGGTCTTATCTTGGTAGGTGAGAATGAGCGGGGTGTTCATCATAGGACCCAATATAACCGTCAGCTGAGGTCAGCGTAAGAAAAATTCTCAGTAAAATACAGCGAAATGCTTTGTTCGGAGGGTGCAATTCCGCTTGGACACGCCTACAGTGGGCGACATGATTTTTATCGTTGTGAATTACCAAGTTAAGCCGGAGTTTGCCGACGAATGGATGGACCATGTCGCTGAGTTCACCGCTGCCACCCGGGCAGAGGTTGGCAACAAATGGTTTGAATGGTCCCGCAGCGTAGAAGACCCCAACCAGTACATTCTCGTCGAGGCATTCGATGACGATGCTGGTGAAGCACACGTCAACTCCGAGCACTTCGCCAAGGGCCTGGAGGCCATGAAGCCACTGCTCGCAGAGACCCCGAAGATCGTCTCGCAGGTACTGCCGGATAAGCAGGACTGGGATCGCATGGGCGAGCTGCAGGTCGATTAATGTCCGCAGACTCTATCCGCGATACCGCAACCGCCCCCAGCGGCGGTACATATTCCCTCAGGGGTCGCTGCCTTCGAATCGGCTCCGCCATGCTCGCCTCGATTCTTATCGTCGGCTTGAGCGCCTGTAGCGATACTGATGAGACAGCCATGGAGGACAACCAAACGCAGAACAGTCAGACCCCTGGTGTCGTTGCCTCTAGCGCTGCCATTCGGGACAACCTGGCTCAGCTTGCAGCAGATACTGCGGCATTGAAGAAAGCCTCGCAGACGCTGATTGCAAAGAAAACAGTCTCGGAAGAGACCCGTAAGATTGCGCAGCAGGCCGAACCCGTCCTCGCTGAAGAGGAAGAGCGGCTTATCAAGACACTCGGTGTCGATGTCGATCCGTCCGAGACGAAGCTCGATACGAGCACCATGACTCGCCTTGACAACGAAGAGGGGCCGCACGCGGATATGGCTTACCTGACCTTGATGGAAGGTAGCCTGGATACCCTAATCGGCCAGTGGGAAGAGCTTGAAAAGCACGGCGGAAACGACCTGCGAGAGTTCGCAAGCACCTCGCGGCAGCAGCTGACAGAGATCCAGCAGTCGCTGGAAGAGCGGATGCAGTACTAACTCGGCTGGCGGCATTCTTCGGAAATCGGCAGAAAAGTCATGCAAAGCCTGCCCGAGGAGCCCGCGAAGTTAGTAGCGTGTAGAGAGCCGGTGTGCTGTGGACGTCGTCAAGCGAATGCGCACTCGGATAAAACACAATGCTGACTGATTAAACCAGAGTAGAAGGTAGGGAGATATGCCAATGGCAAATAGCATCTCGCGAGTAGGGATCGTCGGCGCCGGCCAAATGGGCTCCGGCATTATTGAGGTCTGTGCAAAGGCCGGCAGCGATGTCAAGGTCTGGGAGGCCAAGGAAGAATTCCTCGAGTCCGGACGAGCTCGAATTGAAAAGTCGCTGGATAAAGCAGTTTCTCGTGGCAAGCTGGAGCAGTCCACACGCGATGAGATTCTGGGGCGTATTAGCTTCACCACCAAGTTGGAAGACTTCGCTGACCGTGAGCTGGTTATCGAGGCCATCGTGGAGAACCCGGAAGTAAAGGCCAGCGTCTTCTCCCAGCTTGATGAAATCGTTGAGTCGGACGACGCCATCCTGGCTTCCAACACCTCCTCGCTGCCGATTCAGTCCATTGCTGCAGCCACCAAGCGCCCGGAGCGCGTCATGGGTCTGCATTTCTTCAACCCGGTTCCGGTTCTGCCGCTGGTAGAGCACGTCGTTACCCTGACCACCGGTGAGGTTCAGTCAGAGCGCGCGTACAAGTACGCCTCTGAAGCACTGGGCAAGACCGTCATCCGCGCTAAGGACCGTTCGGGCTTCATCGTTAACGCTCTGCTCGTGCCGTACATCCTCGGTGCTATTCGTATGCTGCAGGACGGCATTGCCACCGCAGAGGACATCGACGCAGGCATGGTCAATGGCTGTGCGCACCCAATGGGCCCGCTGACTCTGGCAGACATGGTTGGTCTGGATACCATCAAGTTCATCGCCGATGCCATGTTCGACGAGTACAAGGAGCCGACCTACTCTGCGCCTCCGCTGCTCAAGCGCATGGTTGAGGCAGGTCACTTCGGCCGGAAGTCCGGTCGAGGCTTCTACGACTACTCTAAGTAGTCCACACTTTTAGCCCCATTTTGGGGCAGGAATTGAATTCTTACCGGTTGGCGGAAATTTGTACCGCCAACCGGTTTCTTTTTCCGTTTTTATCAGTGAAAACTCGGTTAACTGTACCGGGGCCAAACGCCCGCGAAACAGGTGGTCTGGTAACCGTTTTCCTTTCAACGCGCCGAAACCTCACGGAGTGCTTAACATAAGTGATGATTTTGTCAGCCTTTGACTTATAGAGCACTTCACAACTGGTGCTTTCGTTGTAGCAATCTGGAAAGGAATGCCCTCAGTGTCTTCTTTGAAGCAGCACAAGCGCACTGCCGCCCGTACCCGTGTTGGCGCAGCTACCGCAGCTATGGCAGTTGTTATGGGACTCACGCCGGCAACCGCTGCGGCATCGGTGGCAGGCCCGCAGGTAGAGTTTGCTAATCAGCAGTCGGCTCTTTCCAGTGAGAATGCCGGCGCTATTGCGCCGACCCCAACTCCATACCGTCCGGACCAGCTTCTCCGTGCGTACCCGTCCGATGCCGCGACCGATAACGCGTTCTACTTCTACGTGGTTCACCCGTTCGTCGAGACGCGGGACATGCATCCGGAGGTCCTGGATCAGAACCTCGAAACCGTCATTCGTATTAATAATGAGGCTAAGAATGACCCGCAGGCACAGGAACTTGCCCTCGATGACGACTACCTGGATCCGCTAGTCAACATCTCCACTGCCTTTGGTGCAGAGCTGGGCCAGCATTTCCGTGATGCTTTTGACGAGGGACGCCTGCCGAAGGTGAAGGCACTGCTGTCTGGCAACCTCGCCCGTGGCGGTGGCCTGGTCAGCTCGACTTTCTTTGAGAAGTACGCCTACGGTTATGACCGCCCGTTTGTGGTGGCTCCGGAGCGCGTCGAGCGCTACTACCGCGATGGCCAGGATGACCCGTACTCGACCACGCCGTCGTATCCGTCCGGCCACACCAATAAGGCGGCATGGACCTCGACCATGCTGGCTCTGATGCTGCCGGAGGTCGCACCGCAGATTCAGGCACGAGCTTCCGAGGCTGGCCAGTCCCGTCTCGTCATGGGTGTGCACTACCCGCTGGATGTCATGGGCGGCCGTATGATGGGCAACCAGGCTGCAGCTGACCGCTGGGCAGACCCGGAGTTCCGCCCGCTCATCGAAGAAGCGATGGAAGAGCTGCGCGCTGAGCTCGAGTACCGCTGTGGTGATACCATCGCCAACTGCGTCGCTAAGGACACTCCGTACATGAGCACTGAAGCTGCAGTTCAGCAGTACACCGAGCGCATGACCTACGACTTCAAGCAGGTCGGTCCAGCCGACCAGCCGGTCGTCGTCCCGAAGCGTTACGCAGGTCTGCTGGAGACTCGCTTCCCGGACCTAACCGAGGAGCAGCGCAATTCCGTCCTCGCTCAGACTGCAATCCCGTCCGGTTACCCGCTTGACCGCACCGACGGTGAGGGCCAGCACGTTCGTATGAACATGGCTCGCGCACTGGCTGCCGACGTCGTTGTGAACGCCGACGGCACCGTCACCGTCACTAACTAAAACGCCAACTATAGGTGCAGGGCCGCATCAAGGCGGTCCAGGGCTTCCCCGAGAATTTCCGGAGAAGTCGCAAAGTTAAGCCGCACATGCCCAGCCCCGCCTTCGCCGAATGCGAAGCCGGGGTTGAGTGCTATTTTGGCGTTTTCCACCAACCACGCAGCTGGGTCAGCTTTGTCAACACCAGCCACGTCTCCCAGGTCTAGCCATGCCAAAAATGAAGCCTGTGGTGGGGTAAAGCGAGCCTGCGGCGCAATGGTAGACAAACGTGTGCGCAGAGTTTCACGGTTAGCGCGCAGGATGTCGACAAAGTTTTCCAACCAGGGCACACCATCGCGGTAGGCAGCGGTGGCAGCAGCGACTCCGAGAATAGAGGCGCCTTCGCGCACAATGAAAGGCAGCTCCAGCCAGGTTTTGGCGTCGTCGTCGTTAAAAATAATCTGCGCGCACTTCAAGCCAGCGGTATTCCACCCCTTAGAGGTGGAGGTTACCGTAATCGTCACTGCCGCTGCAGTCTCGGATACCGATGCCGTTGGAGTGTGAGTGCCATCCAGAACGACCGGGCCATGAATCTCGTCGGAGATGACCCGCGCGCCAAAACGGTCGGCCAAGTCAGTGATTTCACGTAGCTTTTCCGGAGAGTAAGTAAAACCGAGCGGGTTATTCGGATTGCACAAAATCAGGCAACCTGCGCCATCGGCAAAGGCGCGCTCGAGGGCGCCGAGATCCGGGCCGTCGGCAAGCGTGGGAATGTGCACGGTCTCGCGTGCCAGTGCGGGGCCTACCTGGAAAAACGGCATGTAGGCAGGGGTCGGGACGACAATCGCCGATCCGGGGCGGGTGAAGCGTTCCACCGCGAGCGTGACACCGCGAACCACATCGGCGACAGCAAAGATGTTGTCGGGGTTTGGGTGCCATCCGTAGCGCGCTTCAGAAAAGTTCGCAGTTGCGGTGGTGAGGTCCGAGATGTCCTGCGAGAGGTAACCGAACTGCTCACGCTCGCAGGCTTCGTGAATCGCGGCGCTGACGGCAGGGCAGGTAGTTGCATCGGATTCGGCGACCCACAGCGGTAGCACATCCGGCGAATACGCGGTCCACTTGACGGTCCCGCGGGCGCGGAGTTCATCGAGGGAGGGGAAAGTGACATCGCTATTTAGACTCATAGTTTCCGTGTATACAGAAAAAGCGAGGAGTCAGAAGGCGCACAGCCTCAGTGCTTCCTCCGCGGCTGGTAAAGCGGCATCGCGGTCGACCTTGACCAGCCCCAGGCGCGTGCGACGATCGAGAATATCGTCAACGCTGAGAGCTCCCTCGTGGGTCACATGCCAGGCAAACTCGGCGCGCGTGACATCGAGGCCTTCTGCCACCGGATCGAGCGGTCGGTCGAGCGGGCAGGACTCGATGACCTCAAAGGACTCTGCGCCGTAGCGCTGGAACAATGGCATCGGGATGCGGCCAGCGGCGGCAGCGGTACGGGCACGGTCGAGCTCCTCCGGCTCAGAGCCCAGCACAGGAATAGTGCGGGTGGTACATGGAGCGAGGGTAACGCCGAGCTTCTCCGCGACCTTGTCCACAGTCTGCTCAGCCATCAGGCGGTACTCGGTGAGCTTGCCGCCGGTAATGGAAATCAGGCCATTCGGGGCTTCCAGCAGGGCATGCTCGCGGGAGAGGTCAGCGGTATTGGCCTCGCCCGCGTCAATGAGAGGACGCAGCCCAGCGAAAGCGCCGATGACGTCGTTACGGGTAAGCGGAACCTCAAGTGCCTGGTTAATGACTTCGAGCAGAAAATCGATGTCCTCCTCCGGCACCTCTGGCACATCGGGGATTGGTCCCGGGGCATCTTCGTCGGTCAAGCCGATATAAACGCGGTTGTGTTCTGCGGGCAGGACGAAGCAGAAACGATTGGTGTGACCGGGCACCGGCACTGTGAGAGAGCCGGTCGGGTTGCCCAGCTTCTCGGCATCGAGAACCAGGTGGGTGCCGCGCGATGGGCGAATCTTGATGTTCGTCGCAAGCTCCGCAGCCCATACACCAGTGGCATTGACGACGGCGCGAGCCGGCAGCTCGAAGGTGTCGCCAGTGAGTTCATCAGTCAGCATGGCGCTCGTGCCGGAAGCGGTCTCGCAGCGTACGCGGGTCAGAATAGTTGCCCCGTAGCTAGCTGCAGTTCGCGCGATAGCGGCGACCAGGCGCGCGTCGTCACGCAGCTGTCCGTCGTAGTTGACGTAGCCGAACTTCACGTCGCGCTCACGGACGGTCGGCGACAGCTCAACTACACGGCGAGGACCGACAGTGCGTGACAGCGGCAGGGTAGTCGCCGAGGTGCCAGCGATAATGCGCAGGAAGTCGCCGGCCAAAAATCCCACACGCGGCAGAATTCGGGTCAGCGGCGCGAATTGGTCCATCACCGGCACAACCTGTGGCAGGTTGTGTACCAGGTGCGGAGCGGTGACATCGAGCATCGCACCACGCTCGATAGCTGAGCGGCGAGCGATGCCGACGTTACCGCTCGCAAGATAGCGCAGGCCGCCGTGGGCTAGCTTCGATGACCAGCGAGAGGTGCCGAAAGCTAGGTCCTTCGATTCGACGAGAACTGTATTGAGGCCCCGCGAGGCCGCATCCAATGTGATGCCGACACCGGTGATGCCCGCGCCGACGACCAGCAGATCAGGGATTGCGCCCTTAGCTGTATCTGTGCGCAGACGATTTAGGTCCGCTTTCCGACGAGCCTTGTTCAAAACCGCAGCGGAGCGATCGCGCTGAGGAGCGTGCGTGGCAGGCATAGTCTTTCTTCCTCGACTTTCCCGAAGACGGTGATAGTGGTGAACCTATCTGACATAAGTGATGAAGTTGTGAAGTGGACGTAACAGATTGTGCACTATTTCGGGCGTAACCCATTGCGGGCCATTCAGAAATAGACTAAGTTGTTCATTATCAACGACCGGCACGGATATTGATTCAAGAAACCATTCATAAAACGTTTTGTCGTTTACGAGTCATTTCCACGGATTTCCAGGAAGGAGACACCTCGATGGCCATGCACCCAGCGTCCAACCGCTCTGAGTCTATGAACCGAGCTTTCGCTGCTATTGCACCATCGCTGCAGATGTGTTGCTGCTGTCTCCAGTCCGTGCCACCTCAGACAGGTCGTAACTAGGAAAGCGCACTTAGGCACTTAAAACGCCACGCTGTTTGCGGTCGCACGGACGAAATCGCACCCGTGATTTAGCCGACCATCTCCAGCCATCCACCGCATTTTCGGTTGGAAACCAGGAAGAAGCGACAGCGACAATGACCGCAGCACTTGAATCTTTTACCCTTGACGATTACGTTTCACTGTTTATTTATGACGGCCCAACATCGCCGGAAATCTACGCCAGTGAACTGGTCAGTCTGGCTCAGTAGTCGCAGCTAGCGGTTGGGCCACAGGCGACGGCAACAGGGTTAGATCATGTTGCCGTCGTAACGCTCGGCCAAAGAGCGCGGACCGGTAGCCAGCTTGCCTGGGTTGAGGATGCCCGCCGGGTCGAGTTCGGCCTTAATTGCCCGCATGACCTTGGCAAACAACTCGGTGTTTTCCTCGTAGTACTGCGGGCTGTGATCCTGGCCAATCCCGTGGTGATGGGTGATGGTGCCACCGTAATCCATCATGGCTTCTGATGCCGCAGTCTTAATATCCATCCACTGCTGGAGAATCTGGCCTTCGGTCTCTCGGAAGAAGTACGTGAAGTACAGCGAGCAGCCGGACTCGTACATGTGCGAGATGTGGCAGAAGACGTACACCGGGGTGCCGTGCTTCTCGCCAGCGGCTTCCATTGCGGAGGCAATTTCGTGGCGTAGTGTGGCCGCGTTATCCCAGGTGGTGGCGGTCTCCAGGGTGTCGACGCCGACGCGGCGAGTCATCATGACATCGCGCAGGTACGGTGAGGAGAAGCGATGGTTCACCCAGGCCATGCCCGGGATCGAGCCCATTCGGACGCATTTCTTGGTCAGCAGGCGAGCGGCCAGGCGTTCACGCGTGACGCGGGCGGTAACCGGGTCGGTCTGGGCGAAACCGAAAATCACCATGCACGGGGTGTTGATACCGCGCAGCTTCAGGTACTTTGTGACGTTCTCGGACATACTGGCGGAGCCGAGCTGAGTGAGACCGAACAGGGTCTCCTTTTCATCTGAGATGCGCGCCAGGTGGGGGATGTTGCCGTTCTGCTCCAGTTTGCGCAGTTCCTCGGCGGCGTCCTCAAAGGAGTTGAAGAAGTAGGTGTCGAAGAGCATCTCCTTGCGTGGGCGCTGATTCAGGGCAATCGTCACATGCGTGATGATGCCCAGGGTGCCCTCCGAACCCAAGAAAAGCTCACGTGGGTTCGGGCCGGATGCCGACGACGGCATGTCGCGGAACTCCATGGTGCCGGCTGGCGTGACGACGCGCATGCCAATCACATTGCGGTCGATACGATCGTAACCAGAGGATTCCTGGCCTGCCGAGCGGCAAGAGACCCAACCGCCGACAGTGGAGTACTCGAAGGACTGCGGGAAGTGCCCGGCGGTGAAGCCGGCCTTGGACAGTTCCTTTTCCAGGTCAGGGCCGAATACACCGGTCTGGACGGTGACCGTGCCAGCGACCTTGTCAATCTCGATAATCTTGTCGAATGCGGTCATAGACACCGCAATGGCTTTGCCCATACCGCCGTCAACTGCCTCGACACCGCCAACGACTGAGGTGCCGCCGCCGAAGGGAACGATTGCGATCTTGTGCTCAGCGCAGATCGTGAACAGGTCCTCAATGTGCTTTTCAGTCTTCGGTAGTACGACCGCATCCGGGGCGATGTCGAGCTTGGCTGCGCGCAGTCGAACTAAGTCGGGGTAGGAGCGGCCGACTGCGTGCTTGACGCGGGTGTCGTGGTCGGTGGCGACGGCATCCGGGCCGACAATAGCGCTCAGTATCTCGATATCCTCGGTGCTCAGACGGCTATCGGGGATGGCGACATCGGCGATGTTGCGCGGCGGGTTACTCGCATCCAGCGACATACCGATTTCGCGCTGCAGGAGCTTCTCGCTGGCCGCGGTGATTGGTTTGTCGTTGCCGTCAACACCCCAGCCCCACCAACGCATGCGGTATGGAATCGTGAGCTTGTTGGGCATCCTGCGCGTCTCCTTGGGCATCGGTGCACATCTTTATGTCTTTTATCATAGCGACAGCGCGTTACGGTTTCTCAAAAAATGTCAAGTAGTCTTGGTAGGCTTCAGTTAGACGCGGTAACACAATCGCATAAGGATTAGTATTGGCCGGTCAAAAGCCCGCGTAAAAATAGGTATTTCTTCGATGAACGCTAACGACAAGAATCTCAACTATCCCCTGGGAACAACTGAGATTCGTACCCTTGCTCTGGTCACCAACCCCCATGCTGGTCATGGCGCTTCCCAAATCGCCTCTGCTCGAGCAAGTCGAGTGTTCGCCGACCGCGGTATCGACGTTATCGCACTTCAAGGTTCGAATCCCGACGACGCCCGCAAGCTCATCCGGGAGGTCATCGCTGACGGCCGCATCGATGCTTTAGCCGTCTGCGGTGGCGACGGGATGACTAACCTCGCACTGCAGGAACAGGCACAGACCGGAATTCCACTCGGTATCATTCCCGCGGGCACCGGAAACGACCACGGTCGCGAGTACAACCTTCCGCGTAGCAATGCTCGCGATGCCGCTCACGTGATCGCCGATGGTTTTTGGACGACCACAGACCTCGGCCGCATCACGAGTGCGGCGGGGGAGCAGCGCTGGTTCGGCACCATTATGTGTGCCGGTTTCGACTCCATTGTCTCCGACCGTGTCAATCAGATGACCTGGCCACACGGCCGGAACCGCTACAATTTGGCCATAATCCGCGAGTTCTTGGCGTTCCACTCGCTGCCGTTTCGCATTACGTTGGACGATGAGCGAGTTCTCGAAGACCCAATTACGCTGGCAGCCTTCGGCAACACTCGCTCTTACGGCGGCGGTATGAAAATCTGCCCGTCCGCAGACCACGCCGACGGTCTGATGGACATCACCGTCATCGGCAAGGCCGGGCGCGTTAAGGCCGCCCTGGCATTCAAGTCCGTGTTCGACGGCACCGTCGACAAAAATAGTGAGGTCAGCACCTACCGCGCCAAGAAGGCTGATGTGGAATATATCGGCCCAGCACGAAGGATGAATGCCTACGCTGATGGCGACCTCATGTTCCCGATGCCGGTCACAGTGGAAATTGTTCCAGCCGCTGGCCGCTACCTCGTTCCCCGTCCGTAACAGGGCGCAGGGGGGCGTCGTCAAGCATTTCCCACACGCTTAACGACGGCGCGCTACCCCTTGATGCCGTACTTCTTCAGGCGTAAGCGATCCGCCGCGGAGGCCGAAGCCGTCAGACGTAGTAGCTCGGCGTAGATGCCGCCTGTCTGCGCCAACTCGGCGGGCGCACCCACCTCGTCGACGTGACCGTCACGTAGCGTGACGATGGTGTCTACATCGGAAATGGTGGACAGGCGGTGGGCGATGATAACCGTGGTGCGCCCCTCCATCAGCTTGTCCAAGCCCCGCTGCACTTCGCGTTCGGCCTTGGTATCCAGCGCCGAGGTGGCTTCGTCGAGGATGAGTAGGGGAGCGTCCTTCAAAATGGCGCGGGCAATAGCGATGCGCTGTTTCTGACCACCCGAGAGTTTCAAGCCCCGTTCGCCGATAGTGGTGTTGTAACCGTCGGCGAAGCTGCGGATGAAGTCGTCAGCGTTGGCCTTCTTGGCAGCAGCGATGATTTCTTCATCGGTGGCGGTGGGTTTGCCGTAGGCGATGTTTTCCCGAATCGTGCCGGAGAACAGCGACGAATCTTGGAATACGACTGCTGAGCCAGCGCGCAGAGTGGAACCGGAAACCTCGGAGACATCCGAACCCAGCACGCTCAAGCGGCCTGCAGTCGGGGCATAAAAGCCGAGCAGTAGGTTGACGATGGTGGACTTACCGCCGCCCGACTCGCCGACCAGGGCAATCTTCTGGCCTGAGTACGCCTGGAAACTGACATTGGAGAGTACCGGCTTGTCCTCTTCGTAGGCGAAGTCCACTGCGTCGAAGTCGACGATAGGAGCGCCTGCAGCCTTCTGCTCGGCCGCACGCTCTAGACAGAGCTGGTATGCGCTGTCGGCGGACTCAGTGGTCGAGGTGGAGCCTTCCGAAGTGAAGTCCAAGTCACCGTTATTCGCAGTTGCGGTATGGAGGAGTTCCGGCTGCGTGCGAGCTTCTGGAGTCAGCTCCATGACCTTGAAATAATCGCGGGACCCGGCGACTGCGCGCTGGGCAGCATCGACCAGGAAACTCATCATGGTCACCGGTTGGCGCGCCATGTTAATCAGCTGAATGAGCATGACCATGGTGCCAATGGAGAATTCACCCGACAATGTGCGAAGGAAAAGCAGCAGATAGATGCCTGCAAAAATGATATTTAAGATGCCGCCGCGCAGGGCATCCATGCGGTGCCACCACGTTGACTGCTCATGGGTCAGGGAGATGGTGCGGCGGAAACGGGAACCGAAAAACGCAATTTCACGTAGTTCGGCGGTGAAGGAACGGACAACCTTGACCTGGCCGATGACCTCTGCAAAACGGCCACCGGCGATATCAATCTGCTCGTTCTTCTTGGCTTCAATCTTCTGCCAACGTTTCGAAGTCAACGCAGTCAGCAAGGTGTAGACCGGGAAAACGATAATCAGCAGCACAGCCAGCGGCCAGTAGTACCAGGCGGTGATACCCAGCACGGCACCGACGGTCAACAGCATCGGGAAGAAGTTGTTGGAAAACGCCTGGAGGAACTGCGTGATATTGGTAATCGAACGTTCCAGCCGCGCGATTATCGTGCCGGTGACCTGGCTGTCGAAATAGCGCTGCGGGAGCGACAGCAGCTTGGCGTAGTAGCGGGTCGACAGAATCTCACGCATGCGAGCGGTCATCACGTCACCCAGGTAGCCACCGATGTTGTGCACAATCGTTTGCGTCAGATCAGCAATTAGCAGTCCGATGACCAGCCAGATTACGGTGCGAGTGGTGTCGGACATCGCCGCTTGGCTCAGCCCCTCATCGCCGGAGACCGCACCGACGATGGCATCGGTGGCATCGCGGATGAGGAAAGGACTAATCAGCGATGCGGCGGCGGTGGCCAGCGAACAGATGATGACCCCGATGTAGAAAGGCCAGAGCACTCGCGTGGTGGATAGGATTCTGCTGAGCAGACGCACGAAAGACCTCTATCTTGCGGGACAGAGAATCCCGCTATGAAATTACTGCGACAAAAGCCCTATCCTAACAGCGAGCGCACAGCCCCAAGCGGCAGCGGCAGCCAGTTGGGACGATTCTGCGCTTCGTAAAGACACTCGTAGATGGCCTTATCCAGCACAAAGGCCTCCAACAGCGCCTGGTCGCCGGTGTCGCCGTAGCCCTCCAGGAAAGCATCGATGCTGCGGCGAGCCCACTGCTCAACACGTTTGGTAACCGCCTCGGTGTCTTCGCGTCCCGTCAGCAGCGGGTAGTGCGCCGCGTAATCAAAGGAGCGAATCATACCGGCGATATCGCGCAGGCGGTGATCTGGCAGTCGACGCTCCTCCCATGGGCGCGATGGTTCACCTTCGAAATCAATCAATCGCCACGAGCCCGGCGTGCGCAGTACCTGGCCCAGGTGCAAATCACCATGGATTCGCTGGACGACGGCGCCACCTTCCGGCACCGCAGCCTCCGCACGATCAAACACCGCTTGGGCCTTGTCCTTGACCTCGGCAATTTCCGGCACCACACCAGCGACGAAGTCCAGGCGAGCACGAAGCGGTGCCATCAGTTCCGCACCAGCGAGGCGTTTCTTCACCGCAACGGCGGCTGCGAGGCTGCTGTGAACGGCAGCTACAGCTTCGCCGAGCGCGCGGGCTTCGGATGAGAAGTCGGTGCCCAAGTCCTCCAATGGGGTTTGGCTCTCGCGGATAGCATCACGCACTGCGCCAAGAGCCAGCTCCCAGCCGTCGACCGAGTTCGGGGCGAATTCCTGCAGCATGGCGGTGGTGTAGGTGTCTTCACCGATGGTGGTCTCTACCCAGGAATAGAGCTCAGGGACAAACTTGCAGTCCGCCTGGGCGAGTGCGGCCAGCAGCTCCACATCGGCATTGATGCCGGGGTAGAGGCGACGGAAGAACTTGCACATCACGCGGTCATCGAAAATGACCGAGGTATTCGACTGCTCAACTCCCATCGGGCGACTGGATTCCGGTCGTGGCTGCTCAGAACCCGGCACACGACGCAGCTCCATGCGACCGAGCTTGCCTTCGTCGGAAAGCTTCTTGCCGAGTGCCGTGATGGCATCCGAATCGATGAGAGCGTCGTAGCCGACAATCCCCTCGGCGCGAACTAACAGCGCCTGCTCCTGGCCATCGGGGACATCCTCCGCCCAGGCGATGGGGAGCTGATAGGTCGGTGCGGAATCCGCGGTATGCACCTTGATCAGTGCGATGTCGATATCGGGACTGTCAGGGAGGTCGCGAATTACGGAGTCGAGAGAGAGAATCTCGACGTGGTCGATGTCAGATGCCTTGTCAGCGAAAAAGCGCATCTTGACCAGTGTGTCTGCCAACTCTTCGGCAATGAAATCGGCGGTGGGAATAGTCATGTCAGTTAGTTCGCCTTTCGGGACGTGAAAATCACTGTTCGGCTATGTAGTTGTGTATGAGTGGACGAGGTCGTTCGCACGTTTGCTCTGACCGTCTGCGTTGACATCTTTCGGGTCAGCCGTTGGCATCGGTGGAGGGCTTAAAACTCTGGCGTGATGATGTCACCGGTGCGTCCGAAATGGCCTGTGCTACCGGAATTGTCGGCGCGGACATGGAGGCGCTGGTTTCGGGATTGGTCTCTGGCGGCAACTGGATTTCAAACCAGTAGAAACCGTGGCCAGGAAGCGTGATCTGGTAGGAATCGGTGCCAATCGTGGGGAAAGGCACTGAACCGGTCAGCTCCACTGGTGTGGCGCCGGCGAATTCGGAAAGATCCAGCGAGACGGCTGCGGGGTAGGAAGACAGGTTGTTGACGCACAGCAGCACTTCATTGCCGTATGTGCGCAGATAGGTCAGAACAGAGGCGGTGTCGCTGTTTAGCTCTCGGAAGTCGCCGAGACCAAAAGCCTCATAGCGCTTGCGGACCTGAATTAGTCGACGCACCCAATTCAACAGGGAGTTGGAGTAGCTCGCCTGGTTTTCGACATTGACCGCCTGATAGCCATAGGTCGCATCCTGAATGGTCGGCAGATAGAGCCGGCCTGGATCTGCCTTGGAGAATCCGGCGTTGCGGTCGGGGGACCACTGCATTGGTGTGCGCACGCCATCGCGGTCGCCGAGCCAGATGTTATCGCCCATACCGATTTCGTCACCGTAGTAGAGCACCGGTGAACCAGGCAGGGACAGCAGCAGGGCGTTGAAAAGCTCAAGCTGAGTGCGGTCATTTTGCAGCAACGGCGCTAGACGACGGCGAATGCCGATATTGGCCTTCATCCGTGGATCGTGCGCATATTCGGCATACATGTAGTCGCGCTCGGCATCGGTGACCATTTCCAACGTCAGCTCGTCGTGGTTGCGCAGGAAGATGCCCCACTGAGCCGAAGACGGAATCTCTGGTGTGGACTCCAGGATTTCCGAGATAGGGAAGCGGGACTGTTTGCGCACGGCCATGAAGATGCGTGGCATGAGTGGGAAGTGGAAAGCCATGTGGCATTCGTCGCCGCCGACCTCCGGGTCTCCGAAGTATTCCACGACATCGGAAGGCCACTGGTTGGCCTCTGCCAACAGGACGCGGCCCGGGTATTCCTCGTCCATGACCTTGCGGCAGCGCTTCAAAAACGCGTGGGTTTCAGGCAGGTTCTCGCAGTTAGTGCCTTCGCGCTCGAAGAGGTAGGGAACAGCGTCGAGGCGGAAACCGTCAATGCCGAGGTCGGACCAGAAGCGCAGTACATCGAGCATCGCTTCCTGGACCGCCGGATTGTCGTAGTTCAAATCCGGCTGGTGGGAGAAGAAACGGTGCCAGTAGTACTGGCCGCGCACCGGGTCGTAGGTCCAGTTGGAGTCCTCAGTGTCCACGAAGATAATGCGTGCGCCCGAGTAGGTGTCCGGGTCATCGGTCCAGACATAAAAATCGCCGTAAGGGCCATCCGGGTCAGTACGCGACTGCTGGAACCATTCATGGCTATCGGAGGTGTGGTTCATTACCAGGTCGGTAATAACGCGGATACCGCGCGCATGGGCCTCGTCGAGAAGCTCCTTGAAATCCTCGACCGTGCCAAACTCGTCGAGCACGGCGCGGAAGTCGCGGATATCGTAACCACCGTCGCGCAGTGGGGAGTCGTAAAAAGGTGGCAGCCAGAGGCAGTCAACACCGAGCCATTGCAGATAGTCGAGCTTTTCCGTCAACCCTTTGAGGTCACCGGAGCCGTTGTTGTCAGAGTCAAAGAAGGCTCGGACGAGCACTTCATAGAACACCGCACTGCGGTACCACTCGTAATCTTCCTTGGCGATAGTCATGCACTCCAGCGTAATGACTATGCCACTAGCCTGCAGCGAGAGTTTTCCTGCGAGATCCAGTATGGCCGCGCGAGGCGGCCATACTGGGAGGCCTCATTAAAACAGCCTTTTAAACAGCCTTGTGTTCCTGAATTAACGCGGCGAGCTGGTACGCATCTGCTAGCTCCAATTCCGTTGCCACCGGTGTGACAGTTCCTGGGACCATGTCGATTCGCACGTTTGCCACTCCCGCCGCTTTCTTCAGCGGAGAAATGGTTAGCGTATGCCCCTGAATACGCTGCCAGGGAACAATGAACTGCGTGTGCCAGAATCGCTGTTTCGTCACCAACAGGCCTCGCCGCGTGGCAGTGACCTTCTGGAACTTCCAGTCAATGGGGCTGAGCCACCATGCCGAACGTGGAGTCTGCCAAGAGCCCAACAGGTCATCGGCCGCTGCCGGTCCCGCAATCTCAGTCATCAGGTAATCGACAATCGAGTCCGTCTCCGTCGTCGGCGCCACGGGCACCAGTGTGCTATTTGATTGCGTACTGTCCAGGCCATAACCCGCCACCGAGACATCTGCGCGGGACCACTTCCACGGGCGCCACCACAGCGGCTGCACCACTTTAATGCCATGAATGCGATCAATCGGAACAGTCTGAGCACGTGTCGACAACAGCCCGGCGGTAATCGCCAGGCGCCTGCTTTCCGACGACACCTTCAGCGTGAAATCCCACGACTGATTTAGCACCCCGAAAAGGCCGACAGCGAAACTGCCAATCACAATCAAAGTAGTGATGGTTACTCCGCTGAGGATTTCCACAATGAAGTCGGTGAACAGCGCAGAGACAACGGCGAGGAGGACAAGTGCTATGCCAACGAGAAGTCCGGGACCAATGGCCGTAGATGCGACCAGTCGTCCGACATCGACGGGGCCAAAGATAGTTTTTGCGTCAGGCATGCGGGAGGACACGTGAGCGCCGGAGTCTTTGGGCGCGGTGGAGCTGTCGCCGTCGTAAAGCGAATGTGCCAGCTCGGTGTCCAGCTTTTCTACCTCGCCCAACACGTCAGCGCGGAACTTCTCGCACTGCTTGGGAGTGAGATACTTGATTGTGAAATGTGAATTGGTGCCGCCGGCCGTTTCAATGACAATTTCGGCGAGACCGAAAATGCGCGCCAACAACGGTTGGTTGATATCCACCGCTTGCACGCGGTCGAGCCGTGCCGCGCGACGAGAACGCAACAGCCAGCCTGAGCCGTAGCGGACTTCCTCGTCGGTGAGCTCGTAGAACGTATAACGCCAGGACAGCCATGAGAAAAAGGCAATCAGTCCAATAATTATGGCGACCGCGCCGGTACCGATAAGTAGGCCAAGCCATGCCCAGTCGTAGAGCTGAGTCACGACCGCAACGGCCAGTTGCCACTGATTCGCAACTGCGAATGCAGTCACCGCAGCGATGGTGGTGAAGCTTTTGAGGAGTGGGGATAGTGGATGAACTCTATGCCTCATTTAGAGACCCGCCATCCGGTCATGGGCACGCTGAGATAGACGTGCGCGCAGGGCAAGAGCTTCCTCGCGTGGCAAACCGTGGATGGCCGCATCCGAGCTCGCCGATGCTGTATTGAGCTTCAATGTCGCCAACCCAAATAGCCGGAGGAGAGGCCCTTCATCAATATCGATGAACTGAATCCGTCCGTAAGGAACGACGGTGACCGAGCGCCACCAGCGCCCGGACGCAACAATGAAGTCGTTGTCGCCTTCGAGGTATCGGTGGGCACGAACTCTACGGCCGATGAGCCAGTAGATATATGCGAAGTAGAGCACGCAGGCGAGGACTCCCAACCACATCCACGGAGTCCACGCCACTGCGGCTACGGCAGCTGCAACCGTGATGACCAGTAGGGGAGCGGCGTGCCCGATTCGCTTTACCTTTGCTAGCGCTGGGTCGACTGGCTGCAGCGCAGAGTTTTCGGGGGCTAGTAAATCAAGTGGTTCCATGGTTGACAGTTAAACACAATTGGTAAAGCTTGCGCCCAACCTGGTGCTTCGGTAAGAACGGTGGCTATGGACCGCAGGAAACTCATTGCAGTACTCATCACGCTAATTACCATTTTGGTCTGCGTGGAGATTTACCAGTACATCCAGACCCTGCCAGCCTAAAGTTGCTGAGCTCATTCGTTGTGTAAAACACGCAGCGCTCGCCTTATGCGCCTTATGCGCCAAAAAGCTGGCGCGGAGCCGCCCATGCATCAATGGCGATTCCCTCGACGGCCTGCCCGTCAGCGCCGGCAAAGGTCGTCACTTGCCGGCCATCGTTGTAGCGCGGCATATTTGAGGTGCCCTCGCGGATGAACTCGACAGCCACTTGGTGAAACGGGTGGTTAGGTTCTTTCACACCGAAGAATCGCGCGATCTCGATGCAATGGGGAGCACCTCTGGTTCGGCCAGCGGGTGCGTACCCCAGCCCTTCTCCCGGTTCGAACTGTGCTGCCCACACATCCAGCCCAGCTGCCACTGATCGTTCGGCGACTTTCACAACATAGGAACGAATCGCTGAGTCGGAAATGACGTTTCCCATCGGGTGCTCGGCATATGCGCTGGTCGGAAACTCGCCGTGGCCGTGATGGCCTTTCGCGTAGCGCCGGGCCATCCACTCCCGCATGGGCAGCTTGTCCATCGCCACGACTGGCGGCTCCGAGAAGAACTCCTCGCTAGTTGCGGTCACCATCGTGGGAAGTGTGGGAGAGAAACTAGCAAAGCGGGGCCCGACTGCTGGATCTGAAGGAGAAGCCGCAGACACCAGTTTCTGGGCCCGGGCGACCTTGCGTTCGTCGGCACGTGAGAAAACTTCGGTGGATGGCGCACGTCCCACACCGATACCAGCGAGTGTGCGGCGCAGGCGCGAGCCAGACAGCAGCGAAAAGGCCGGCGACATGGCAATGATGCGGTGGATGTGTCCGCGTGTGCGTTCATCGGTAGCGAGCGTGAGTGCCAGTGCCGCCCCCGCCGACTGTCCGGAAATGGTGACATTGTCGATATCGCCGCCGAAGGCAGGCGCATTACGACGAGCCCACTGCAACCCCAGGTAGAGGTCATCTAGGGCCCGGTAGTTTTCCACCTGACTATCGCGCCAGAATCCCTCCAGTCCCTTGCGGTAGCCCAGTGAAATGGTGACGATGCCAGCCTGCGCAAAGGCCGACGCATCGGTCCACGGCTCGGAAGGGTGTCCAAATTCGTAACGGCCGCCGTGAATCCACAGCAACACAGGATGGGGAGCATCCGCCAGCTCAGCCGGTGCGGTGATAGTGAGGACCAATTCGCGGTCGGGCTCACAGCGCCGAGTGCCCGACCGAGGGCCATCGGCCACCGGCATCGACGTAGCGAACGGAGCGGCATCTGCGTAGTCGATGTTGAAGACGTGCATCACGCCATCGCGAACACGGCCGGTCAGCTGTCCGCAGGGCGCGGAAATCGTTATTTCGGTCATGGCGGAAAACGCCTCCTCGTCACGGTTGGTCCTGCCAGAAGGTCGGGGAGTCTGCTGTAGGCGGTAGGTACACCCCGAGGGTTTTCCGAGCACGCTACAGTTGAATTCACTATGACCAATGATGCACGAAACCCACTGCTGACACCGTCGGAATTGTTCTGCGAATTGCCGGATTTTGCGGAAATCGATGACAGTCACGTCCGCGAGGCCTTTAGTGAAGCAATGCGCAACCATGCGCGCGAGATTGACGCCATCGCCACGTCGTCGGAGGCACCGACCTTTGTGAACACCATCGAGGCGATGGAAAAGGCGGGCCAGGATTTGGACCGCGTCGCGGCTTACTTCTTCAACGTTGCAGGCACGGATGCCACCGATGTCCGCATGGAAATTGAAGCCGAGATTGCCCCGCAGCTTTCGGCGCATCTGGACAAGATTCGCATGCGCAGTGACCTGTGGCAGCGCATCAACGCCATCGACAGCGTCGACGATGCCACCAACCCGGAAGAGGCACAGCGACTGCTGAAGAAGGTTCGCGAGGACTTCCAACGCGCCGGTGCGGATCTTGGCGATGAAGACAAGGCCGAGCTCAGCCGCATCAACTCCCGCCTGTCCGAGCTGTCCACCGCCTTCGGTGAAAACCTGCTGAAGGACACCGTCGCCCGTGCTGTGGAAATCTACGACCGCGAGGAGCTCGCCGGGCTTTCCGACGACGCCATTGCCTCCTTCGCCGCCTACGCGAAAAAGGCAGACACCGATGCACCGTGGCTGATTCCGCTCGACCTGCCATCAACTCCCGCGCAGCTCGCTGACCTGCATAATCCCGCAACTCGTGCCAAGCTGTACGAAGCCTCGCTGGGGCGCGCGGGCGCTGACTCCGGCACATTCGACAACTCCGACATCGTGCTGGAAATGGCGCGCCTGCGGGCCCGGCGCGCCAAACTGCTGGGCTATGACACGCATGCGGATTACGTCATCGCGAAGGAGACGGCCACCACCGCCGACGCTGCGCGCAAACTCATCGCAGACCTGGCACCAGCTGCCGTCGCCAACGCAGAGGGCGAGTATAAGCGGGTCGCAGATATGGCCGGCGATGAGGCGGTTAACGGCGCTGATTGGCCGTACTGGGAGCGCCGTCGTAAAGCGGAAGAATTCGCGGTCGACACAGAGGAACTCAAGAACTACTTCGAGCTGCACCGCGTCATCGAAGATGGCGTATTCTACGCTGCGCGCAAGCTCTACGGCATCGAGGTAGTCAAGCGCGATGACCTGCAGGGATACGCGCTGGGCACGACCGTGTGGGAGGTGCGCCAGGGTGGCGGCGAGACCATCGGCCTGATTATCACGGACTACTTCTCACGTCCGACCAAGCGCGGTGGCGCGTGGATGAGTTCGTTTAGAGACCAGTCGCGTCTGCTGGGGCGCCTGCCGGTTGTGGTCAATGTGATGAACATTGCCGAAACCGAGCCGGGAACCCCGGTGCTGCTGACACTCGACGAGGTCACCACCGCATTCCACGAGTTCGGGCACGCCCTTCACGGTCTGCTTTCCGACGTCACATACCCGACCTTCTCGGGCACCAACGTCCCGCGCGACTTCGTGGAGTTCCCCTCACAGATCAACGAGAACTGGGCTCTCGAGCCGTCTATTCTGGCCAACTACGCTGTCCACGTTCGCACTGGTGAGTCGATTCCGGCGGAGCTGGTCGAGTCGGTGAAGAAGGCCCGCACCGCTGGTGAGGGGTTCGCAACGGTCGAATACCTCGCGGCGTGCGCTATCGATTTGGCGTGGCACAGCCTCACCGAGGAGGAAGCGGCGAAGGTCACTGACGTTGACGCTTTTGAAGCAGAAGCACTTGCTGAGCTCGGTCTCGACATCCCGCACCTGGCTCCGCGCTACCGCTCCCGCTATTTCAACCACATCTTCGCCGGCGGTTACTCGGCGGGCTACTACTCCTACCTGTGGGCAGAGGTTCTCGATGCCGATGGCTTTGGATGGTTCACCGACAACGGAGGCGCCACGATCCGCGGCGGCAGCCACTTCCGCGAGGAGATTCTCTCCCGCGGTGGCGCCATCGATTTCATGGCCGCCTACCGCGCCTTCCGAGGCCGCGACAAGGATATTCAGCCACTCCTCGAACGTCGCGGTCTGTTGGGCGCCGATGCCTAGCTTCGCGTTTCGCGGATTTGCGCTTGACGACGAGCACCGCGACCACCGCCCGCTAGTTATTCCGGTATCCGGCAGGGTAGGTTGACAACCATGGCAGAAGTATTCGACAGGGTAGGGCAGTGGCTGATTCAGTTGCCACTGCTTGCGCAGGTCAGCGTGCTATGCGCAGTTCTGCTGGTGGTCGGAGGGGTGGTCGCCTTCGTCCTGGTCGGCGCTATCGATGTTGTCAGTGGCCGCCTGTGGCAGTGGTCGTCGCGCTGGCAGGAACGTTCGCGGGAGCCGCGGGTGCGCCGGCAGGAGCCCTCGCGGGTGCGTGGAAAAGCGGACAGCGACGGGTAAGCGCGGCGTAGCACTGGTAGCCCCGTACGTGTCGGAAGTCCGCCTCTGACTTAAGGTATGTCTTAAAGTATTAGGAAATTTGCCCAACGGGCTAAAGTTGGGTCGTCCACACATATTTCGCAGTCGTAGTAGGGAGCTGAGTTAGCATGCATCGGTCGAGGCACTCAAAGGTCCTACTTGCCTTAATCGTTTTGCTTCTTCTCATTCTCATTGCTGGCGCAGTCACTGATTTCCAGTTCTAAGTTCGGCGTCAGTACTAAGTTCGGTTTCAGTACTGGGACCTGACCCAACACGCCGCGCCTACATGGTCAGCACCTAATAGCCCGCCTTATAGCCCGCACTTTTGCTCACCGAGAGAGCCCCCAGTCGTGTTGGCTTTCGAGGGTTAATAGTTAAAAGTGTGTCTGCCCGGCGAGTCTCGGGGTGGGAACCTTTCGCTTCTTTCCCCCCCCCAAAAAAAAGCGAGTTAGTGAGTGCGTTTATAGCTGGCGGTGGTGGGTCGATGCTGGTTAGTGACCTCGCTAATGTCAGCGACGGTGGGCCAAATCGAGTTAGTGACCCCGCTTATAGCAAAATGGCCTGAACCTACTGCCTGAAAGTGCTATAAAGTCACACAGTTTCACATGTGCAGCCCATAATTTTTGGGGTTGTCAGGTTTGGGGTTGTCAGTTTTGCTACTTAACGCCGGATTGTGGAGCAGTTCACTACCGCAGTTGGGGGTACATCGCCATCTGACGGTTCCTTTGGTGGTGGTGCCGTTTTTCTTCATCTGGCCTGCGCATCTGGGGGCATCGGGGTCTGTTATGAGTTGCGTGGAAAGCTCACCTACATGCGGCTAGTACATGCGTGTATCATTCCGGTGGATTGAATGAAAAATGGGCTTATATAAGGAACGGCATCTTATATAAGCCCATATAAGCCCGATTTCGGTGAGCAATTACGCCAGTTCGAGAGCAAACCAATTAGCGCCTGAAGCCCGAAAAACGAGGAAGGTCCTCCACAAGCACGGCCTTGCCTTCGGCATCTGTCAGCGGGATACACCAGTTCGGGTACTGATCGTGGGTCGTGCCCGGCTGATTCTGAGTACGACGATCGCCAACCATGTCCACCAGCGCCGCGCACTTTAGTGCAGAAGGAGTCTGGTCAAGGAAGTTGTGCAGACCTGTGACCAGGGCATCAATCGGTGGCAGGTTGTTGCGGGTCAGAGCATCGACATCCATGTCTGCTGCTGCGGTGCCAGCAAAGCACCCGTTATTCTTGGCGGCGCGCAACACCTTGCGAACCCACTCGAAATCTCGGCGGTCTTCCTCCGTGACATCGGAAAGGAAGAGTCCCAGACGCTCCCTCAGTTTGATGTGCTCGCCTGCGAGGTAGCCCGCTGTCGGCGGCAAATCGTGCGTAGTGACAGAAGATAGGCACAGTTGGCGATATGCGTTCGGAGGCTTGGGATGGTCGCCTTCGGACTCGAACCACACGATCGAGGTACCCATAACTCCCCGCGAAGCGAGGTAGTCCTGCACCCACGGCTCGAAAGTGCCAAGGTCTTCGCCTACGACGACGGCACCGGCGAGCTCGGCCTCTAGCGCGAGGATGCCAACCATTGCCTCGTGGTCGAAGTACAGGTAGGTGCCGTTGACAGGCGACTCCATCCGCGGCATGACCCAGAGTCGGAACAAGCCCAGAATGTGATCAACACGGATACCTCCGGAGTGGCGGAGGATTGTGCGCAGCATGTCGCGCCATGGACGGTAACCGGCCTCAGCGAGCTTGTGGGGGTTCCACGGCGGCTGCGACCAGTCCTGGCCACGCGGGTTAAAACCATCCGGTGGGGCACCAACCGAGATGGCTGGAGCGAGCCAGTCGGCGAGGTTCTTCGCATCCGAACCGCCGGGGTGCACGCCGACGGCGAGGTCAGCCATGATGCCGATGCGCATACCCGCATCCAACGCGGCCTCTTGTGCCTGGCCGAGCTGCTGATCGAGAATCCACTGCACCCAGAGGTGGAAGTGGAAGATTTCCTCCCGTAGCGACTCGACGCTGGCATGGTTGCCCAGCGGTGGCACCAACTCGATACCGTCGTTGACACCGGTTTTGCGGGCAGCAGTGCGGTCGGCCAGCTCACGCTCGGTGCACCACTGCGCGTAGTCGTAAATACCTCGGCCCTCGGCCTCCAGCCAGCGGTCAAACTCCGCCTGGCGGGCGCTTGACAGCGGAATCTTGTGAATTGCACGCAAAACCTTGAGCTTTGCAGCGTAGATGGGGTTGCGGTCAATCTCATCCGGGCTGCGATTGAGCTGGTGGAAAGAAGCTGCCAACGCGCGAGCTTCATCGGCCTCGTCCTTGTCCAGGTACCCAAACTCGTCGATAAGCTCTGGGCGAGCGTAGAGCGGGTTGACGTAGCGGCGCGTGGTGGGCAGGTACGGCGAGTCTTCCACCGGAGGTAGAGGCTCCGCGGCGTGCAATGGATTAATGAGAACGAAGTCGGAGCCCGCATGCTGAGCGCTGACCTGAGCTAAGTCGCCGAGAGTAGCGAAATCGCCGATACCCCAGCTGCGGCTGGAACGCACCGAGTACAGCTGCGCCATGATTCCATGTGCTGGATTTTGTACATACTTGTCCGCAGTGGAGAGACGGTTCGGCGTTACGGCTAGATCGCACTCAGCGACATTGTCACCATTGACCGCCCGTAAACGATGCCAACCGAGCGGCAAATCCTCTGGAATCGCGAAAGCAGCTTCGCCCATCAGCACATCGCCGACTTGGCGCGGCGGCACCAAGTGATGGACCTGAGCACAGGGCCATTCGGCGCCGTCCGCCAATTTCACAGTCACGCCGACATTGCTGCCGTCTGGAACATGAACCAGAACTCGGTGGAAGTTGCCCCGGCGTGAGACAACGACGGGTGGGAGAAGTCGAGACCACTGCTTATCTGCCCACACACGACGCGCCTCGTTGATGTCGGCATCGCTGGGATTTGAGCCTAAATCAATGTCGAGAGCAGCGAGGGTCTTCAGCACCGTCTCACGGGAGACGTGCACTAGTTGTCCCTCGGTGGAGTAGTAGGAAACACCAACACCGACATCTTTGGCTAGGTCGGCGAGTGGAGAGGAAAGGGGAGGATTGGAAGCTGCCTGTGTCACCCTTTCCATCATGCCACTTTAGAAAAACTTTGCCAGAAGTAAGACAAATCACTTCGTTGCCGAAATATTTACCGAAATCACAACGGTGCCGGGTTTCATGTTCTAAGTTGATTTCTAACGAAACTAACGACGGTCAGAACTACCGAAAGTAGGGGTTTGTAACTCGATGCGTGAATATACTACTGAGGCGAAATACGTCATCGGCGAGAATGAAACGATCATTACCTCGCTGCAGGAGCTGGTGCAAAAGCGCCCGAAGCTGGTGCTTTTCACCCGTCCGAAGAACTTTGAGTGGGTAAATGTCACCGCTCAGGAGTTTTATGACGAGGCAAAGGGAGTTGCCAAGGGTCTTATTGCCAACGGTGTTCAGCCGGGCGACCGCGTGGCGCTGCTCAGTGAGACTCGCTACGAGTGGAACCTGATCAATACCGCTATCTGGATGGCTGGCGCTGCTGTTGTCCCCATTTACGGCTCCTCTTCCTCTGGCCAGATCCGTTGGATTATTGAAAACTCTGGTGCGGTTTTCGCATTCACCGAGTCGCGTGAGCACACCGACCGCATGAAGCCGCTGCTGGTCGAAAAGGGTACCGAGAACCCTGAGGGTGAGTCCCAGCTGCGTCGCGTCTTGGAGATTAACGCTTCCGCTACCGACACCATTAGCTACGAAGGCCGCGACATTGACGGCGACGAGGTCGAGCGTCGCATCAAGGACACCAAGGCCGACGACCTGGCAACCGTAATTTACACCTCCGGTACCACTGGCCGTCCGAAGGGGTGCGTGCTCCTGCACAGCAACTGGCTGGCGGAGGCCCGCGCCATCCTCACCAACGAGATTGGTCTGATTGCCCGTCCGGGTAACCGCATTCTGACCTTCCTACCGCTGGCACACGTCCTGGCACACGCAGTGTCCCTGGCTTCGATTATCGCCGGTGCTACCCAGTCTCACTGGGCTGATACCAAGACCGTCACCCTGGAATTCCAGCGTTCTCGCCCGCACCTGATTCTCGGTGTGCCGCGCGTGTTTGAGAAGGTCCGCGACTCCGCCTACGCCTCCGCGAAGGAGAAGGGCGCATTTGGTCAGGCTATGTTCGAGCGTGCAGAAGCCACTGCCATTGAGTACTCCAAGGCACTGGATACTCCGGCAGGTCCGTCGCGCGTACTGAAGCTGCGTCGCCAGCTTTACGATCGCCTGCTGTTTGCTAAGATTCGCGCAGCTATGGGTGACGCGGTGCAGTACACCATTTCCGGTGGTTCGGCTCTGTCCTCTGACCTCGGCCACTTCTTCCGTGGTCTCGGTGTGCCTGTCTACGAAGGCTACGGTCTGACCGAGTCCACGGCTGCCATCACTGTGAACAACCCGAGCGAGCAAATCATTGGTACCGTTGGTCGTCCGGTAGGTGGCTGCTCCGCCGCCATCAATGACGATGGTGAAGTTCTGCTGCGTGGTCCGGTTGTATTCGACCGCTACTGGAAGAACGAAGAGGCAACCAAGGATGCCTTCATCGACGGTGAGTGGTTCAAGACTGGTGACCTCGGTGAGCTGACCGAGGAAGGCCACCTGAAGATCACCGGCCGCAAGAAGGACCTCATCGTCACCGCCGGCGGTAAGAACGTCGCACCGGGCCCGATGGAAGACCGCATGCGTGCGCATCCACTGGTGTCCCAGGCAGTTGTCATTGGCGATGGTCGTCCGTTCGTCTCCGTGCTGGTCACCCTTGATGAGGAGGCACTGGAGAAGTGGAAGATTGAGCACTCTGTTTCCGAGCACACCTCGATTCGTGAGCTCGCTGCCTCCAGTGCGGTTCTGCGCGCCGAGATTCAGGATGCCGTCAACTCCGCTAACGAGCTGGTTTCGCATGCAGAGGCCATTAAGAAGTTCCACATCCTGGACCGCGACTTCACTGAGGAAAGCGGCGAGCTGACCCCGACTATGAAGGTCAAGCGCAATATTGTCATGGACAACTACTCGCGTGACATTGAGGCCCTCTACCAGCGCTAATACGCTATTGGCCCGCTGTCGGTAGAAAACGGCAGCGTGTTGTTACCGGGCTAGCGCCCCTCACCCCATTAAGGTGAGGGGCGCTAGAAATTTTTAAGGAGTTTTCAGCTTTCGGAAACGCCGAAATTCGCCGAAATTCGCCGGAGCTTTCCGGTATTCGCCAATGTTTGGCGGTGTTCGTCGATGTTCGAAAGCTGAAAAACAGCAATGATGTCACCGAGATCAAAGATGTCGTGGGAGGGCGGGCAATGATTAACCACTTCGATGCTCGGCTACGCCTGCGCGAAGTGACCCAAGAGCTCTACGACATCGGTGACGAAGTTGCCGAACACATCGAGCACCTCGCTCAGGCGGTCGCCGATGTGGACCGTGAGCTAGTTGACGAATGCGTCCTCGAGCTCGCTGACATCGTCGATGAGGCTGTCGAAGACTGCCGCCCCCTGATTGGTGAACTCGATGGGCTGCGTCAAGCTTTCACCTCCGGTATTCGCTCGGGGCGCATCGGTACGCTGTCCTCCGGTTCGGCGCTACGTCAGCATCCACATCCGACACCGAAGTCGCCGGACGTGCAGTCGCTATCGCTAATTCCGGCACCGCTGAGGCATCCCGTCGCGGTCCCGACAGTAACGCAGGCAATGATTGCTCGTTCCGATGCCGTGGCCTCCTACCTGGAAGAACTCGCCGACTGGGTCTCTGCAGAGAACATCCGAGGCGTGGAAAATCTCGGCAGTGTCGTGCTTACGCAGCTCTACGCGCAGTCCGGTCGCCGCGCGCTGTCGGCTGCCGCCGCTTGGTGTGTCGCAGTTCCTGAGACCCATCCGGCTGTCGCCAATGCGCTGCGCGGCCGTAGGCCCCCTGAGTTTCTCATGGAGCGCGCCCGCATCGATGAAATTGTCCGCCGCGTCAAGCAACGTCGAGCCAAGGAGCATGCGTGAGCGAAGCCTCCGCACACACCGATTCCTTCGGTGTCTACTTACACGTCCCCTTCTGCGCCACCCGCTGTGGCTACTGTGATTTCAACACGTACACGCCAGGGCAGCTGGGCAGTGGCGCAACACAGGGGGATTACCTCGATGCCATTGTGGCTGAGCTCGAGATGGCCGTCGTAAAGCACCCCGAACTCGCGCGGGGCGCCGACACGGTCTTTATCGGCGGTGGCACGCCGTCGATGTTGGGGGCGAGCGGTCTTCGCCGTCTGCTCGACGGTGTGCGCAACAGCTTTGGGCTTGCCGACGATGCCGAGGTCACCACCGAGTCGAATCCCGAGTCGACCTCCCCGGAGTTTTTCGACGGCCTGGCCGAGGCGGGGTTTACCCGGGTGAGCTTGGGCATGCAGTCGGCGGTGCCGCATGTGCTGGCCACGCTGGATCGCACGCACACACCGGGGCGTCCTGCTGCAGCGGTAGCGGAGGCACGCGCGGCCGGTTTTGAGCACATCAACCTCGACGTCATTTACGGCACGCCGGGGGAGTCGATGACCGATCTCGATACGACGTTGGAGGCCGTCCTGGCCACCGATGTCGATCATGTTTCGGCGTACTCGCTCATTGTTGAGCCCGGTACCGCGATGGCGCGCAAGGTGCGTCGCGGGGAGCTGCCCATGCCTGACGACGACGATCTCGCCGACCGCTACGAGCGCATCGATGCCGCCCTGAGTCAGGCCGGTTTCTCCTGGTACGAGGTGTCCAACTGGGCGAAACCGGGCGGCCAGTGTCGCCACAATATGCTCTACTGGCGCGATGGCAATTGGTGGGGTGCGGGCCCCGGTGCGCATTCGCATCTGGATGGCACGAGGTTTTACAACGTCAAGCATCCGGCTCGCTACGCGGCGACTATTTCCGGCGGTGAGTTGCCGATTAAGGACTCAGAGGAGCTGACCGCCGAAGATCGGCACACTGAGAAAATCATGCTGGGCCTGCGCCTGGCCGAGGGCATTGATGCCAATCTGCTCGGCGAGGATGAGCTGGGGAAGGCACGTCGGCAAGCGGAAGCGGGCATGGTGGAGTTTGTTTCCGGTGATGGTGGCCAGCGGATTCAGCTGACAAATCGCGGTCGTTTGCTGGCCGACGCAATAATTGTTGACATCCTTAGTTAAACTATCCGCATGTCATCTCAGACGGATAAGCGCAGGCAGGAAGTTCTTCGGGCAATTGTCTCGGATTACGTAGCCTCCCAGGAGCCCGTCGGCTCGAAGGCTCTGGTGGAGCGCCACAATCTGGGCGTGTCCTCGGCGACCATCAGGAATGACATGGCGGTGCTGGAGGCCGAGGGCTATATCCAGCAGGAGCATGCATCGTCGGGGCGTATCCCGACTGAGAAGGGCTACCGCCTTTTTGTGGACAGCCTTTCGCAAATTAAGCCCCTGTCTCGGGCGGAGCGTCGCGCCATTTTGGAGTTCCTCGAAGGCGGCGTCGATCTGGAGGACGTCCTGCGCCGCAGTGTGCAGCTGCTCGCTCAGCTAACCCGTCAGGTTGCGGTGGTGCAGGTGCCGACGTTGGAGGTCTCCCGCGTCCGTCACTGCGAGGTCGTCCAGCTCGCTGATGCGCGGCTGCTGCTGGTGGTCATCACCGATACCGGGCGCGTGGAGCAGCGGAATGTTGAGTTGCCCGCGCCGATGGATCCCGATCTGGTGCCGCTGCTGCGCGAACATTTCAACCGCGCGATGTCGGGGCACACGCTTGCCGACGCGTCGATTGCGATTTCCGACCTTGCGGCCAACGCCCCGCGCGATCTGCGGGATGTAATCATCCGCTGCTCGACTGTGCTGGTGGAGTCGCTCATTGAAAAGCCGAATGACAGGCTCATCCTGGCCGGAGCGTCGAACTTGACCCGTGGTAATATGGCCGGTCGCTTGCCTTCTACGTTGCCCATGGTTCTCGAGGCTCTCGAGGAACAGGTGGTCGTGCTGAAACTGCTGTCAGCGGCGCAGGACTTGCACCACGTTCGCGTTTCCATCGGTGAGGAAAACGAGGACGAGGAGCTGCGCGCTACCTCAGTGGTTTCAACTGGCTACGGCACCGGCACCGAAATTTTGGGTGGTATGGGAGTAGTTGGCCCCACGTTTATGGATTATCCGGGAACAATTTCCTCGGTTGCTGCTGTTGCACAGTACGTTGGCCGGGTATTGAAAGGAAGTAGCTAAAGTTGGCACGCGACTATTACGGCATCCTCGGAGTGGAGAAGGACGCTACGGACGCTGAGATTAAGAAGGCGTACCGAAAGCTGGCGCTCAAGTACCACCCAGACCGTAATCCGGGTGATGAAGAAGCTGCAGAGAAGTTCCGTGAGGCCTCTGAGGCGAACGAGGTCCTGCTGGATCCTGAGAAGCGCCGGATTGTGGACATGGGAGGTGACCCTCTCGATCCGCAGGGTGGCATGCCAGGCGGTGGCTTCGGCGGTTTCGGTGGCGGCGGAGTCGGCGATATCTTCGAGGCGTTCTTCGGAGGTGCCAGCGGCACGCGTCAGCGTCGCTCGCGCGTACAGCCAGGTGCAGATGCGCTGCTGCGTATTTCTCTTGGCCTCGATGAGGCTTTCACCGGTGTCCGCAAGCCAATCACAGTGGACACCGCGGTGCTGTGTGACCAGTGTGAGGGAACCGGTTCGAAGTCGAAGGCCAAGCCGAAGGTGTGTACCAGCTGTGAGGGCACCGGCGAGATTCAGCAGGTCCAGCGTTCCTTCCTGGGCAATGTGATGACCTCGCGGCCGTGCCCGAGCTGTGAGGGCACCGGCGAGATTATTCCGGATCCGTGCACCAACTGTGGTGGTGACGGCCGCGTGCGTGCTCGCCGTGACCTGACGGTGAATGTTCCGGCAGGTATCTCTGATGGCATGCGTATTCGCATGGCTGGTCAGGGGGAGGTCGGCCCTGGCGGTGGTCCGGCTGGTGACCTCTATGTCGAGGTCGCCATGGATCCGCACCCCGTATTCGAGCGTGAGGGCGATGACCTGCACTTTAACGTCCAGGTGCCCATGGTTGATGCCGCACTTGGCACTGAGTTCGAGGTCGAGGACCTGCTGGGTAAGCCGATGACCATCAAGGTCGATTCGGGAACTCAGCCGGCAGAGCAGATTCGCCTGTCTGGCAAGGGCATGCCGCATCTGCGCGGCGAGGGCAACGGTGACGTGGTCGCACATGTCGATGTCACGGTGCCGACGAAACTGGACCGCAAGTCCCGTGAATTGCTAGAGAAGCTGCGCGATCACCGCGATGACGATGCCAAGGTGTCAAATTCCAGTGAGCGGCACGGTTTCTTCTCCCGTTTCCGCCGACGTTAAACACGCCCTCCCGTAGCCCTCCCCCCAGTGAGTGTGAAGCACGCATGAGTTTGCCCGTATTCCTCGGTGATTTCACCGAGCTGCCACGCCCGGAGGAGATTATTCGAGTTCTCGGGCCGGAGGCGAAGCACATCAGCGTCCGCAGGTTGAAGGAGGGCTCCGAGATCCTCCTGGCCAATGGTGCGGATTTGGTGGCGAGGGCACAGCTCATGCACGTAGATCCGCGTGAAGTCCATGTTCGCGTGGTCGCTGCCGAAAAACGCGCACGGCCAAAGCCACATGTCACCGTGGTGCAGGCGCTGCCGAAGTCGGATCGTGCTGAGCTCGCTGTCGACTTGATGACCGAGGCCGGGGTTGATGAGATTGTCCCGTGGGCGGCATTGAACTGCGTGGCTCGCTGGCAGGGGACCGCGAAGGTCACCAAGGCCCGCGCTAAGTGGCAGTCGGCTGCGCGCGAGGCTGCCAAGCAGGCTCGCCGTGCATGGATTCCGCCGGTCGCGGATCTGCACAGCTCCGCCGATATTGAGCAGCTCATCCGGGATACCGTGGCCGACGGTGGCATGGTGGCGGTTCTGCACGAGGAGGAAACGACACCGTTCGTGGACTTTGCCGCACAGGCAGCAATTGCCGACCGGGCAATCTTCATTGTCGGCCCGGAAGGGGGAGTCAGCCCTGGGGAACTCGAGGCCTTCCGTGCCGCTGGTGCGAGCTCGGTAGTGCTCGGCCCGACGGTTCTGCGCAGCGCCCTGGCTGGAGCTGCCGCTCTCAGCGCGCTGGGGCCGCTGACGAAGCGGTGGGGCGGCACACCTGCGAGTGGTCAGTAGGATAGACGCATAATGACAAAGTATTCAGTAGCTGCTCGTACCACCGCTGTGGTCGAACTCGATGACAACGTCGCGCCGATTGTGGTCGGTCACGCGGATCAGAATCTCCGTCTGTTGGAATCCTTACTGGCAGCGGATATCCATGTCCGCGGCGGGGTTGTGACAATCAAGGGCTCCCCGGCTGATGTCTCATTGGCCGCCCGCGCGTTCAAGGAGCTGGAGGCAATGGCTCGGCGTGGCCATGAGCTCTCCCCGGAGTCGGTGCGGCACGCGGTGGGCATTGTCGATCGCGGTGAGAAATCCGCCAGCGAGGTACTCGGTGGCGGGATTGTGACGCACCGCGGCAAGACCGTGCGTCCTAAGACTGAGGGGCAGAAGAACTACGTCGATGCCATCGACCGCTACAACGTGGTTTTCGGCATCGGCCCCGCCGGTACTGGTAAGACCTTCCTGGCCATGGCTAAGGCCGTTGCTGCGCTGAAGAATAAGCAGGTAGAGCGTATTATTCTGACTCGACCGGCGGTGGAAGCCGGTGAGAACCTGGGCTTCCTACCAGGCACCCTGCACGAAAAGATCGACCCCTACCTTCGGCCGCTGCACGATGCGATGCGCGAAATGCTGGAACCGGACCTGATTCCTAAGTTGATGGAAACCGGGGTAGTGGAGGTTGCACCGTTGGCATACATGCGCGGTCGTACTTTGAACAATGCGTTCATCATTCTCGATGAGGCACAGAACACTACTCCGGCACAGATGAAGATGTTCCTCACTCGTCTGGGATTCGGTTCGAAGATGGTCATCACAGGTGATGCCAGCCAGGTCGACCTGCCCCGCGGACAGAAGTCTGGCCTGGCCGTCGCACGCGAGGTGTTGCGTGGTGTGCCGGGAATTGCGTTTCCCGCCCTCGTCGCCGCCGACGTCGTGCGCAACCCCCTGGTCACCGCAATTGTCGAGGCCTACGATGACTACGATGCCTATAACGAGGGCATTGAGCAGGGCGCCGAGTCCTCACGCAAGCGACAGTCCGCCACAAAGTGATAAAGGACGCTGAATTTACATGAGCATTGAAGTTTTCAACGAGTCCGGTCAGGGCGTCAATGAAGAGTCGCTTATCGACGTAGCCCGTTATGCGCTAGGCCGCCTGGACGTGCATCCGGCAGCTGAACTGAGCATTCACATTGTCGACTTGAAGACGATTGAGGACCTCCACGTGCGCTGGCTGGATCTGCCGGGGCCCACGGATGTGATGAGTTTCCCGATGGATGAGCTCACTCCCGGCTCAGGCCGCCCTGACGCGGCCAGCCCGGGTCCTGCCATGCTCGGCGACATCGTGTTGTGCCCCGAGTTTGCCGCGGGCCAGGCCGAGCGCGCAGGTCACCCACTGAGCCACGAGCTAGTTCTGCTCACTGTGCACGGCGTGCTGCACCTACTCGGCTATGACCACGTCACGGCCGAGGAAGAGCGCCAGATGTTCTCCTTGCAGAATGGGCTGTTGGCGGACTGGTACGACGACATCGATCGTCGTGGCGTGAGCTTTTCCGAAAAGCCAATTAACCCCAACGCGTTCCCGGAGCGTTCTAACGAGCGATGATCACTTTGGTAATTGTCGCCGTCGTGGCGATGATCTGCGCTGGCGGACTCAACACAGTGGAGACTGCGGTCTCAGGCATCTCGCGTGCGCGCGTCGCAGAGCTGCAACGCGACGAAGTCGCGGGTGCTAATGCGCTGCTCAAGGTTGTAGAAAACCGTGCCCGGCACGTCAATGTGCTGGTGATTTTGCGGACACTGTGCGAATCCATCGGTGCAGTCACACTTGCAGCTGTCTGCTTGAAGTTCTTCGAGCCGGAGAGCTGGGCCATTGCGGCTGCCGTGGCGTTGCTGGCTCTGTTCACCTTCCTGGTTCTCGGTGTGTTTTCCCGCACAATGGGTCGAAAGAACCCGTACTCGATTTCGCTGGCCACCGCGGTCATCTTGAGTTTTATGGCCAAGGTGCTGGGTCCGCTGGAAAAGCTGCTGATTTGGTTCGGTAACATCATCACCCCTGGCGGTGGCTTCCGCGATGGTCCGTTTGCCACTGAAGTCGAGCTGCGCGAGATGGTCGATATCGCCCAGGAGCGCGGTATTGTGGAACACGATGAGCGCCGCATGATTCAGTCGGTGTTCGATCTCGCAGAGACGTCGGCACGCGTTGTTATGGTTCCGCGCCCGGAGATGGTGTGGATTGAGGCTGATAAGCACTGCGGTCAGGCCGTGGCGCTGTGCGTGAAGTCGGGGCACTCGCGGCTGCCGGTAATTGGTGAAAGCGTCGAGGATATCGTCGGCGTCATTTACTTGAAGGACATTGTCCAGGAGACCTACTCGCGTACCGACGGCGGCCGCGGTGTCAGCGTCTCCGAGGTCATGCGTGACTGCGTTTTCGTGCCGGACTCCAAACCTCTGGATGACCTGCTCGATGAGATGCAGCGCAGCCGCAACCACATCGCCATTCTCATTGATGAGTACGGTTCTGTCGCCGGCCTGATTTCCATCGAGGACATTCTTGAGGAAATCGTCGGTGAAATTGCTGACGAGTACGACGAGGCCGAGCAGGCGCCCATCGAACCGCTGGGCAATGCCTCTTACCGCGTGCAGGCGCGCCTCAGCTTGGGCGAGCTCATAGAGCTTTACGACGAGGCCCACGGGCGCGAACTCGTCTTCGATGATGAGGTCACCGATGAGGTGGATACAGTCTCTGGTCTATTGGCCTATGCACTTGGACGTGTGCCATTGCCGGGTTCGTACGTAGAATATGCGGGACTGAAGTTTACCGCCGAGGGCTCCCGTGACCGTCGTGGTCGTATGCGGGTACGCACTGTGGTGGTGGAGCCGACTGCGGAGTTCTACTCCGAGGAAGAAGATACTGATGGGCAATCTTGATGACATGCTGGCCAATGCCGGACTCGGCGGCGATGCTGATGATTACAGCGCGCCGGAGGGCTTTCGCTCCGGGTTCGTTTCCATTGTGGGGCGTCCGAACACCGGCAAGTCCACGCTGACCAATGCGCTGGTGGGCGAGAAAATCGCCATTACGGCGAACCAGCCGGAAACCACGCGCCACCCGGTGCGCGGTGTGGTTCACCGCGACAACTGCCAGATTGTCGTCGTGGATACGCCGGGGCTGCACAAGCCGCGCACGCTGCTCGGTGAGCGCCTGAATGACATGGTTCAGGAAACCTATTCGGATGTGGACTTGGTTGCGGTGGTCGTTCCTGCCGATGAGAAAATTGGTCCCGGCGACCGCTGGATTTACGAGAACGTCTCCAAGGGTTGCAAGAACATCATGGGCATTGTGTCCAAGGTGGATAAGGTTTCGCGAGACACCATTATCGAGCGCCTAATTGAGCTGCAGGAGCTGCTCGGACCGGATGCCGAGCTGGTGCCGCTGTCGTCGAAGTCCGGCGAGAACATCAATACACTGATTGATGTCATGGCTTCCCAGCTGCCGGAGGGGCCGCGTCTGTACCCGAAGGATCACATCACCGACGAGGATCTGCATACCCGCATGGCAGAGCTGATTCGCGAGGCCGCTCTCGGTGGTCTGCGCGATGAGTTGCCGCACTCCGTGGCAGTTCAGATTGATGAGGTGCTGCCGAGCCAGGACCGGGAGGGTGTGCTCGACGTCCACGCCGTAATCTATGTCGAACGCCCAGGGCAGAAGTCCATTCTCATGGGGCGCGACGGTCGACGCATGGGCACCACCATTCACAAGGCCCGCAAGGAGCTCATCGCGCTGCTCGGCCAGAATGTCTATCTTGACCTGCGGGTAAAGGTGTTGAAGGACTGGCAGTCGGACCCGAAGCAGCTGGGCAAGTTGGGATTCTAAAGAATTGGTCGAGCCGTATCGCGACCGTGCGCTGGTCGTACGCCGCTACGACCTCAGCGAAGCCGACCGCATCATCGTCCTTTTCACCCGCGACCACGGTCTCGTCCGCGGTGTCGCCAAAGGGGTACGCCGCGCGAAGAGCCGCTTCGGCTCCCGCCTGTCGCCATTCGTCGACGTGGATGTCAACATCTATCCACGTCGTGGGCTGTCCACCATCGCGGGCGCGGATACTGTGCGCACGTGGGCGGCACCGCTTGTCGACGACTATGCGCGCTACACCTGTGCGTGTGCAGTCCTGGACGTTGCCGAACGTATTGTCGGCGAGGAGCAAGTGCCAGCTCCCGAATTGTGGGATCTCACCACACAGTCGCTCGATGATATTGCGGTCGGGCGGCATCGTCCCGATTTGTTGCTGACCTCCTACATCCTGCGGGCAATGGCGCAAGCTGGTTGGCAGCCGAGTCTCTTTGAATGCGCTGGCTGTGGAAAGGCTGGGCCTCATCATGCTTTTTCCCCCGCGCTGGGTGGAGCAGTGTGTACTAACTGCCGGCCACCGGGTGCAGATACTCCGTCGACTGAGGTTCTGCATCTGATGTGGCAACTTGCTCATGAGCAGTGGTCGGGCATCGATACGTCGTCAAGCGAATTTGAGGGGCGAATGGCGACGGCGCGTACCCTGACGGCGAAGTACCTGCAGTACTACCTTGGCCGCCGGGTGCCGGCGCTAGAACATGTGGATGCTTTTTGGCAGTAAACAGTAGCGTTGGGGCACAATAGGAGGCGTGTTGAATCCTCCTGTACCGCAGCAATTCGTGCCCAATCACATCGCGCTCGTGATGGATGGCAATGGTAGATGGGCGCAGCAGCGTGGGCTCAAGCGCACTGAGGGGCATAAGCGCGGCGAAGCCGTACTGATGGAGTGCGTCGATGCCTGCCTGGAGATGGGTGTCAAGCACCTGTCGGCTTATGCGTTTTCCACGGAAAATTGGCGCCGTTCGGTCGATGAGGTCCGTTTCCTCATGGGCTTTAACCGTGACGTACTGCGTCGACGTCGTGATGAGCTGGATTCGAAGAATGTTCGCGTGCGCTGGGCGGGACGTCGTCCGCGTCTGTGGCGCTCGGTGATTAAGGAACTCGAGATTGCCGAGGAGCAGACGAAGGATAATGACGCGCTGACTCTGTACATGTGCGTCAACTACGGTGGCCGCGCTGAAATTGTTGACGCTGCGAAAGAGATTGCTCGTCGGGCAGCCGCGGGGGAGCTCAGCGAATACGACCTGACTGAGGATTCTTTCGCGCAGTTCCTGGACGAGCCGACCATGCCGGATGTCGATCTCTTCCTGCGGCCGTCGGGCGAGCAGCGGACGTCGAACTTCCTGATTTGGCAGTCCGCGTATGCGGAGATGGTCTACCAGGACAAACTGTTCCCGGATTTCGGCCGGGATGACATGCGTGCCGCCGTGGTGGAATACGCCAAGCGTGACCGCAGGTTCGGCAAGGCCTAGAGGCGTTATTTGTGAGAGCTGGGCTGCTTCTTCTGGCAGTCCCCACACAGCCCGAAGACCTCGGCAGTATGGCCGGTCAGGCTAAAACCGTGCTCCTGCGCCAAATTGTGCGCCCACTGTTCGACAGGACCGCCGGCGACCTCAACGGTGGCGCCGCAATCAGTGCACACCAGGTGATGATGGTGGTGGTCACCGCACAGTCGGTAGAGTGCCTCCCCGGAGGCGTTGTGCAGCACATCGACGATGTCCAATTCCGCAAGGGACTGGAGTGTGCGATAGACCGTCGTCAAGCCGACTTTGTCCCCACGTTCCGTCAGCGACTTATGGATGTCAGCCGCGGAGCGGAAGTTCGGTGCCTCACTCATGATTGACACGACAGCACGACGCTGACGAGTGTTGCGCTGGCCGATGCGGGTGGCGGTCGGTCGTGCGGAGGCGTGTGCCCCAGAGCTAGCAGGGGAGCCCGCACTACGAGAGTTTTCGCCAGAACCAACTTCGTGCATATCTTCGCCAGCCATGTAAATGACACTACCCGGTATCGGTTGGAGAAGATGCGCTAGAGTGTAGGGGAACTTTTAACTGGTCTTCTGAAGGCCGGGACATTTTGCTTTTCGTTAAGTCGTTCGCTGTGCGTAGCGGGCTAAATTGAATGCCCGGAAAATCCGTGCGGTGTGCGATACAAAGCCATTTATAAGGAGTGGTCTAGACCGTGGCACCTAAGTCAGTTGTCGATACCGTCGCCAACCTGTGTAAGCGCAGGGGATTCGTTTACCCGTGTGGTGAAATTTACGGCGGTACCCGCTCGGCATGGGACTACGGTCCCCTGGGTGTGGAGCTGAAGGAAAACATCAAGCGCCAGTGGTGGAAGACCTTCGTCACTGGCCGCAAGGATGTTGTTGGCCTGGATTCCTCCATTATCCTGCCGCGCCAGGTCTGGGAAGCATCCGGTCACGTCGCTACCTTCACCGACCCGCTGGTGGAGTCCCTGCACACCCACAAGCGCTACCGCGCTGACCACCTGCTGGAGGCCTACGAGGCCAAGCACGGTCACCCGCCGGCCAATGGTCTGGCAGATGTTCCGGACCCGGAGACCGGTCAGCCGGGTAATTGGACTGAGCCACAGATGTTCTCTGGTCTGATGAAGACCTTCCTCGGCCCGGTCGACAACGAGCAGGGTCTGCACTACATGCGCCCGGAGACCGCCCAGGGCATCTTCGTCAACTTCAAGAATGTCATGACCACGGCTCGTATGAAGCCGCCGTTCGGTATCGGCCAGACCGGTAAGGCATTCCGCAACGAGATCACCCCGGGTAACTTCATCTTCCGTACTCGCGAGTTCGAGCAGATGGAGATTGAGTACTTCGTCGCACCGGACCAAGCTGAAGAGAAGTTCGATGAATGGGTCGACGCCTGCTGGAACTGGTTCATTGACCTGGGCGTTAACCCGGAGAACATGCGTCAGTTCGACGTTCCGAAGGATGAGCGCGCGCACTACTCTGCACGCACAATCGACTTCGAGTACCGCTTCCACTTCCAGGGCAACGAGTGGGGCGAGCTGATGGGTGTGGCCAACCGCACCGACTACGACCTCGGCTGCCACATCGAGCACTCCAAGGAGGACCTGCGCTACCATGACCAGGTCACCGGCGAAAAGTACGTCCCATATGTCATCGAGCCGTCCTTCGGTCTGACCCGCGCTCTGATGGCCTTCTTGTGCGATGCATACACCGAAGAAGAGGTCCCGAACGCAAAGGGCGGCACTGATACCCGTACCGTGCTGAAGCTGGATCCGCGCCTGTCGCCGGTTAAGGTTGCCGTTCTGCCGCTGTCGAAGAAGGACACCCTGACTCCGACCGCTGAGGCTGTCGCCGATAAGCTGCGCCAGCACTGGGCGGTCGACTACGACACCTCCGGCGCCATCGGCCGTCGTTACCGCCGCCAGGATGAGATTGGTACACCGTACTGTGTCACCGTTGACTTCGATTCCCTGGAGGACAACGCCGTGACTGTCCGTGACCGTGACACCATGGAGCAGGAGCGCGTCAAGATTGACGAGCTGGAGAGCTACCTCGCCGGTCGCCTGGTGGGCTGCTAATGGCCGAAGAAGTTTTTTGGGAGTCCTATAGTCTCGGCGATGGCTCTCGGGAAAAGTCCGAGCAGACTTGGCCGATTCTGAAGGAAAGCGCCGAAATCGGCACCTATATTCGTGATGAGCAGGGCGATCGCCTCAACACCCCGGAAGGGGAGTGGGTCATTGACGCCTCTGCTGATCACCGTGTTTCCGCCACGCTTCCCGACGGCCGTGTGTTCTCGACCGTTGCGTCTGACCGTGACAAGATTTCGCGAGCCAAGCAGCTCTCAGTGACCTTTGGGCCGGATCGTCCTGAAGGAAAGTTGGTGTGTGAGGGCTCGACGAACTACGTGATCGAGAATGCGAAGACCGGCGAGAAATGGGGCCAGTTCACCGGTGCGTCGCGCGGCGTGCGCCACGCAGAGGTGCAGTTCGACACCGATGAGGGCCGTGCGCTGCCGGAAGAGGAGAAGATCTTCCTGGTCTACAGTGCCCGCCGAGTGCTGGAGTCCCGCATGGTCTCCTCAAGCTGGATTCTCACTGTCTGCTTGCTTGTGCTCATTGCCTATATGATTTGGGTGTGGATCGTGTAGCAACTATTGCAGACGGCGTCGTTTACGACGAGAGCAAAAAGACCCTGTCCGACGGCTGGAACTGTCAGGACGGGGTCTTTAGTGCTTTCTGGGTGATATCGCCGCAAGGGCGTCGTTGGCAGGTAAAAGCCCGGTTCTTGAGCACTAGCACGCTGGTCATGACGAGCCCGGACGAAGAAGTTTCCTTCGTTCTGGTCAGTGAAGGACGAGGAATCCGCACAGTCTTCGACAGCGAGCGACCGGGCTATGAGCTCGCCCGAATCATCCGAGAGGACAGTCTCGGGCGCGGGTGTTTTGGTGTCTATGCCGGGGAGGGAGACCTCCGGGATAACCTCGACGACTGGCTCCTTGCCGCCGCCTTGGCGACGTGGTCCGTGGATGGGCCACGTCAGGTGCGAATCTAGAATCCTGCGGTCGGTTGTCGTATCCAGCCGTTGGGGTTCATACGGTGCGGGGTGATGCGGTGCGGGCGCCTAGAAGCCCATGGTGCTGCCGGAGCCGCCTGGACGGCTAGAACCTCCACCGAATCCTCCGACGCTGCCGCCAAAGCCGCTGTTGTTGCTGAGCATGCTGCCCAGCACCATGCCGGCAACCATTGAACCGTTACTTCCGCCACCGCGGCGCTGGTTCTGGTAGCGACGGATATCCCGACGGGCCAGGTCCGCAGCCTCGGCGGCGAGCTTGCGGGCACGGCGTGCGTAGGCCAGAGCCTTTCGCGGGTCATCATTGGCCAAGCCCTGGGCGGAACTGTAGGCGCGCTGCGCCTCCGCGAGGCGGGTACGAGCTTCAGCGCCGACCACGCGACGACGAGTAGCAATCAAATCAGCTGCAGCGCGGATGTGATTGTCGGCATCCTGCATGCTGTGCTGCAAGGTGGCGGTAGCGCGAGCAAACGACGCAGCCTTGTCACGCGCGGAGTCCAGTGCCTCGTCGAGCAACTCATCGGCATCGGTCAGCGCGGTCCACGAACTCAGCGGATCCACATCGGACTTATTGGCCGCAACACCGAGTGCCTCACGGCCAGCTTCAATGGCCGCATTGAGACGCTCGCGGTTGATGTTAGCTCCCTGAGGTGCAGACATCAGGTGCGAAGCCTCGTCGATTTCGCCGCGTACCTCCGCGATGAGGGAGGACAGCCCGGCGACAGCCGCTTGAATATCACTATCAGCGTGTTCAATGGCACCCAATAGGCTATCTGCCTGGGCGAGAGCAAAGTCGGTAGTTGACAGTGCATCAATCAGACCGCTCTGCTGACCAGCGGGCAAATCAGCCATGCGGCGGGCCTCAGCCATGGACTGCTCTGCCTGATTCAGGTGCTCTGTGGCCATGTCGACATTATCGGTGACCGAACTGAGCATTTGCTCTTCATAGCGCGCGCGCAGACCTTCGAGAATCTCGCTGGCACGCGGCATACGGGAGCGCAGTTCGATGCTGCGCTGGGTGAGCTTCCCGATGGTCTCTTCCGCATTCATCAGCTCCTGGCGGAGCTTCTGGAAATTCTCCGCCTCGCCGTCGAGCTGATCATCGGCAACACCACAAGTGGAGATAATCTCCAGTAGAACACTGCGCCGCTCGATCTCGTCGGTCACGGAGCCGTCGTCAAGCTGTTGGCGGAGCGTAAACGCGCGCTCGAGCGTGGAGCGGGAGTGCTTCAGCGCGTTGTCGAAGCTGCGGATGCGCTCGGTGCCGAACTCACCGCGAGCGAGGTCTAGTTCGGTGCTGGCCTTGCGGATGGACTCATCGGTACTGACAATTTCATCGTGTGCGAGAACGTCGAGCGAGCTGGTGCTCAGCGAGTCCAGCGAAGAGACATCCTCGGGGTCGATGTTGCGGCCACGAGCGATTTCCTCCTCATCCCGCTTCTTCTTATTGCGGCGGCCCACGGCCCAGGTGGTACCACCGACGACGGCGGCACCACCCAGGCCGGCGCCGAGTGCCCACCCACCGGCGGAGCCGCTGCCACCGCCTGCCTCGGCGATGGCAGCTTCACCCGCAGCCGCCCAGTTATCGCCCTCTAGCAGCTGCCCTTGAGCTGCACTGTTGACAGCTTCCGCATTGCTGGGGAAGGAATTGCCGACGAAAGCGCCGAGGTTGCGGTCTTCCACCGCGACGACGAGGACACCGCGGTTGTCGGCAGCGCCGAGGTGCTCCCAAGCCTGCTGCGCCCACTGCTCGCCCTGAATGCCGTCGAAACTCTTGATGTAATACACCGAGAACAGGAGTCGCTTATCCGTCTTAAGCTGCTGAATCTGTTCCTTCAGACGAGCTTCCTCACCGCCGTTCAAAACGCCGGCGAGATCGGCCACCTCACCGGATACGTCCGTTGGCGCCTCAGCATGTGCGAGCGATGCTGACGGCGCGATTGCCAGAAGTGAAGCGGGTGCATGAACCGGCGGTTGGGTCGGTAGTGCAGCAGTGATTAGAGGCATGCTCAGGCCGAGGAAAGCACCCGATGCGGCAAGGTAAAGGGGGCGAAACACGCGATTCCTGTCAGACATATCTACAAGGATACGTAAGAATAATTACGTGGCCGGTAAATTTTCGTATTCATCTTTTGAACTTGCCCGTATTGTTGAGGAGTCTCCGAAGCAGTCGTTGCTGCCCGGGGTGCAATCCTTGGAATCTCATCGGGCGGCGTTTGCACGAGATCGCGCCCGCGTTTTGCACTCCGCAGCGCTGCGCAGACTGGCGGACAAAACCCAGGTCGTGGGGCCAGGGGAGGGCGATACTCCGCGCACGCGCCTGACTCACTCGCTGGAGGTCGCGCAGATTTCCCGTGGAATTGCCAGCGAGCTCGGTGCTGATGAAGATCTTGCGGAGCTGGCCGGCCTGACGCATGACATTGGGCACCCACCGTATGGTCATAACGGCGAACGCGCCCTCAATGAGATCGCCGCTGGTTGCGGCGGGTTCGAGGGCAACGCGCAGACGTTGCGTATTCTCACTCGACTTGAGCCGAAGGTGCTCGATGGCACAGGGGAGCCCTGCGGACTCAATCTCACTCGGGCGGCGCTCGATGCAGCCTGTAAGTACCCGTGGACACCAATCGGTCCCGATGGTCAGCTGCGGCACAAGTACGGCGCCTATCAGGAAGATGCCGCGATTCTGCAGTGGATTCGCCAGGGCGTTCCGCACGGCAAGCAGTGTCTTGAGGCGCAGATTATGGACTGGTCTGACGATGTCGCCTATTCCGTCCACGATGTCGAGGATGGCATCGTCTCTGGCCGCGTTGACCTTGGCGTTCTGTGGGACACGGTGGAACTGGCCGCGCTCGCTGACAAGGGCGCTGCCGCATTCGGTGGCGATCCAGCGGAGCTCGTCGAAGCTGCCGGGCGTCTTGCCAGCTTGCCGGTGGTCTCCGCTGCGGCGTCCTACGACGGTTCACTGCGCTCGCTGGTCGCGCTGAAACGGATGACCTCGGAGCTGGTTGGCCGCTTCGTCACGGCTTCCGTCGCGGGTACGCGTGCTGCCTCCGGGTCGACGCTTCCGCTCGGGCGTTACGACGCGGACCTTGCCGTGCCCAGCTCGATTCTGGCCGAGGTCACCATGCTGAAGACCATCGCCGTGCTGTATGTGATGGATCTTCCGCGTCATATTCGCCGTCAGGAGCGTGAGCGCGATCGCCTTTTCCGGGTGGCCGAGTATCTGCAGGAGGGTGCTCCGGGAACGCTTGATCCGATGTTCCAGTGGCTCTATTCCCGCGCGGAGAGTGACCAAGCGCGGCTGCGGGTGATTGTTGACCAGCTGGCGTCGATGACGGAGTCGCGTGTAGAGCGGCTCGATCGCCATATTGCCGGTGTGGCTGCAGCGTGGGGATAGTTGTCTAGTCCTCCGCGTCTGGAATTTCGCAGAAGCTCTCGTAGTGGTCATCGGTGTAGTACCAGACATCCGGGTCATTTTCGGTTCCGCCGCCGACCACAATGCGGCGCGCACCGCGGCTGGAATTGCCCGGGGTGGTCACAGTGTATTCGCGGTAGTAGTCACCGCGCTCCTTCGGCAGGCGTCCCTCGTAGTTGCCGAAGTGCTTGCCGTCGTGCTGCGAGTAGATGTGGTCCTGGTCGGTCAGGATGCGGTCGATAACATCGTCGGCCTCCTCCGGCAGGGTATCTACTGCGCAGGTGGCACCCTTGGCACCTGGCTTGTTGCCGCCCGAATTGGGGCCAGGCTTCGGACTCGATTTCGAACTGGAGGCGGTGGAATTCTGCGATTCGGAATTCTGCGCCCCCTGTGAGCCCTCCGACCCCGATGCGTTCTGATCTCCGCCATCGAGCCCCAGATAGCTACCAGCCAGCACTAGGGCGGCAGCGCCGACACCGCTCGCAATCTTCTTCCACTCAGCCATGGCTAGTATCTTTCCATATCTGTCACAGTCGGCACGTTATGGGCTGGGACGCGGAGGGCTCGTCGTTAAGCGAAACCTCCGCGCTGAGGCCGATTGGACGGGTTGGGTAAGGTTATTTTCATGGCTAGGGGAAGAATTCCGGACTCCGATATCGCGGCGATCCGCGAGCGGACTCCGATTGAGGAGATCGTTGCAGAATACGTGAACCTCAAACCGGCTGGCGCGGATTCTCTGAAAGGGCTTTCGCCTTTTAAGGACGAGCGCACGCCGTCGTTCCACGTACGCCCCAATCATGGCTACTACCACTGCTTTTCCACCGGCAAAGGCGGTGATGTCTTCAGCTTCCTCATGGAGATGGAGCACCTGTCTTTCCCGGAGGCCGTCGAAGCCTGTGCGGAGAAAATTGGCTTCCACATTAACTATGAGGGCGGTGGCACGGGGCGTCGCGAGGAGCCGGGAACCCGCCAGCGTCTCATCGCCGCCAACCGCGAGGCACAGAAGTTCTACCGCGAGCAGTTTTCCACGCAAGCAGCAGCGCCTGCGCGCGAGTTCCTGGAAAACCGTGGCTTCACCGCCGAGCACGCGGCACAGTTCGGCTGTGGCTACTCGCCAGCCGGCTGGGACACCCTGACCAAGCACCTGCAGCGCCTGGGCTTTAGCTTCGAAGAGCTGGACAAGGCGGGGCTTTCCAAGATGGGGCGGATGGGGCCGATTGACCGCTTCCACCGCCGTCTCATGTGGCCGATTCGCAACATGTCGGGCGATGTCATCGGCTTCGGCGCCCGTAAGCTTTTCGACGATGACAATCTGGGCAAGTACATGAACACGCCTGAGACCATGCTGTACAAGAAGTCCAAGGTGCTCTTCGGCCTGGATTTGGCAAAGAAGGACATTGCTGCTGGCCACCAGGCCGTAATCGTTGAGGGCTACACTGACGTCATGGCCATGCACGCCTCGGGTGTGACTACTGCCGTTGCTTCCTGCGGTACCGCTTTCGGCGAGGAACACCTCCAGCTGCTGCGCCGTCTCATGCTCGATGACAACTTCTTCCGCGGCGAACTCATCTACACCTTCGACGGCGACGAGGCGGGGCAGAAGGCCGCCATGCGCGCCTTCGAGGGAGAGCAGAACTTCACCGGCCAGTCCTACGTCGCGGTTGCCCCTGACGGCATGGATCCGTGTGATCTGCGCCAGAAGAAGGGCGAGGCCGCAGTCCGCGATCTCGTCGCTTCACGACGGCCATTGATCGAATTTGTCCTCCGCACACTTCTGGCCGACTATGACTTGACCACCGCTAATGGCAGGGTCTCCGGGTTGCGCCGCGTGGTGCCTGTTCTGGCTCAGCTCAAGGACGCAGCGCTGCGCGATGAGTATGCCCGCGAAGTCGCCGGCTGGATCGGCTGGAATGATGAGGCCGAGCTGGTGCAGCGCGTCCGCGAGGAGGCCAATCGGCCACAGAATGAAAAACGCACGCCCTACCAGCGTCGCCAAGAAGAAGCCCGTGCCCGCGAGGAGGCGGAGGAAGCGCGGCGCCGGCAAAATCCGGCACTGCCGTATCCAAACCCGCGGGACCCTGTGCTCTATGCGCAGCGTGAGGCCCTCAAGCTGGCAATTCAGGAGCCCGCCACCACCGGCCCGGTATTCGATGCGCTCGCACCCGAGACCTTCGGACATCCGACCTACCGAGCAGTATTCGACGCCATCATGGCTGCAGGTGGTGCCTGCGGGGAAGCTGCCACGCAGCCACATAGCTGGGCGACCGCAATCATGGATAAGGCGCGGGAGGACGTCGTCAAGCATCTTGTGACTGAGCTGGGCGTGGAGCAAATCTCTGTCGATGAGGAGACCTTGCGCCCGTATTCGCAGGCGATTCTGGCGCGACTGCAGGAAGTGTGGGTCGGTGACCAGATTGCCCAGCTGAAAGCGATGCTCTCCCGGATGCGCCCCTCAGACGACGAAACCGCCTACAACTCACTGTTCGCGGACCTGCTCGCGATGGAGCAGTACCGCCGCGAACTGCAAGCAGAGGCGGTCAAGGTTGTATTTGAGTAGCGAAAAATGCCCTACTACCAGCTGATTTGTGAGTTGGGAGGGGTCTGGGTAAAGTATCTATCCGTCGCAGGGAACGGCGCGACCGAGGTTTGGTTTGCTCGGTTTCGTTGGTTTCTGTGCGGTGGATATTCCTCCATAGCTCAATGGCAGAGCATTCGACTGTTAATCGAAGGGTTGCTGGTTCGAGTCCAGCTGGAGGAGCCATTAAGCCAGGTCAGGGAGTTTTTCTCTGGCCTGGTTTTTTTATTCGCAGTGTTAATCCACTAAAAAATCGGGTTAAGTAGCAAAAAGTGTGTCCGCTCGGCGTTGCGCCGGTAGGCACCTTTTTCCGTTTAGTCCCAATGCGAGTTACTGACCACGTTTATGACTGGTGGCGTTGGGCCGATCCGAGTTACTGGCTGCGTTTATGTCAAAAATGGTTCGGAAAATTGCTTGAAAGTGTCATAAATTCGCACAGTTTCACATTTGCAGCCCGTAAGTTTTCGGGTTGCCAGTTTTTCTACTTACCCCACTTTATGCTCGGAGGATTTTGTTTTGTGGGCGTGACTCGATTCTCCACTGGGGAGGGGAAATTCGGTCTTTCTGGAGGTCATCTCACGTAACCTGGGACGCATGAGGCTCGACAGTATAACCCGCCCCTTGCTGGCGTCCTTTTTCGCCGCGGTCGCGTGGAGTGTTTTGGGTGGACTAATCTTGCCCGAGCCCAATCTCGCCTACGACGAAGGAATTGCGTCGTGGATTGTGTCCATGTTGGTCTCAGTAATGCTGGTCGGAGCAATAGCCGTTTTCGCCGGTGATAGCTCGTCGGCTCGGTGGATGACCAGCGCTCGGAGCATTGTCCCAGCAGCTACCGGCGCAGGAATTGCCGCGCTTGGCGATCTGGTATTCCTATTTCTCACCACGCCGCCCGATGGCCAGGACGGCCTGGTGGTCGCCTATGTCGTGTTCTTCTACATCCCGCTACTTTTTCTCGGCGGATGGGCCGCCAGTGCCGCGATTAAACGGGTGTGCAGGTGGCGCCGGAAAGTGAAGAAAGAAAGAGAGGCCTAGCTGGCGGCCGTGAGCTAGGCCTCTAAATTTGGAGTCGCCATCGCCTGGTGCGTCAGGTTAAGGCCGACCATTGCAACCTGCCGGGTGCGGAGGGTGTTGGAGCAGAGGCAATTGCCGTCACCCTCGTCGGACGTGAATCGGAATCGACAAACCGCCTAGCCCCAAAGGGATAGATTCTTAGAACAGGCCAGTCGGGTTCTCGTCGTAAGAGACGAGCATGCACTTGGTCTCCTGGTAGTGCTCGAGCATCATCAAGTGGTTCTCGCGGCCGATGCCGGACTGCTTGTAACCGCCGAAGGCTGCGTGAGCAGGGTAGCTGTGGTAGTTATTCACCCACACGCGGCCAGCCTGGATACCGCGGGCAGCGCGGTATGCGTTGTTCTGGTTGCGGCTCCACACGCCGGCGCCAAGACCGTAGATAGTGTCGTTGGCAATCTCGAGAGCCTCGTCCAGAGTCTTGAAGGTCGTCACGGCCAGGACCGGGCCGAAGATCTCCTCGCGGAAGAATCGCATCGAGTTGTTGCCCTTAAAGATTGTCGGCTCGACGTAGTAGCCTCCCTCCAGCCCTTCGAGCTTGGCGACGTTGCCGCCGGTGAGAACTTCCGCGCCCTCCTTCGGCCCGGACTCCAAGTAGCCGGAGATTTTGTCCAGCTGCTCCTGGGAGGCCTGGGCGCCCATCTGTACCGACGTATCCAGCGGGTTGCCGGTCTTAATCTGCTTGACGCGCTCGACCGCGAGCTTCAGGAACTCATCAGCGATGTCTTCGTGGACCAGGGCTCGCGACGGGCAGGTGCAGACCTCGCCCTGGTTCAGCGCGAACATGGCCAAGCCCTCGATGCACTTCTCGCGGAACGCGTCGTCGGCGTCCATGACGTCGGGAAAGAAGATGGATGGGGACTTGCCGCCGAGCTCCAGCGTGATTGGAATAATCTTGTCGGACACTGCCTTATTGATCACCTGGCCAACGGCAGTCGATCCGGTGAACGCAATCTTGGAGATCCGGTCGCTTGCGGTCAGCGCAGCACCGGCCTCGGTGCCGAGGCCATTGACGATGTTGAGGACGCCGTCCGGAAGCAGATCGGCGATGATCTCAGTGAGCATGAGGATCGACGCGGGGGTCTGCTCTGCAGGCTTGAGCACGATGCAGTTGCCGGCAGCGAGGGCCGGGGCGATCTTCCAAGCGGCCATCAGGAGGGGGAAGTTCCACGGGATGATCTGGCCGACGACGCCGAGTGGCTCGTGGAAGTGGTAGGCGACCGTGTTGTCGTCAATCTGCGAGATGCGCCCCTCCTGCGTGCGGGTGGCGCCGGCGAAGTAGCGGAAGTGGTCGATTGCGAGCGGGATGTCAGCGGCGAGGGTCTCGCGAATGGCCTTGCCGTTCTCCCAGGTCTCGGCGACGGCAATCTTCTCAAGGTTTTCCTCCAGACGGTCCGCGATGCGGTGGAGAATCAGTGCCCGCTCGGCCGCAGGAACCGAGGCCCAGGAGTCCTTCGCCTTGTGCGCGGCGTCGAGGGCGAGCTCAATGTCTTTCTCGTTAGACCGCGGAACCCGGCAGAAAACCTCGCCCGTAACCGGGGTGGAGTTGTCCATGTATTGCCCGTCTACTGGAGGTGTCCACTTACCGCCGATGAAATTCTCGTACTGCTCCTTGTATGTGAAGATTGCATCGGGGGTGCCGGGGTTGGCGTAAACAGTCATGTAGACATGTCCTTTCGATAGGGAAACAGCAAACGTATGAGCCAACTTTAAATTGTGACTCGTGCCACAATCAACACTTATTTTTTCATCGCTTTTGCGAGAGGTGCGATTGCTGCCGACCCTAAATCTGCCCCGACGTCGCCGTGAGGAACTCCAAAATTGCTCGCACGCGGCGGTTTTCCTCGCCGGGCTCCAGATGCAGCTTCATAAAGATGTTGGACACGTGTTTCGCCACTGCCGCCCCGGAAAGCACGAGGTCATCGGCAATCTGCTTATTGGACTTTCCGCGTGCCATCAGCTCTAGCACTTCGCGTTCGCGCGCCGTTAAGCTGGCTAGCCCCGATTTGCCGGACTGCATCAGCGCCGTCGCCACATCAGGGTCAATCACCACGCCGCCACCGGCGACGACTTCGAGCGAACCCAAGAAGTCCAGCACCTGGCCAACGCGGTCTTTGAGCAAGTACCCGGTCCCGCCACTCGAACCACTGCCCCCAGCCGCACCACTTCCAGCAGCGCCAACCCCAGCAACCCCAGCGCCACCGCCCGGCGAGAACAACTCACGCGCATACGCCGGCGCCACATACTGCGACAGCACCATGACATTCAGCTGCGGATAACGCTCCCGCAACTCGACCGCCGCCCGCAGGCCGTCATCGCTCATCTTTGGCGGCATGCGCACATCGGTTATCACCAGATCTGGCAGCTCGCCCGTGTCCTCAAAACGGTCATCGATGTCCGCCACCAGGCCATGGGCAGTGTTGACCATCGCAATCACTTCATGTCCGCGCTTTTCGACGAGCCCCGCGACCCCTTCCCGCAGGAGTGCCGAGTCATCCGCAATGACAATTTTCATTTTTTCGCCGCACCTTTCTTCTCCACGCTTTCCATTTCTCCAATGCCCGATTCCCAGCGGTTCAACATCAAGGGAATTCTGGCTATTACCTGCGTTGGCCCGCCTTCGGGAGAGTGCATGGTCATCGCACCGTCAAAAGTGGCCAGGCGCTCTTTCATGCCTCGCAATCCGCGTCCCAATTTTGCCCCACCCGGACCTTGGTCGGTAATTGAAATATTCAGTGTTTGATCTGAGGTGAGCAATACAGAAACAGGAGCATTCGGCGCATATTTCGCCGCATTTGTCAGCACTTCTGCACAGAAAAAATATGCCGCGGCGAGCACACTTTCCTCCAATTCCGGCAGGGGATAGGGAGTGTGCACAACAACGTGAGGGCCGTACCCTTCAGCGATTTCCTCAACAGCCGCCTGTAGTCCGCGGTCGCGCAACACCTGCGGATGAATTCCATGAACTGTTCGCCGCAAAGCCCGCAGGCCATCCTCCAAATGGCCGCGAGTTTCCGCCAGGAGCTGCATTAGTTCCTCATTGCCAGTATTGGATGCCTCCAATTCTGCAAGTCCCAATTTCATTGAAGCCGCAACAATGTATTGCTGAGCTCCGTCGTGGAGGTCGTTTTCAATGCGGCGACGTTCAATCTCGAAGGCTTCGGCAATTGTGCGTCGTGAAGCGGTAAGTTCGGCGATGCGAGCGGCGGCGGATTCCTCGTAGCTGCGTTTCTGCGCCTTTTCTCGGCGGTTCGCGCCGATATATTTGCGGAAATAATCCTTCAGCTCCATAGTTTCCCATGGTACGAAAGCTCTGTGTGCGGAGGAATTATTTTCCGGCATGGTAGACCTAGCACTACCGCAAAAGGAAAGTGAACACGGTGTTGAAATCACGTCCGTGCGAGTGAAATGAGTGCCATGACAGAGAAAAACAGCCCAAGAAACGCACGACTTTGTATCCGCGACATCACTAAGTCCTACAATTCCGCTCCCGTTCTCACCGGCATTTCGCTGACCATTGAGCCCGGCGAAACCGTTGCAGTCATGGGGCCGTCCGGCTCCGGTAAGTCCACGCTGCTGCACTGCATGTCCGGCGTGCTGCTGCCGGACGACGGCGATGTCATCTACGGCGACACAAAGGTCAACTCGCTTTCCGACGCCGACCGCTCCGCCCTCCGCCTGCACGACTTCGGCTTCGTCTTCCAAGACGGCCAACTCCTGCCCGAGCTGACCGCCCGAGAAAACGTCGCTCTGCCCATGATTCTGCAGGGCAAGAAGCGCTCGAAGTCACTGTCGCTTGCCGACGATGTCCTCAGCCGTCTGGGTCTAAAGGACCTCACGCGCCGTCGCCCAGGACAGATGTCCGGCGGCCAAGCGCAGCGTGTAGCAATTGCCCGCGCGATGGCCGGCGAGCCAGGTGTCATCTTTGCTGATGAGCCGACTGGCGCGTTGGACCAGTCCACAGGCCATGAGGTCATGCAGCAGCTGATTGCGTTGGTGGAGCAGACCGGTACGACATTGGTGATGGTCACCCACGATGTGAAGGTGGCCGACTGGTGTCGTCGACGTGTGGAAATCCGCGATGGCCTGATTCACGATGACCGCCTGCTGGCAGGAGCGGAGGTTGCAAAGTGAGCACCGTAACCGAAGCACCAAAACCCCAGAGAATTCCTACCGGCGCACTAGCGGACTTGAGCACGCGGCTGCAGCGCGCCGGGCGCGAATCGCATTCGGGAAACGGTTGGTTGTCTGCACTGTCTGTGGTGGCAATGACCGTGAGTACGTGGTTGGCACTGGTCGTAGTCGGCGGTACGGCGATGTTTTACCGCCGTTGGCAGGCTGAGCCAAAGCTGCCGCCGAACCCAACACCCGAGGATTACATGAATCAAGGTCAGGGCGAGATGTACCTGCAGCTGGCACTAGTGGCCTGTGTTTTTGTGATCCCGGCAATGGTTTCGCTGGTGGCACAGTCGGCGGTGCTTGGCGCTGCGGGACGTGAGCAGCGATTGGCAACTCTGCGCTTGATTGGTCTCTCTAACGGGGCAGTTACGCGCATGGTAGTTATCGAAACCCTCGTATTGGCAGCTGTTGGGCTTGTGGTGGGCACGTTGTTGTCGGTTGCCACCGCGCCATTCTGGGCGATAATCAAGTTCGACAACGACTACCTGGATACCTGGGACATGTTGCTGCCCTGGTGGGGCTACCCGCTGGTCTGGGTTGCCGTGGTAATCCTCGCGCTCTATGCGGCTGTGGTTGGTTTGCGAAGGGTGATGATTTCACCACTCGGCGTTAGCCGTAAAGAAGTGCCCAAGTCGATGAAGGCATGGCGCATGATTGTGGCCGTTGTTATCGGTGCGGGTGTCCTGTACGTGGTTGCCAACTCCAATATCGCGGGTGGGACCGTCACGGCCACGCTTGGTGTCGCAGCGATGATGTACCTGATGGTCTGGGCAATTGGCCTGGTGGCGCCTTTCTTTATCCAGCTTGTTGCCCGCATCTCCAGCTTCTTCGGTACTTCAAGTGATTTTGTGGCTACGCGACGAGTAGCGACTAACGCTAAGGAATCGTGGCGTCGAGTAAGTTCCATGGCCTTCCTGTCCCTGCTGCTTGGCTACACAATGATGGTGCCTGGCGAAGACAAGATTGAAGAGGTTGCAGATGTCACATTCGCGCACGATATTGCAACCGGTGTGACTATCACTTTCGTAATCGGTTTCATTCTGCTGCTGGTGTCAACGCTTCTGACTCAGGCCTCAGCCGTCTATGAAGAGGCATCGCTGACAAAGGCGCTGGACTTCATCGGTACGCCAATCAGCTTCCACCGCACGGTCACTTTCAAGCAGACATTCTTTCCCATGCTTGCGACCAGCATCTTCGGCTTTGTCATGGGTGCGCTGTTGGGAGCCACCATGTTCGGCCCGATTGCGAACGAAATCACGTTTGGTCAACGCTCCCTTGTTGTTGCCCTGGCGTACCTCTTGGGAGTTCTAGCAGTTGGCGCTGTGACTTTGGCTGTCGATCCACTTCGCAACAAGCTGCTGGGACGCCAGATTCGCCACAACGACTAGTTGCGATTACAACGACCGGTCACCGTTGCAAGGACAATGGAGTGGCCGGGCGATGGAGTGGCCGGGCAGCGGTGCTCGGTGCTCGGCCACTTCCTTAGGCTTCAACTTGAGGATTAGAGCCTGTAACCAATTGTGGTTCAGCTGATAACCAAGCATTCATCTCACAACCACGTAATTTCTACCTCGGACTCTTAGCCTGAGGTCATGCGTACCTACGTGCTTGATACCTCGGTCCTGCTGTCCGATCCCCACGCCACCAAGAAGTTCGATGAGCACCAAGTTGTTCTTCCACTGGTCGTGGTGAGTGAACTGGAGGCCAAGCGCCACCACCCAGAGCTGGGGTGGTTCGCCCGAGAGGCGCTCCGTTTCCTCGAAGAGCTGCGCTACCGCTACGGCCACCTGGACCGGCCTGTGCCCGCCAATGACCTTGGCGGGTTTCTGCATATTGAGCTCAACCACTCCGATCCTTCCATCCTCCCCGCAGGCTTCCGCACCGCCGAAAACGATCACCGCATTCTCGCCTGCGCCCTCAATCTTCAGCACGATGGCCATGATGTCGTGCTGGTCACCAAGGACATCCCGCTTCGCGTTAAGGCTGGTGCGGTCGGCTTGCCTGCCGACGACTACCGCGCCCAGGACGTCGTACTGACTGGGTACTCGGGAATGGTGGAAGTGGACGTCGACCCGGAGGAAATTGATCGACTCTTCGCCAATGGCTTCCTGGAGCTCGAGCAGGTTCAGGAGCAGCCGCTGCACTGCGGCGTGCAGCTCAGCGCTGGTAGCCAGTCTGCGCTGGCACGGGTGAGCGCCCCGGGCGTCGTCAAGCTTGTGCGGGGTGATACGGAGGCGTTTGGCCTGAAGGGGCGGTCGGCGGAGCAGCGTGTTGCGCTCGACCTGCTGTTGGATGACTCGGTGGGGATTGTCTCTCTCGGCGGTCGGGCCGGTACGGGTAAGTCGGCGCTCGCGCTGTGTGCGGGTCTGGAATCGGTGCTCGAGCGCGGGCTGCACCGCCGAATCGTGGTGTTCCGTCCGCTCTACGCGGTCGGTGGCCAGAACCTTGGCTATCTGCCCGGTAGTGAGGACGAAAAGATGAACCCATGGGCCCAGGCTGTCTACGACACCTTGGAGGGGCTGGTCTCGGAGAACGTGATGGACGAGATTGCCTCGCGCGACATGTTGGAGGTCCTGCCACTGACTCACATCCGCGGTCGCAGCCTGCATGACAGCTTCGTGATTGTGGACGAGGCACAGTCGCTGGAGCGCAACGTACTGCTGACGGTGCTGTCACGTCTTGGCAGCAACTCGCGGGTCATTCTCACTCACGACGTGGCGCAGCGTGACAACCTGCGCGTCGGCCGCCATGACGGTGTGCAGGCGGTGATTGAGAAGCTCAAAGGCAACGAGCTTTTTGCGCACATCACGCTGAAGCGCTCGGAGCGCTCCAAGATTGCCGAGCTCGTGACGGGGTTGCTGGATTAAGAGTAAGCTTATGAAGCAGATACGTAGGAGCTGTTCCTGCGGATACTTTCACTCGGATCGTTCGGCACGTACCTGCCGATGAAAGGTTTGTATTCACATGGCTACTGTGACTTTCGCTGACGCTACTCGCATTTACCCTGGTGCGACGAAGCCTTCTGTGGACAAGTTCAACTTGGAAATTGCCGATGGTGAGTTCCTGGTTCTGGTGGGCCCCTCCGGCTGTGGTAAGTCCACAACACTGCGCATGCTCGCAGGTCTGGAAGAGGTCAATGAGGGCAAGATTTTCATTGGTGACCGTGATGTGACCAATGTCTCGCCGAAGGATCGCGATATCGCGATGGTCTTCCAGAACTACGCCCTGTACCCGCACATGACGGTACGCGAGAACATGGGCTTCGCTCTGAAGATTGCCGGTGTGGACAAGGCAGAAATTGACCGGCGAGTTGAAGAGGCTGCAAAGACTCTGGATCTGACTCAGTTCCTGGACCGTAAACCTAAGGCTCTGTCCGGTGGTCAGCGTCAGCGTGTGGCAATGGGGCGCGCGATTGTGCGCAAGCCGCAGGTGTTCCTGATGGATGAGCCGCTGTCGAACCTGGACGCGAAGCTGCGTGTTCAGACCCGTACCCAGATTGCCGCGATGCAGCGTCGGATGGGTGTGACCACTATGTACGTCACCCACGACCAGACTGAGGCGCTGACCATGGGCGACCGCATCGCTGTCATTAACTTCGGTGTTCTGCAGCAGGTCGGTACTCCGCAGGAACTCTACGAAACTCCGGCAAACGAATTCGTCGCGGGCTTCATTGGCTCTCCTGCAATGAACCTGGGCACATTTGATGTTGCCAACGGTTACGCCACGTTGGGTGAAGCCAAGATTAAGCTGCCAGAAGCCGCTCTTGCTGCGATGGTGCCGGAGGACCAGAACCAGATTATCGTGGGCTTCCGCCCCGAGGCGTTTGACTTGGTCGAGGGGCCAGGCGACGACGTGATTCCGGTGCAGGTCAACTTGGTAGAGGAGCTGGGCTCCGACGCATTCATGTATGGCGACCTCGTCGGTGGTGGCGCACTGAGCTCCGGATCCTCCTCGAACCCGGACGAAGAAGAGCACGGTCAGGTGGTTATCCGTACCGCCCCGCGTACCGCGCCGAAGTTGGGCTCGGTAGTTTACGGAAAGATTCGTCCGGGCATGCTGCACCTGTTCTCTAAGTCGACTGGCAAGCGCCTTCCGGCTTAAACCCCTTCGTTTGAGAAGAAATGAGTAGCTGGTAGGGCAGCGGAACTGTAGGACAGCATTAGGAGCCACCGTGTCGGAAACTATGAAAATAGCCGCGACGACGGTGGCTTCGAAGCTTCTGCGTCTTCCTTGGCATATACCGCTGGAGGAGTGGCCGGACGATTTGTTAGCGGCCCTACCGCAGGGCATCTCGCGGCATGTCGTTCGATTCGTCAACTTGGATGACCGCGTCATAGCGGTGAAAGAAATCGGCGAATTCACTGCTCATCATGAATATCGAATGCTGCGTGACTTGGTGCGACTCGGCGCTCCATCGGTTCGTCCGCTTGCGGTAATCACCGGTCGCAAAGATGCAGATGGTGAGCCGTTAACTGCCGCACTTGTCACAGAACATCTCGAGTATTCGCTGCCGTACCGTGCAGTTTTTTCCCAGCAGGTCACGCGCGACACCGTGGTTCGTCTGATTGACTCGCTGGTAGTCCTGTTAGTCCGTCTACACCTGCTTGGTTTCTACTGGGGCGACGTGTCGCTGTCGAACACGTTGTTTCGTCGTGACGCAGACGCTTTCTCCGCCTACCTTGTCGACGCCGAAACGGGAGATTTACAGGGCACGCTCTCAGATTCCCGCAGGCTTTACGACGTCGACGTTGCCCATACCAACATCATCGGCGAGCTCATGGATTTGCAGGCCGGTGGATTCCTGGATTCTGAATTGGATGTAATTGCGGTGGGCAAGCGCATTATTGAGCGTTATGAGGACCTGTGGCAAGAACTTACTGGGGAAGAGTCCATTGGTGTTGGTGAGACTTGGCTCGTCGATGAGCGGATACGCAGGCTCAATGACCTCGGCTTCGATGTCGGCGAGCTGAACGTCACGAGTGACGGTGGCCGCGTTGTGTTCCGTCCGCGAGTGGTCGACGCAGGTCATCACCACCGGCAGCTGATGCGGTTGACAGGGCTGGACGTGCAGGAGGGGCAAGCGCGGAGGATGCTCAACAGCATGCAGACCTTCCGGTTGGCGGAAGGGCTGGAAGAGGTACCGCTAGAGCAGGTTGCGCACCGATGGCTGCGTGAAGTTTTCGAGGCCACACTTCTGGCTGTGCCCGAGGACCTGCGCGGAAGACTGCAGGATGCGCAGGTTTTCCACGAGGTTTTGGAGCATCGTTGGTACATGGCGGAAAAGCGTCAGGGAGATGTGCCACTTGAAGAGGCGGTGCGTAGCTACGTGGATTGGGTGTTGCCCAGACATCGAGATGAGTCCGTATATCTTCCGGCGGGCGATGAGGCTGAGTAGCTCTCTGAGTGGCTGACTGCCGGGCGTACATTTAATCCAAAAGTGACAAGTAAACGACCCGTTGATATGTATGAAAATATAAGCATAGGTCAAATAGGGGTAATCGGCGGTTGGATGACCGTCGGGAGGCGCGACTTGCCTGCAGCGGCGGGATTGTTGCTTTAGTGCTGGTAAATGGGCTTGCGTGGCGAAAATCGTCACATGTTTAGGATTCTCCGTGCGGACTTATGTTATTTATCAACTTAGCATTTGTTCGCAAACGTCTTAGCGGGGAACCTCAATCGGTTTAGGTCGCGTAAGATTTTGGTGAGACCAAGTTCCCGTGTGGGTGGCGTCGAAGTTCGCGTGAAAGGCTACTTCTAGCCGCAAGGCGGGACAATCCAAATAGGCCACGACCGCTGGCAAGAAATCGTCCGAATTGCTCGGAGAGTGCCATTGAAGTGGCCTTTCTTCTCAAGGGAGAAAATATAGTGAAGAACTTCAAGCGCCTTACAGCTGTGTGCGTAGCTGGCATGATGGCAACTGCCGGTTTGGTTGCGTGCTCGAGCGATGATGAGATGGCAGATGGTGGTGTTTATTTCCTAAACTTCAAGCCGGAGCAGGATGCCGCATATCAGAAGATTGCGAAGGCCTACACTGACAAGACCGGCGTTCAGGTCAAGGTCGTAACTGCTGCTTCGAACTCCTATGAGCAAACCCTGAAGGCCGAGATTGGCAAGAAGGACGCGCCAACACTGTTCCAGGTCAATGGCCCGACTGGCCTCCGTACTTGGCAGGAGTACATGGCAGACATGTCTGACACCGAGATTGCGAAGAACCTTAATGAGGGCATTGAGCCGCTCAAGGGGGAGGACGGCAAGGTCTACGGCGTCCCGTTCGCAGTTGAGGGATATGGCCTGATCTACAACGAAGAGATCATGGACAAGTACTTTGCGTTGCCAGATGCCAAGGCCAAGAGCATCGATGAAATCAAGGCCTTCGGCAAGCTGAAGGAAGTCGCTGAGGACATGCAGGCCAAGAAGGACAAGCTGGGCATCTCCGGTGCCTTCGCTTCCACCTCGCTGGCATCCGGTGAGGATTGGCGCTGGCAGACCCACCTGGCTAACGGTCCGGTCCACTACGAGTTCGAGGACCTTGGCACCAAGGAAACTGCTGATGTGAAGTTCAAGTACAACAAGGAGTTCAAGAACCTCTTCGATCTGTACCTGAACAACTCCACAGTCGAGAAGACTCTGGCCCCGTCGAAGGCCGTATCTGACTCGATGGCCGAGTTTGCACAGGGCAAGGCCGCAATGGTGCAGAACGGTAACTGGGCCTGGTCGCAGATCAGTGAAGTCTCCGGCAACGTGGTCAAGGAAGACAAGATTAAGTTCATGCCCATGTACATGGGCCTGAAGGACGAGGGCAAGACCGGCATCTCTGTCGGTACTGAGAACTACCTGACGGTCAATGCCAAGGCATCGGAAGCCTCCCAGAAGGCAACGAAGGACTTCGTCAACTGGCTGTTCAACACCGACGAGGGCAAGAAGTACGTCGTCGAGGACCTCGGCTTCATTGCTCCGTTCCAGAACTTCACCGAGGCTGACACTCCGAACGATCCGTTGGCCAAGGAAGTTGCTGCTGCAATCGAGAACGAGGACCTGGCTACCATTCCGTGGGACTTCCAGTACTTCCCATCTCAGCAGTTCAAGGATGATTTTGGCGCAGCGCTGGCGCAGTACGCTTCTGGAAAGATGCCGTGGGACAAGGTTGTCGAGACCTTCGCCGACAGCTGGGCTGCGGAATCTTCCAGCAAGTAAATTCCAGCAAATAACTGGTGAGCCATTCCGTCGGCAAGCGTGAAGCGAAAGCTTCTCTCGTAAGAGCAGGCGACGGAATGCGTAGAACCAATAGCAAGGCGGAGCTCGGGGGCTCGGTGACCTGTTGAACCGGTCTCGAGGTACCGGGCTCCGCCTTTAGCTTTAGGAGCGGTGTTGTAGATGCAAGCAACATTGAAAAAATATTTCCCAATTTTTGTGCTACCTACGCTGATTGCCTTTGCAATCGCGTTCCTGGTCCCATTCGTTATCGGTTTCTTCCTATCATTTACTGATTTCACGACCATCACTGATGCGCAGTGGGTCGGTATCGAGAACTATCAGAAGGCTTTTAGTGAGCGAGAGGGCTTCGTCGCTTCCTTCGGCTTCACTGTCATGGTGGTGGTTGTCTCCATCATTACCGTGAACTTGTTCGCGTTCTGGATTGCATGGATTTTGACGCGCAAGCTAAAGGGCACGAACTTCTTCCGCACGGTCTTCTTCATGCCGAACCTTATCGGTGGCATCGTGCTCGGTTACACCTGGCAGTCGATGATTAACGCCGTGCTGGCATCGTACGGTACGACGATTGTGTCCGACTGGAAGTTCGGTTACGCCGGTCTGATTATTCTCATTAACTGGCAGCTGGTCGGTTACATGATGATTATCTACATTGCCGGTCTGCAGAATGTCCCACCGGAGCTCATTGAAGCTGCGGAAATTGATGGCGCTGGACGCTGGGAAATCCTGCGTCACGTTACTATCCCGATGGTCATGCCATCGATTACCATTTGCCTCTTCTTGACCCTGTCGAACACTTTCAAGCTCTTCGACCAAAACTTGGCCCTGACCAATGGTGCGCCGGGTTCAGAAACAGAAATGGTCGCTCTGAACATCGTCAACACCATGTTCAACCGAATTGGTGTGGAAGGCGTTGGTCAAGCTAAGGCAGTAATTTTCGTCGTCGTGGTCGTCGCGATCGCGATGCTGCAGCTGCGCGCAACCCGCAGCAAGGAAGTGGAGGCATAAATGTCTGTCGACGCTGCAATGACCACAGAAACGGCCACCAAGTCCCCCAAAGCCAAGCCTGTCAAACAGGACGAGGCCAAGGTTGGCGGTGTAACCAAGGTCATCATCTACGCGATTCTGGTGTTCTTAACCGTCGTGTTCTTGGGACCAATCGCGTTCATTATCTTCAACTCTTTCAAGTCAAAGTTCGCGATTTCAGACAACCCCTTCCAGCTGCCACTGGGCGACATGTGGGTCGGATTTGAAAACTACGCTGTCGGCCTGATGAAGGAGGGCTTCGGCTGGGCCATCGTGTGGTCCTTCGTCATTACGATTCTCTCCGTTGTTGCGATTGTGTTCTTCTCCGCGATGACTGCCTACTACATCACGCGCGTGAAGACGTGGTGGACCTCGCTGCTGTACTACCTGTTCGTGTTCTCGATGGTCATCCCGTTCCAGATGGTGATGTTCCCAACCGTCAAGATTGCTGACATGCTGCACTTGAACAACCCGCTTGGCATCGTGGTTCTCTACCTGGGCTTCGGCTCTGGCCTGTCGGTATTCATGTTTGCCGGCTTCATCAAGTCCATCCCGATTGACATCGAGGAAGCTGCGATGATTGATGGTGCATCTCCGATGCAGAATTACTTCCGCATCGTTTTGCCCATGCTTAAGCCGACTGCAGTGACGGTCGCTATTTTGAACGCGATGTGGGTATGGAACGACTACCTGCTGCCGTACCTGGTCATCGGTCTGTCCACTAAGTACAAGACCATCCCGGTCGTCGTTCAGAGCTTCGTTGGCTCCAACGGTAACCGTGACCTTGGCGCGATGATGGCTATGCTGGTCCTCGCAATTATTCCGATTGTGATCTTCTACGTCGCCACCCAGAAGCACATTATTGAAGGTGTTGCTGCGGGCGCCGTTAAGGGATAGCCACGTAACCGCTAGCGCATAAAACGCCACGCACTGCGTTTTCCAAAGCGAAAGCCTCAACCGCGTAGGTTGAGGCTTTCGTCTGTTAATCAGCCTTTATTAGGATATGAACCCGTGGATAGATTTTTCAGCACCGATACAAAGTTCTACGCAGCCTGGTCGCTGTTAGCAGACCTTGTAATCATTAACTTGCTGATGATCGTCGCATCCATCCCGATAGTCACTGCAGGCGCCGCGACGCGCGCTGGGGTAGTGGTGGCTCGCGATATGGTCCGTGACGAAGGCTCGGCTCGCGTACGGCGTTTTTTACGCGCACTGTTGGATAATTGGCGCACACCAACTCTGTGGTGGCTGTTGACCTTGGTACTCACCGGCGCCATTGGCTACGAGTACTACGTTATCTCCCGCGCGGACCTCGGCACTCTCGGCCTAATCTTCGCTGCAGGAGTTACCTCAGGGTCGCTGGTCCTGCTCGGAATCACCGCGTGGGTCTATCCGCTGTGCTCGCTTTCCGACGGGCAATCGTCGCTACGCCGAACCCTGGCAACGGCCACCAGCATGACCGTCAAGCACCTACCGCGGACTGCGCTCGCAGTGTTAGCACTTCTCATCGTGCCCGCGGCCATATTCTTTTTCCCAGGGCAGATTTACGCCATTTCCACCTACGTGTTCCTTATCGGATACGCGTTGAGCTGGTATTTGGTGATGCTTGCGCTTGAGCCCGCGCTGCCAGCCGGCCTTGACTAGGTTTTCCTGCCGGCACTGACTTCAGCGACGCGAGCTCGAACACCAACCGGGTGCCGTTCCTTAACCCTCGTATTCCTTAATCGGGGGAAAGTCCTCCGCCTCGACCATCTCGAGCAGCCGCTCGCGGCGGACAAACGCGGAGCATGCTCCAACTGCCTGTACGGCTGCCGCGCCTGCTGCGGTGGCCAGAGGGATGGCGTCGTAAAGCGAGGTGCCCTTAGCCAGCTCCGCGGTGAGCGTGCCGACGAACGCATCGCCGGAGCCGGTGCCGTCGACGATCTTTTCCTCTGGCAGTTTGAGCGCGGGATGCTCGTAGATCGTGGGCTCGTCGTCGAGGCCGTCGGAGTGCTGAGCGAAAAGACAGCCGTTGTCGCCGCGGAGCATGACGACGCTGGGGCAGTACTGGAGTAGTGCCTCGAGCTGTGCGCGGTAGTCGGTGGCGCGGATGCCCTCTGCGATGTCGAGGCGGCGAATCGTCTCCCAGGCACCCTTCATGTTGACGATGAGTGGATCGGCATGGTCAATCAGCGCAGGTGTGACGGTCGTGACCGGATTGAGGTTCAGCACCAGCCGTGCGTTGTACATGGACGCGACGGATGCAATCGCCTCAGTTGCTTCGGGGAGGAGTTCGCCCTGTGCGAGAACGACATCCGCTGATGCGAACTCGTCGACGAAGTCGGTGGGGTCGGTCAGCGCGTCAGCACCGCGCTGGACAAAAATCACCGGGCGGCCCGTGCGGTTTGTGGCGACGAAAGCGCTGCCGGTCGGCAAATCCCAGGAAGTCTGTATGGAGTGGACATCCACGCCGTGGGCGTTCAATTCCTCGACCACCACATCTGCCGCGCGGTCCTCACCAACCGTGCCGGCCATGACCGCACGAACACCGTCGTAAGCGATGGCAACGGCTTGGTTGGCGCCCTTACCGCCCAGCGAATTGGTGCCGTCATCAACGATGAGCGTGCCACCTTCTGCGGGGACACTATCGACCTGTACCAGGGTATCTAGGTGGATAGAGCCACATACAACAACGGTTGGATTCTCATTCAGGTCAGGAATCGGCTGCATAAAAATATAGGATAGTCGCGAATTCAAATCCGCGTTGGCTTCGCCGGTGTCCCGCCCACCAGAACGCCTGAATCGATGCCCTACAATCGATGGCTATGGCAAAACTGTACTTCCGCTACGGAACCATGAACAGCGGAAAATCCATCGAGGTCCTCCGCGTCGCGCACAACTACCGCGAGCGCGACATGCGACCGTTGATTGCCAAGCCGGCCGTCGATACATTGGCTGACGGCGACGTGCACTCCCGCATCGGAATCGCGGAACGCGCGCACCTCATTCACGACGGCGATGACCTCTCCTCGCTTGCCGACGGCCACGATTGCCTAATCATCGATGAAGCACAGTTTCTTACCCCTGTCCAGGTCGATCAGTTGCTGGGCATCACCCTGCGCGGTACCCCGGTGCTCTGCTACGGCCTGCGTACCGACTTTCGCACCCACGCCTTCCCGGGCTCCCAGCGATTGCTTGAAGTCGCCCACACCATTGAGGAAATCAAGACAATTTGCACCTGTGGGCAGAAAGCGATTTTTACTGCGCGGTTGAATCCGGACGGCAGCATTATTCTCGACGGCGAGACCGTGGAAATTGAGGCACTCGAAGCGCCGAAGTACATCTCCCTGTGTGCCAGCTGTTACAACCGGATGTCGGGTAAGTGGGCGTGAGGTGGGCTAGGAGGGCGGTATCGGGAGTTAGTTCAGAAGTTCGCCCACCAGGGTGGTGGTCAGAAATTCTTCTATCTGCATTAACACCACGGCCTTGCGCTCGGTGTGCGACGGCCTCGCCCAAAGTTTTCCACGCCAGTTCGCTTACCAGGTAAACCACGCCCCCGCCTTGGCGTCCGCTTCGCGTATCGTCTCGGAAACCGTTCCGCCACAGTCAGGCTTACCCCGCATCGTCCGCGAAGGTACGCCAAAAACGGCATCTCAATTACGTGTGCCGTCTCCTCGCTCTTTCGTTGTTCCCATTGGCTCCAGCGGTCGAAAAGCACGTCGCGCTCGTGGCCCCGGTGCGGGCTCCGCGGGGAAAACCCCATTCACGCCGAACTCAGTCAGCATGAATGGGGTCTCCTAGCCAGCCGACTCCGTCAGGAGCGGAATTCTTCGGCTAAACCCGCTGGCGGATAGTTCCGCCAGGGTTCTCGTCGCCCCAACGTGTCGTGACGAAGCGACCCGTCGTTGCGGAGCGGGTCACGGTGCGATTGTTGCTAGTTCCCCTTCCGACCCTTTCGGTCGTGGTCTTGTTAGGCCACCGACCCTTAGTCGCGTTGGAAACGAACTTGCCCGTCTTTGCGGACCGGTTAACAGTGCGTCGAGCCATTGTCGACGTCCTCCTTCGGAGTCTGACGAGAGTGAGCGCGTTTCGTGTTTGAAACGCTGTCAACTCAGTTAGACTCGGTGTATCACGTCCAAGTGGTGACCGAGACTAACCTCTCGTCTCAACGGGGTCGAGCTGCAACTCGGCCCCGTTACTCAGTCTTAGGGGGGCTAACGTGGATATTTCCCCTTTTTGCTGGTTGACGCACGTTTTTCGGCAAGTTTCCTCGCCATTGTTGCTGTCTGTTTATTCGACACCTTGGCCCGCATTTGGCGTACCTCTTGGGTACCGAACGACGAGCGTCCCAAAGCCTCCTTATAACGGTTGGTCATGCTACGCCTCCTTCGTTCCTATGCTTTCGCGCCTTCGCACGTACCCTCTCCAACGCTTTGTTCACATTTCGGGGACGCATCCCTAGCCTGTCCGCAATTTCCTTGGCCGAAAGCCCTTCGGAATGCAGACGCGCTACTTCTAACTCCTTGTCTGACAGCAATCCGGCCACGCGGCGCAGTTCGTCGTCAAGTTCAAACTGGGTCTCCAAGGGCGTGTCGCGCGAGGGCAGTTCGAACAGGTCATCTTCCTCTACCTCTTGGATATAACGTGTAGCCCTCTTGAGTGCTCTGGCGCGGTGGTCAAGCACCTTGCACGCCTCAATTAAGCACCTACCGACAAAGAAAGTCTTCAGACTTGCTCCGCCAGTCGGTGACCACTTTCCTCCAACAAGCGCGTCTTCCCGGAACCCGAGGACGGATTCCACGATGATGTCTTGAGCAATTTCTTCCGCCTCATCTGCGGTAAGGAGATCTAAACGGACTTCCTCGTCAGTGGGAACGAAACTCAGCTTCTCACGGCATTTGGAGAGTAGTTCCCCCGTCAGCATCCACTTCTTGATACAAGCGAACCCGTACCCCATGAGTTCGATTTCAAAATCGTCGTAGTCCCTGCCCTGGAAGCCTTGCTCTCGCAGAACTTCATAGAGTTCAAGATCACCCGCAAGGCGTTCTGACTCTTCGCTAGGCTTGGTGGACTGCACCCATGAGGCAGTGGTTTTGCGCTTGTGTCGCCCTTCGTTGCGAAACCTATCTAAGTCGCTCACGACCCTCCCTACCGTTGTTGGAGGAGAGTCTATCTGCTGGTTGTCCCCAAGGGGTAGGAAGTGCGTTGTCGCAATGGGACGAGGCTAGGCCCGCGCCCCACCGTCGTGTGGTCCTCCGATTCCGAGGATTCGAAGCAAGGAACGCTTCGTGAACGCAGGACCCGCCTGCCCAAGGTGCGTGCCTTAGACCAGGCGGTAGAGAGCCAGAAACGGCTAGACGGTGTGGAACGTGCGGGCAGTATTCGTCAGCACGGCGTTTATGCCTTGTCTGTGCAGTCCGAGCACAGAGTGCTTGCCCGGCCCGTAAGACTTCGCGCGGCCGAGCAATTCGGTTCCGGTCGGTTCCCAGATTTCTTCGGTGAACAGCATGTCCTTCGGGGCGCGATGACCGTCCTTGGAAGGTGCTTCGCAATGAGCACTCCCGGTGAGGACATCCAGCGGATCGCGGCTGCACGCGGAATTCTTCAGAGGTGGACTTCACCGGCGCGAGAGCCCAAGTGGGTACCGATTGTTGGCCGTCGCGTGGCAGTTCACGGACAAGCCGTTTTGGGCTACTCCACGCTCTGCCTTAACACCGACATTCATATGTTCAATGCCAAGTTTGACGGTTTTGAGCGAGACGCCATGTCACTGGCGCTCAGGTCAGGAGCGCCCATATTCGTCGACTTCCGTTACGAGTACACCGAGGCGGAGTTCCGGGTCACTTTTCTTACGAGGTCTGAAACCCGTCGGATAAAGCAGCAATGTTGGAGCTCAACCTCAACGGGGCAAAAGCGTCCCGTCGGGCAGTGTGCTCTAACTGAGGTGAGCCGCTAGTCCCCGTCATGGAGCTCGGTGCGGTTACGCGTCTGTTTCAAGTTGCTACGGAGCTATGCTACTGCGGGACTCCACAGACTGGCGTTCTTCCTCTGTCTCAATTTCCGCTTTAGCCGCGCCCGGATATTCGAATGACATTAAGAGCACTTGTTCGGTGAATTTGACGGCCTTGTCTGCGGTTGAGGCTCTGACCGATTCAATCTCGTGAGTGGCGGCATTGCCCCAGATTCTGATGCTATCCGCCCAATTGTCTTTGATATGCGCCGTGATGATTCCCTTATCGACGAGATAGTTCACACACTCCGCGAAGTTTGGCGCACGGCCCTTGTCGTCCTTTTCGGGCAAACCACACTTCACTGCAGTGGCAAAGATAACCTTTCGGCACATCAAGACCGCACTGGTGTAGGCACCCACTGAGTACGTAAGGTTCGCCTCTTTCCACATTCGCATGACATCGGTTGGTAGGTGTTCTATGTGCCGGCCGCTGGGGTGAGGCGGATACACGGTCGCCCCACCACTTTCGGGGGCGATGCGAATTGATGCCCCGCAGCAGTCCATGCACACCATCCAGTGGTAAATGGTTTTAACGAACGGGCGTCGGTCCTGAGCCCAGGCAACATTGACCGTTTTTCCTTCTCCACAAATGGGGCAAGTGATTGAACCGTTTTGCGCCATGTCCTCATCGAACCTGAACGAAACATGCCCGTTGTAGCGGTCTAGCGAAAGTAGGGCGAAGCCGTTGTAATCGAGCATTTCTCTCCTTCGAAAACGGGAACCGACACGCTTAGCATAACGTTCGCCGCGATGTCGCCGAGCCCCATTAGAACGAGGGGCAGTCTCGCTAGATGGACTAGGCGGCTGTAGGTGGGGATCCAGCAGCGGAATACCTGCTGCATCGTATTTCATCTTGATTATCTGGGCTGTCACTTAAGCAGTGCATTTGGCTGAATATGAAGAACTTGATGTTTACTACGAAGAAACGTTCGATGTTGAACCAATGGAGACAATCGTCAAGACCGACTACGTAGGAACTGGGTGTCGCTACCAGGATGTCACTGGACAAGCGATAAGCATTTATAACCTCACTGAACTGGACCAGAATCAGTGGATGGTTCGTCCTCTCCCATGCTGAGTGCCGTGACTACTCGGAAGTCTTCTTCTCTCGGTGGGCAGTCAACAAACTGGACGCAGAAGCGGAGGGGAGGCACCCTCTGAAACCTAAGAATGATGGAAAGCTTCCGGTGGTCAATATCAAGTGCAATAACCTGACGGTTGGACAAGCACTGAGCAATTTCGTGGATGCGAAGATATCGTTCCGTCTCAAAGCGGTGGCCGACATGCCGTTCCAACTCCCTGGCTATGCTGACCGGCCCAACCTGGATGAGAGCGACGACATTTGCTCCGATTCGGAACCGTCTCTGTAAGCCGAGATCGCTTCATCAACACGATTTTCCTGAATAGTACAAAGCCGGACCGCAGGAACTTCCTTCGGTCCGGCTCTTCTTTGTCTTCCTACAACTTCGGCATCCTCTCCGTCACCGAACCGGCAACCAAGTCGGCCCACGAGTCGGAAGAGGCAATGTCGTCCTCATAGGCAATGAGGTAGCCCCAGGTTTGGTCCTCATATTCCGGCATGCCGACGAGTTGGCGTACTACGCGCTCAGCGGCTGTACGCTTGGCTTGGACGCGCTCGTCGTTGCGGCCGCGGTTCTCTTTGGCTTCGACAATCCAGTGGATGTCGTCCTTGTCGTAGACCACGAAGTCAGGCACGTATGAGTGGTGCGGAGTGTAGGCCACTCGTGCGCCTTCGTGGTTGTAGATGCGCTTCCACCACACAACGTTCGGGTCGAGGTCGAGCAGTGCTGCAAGGCGGTACTCGCCAGTGAACGAGTCAAAGCGTGCAGCCTCGAAAAGGCCCTTTTTCCAGGTGCCGTAGTACTCGGAATCGCTAAAGCCTGCCTTGCCTGCACTCTTTGCTTGCTGATCGAGCAGGTCGAGAACCTTCTTGTCGAGTTCCAACGGGAACGACTCGTCAACCGGCAGGGTTACTGGGTGAATAGTCACCGTCGTGCCAGTCTGGGCGTTGGCCTTCTTGGACTCGTCAACCACTAGGTCTTTGAGGTGTCGTGCCGCGGACTCCTTAGCTTTCTCCGTCCATTGCTCAATCTTGGTCGCCTCCATAAAAGTCGGCACAATGCGACGTTTGAGTTGGCTGGTGTTTTCTGCCGTTGCGGCAACCGTTCCGGAACCCATGACCCGGCGGATAAGTTCTGCAGCAACCTGGGTGGTAGATTGGCGAAAACTTGGCACTACAGAGCGCTCGTCATTGTCGAGTTCGATCTTGTTGCCTTCGTCGGCAACGCCAATCTTGGTGCGGGCTAGGTACTCGTCGGTGTCGGTAACCTTGCCTGCTTGCTCGATGACTGCGGAGTTCGTGACGTCTACCAGTTCGAACTGCTTCTTTGTCTTCGTCATGGTCGAAGACGGGAAATCGAAGGTGGTGCCGGCGTATTTCTCGTTGACGTGGACAGTTACAGGCATGAAGGTCTCGGAGCCGCCAGAGATGTCTTCGTAGTCGGTCAGTGCTCGCGTACCGACGGTGCGACTACCCGCGGTGGCCGGCACGTCGGGGGAGATGAGCGTGCCTTCGTTAGGTTGCACAGTGGTGGTGGAAGTTTCGCCGGTGTAAGCAGGCATACCGCCTGTGGTGCCCGCCCCAGTGCCAACCTGTGGCGGGTTGGAGGTGCCAGGCGGGGTGATAATCTCCATGCCGTCTGGGTCCTCGACTGCGTCTTCGATACCGAACTGCTTGAGCACGTTTTCACTCTCAAGCAGTTTCACGAAAGACTCGTGCGACAAGATGTCCAACTCGTCAATGGCTGGCACACCGGTCAGCGCCCCGAACGGTAGCCGAAGGCCTCGTCCCATGACCTGCTGGGTCAGTACCTCCGAGCCCATGGTGCGAAGGGTACACATCACGGCGATTCGCTTCGTGTCCCAACCTTCACGGAGTTTGTTAACCGACACAATTACTCGAACTGGGGAGTTGTCCGTGTCGAGGTAGCGCAAGAACGACTGGGTCGCGTTGTCATTGTGCTCGTTGTCCACCTGGAGCACCGCGAGCGGGTCTCCGACAAGACCGGGGCCACGAAGCCTTTCGGCAACCTCGGTCGCATGGGGAACACCGGAACAGACCACGAACAGCAAAGGTTTGGTCTGCTTGCCATCCGGGTGTGCAGCCCTGTAGTTCGCGTACGCCTCTTCCTTGATAGCCAGAAGCGACAGTGAGTCTTGGAGTTGGCGGTCTTCCGAGTCATAGCCCGAGTCGCGGTAGACCAGCACCGGCTGCTTGACGTAGCCGTCCTGAATAGCACGCCACAGCGGGTAGCGGTAGACAATGTCGTCGTCTTCGTCCGGTGAGGCCGTTAGTCCCACGGTTACAGCCGGTTTGAGCGCGTTCAACGACTTGCGGAACGTCTTCGCAGTGGCACCGAAAAGGTGGGACTCGTCGGCAATAATGACCAAGTCCTCCGTGTCAATAAGTCGTTGTGCCAAGGCTCCGGAGTCCTCTTGGAACTTCCAGGTCTTGCGTCGTGCTGCTTCTTCGCCAGTGGCTACGTTCTTGCCGCCTTCCTTTGGCGGAAAAAGTTGGTGAACGTTGAAGACATAGAGTGTTGAGGCACTTTCGCCAACAAACAAGTCGGCGGCTGCATCTTTGGTGCGCAAGTTCGACATGTCACCCGGAGTGACAAGTCGGGGCGGAATGTCGAAGCCGCCAATGTATCGGTGCGAGCCTTCTGAGAAGTCGAGGACGGTCTTGTCCTGCACTACCTTCGTCGGGGTCACCACCATGACGTTGGGATGGCCTTGGCGGCGCAAATACTCAATAAACGCAGCCATAACGTAGGTCTTGCCAGCACCCGTTGCAAGGTTGAGCACCAATGGCTCCAAGGCGTTGTAGTTGCCCTTTTGGGCTCGTTTCACCAATTCGGAAAGCGCTTCGGTGTTCGGAGCACGGAGGTCGAACTTTGAGGTGAGTTCTGCAACCAGGTTCTCGTCGTATGCAATGTCTAACACCATGGTTACTTCTCCTCCTCGGCAACGTTGGAATATGGAAACAGGTCAAGCGGGACGTGAAGGACGCGGGAGCCGTTCTTAAGACCCCTGACGTGCTCGTGGGCAGTCTCGTCAACCACCGTTGCCGCGAACAGTACCGAGTGGCCATCAGGGAGGTGGGGCATGATCTCGTCAATCTTCTCCCCATCAAGCACACCTTCGACCACGACGAGGTGCTCGCGACCGCGCGAGCCGTCGAAGTGTAAATCTTTGGGGGTCAGCGTGAAGCGAAGTTGTGCCGCCACGGAGCGTACGAGCAGATTGCCTGTTGCCTGTTCGGTCAGGGTGGTGAGTGCCACCTCGGGGTCGTAGTCGAAGCAAGCAGGCTCAAGGTGGGCGACGGTAAAGCCACCGCCTCCTCGCCAGTTGACGATTCCCTTGACGGGCTTAGTCTTGGTCATCTTTTTGAGTTGCTTGATTGCAGGGTTTTTCTTGAGTTCGTCGTCGTACTTAATGGTCTTATTCAGCAATGATGTGAACTTCTGTGCTTCGTCCGGTGTCAAGCCTTCGGGTAAACCGTCCTCGGTTGCGTCGGCGCGTTCTTCCTTCTGAACGGTGATTCCGCCCTGGTCTTCGTTGTTAATGACCATCTCAAGGCGAGGGCGAGTAAAGCGCTTGAAGGTATCTTCGACGAGTTCGCAGGTGACCCAGCGTCGGCCCATCTTTTGGGCAACCGCTGCGGTTGTTCCGGAACCAGCGAACACGTCGAGCACAATGTCGCCGGGGTTCGTGGCGATGTGAATAATGCGCTCGAGTAGGCGTTCGGGCTTGGGGGTGGAAAATGGTCGGTAGTCGGGAAGGAGCGCAGAAATTTCCTTCTTGGCGGAGTCATTGTGCCCCACGTCTTTCCATGTCAAAAGACTCCTTGGCACCGTTCCTTGAACGTCAGACAAGAACCTCTTAAAGCGAAACCCGCCCTTTCCACCACCGGTCAGCATAAAAATTGGCCAAGACCCTTGGCTGTACCTCTCCTTCGCATGGGACACGGTCGAGCCGTCGAAGTTCTTAACTAGGAGTGGTTTAATGTCCTCGCGAAGTTCTACGTTGTCACCTTCGATTCGGCGCCGAGCTTGAAGTTCTTCTTCGGTCACCTCGCCAAGTTCGTACTCACAATACTCGTTGAGCGCGTTCCAGATAGTCTCCTGCTCGAACCTCCAGTTTGCATTGAACGGGGGGTAGATTACTTCTCCTGTAATTGGGTGTTGGATTCCGTAGACGCCCGGGTGCTGTCTTCGACCGACATTGTGACGTGAGCACGGGTCTCCAGTTGTCCAAGCCCCCTTCGGGTCCCTATCCGGATTGTCATACCGTGCGTCCATCTCGGCGGTGCGGGGAATCCTGTTGGGAGTAAAGTTCCCCTTCGAGTAGACGACGATAGTATCCGTCAAGGAAGGAATTGAGTGCGAGTTGTTGCTGGGAGTAGACACTTTTTCCCAGACCATTTCGGCTACAAAATGCTCCGCCCCGAAGACTTCATCGAGCAAAACACGCATCCGGTGGTTCTCCACATCGTCCAGGTGAATCCAAATTGAACCGTTCTCGCTCAGCAAGTCACGCAAATGCAGCAGACGGTCTCTCATCATGGTTAGCCACACGGAGTGTTCGAGGTTATCCTCGTAGTTCGCGAACGTCTGAGCCGTGTTAAACGGAGGGTCAATGTAGATGCACTTGACCTTTCCGACGTACTTCTTAGACCACTCTGGCACTCGTGTTAATGCCTCCAGCACGTCGCCAGATTCGCCCAGAATGAGTAGATTGTCGGACTGTGGCTCCAAATCTGAGCGTTCCGAATAGGTGGTTCCGTCTTCCTTTTCCGCCCTCGTCCCGATGACAGTTTCGTCAACCGTTAAGACTCTCGTTTCGCAGTACCTCGGGTCGCGGGGGTCTACCCATGTGTAGCCATAGCGACCTTGCTGGGTTGGAATAAGTGCCTTGTCCTTGTTTGTCCAGGTCAACTCAAGGCGTTGTTGTCTGCCCAACTGTGTCTCCTTTGCGTATGGCCTTGCATTTTTCGTACTTTACAGAGTAGCCAGGACCGCGACACGCACCGAAGGTAATAACAGGCAAAGCGAACAACTTTTGGTGTCATTGCCACAGGCGGGGGAAAGGAGAGGTGGGCTTTGGGTTGTGCCCCTAACCACGAAGGCGAAAAACGGTTCTAAACGTACTCCGAAGATATTCTCTCATTACATTGTGAAGGAGTTTTCTTCCGTCCCTCGGGGTTTTTCTGAGGAATCTCGAAACCTTAGTGCCCCCACCAGGGCTCGAACCTGGGACAAAAGGATTATGAGTCCTCTGCTCTAACCGACTGAGCTATAGGGGCAAGGATCGGGCGCTGTGAAGCGGCAATTAAGCGCTATGAACCAGTGCCCAAAACCTCATAGCATCATAGCAATCAGCCACCGTGTGGTGATAAAAGCCCTATATCCAGCGACTCTGGGTGCAGTTACACAGGCCTAATGAAGCCGTCCCTCGTTCTCGATGGCGTCATCTCCCGGGCGCGACGAAGCAAAGTTGCCCTGTAAAACTGCCCCGCAAAGTTACGACTTTCGGTTGATGAATCAGTACTTGGACACTCGTAGCATTAATCCTATGAGTGCAAAACCTTCCTTGAGCAGCGCCGACGTCTCAGCCGACGCACAACCCGGTGCTACAGCGAAAGCGAAGGGCGCCGCCGTCACGGCGATCGCCAGTGATGAGCAAATCGCTGAGTTCTCGGCCTCGCCACAGCGCTGGTGGGGCCTGCTTGTGCTCGCGGTTGGCCTCGGCATGATTGTCCTCGACGGCACCATTGTTGGTGTCTCACTGCCGACCATCATTTCGGAGCTGGGACTCGACATCGTCGGCGCGCAGTGGATTACCACTATCTACTCCGTCGTTTTCGCCGCATTGCTGCTGACTTCCGGCCGCGCTGGTGACCGCTTCGGCCGTCGAACACTCTTCCTCGTCGGCCTGGTCATCTTCACGGTCGGCTCCGTCGTGGCTGCACTTTCCACCTCCTTGGCCCCGTTGGTCATAGCCCGCGTTATCCAGGGCATTGGTGGCGCGTGCATTCTGCCGTCGACACTGTCCAGCGTTAACGCACTGTTCCGTGACAAAGATCGCGCCACCGCATTCGGCATCTGGGGCGCAGTTATGTCTGGCGCGGCGGCGGTCGGCCCACTCCTGGGTGGTGTGCTTACGCAGTTTGCTGGTTGGGAAGCTATTTTCTGGGTCAATGTGCCCATCGCAGTGGTGCTTTTCGTCCTTGCGCTGCGCTGGGTGCCGAACACCGCAGGCGATACCAATGATGCGGGCGGCTTCGACGTCCTCGGCCTGGTGCTGTCTGGAATCGGCTTTGGTGCCGTGGTCTTCGGCATCATTCAGGGCGCCAAGATAGGGTTTGCTTTTCCCTCCGCGCCCGTCGTCACGCTCCTGGTTGGCGCGATGGTGCTTGTCGCCTTCGTGCTGTGGGAAAACCGCCGTCGGAAGAATGCGGACCCCGCGCTGTTGGACGTGTCGATGTTCTCCTACGCCACGTTTAGCTGGGGAAATACCACGGCGATGCTCGTCGCGGTGGGGGAGTTCGCGCTGGTCTTCGTGCTGCCGCTCTATCTGGTGTCGGCGATTGGCTTATCGACGATCGCAACCGGCCTGGTCCTGGCAGCAATGGCTCTCGGTGCGTTCTTCGCAGGTGCCATGGCGCGTCATTTGGCGGCCCGGATTACCCCGGCCGGTGTGGTGATTGTGGGCCTTGGTCTCGAGGTCTTCGGTTCGTTGCAGTTGGCGGCGGAAGAGCGTGTTGACCTGCCACTGTGGCTCGTTGTCTTTGCCTTGATTGTCTACGGTTTGGGGCTTGGTCTGGCATCGGCGCAGCTGACCTCGCTGGTGCTTGGCGATATTCCAGTGCGCCTGTCGGGTCAAGCATCGGCAACGCAGTCGACAATTCGGCAGATTGGTTCCGCCCTCGGTGCAGCGCTCGGTGGCATGACACTGACGATTGGGCTGGATCGTGAGATCGCGAAGCTGTCGCCCGGCCTGGAGCAGATGGGGCAGGGGCTGAAGGATTCTGCTGGCTCGATGCTGATTGGTCTGCGTGCGCAAGGAGCTCCCGACGAAGTGTTGGTGCCGCTGACCAACGCGTTTGCACATGCCACACAGTTCGCGCTGTATTCCGCCGTTGGTGCGCTAACTATCGGTTTCCTCTGCTCGCTAAAGGTGCTGCAGTTGCGCCAGCAGGCTGAGAATGCGCAAGCAAGCTGAGAAATCGAATTAAAGATTCGGAATATTCGGCTGTGGGCCTGTGTTGGGAATTGGTGTCACAACATCAATCGTGGCAGTCTTATCCTTTGTCTCTTGACCGGACTTGCTAGGTAGAAATGACCAACATGAAAATGCTCACAAAGCGGCGTTGGCTCGATTACGGCCGAATTTCCACTTCCTCCTGTTGCTAAACACTTCGGGTTTCCCTGTCCCGTTGTTGCCTGCCTCTTCGAGGCTGAGCCCAACAGCCCCGGATACCCCAACACGCGCATAAGTCAGACGGCTTAAGTTGCGCCATAAGTGTTTTCGAAGAAAGAAAAATCCAGGAGGAAAAGTGAATAAATTCAAATGGGCGACCGGCTTTGGTGCCCAAGTTGTCTATGGCCTGATTATTGGTCTCATTCTGGGCTTCATGGCCCGCAGCACTGGCGAGGATTCCTCGCTGCGCACAGCGCTCGACGAGGTCGGCAGTACCTACGTCACGCTGTTGAAACTGCTCATTCCGCCGCTGGTGGTTACCGCGGTTGTGGTGTCGATCGCCAACCTGCGCCAGGTCGCAGGCGCAGCCAAGCTAGCTGTTTCGACGCTTATTTGGTTCGCCATCACATCCTTTGTATCGGTGGTTATTGCCATTGGTCTGGGCTTGCTTATCAAGCCGGGCGTTAACTCCGGTGTCGATGCCTCGGCAGCACAGGAACCGGATTCCGTGGGCTCGTGGTGGGGATTCCTGCAGAGCATTGTCCCGCAGAACTTCCTCGGACTCGGCGTGAAGATCAGTGAAACTGATGGCGCTGTGTCCGGCTCGCTGAACTTCAATGTCCTGCAGCTGCTGGTCATCGCCATTGTCTTCGGTATCGCCGCAGTGAAGGTCGGTCCGAAGACCGAGCCATTCATCGAGTTCTCCGGTTCGCTTCTGACCATCGTGCAGAAGGTGCTGTGGTGGGTCATCCGCCTGGCGCCGATTGGTACCGCAGCCCTCATCGGCCACGCCGTTGCTGAGTACGGCTGGGAAGCACTCGGCAGCCTGGGCAAGTTCGCCATTGCCATTTACATTGGCCTATTCCTGGTCATTGCAGTCGTGTACCCAGTCGTGCTGAAGATTCACGGCATCAGCCCGATTGACTTCTTCCGCCGCGTCTGGCCGGTGACCTCGCTCGGTTTCTTCACTCGTTCGTCGATGGGTGTCATGCCGGTTACCGAGCGTGTGGTCTCCCGCCGCCTGGCAGTGCCGGATGAGTACGCCTCCTTCGCAGTGCCGCTGGGCGCTACTACGAAGATGGATGGTTGCGCTGCTATTTACCCGGCTATCGCAGCTATCTTCGTATCGCAGTTCTACGGTGTTCCGCTGGATTTCACGGACTACCTGCTCATCATCTTCGTCTCCGTTATCGGTTCGGCTGCAACTGCTGGCACCACCGGCGCTACCGTCATGCTGACCCTGACCCTGTCGACTCTCGGTCTGCCACTTGCCGGCGTCGGCCTCCTGCTGGCTGTTGAGCCGATTGTGGATATGGGCCGCACTGCGGTGAACGTCACCGGTCAGGCCGTGGTCCCGTTGGTCGTCGCAAAGCGTGCGGGAATCTGGGACAAGGACGAGTGGGACGCCAGCGCCAACGCCGACCTGTCGCCAGCCGACGAACCGGCTGACGAGACCGCCGAAAAGTCCACGTCCGCCGCGCTTGCGTAGTCTTGAGGGCATGACTTCTTGGAAGCCCTCTGTTCTTGCGCAAATTGACCAGTGGCCAGTCGATACGGTCGCGGCTGCCGTGCGTGCCGACGATGGCAGGTGGCACACCCACGGTGATAGCGGTCGCGTTTTTGAGCTCGCCAGTGTGACCAAGTTACTGGCGGCTGTGGGCATGCTGGTGGCCGTCGAAGAGGGGGCGTTGGAGCTCGACCAAGAGCTCACGCCACCCGGTCACGGTGCGACTGTGCGTCACCTCCTGGCGCACGCCGGCGGGGTGGGGTTTGCCAGCCGCGAGTTGGAAAAAGAACCGGGGGAGCGGCGCATTTACTCCTCCGCGGGCTTTGACATAATTGCCGATGCCATCGCTGCGGAGGCAGAGATGCCGTTTAGTGAATACCTGCGCCAGGCAGTGTTTGAGCCGCTGGGGATGGATGATTCCGTGCTGGATGGCTCGGCTGGACACGGCGCGCGCAGCAGCGTCGCTAATCTCATGGCCTTCGTCGAGGAGATTCTCGCCCCGACGCTCCTGCATCCCGATACCGTTACCGAAGCTTTGACCGTACAGTTCCCAGGCCTCAATGGCGTGGTTCCGGGCTATGGTATGCAGCGACCAGCCGATTGGGGTCTGGGCTTCGAGATTTTCGGACACCCCGATTCCAAGCAGGGGCTGTGGTTTGGCGCCTCGATGCCCAAGGATGTCGCAGGGCACTTCGGGCAGGCGGGAACGTTCCTGTGGCTCCATCGCCCAACCGGGCGAGCGGCAATCGCGTTGACCGACCGAGCTTTCGGCGAATGGGCAAAGCCGCTATGGACCGACTTCAATGATGAACTCTGGCGTGAGTTGGAAGAACACGCTGCAGACTAAAGAGCAATGGGTTAAGTCGCGTCGCCTGCGGCGCCGACTTTTCGTCTCGGCGCTAAATCACATCCGGGGGATTAAGGACAACTTGAGGGTTGCCAGCAGCCACCTCGGAAATAACAATCATAAACACGTGCAACGCAAACCTCAGAAGTGTTGTTTTACCGCAGTGCTCTATCTGCAGTGTGGCAAGTGTCGTTGGATGAGTTCGTAGGGGAAGACGAATCTCGTCTTACACCAATTGACCGCAACTTTTCCGAGGACCTTCGTCTATGCGCACCCAACTTTCAGGCGTGCTGTGGATTCACAGCATGCCAGGGCCGCTGCAACCACACATCACGTGGGCGCTGGCCCGACTCAGCATGCCCGATGGCAGTAAGCCAGGCCGGGATATTTGGCGTGCGACCGACCAGGATGCCACTTTGTGCGCCGAGGTGCCTTTCACCGCAAGTGCTGACACCATCGCCACACTGGTAGACAACCTGGCCAGGTGGCCGCGCCTTTATTTCGAGCTGGCGCAAGACCCCGCCGTGGGCGATGACGGCTACACCATCGACGGCATGCGCTACTGCCACACCCCGCAGCTGGGAACTTTCGCCGGACAGACCGATGCCGCCGGAAACATCGTGGTCAACGAGGACGCGCTGCGTTCCATCATGGCGCGCGGCGGCGACATCGCAGGCGCCCTCGACGCGGCTATCGGCGGTCCGTGGGATCGCGTGCTAGAGCCCATGCGCATGATGACCGCAGGCTACGCTCCCGAAGAGTGCTTTACGACGTCCACACCTGCCGGGCCCGATAGCGCCAGCGGCAACTCGACCGCTGGCAACGCAGACTTCGGCGGGGCAGAGATAGCTAACGTGCTGCAGCTCTACCCGCGCCGGGCCGCGATGTAGTCGACGACATCCCCGAGAGTCTTAAAAGAGGAAATGTCCTCGTCCTCGATACGGACTCCCAGCTCTTCCTCGCAGCGGACGGCCAACTCTACGACGCTTAAGCGGTCAAAGCCGTAGCTGGTCAGCGGAGTGGTGAGCTCCAGGGACTCCACCTCGTCGTTAGCCATCTTTTTGACGATTGCCGCGACCTCGCCGTGCACACCTGCGGGCAGGTCTGCGTCGGCGGAATCCTTCTTCGAGCCCGCCTGCGCTGCACTGGTCGCGGCATCGTCAGCGTCGCCGGCACCGGTAGCCTGTGTGCCCAACAGGGCGCTGAGCTGATCTCCAAGGCTTGAGGTCATTACTCTGCGTCCTGAGTGGTTGCAGTTGGGTCAGTAATCTGCAGCTCTTCAGCCGCTTCCTGAGCGACATCCATGTCGAGCTTGCCAGCGCGTGCCAGGGCAGCCAGGGCAGCGACAGCAACCGACTCGCCGTCGGAGTTGAAGTAGCGGCGAGCGGCCGGACGGGTATCCGAGAAACCGTAGCCGTCGGTGCCGAGCACCGTGTAGTCACCCGGAATCCACTTGCGAATCTGCTCTGGCACCGCACGCTGGAAGTCGGTCACTGCGATGAACGGGCCATCTGTGTCGGCCAGCTGACGGGTGACGAAGGCATCCTGGACCTCGTCAGTCGGGTTGTGTAGACGCTCAGTGTCGCGTTCATGGCCATCGCGTGCTAGCTCATTCCACGAGGTCACAGAGTAAATCGAGGAAGCCACACCGTAGTCTTCCAAGATGTCTGCGGCACGCAGGGCCTCCTGCATGCCAATGCCGGAAGCCAGCAGATTGACGTGCTTGTCGCCCTCGGCCTTGCGGAAGCGGTAGATACCGCCCAGCAGTCCCTTGACATCCAAATCTTCCGGCACAGCCGGCTGCGAGGTTGGCTCGTTGTAGATAGTCAGGTAGTAGATGACATCTTCGCCGCGCTCCGGTCCATACATGCGGTCGATACCGTCGCAGACGATGTAGGCAATCTCGTAGGCGAAGGCCGGGTCGTAGGAGACCACGGACGGGTTCGTTGCCGCCAGCAGCTGGGAGTGGCCGTCCATGTGCTGCAGCCCCTCACCGGTCAACGTCGTGCGACCAGCGGTAGCGCCAAGGAGGAAACCGCGGGACATCTGGTCACCGGCAGCCCAAATGGAGTCAGCCGTGCGCTGGAAACCGAACATCGAGTAGAAGATGTACAGCGGAATCATTGCCACACCATGGGTGGCGTAGGCCGACCCGACAGCGGTAAACGAACCCACGGAGCCCGCCTCGGAAATGCCCTCGTGCAGAATCTGACCATCCTTCGCTTCCTTGTAGGACAGCATCAGCTCATGGTCGACCGGGGTGTAGTTCTGGCCGTGCGGGTTGTAAATCTTCAGCGTCGGGAACCAGGAGTCCATACCGAAAGTACGAGCCTCATCAGGGATGATGGGCACGAAACGGTCCTTGAGATCCTTATCGCGCATCAGATCGCGGAAAACACGAACCGTCGCCATAGTGGTGGCAACCTTCTGCTTACCCGAGCCCTTGAGGATGTTCTTCAGGCTTTCGGGCTTTGGCACCGTCAGAGGCTCGTAGCTAGTGCGGCGCTCTGGCACGAAACCGCCGAGCTCCTTGCGCCGCTCCAGCATGTACTGCACCTCTTCGGACTCCGGACCCGGGTTGTAGTACGGCGGCAGGGACGGATCCTTCTCCAGCTCCTCGTCCGAGATTGGAATGCGCTGGTTATCGCGGAAGAGCTTCAGATCATCAAGCGTCAGCTTCTTCATCTGGTGGGTCGCGTTGCGGCCCTCGAAGTTGTGGCCGAGGCCGTAGCCCTTAACCGTGTGCGCCAGAATGACGGTCGGCTGGTCCTTGGTCTCCAAGGCCTTCTTGTAAGCAGCATAAATCTTGCGGTAGTCGTGGCCACCGCGACGGAGGTTCCAAATTTCCTCGTCGGTCATGTCTTCGACCAGCTTGGCAGTGCGCGGATCGCGACCGAAGAAGTGCTCTCGCACCCAAGCGCCGTCGTTAGCCTTCAGCGTCTGGTAGTCGCCATCGCAGAACTTATTCATCAGGTCGACCAGTGCGCCGTCCTTATCCTTGGCGAAGAGCTCGTCCCACTCACGACCCCAAACGACCTTGATGACATTCCAACCAGCGCCGCGGAAGAACGACTCCAGTTCCTGGATGATGCTGGTGTTACCGCGCACTGGACCGTCGAGACGCTGCAGGTTGCAGTTAATGACGAATGTCAGGTTATCCAGGTTGTTCAGCGCCGCATGCTGAATGGCGCCACGGGACTCCGGCTCGTCCATCTCACCGTCGCCCAGGAATGCCCAGACGTGCTGCTGGGAGGTGTCCTTGATACCGCGGTCATGTAGGTAGCGGTTAAAACGTGCCTGGTAGATAGCGTTAATTGGTCCCAGGCCCATCGACACCGTCGGAAACTCCCAGAATTCCGGCATGCCGTGCGGGTGCGGGTAGGAGGGGAGACCATTGCCCTCGCCGAGCGAGACTTCCTGGCGGAAACCGTCGAGGTCCTCCTCGCTCAGACGCCCCTCCAGGAATGCGCGGGCGTACATGCCCGGCGAAGCATGCCCCTGGAAGAAGACGTGATCGCCGCCACCTGGGTGGTCCTTGCCGCGGAAGAAGTGGTTAAAGCCGACTTCGTAAAGTGGTGCGGCGCCCGCGTAGGTGGAGATATGTCCGCCCACGCCGATACCCGGACGCTGAGCGCGGTGAACCATAATCGCCGCATTCCAGCGAATCCACTTGCGGTAGCGCCACTCGATATCCTCATCACCTGGGAATTCCGGCTCCATCTCGGTCGGAATGGTGTTGACGAGGTCCGTCGACGTCAGCGGCGGCAGTGCCACGCGTTTTGCCGTGGCGCGTTCCAACAGACGCAGCATGAGGAAGCGAGCACGCTCCGGGCCCGCCTCTTCCAGCAGGCCATCGAGGGATTCGAGCCACTCCTTGGTCTCTTCGGGATCCGCGTCCGTGAGGTAGGAGGCAACTCCATCACGAATAAGGGCGAAGTTTGACTCATCAGAGTGGGCTTGTGGCGTACCTGACGGTGCGTCTGACATTGTGAGCTCCTTTCAGTCCTGGAAGGAAAGGCAAAGTTTACTTTTCTCCACTCTACTTCTGATTTGCCTGTCGTGCCCCTGCGTGTGTTCGCACAAGCTTGCGCAGGGACTTGCCAAACAATGCACGCCGCTTTACGACGGCCATTGCGAAAACTGCACCTTTTTGGGGAAATTCTTACTTTGGAGCTGTGCAAAATGCATTTGAGCGGTAAAATTCCTCGACATAGTTCGAAAAATCGAGCTGAATAATCTTTCTAGAGGAGGAAAAGGGAAGTGGTCAACGCCACAGGCGCTGCTCGTGACTATGCGAGCAGGCTCGGCATCAAGGAAGGTCAGCTAGTCCAGGAGGTTGGCTGGGATACAGACTGTGACTCAGCGATCAGTGAGTCGGTCGAGAATTTCCTGGATGCAGACCTGCTTGACGAAGACACGGACGAGGTTGTTGACGTCGTACTGCTGTGGTGGCGCGAAGAAGACGGCGACTTGGTCGATGGTCTTGTGGATGCTTCCCGTCCTTTGGAAGATGAAGGCCGTGTATGGCTGCTCACCCCGGGTGCTGGTCAACCGGGCGCTATTGAGCCGGGCGTGATTGATGAGTCCGCACAGCTGGCTGGTTTCTCCAACACCTCGGCGCTTCGCCTGGGGGATTGGCAGGGTAACTGCCTGGTGCAGCGCTCTAGCTAAACAGGTTTTAGCTAAACAGGCCCGCGTTAAGGTAGAAAATCAATCTGTGTAAATGACCTGTAGAAATGCCGTGTGTAGTGCGCAATTGGCAAACTATATTTGCCGTATGTTAAAGTTTCGCAGCAGCGCGGCGATAGCTCAGCGGTAGAGCTCTGGTTTTACACACCAGCGGTCGGGGGTTCGAAACCCTCTCGCCGCACAGTTACAATCCGTCCGGATTCTCGTAAGTGAGAATCCGGGCGGATTTTGTGTTGTTACCTCTGGCCCCGGTGGAGGTAAATGAGGGGTAAAGGATAAAAGTGTTTCTGATTCTCAAGATAGTAACTGGTCGGACCCCATAAATCGGGCTGCACATGTGAATGCACAGGTGAATATGCATGTGAATACGGGCTGCACATGTGAAACTGTGTGAGTTTATGACACTTTCATGCCATTTTTCTGGCCATTTTTGTCATAAACGCGGTCAGTAACTCGGATTGGCCCGCCGTCGCTATTTGATTAAATTGTGCAGCAGCGGCCCATATCGGCCGTACAAGCGATTTTCAGAACAAGAGTCGTAACTAATGACCACCGACCAAAGACCACCGACTAAAGACCACCGACTAGAGGCCACCGACCAAAGACCACCGAACAAAATGGATTGGGCACCGGCGCAATGAACTTGGGAATACGAAAGCACCGAACTCTTGCCGCTACTTCACTGTGGCAGCGTGGCGCCGCTATTGCTCTGGGCTATGCGTTTGACCGCCTTTTCGCAGATCCCACCAACCACCATCCGGTCGCGATGTACGGGCAGGCCGTCAGCAAACTTGAGCGCCGTCTCTACGCTGATTCCATGGCACGCGGTGCCGCGTTCACCACAATTGCTGTGGCCACACCGGTAGCTCTCACCGCCGCTATCAGTACGATTGCCCCCAATCTCGCACTGACTGCCACTACGTGGGCATCGCTTGGCGGCACGGCCCTTCGACGCACTGGTGAACGTATGGCCGACCGACTCACCTCCGGCGACGTTGATGCTGCCCGCGAGCTAGTGCCGTGGTTGTGCTCGCGTGATCCGGAGGCTCTCGATGCGGACGGCATTGCACGCGCCACCGTCGAGTCGCTGGCGGAAAACACCTCCGATGCAGTTACAGGCACGCTCCTGTGGGGAGCCATTGCCGGAGCTCCAGGTGTTGTTGCTCATCGAGCGGTCAATACGCTCGACGCCATGGTGGGGTACCGCAACGCCCGCTATCGCAAGTTCGGATGGGCTAGTGCACGGCTTGACGACGTCGCCGGGTTCCTCCCCGCCAGACTCACAGCTGTCGCAACTGTGGTTGCAGGACCGGATCGTCGTCAAGCATTGGCGGCGTGGCGAAGAGACGCCAGAAACCACCCAAGCCCGAACGCGGGCGTCGTGGAGGCAAGTGCGGCCGGTGCGCTGGGGCTGCAGCTGGGTGGCAAGACGGTGTACCCCAGCGGCGTGGAGATGCGTCCGGTGCTCGGCAGTGGTCGGGTGCCTGCGGTGGCAGATGTGCGGCGTGCAGCGGAGCTGAGCAAGCGAGTACAAAACATTGTCGCGCTCAGCTGCGCCGGAGCTGTAGTTGTCGCTGGATGCATCCGGCGCGTGAAAGAGCGAGCTGAGATCTAGAAGCGCTCGTCGTAACGGTTGTCGCGGTAGCCCGCGGCGCGGTGGCCGGTGTTGCCGTAGCGCTGCGCCATGCGCTGGCGGTGTAGCTCAGCGGCGCGGTCCTTGTCTGTCGTAACCTTCGGAGAGCCGGCAGTGGTGTCGTCATCCGAAGTGGTCGCTGTTTCCTTGGGGGGATTCGCGCCGGTGTGATTCGCGTCGGTGCGGTCCGCATCATTAACCGGTTCCGCAGCCTCGGCATCGCGGAGGTTCTTCGCCATTTCCTCCTGTTCTGCGCGGTCGCGTTTGCGCTCGACAATTTCGGCGCGAATGAACCACACGACGGCCAACGGCACGAGGGCACCGAAGAAGATCCACTGAATGCCGTAGGAGAGGTAGGGGCCGGACTCGAGGGTTGGCAGTGGAATGGCTTCGATGACAGCATCGGATTTGTCAGAGAGCTGAAGCCAGTCGGGGTTGAGTTCTGTGCCGACAAGCTCGGACACTTCCTTGGTGTTGATGCCATAGACCTGTGGGGGAGTGCCGGGGATGGGGGCGGTCTCGGCAGGAATCTCGTTTCGGCGAGTGAAGGCCGAAATGGTCAAGGTTCCCTTCGGAGCTGGCTCAACATTAGGTGCCCCGGAATCAGTGGGGCGGACAAAGCCACGGTTGACCAGATAGTTCTCGCCATTGTTGGCGGCGAAGACATCGAGCACCTGAACGGCTGGTGCGCCGTTGACCGGACGGTTTCGCAGCAGTACCCGGGTATCCGGCACGAAAGAGCCTGTGGCGGTAACACGACGCCATTCATTGCCCTCAACGAAACCCTTGCCCTTGGGCATCAGTTCGTTGATGTCCACGGGATCGAGTTCGAATGAGTGCTCAAGCTGTTCATTGCGATGTTGCGTCGCGGTGTTCTTGCCCAGCTGCCACGGAGCCAGAACCGTAAACGCGAGATAGGAAAACGCAATGGCGACAACGGCAATAAGAACCCATCCGGGGGTCAGAAATTGGCGCACGTTCTTTAACACAGTCATTGAGCTTACCCGCTGGTGAGGATGGAACTAGTGGGGCTGGTGTTTGACGGTGCGGAGTTACGGTGAACTTCAGGTAAAATCATTTGGGCATATTTGACGGGATATCTACCCGGGATAGATGGAAAGAGAGGTGTCGTGGTGGGCACGCAAACAGCGAAAAATTCGCCTTCACGCCGCTTCAGCACGGTCTCACGCCAGTTCATCAAGTTCGGTCTGGTCGGCGGTACAGGTGTGATCGTCAACCTGATTGTCGTGATTATCGCCCGCAAATTCGGCCTCAGCCTGGGCACCAACGAGCATGACGTTTTTATGAACCTGTTCGGGACGCGGTGGAATATTCGCTACTCCCACGTCTACGCAACCCTGGCGTTTGTGGTGGCCAATATTTGGAACTTCCAGCTCAACCGATCGTGGACTTTCCGAACTGACAATCGTCCGAACTGGTTTAGGCAGTTCTTCCCGTTCCTATTTGCCGGTATATCAGCGCTGATTGTGAATCTGATTGTCATCACGCTGCTGACTAACCCCACCTCGCCGCTGGCGCTGCCGATGGATATTTTCGATGACTCCACCGGATTTAGGAACCGCCTCTACTGGGCAAACCTCATCGGCGTTATCTTAGGCACGCCCGCAAACTTCATCCTGAATAAGATCTGGACGTTCCGAAACCGGGGTAACTCCAATAGAGCAAAAGAAAAGGTTGTTCTGAAACCTTAACGCTCAGAGGCCAGCGACAGGGTTTCACGTAACCATGCGATGACGCCCGGTGTTGCGGCCTCAATTTCATTTCGGGTGCGGACAAAACCCTCGGGACCGCCGTAGTACGGATCAGCCACGATGGCACCCTTCGGAGATGCTGGGTCGAAGGAGCGCATCAGGCGAATCTTTTCATTGGGCACACCAGCGTGGAGCAGACCATTAACGTGCGTTTCATCCATAGCGATGAAGAGGGTTGCATCCATGTGTTCATCGCCCAGCTGTGCTGCGGTGTGGTTCGGGTCGTAGCCAGCGTTTTCCAGCTCGGCCTGAGCTCGCTCGTCGGCGGGCTCACCAACATGCCAGCCGCCGATTCCGCAGGAGGCCAGGAGGACATCGTCGGCAAGCGCATTGGCTTCAACGGCATCACGGACGATGATTTCAGCCATGGGGGAGCGGCAAATATTTCCGGAGCAGACAAACACGACGTACACGGACTCAGTACGATGCGACGAGTTCATAAGCATAATAGGCAAAACCAGACTTCTCGGAAAATAAAAATAGGATTGTCACTAATTGTTGACGAGTCTTAAAGATACAGCATTTCCCGCACAACACGATTCAGGGCCTCAGGCGACGACACCACCGCCGCAGCCGATGCCAACTCAGAGGTCGGACCGTAGCCCCATTCCACCGCGATAGCGGAGATGCCGAACTGTGCGGCACCTTCAAAATCATGGATGCGATCGCCGACCATTACGACGGAGCCACGAGGGCGCCGGGCCGCATCGGTGTCAATGCCCAATTCCTTAAGCGTGTACTCAATGACCTCGGACTTTGTCTGCCGCGAGCCGTCATCGCCGGCGGCGCCGATGAAGTCAAAGGCCTCGAGAAGCCCGAAATTGTCCAGGGTCTTGCGAGCGAAGTATTCGCCCTTGGAAGTCGCAGTGGCTAGACGCACGCCTGCTTCCCGCCAATCGCGCAGGAGCTCCGGCCAGCCGGGAAACATCTCCGCACGCTGCCAACCACCCGCGCGCTGATGGTCCATATACACCGAGAAGGCGCGGTTAACTTGCTCGTCGGAAAGCCCGAGCGAGGCTAGCGTCTCCACCATCGGCGGGCCGGGAATCGTGTTGATGAAGCTCTCGGACGGAAGTGGGTGGTCAATCGCCTGCAGTGCAAGGCGGAAACCATGTGCGATAGCGGGGAGGGAATCGGCGATGGTGCCGTCGACATCAATGAGGACAGTGGGGCGATGGCCAGTGGACATATTGTTCATCCTAAAAGGTCATTAGGCTGGATGGCATGTTAGACGACCCGCTGCGCTATCACGGCGACCTGGCCGCCCACGACGCTGACCTGGACTTTGCTGTCAATGTCCACGGCACCACACCGCAGTGGTTACAGGACTCGCTGGCAGCCTCCCTCGGAGAACTCGCCGCGTATCCCTCTGCGCAGCTCGACGCCGAAGTCCGCGCCGCCATTGCCGCGGGCCACAACCGCACCGCTGACGAGGTGCTACTTCTCCATGGCGTCGCTGAGGGGTTCTCGCTCTTGCCGCACCTGGGATTGCCCGCCACCATCGTCCAGCCGCAGTTCACCGAACCCGAAGCCGCGTTCCGCGCCGCTGGGGTCGAGGTGGATTCGCTGGTGCTGCCGCCGCCGTACACGCTTACGCCCACGCTTGCCGACGTCCCCGAGACCGCATCCTCCCCGCATTCGAGGCAGCTTGAAAGCCGGATGGTCATCGTCGGCAATCCGACCAACCCCACAGGTGTTGCACATTCGGCAGATGAACTGCGGGCGCTCGCCAGTCGATGTGCTGTCCTGGTCGTCGATGAGGCGTTTATGGATGTCGCCGATGCCGAGACTATTCAGCGTTGCTCGCTGGCTAATCGGGAGGTAGGGGGAGGCGAAAGCGTCCACGCCAGGGGCGACAACAATATCCCCGATAACGTCATCGTCTTTCGCAGCATGACTAAGACCTGGGCAATTGCTGGCCTGCGCTGTGGTTATGCGCTGGGAACCCCTGCGCTCCTGGCACAGCTGGCGCGACTGCGCCCACACTGGCCGCTGGGCACACTGCAGCTTAGAGCTATGGCGGCAATTGCGCGTCGTGAGGCGGAGCTTCTGCCACAGATTCGTTCTGAGATCCGTCAGCAGCGCGAGGTGATGTCACAGCTGCTAAGGGCCGCTGGCTGGCAGGTGTTGGGCTCTGAGGCTCCCTTTGTGCTGGCACGTCCGAAAGGTGACCTGAACGCGCATGATGGGCAGGGCGCGGTGGAGGTTGACGTCGTCAAGCATGAGCGTGTGCGGCAGGGCCTTGCTGAGCGCGGCGTAGCTGTGCGGCGCTGCGACACCTTCGTCGGCCTGGACGGTTCCTGGTGGCGGCTGGCTGTGCGGGACGAGACGAGCGTGCGACGACTCATCGCAGAAGTAGCGGACTTGCTGTCGCAGAACTGATGCGGTCGGGCAGAGTTCACTACGCTGGAGGAGGAGCTAGAGAGAAATGCATGGTGAAGGGATGGATGTATGACGGACTCTGCGCAAACCCGTGCCGAGGGCGATAACACGGTGGTGACCGTCGCTGACGTGCGTGCGGCCATGGACGCGGCCTACCCGCCGGCACTGGCGGAGAGCTGGGATAAAGTCGGCCTGATCTGCGGTGACCCGCAGGAGGAGGTACGTCGCATTGCGCTGGCGCTGGACTGCACCGACGAGGTTGCAGATCGTGCGATTGCCGCCGGAGCTCAAATGCTCGTTGTGCACCATCCGCTGCTTCTGCGTGGTGTGAATTCCGTGGCGGCGGATACACCGAAGGGACGGATTCTGCATAAGCTGATTCGCGCAGGCGTGGCTCTCTTTGCGGCACACACCAACGCCGACAGCGCACGACCGGGTGTCAATGACCAGTTGGCAACGGTGCTTGGGATTGAACCGGGTGCGCCGCTTGCCCCGCAGCCAGCTCCCGACTTGGATACCTGGACGGTGAAGGTTCCGGCGGACCATGTCGATACGGTTGCGCAGGCCATGTTTGACGCTGGCGCGGGCACTATCGGCGACTACGACAGCTGCGCTTTCCGCATTAATGGCCGTGGCCAGTTCCGCCCGTTGACCGGAGCAAATCCCTTCATTGGCGCCGAAGGGCAGATTGAGTACGTCGAGGAAGTGCGCCTGGAGATGGTCGCACCGCGGTCTGTGCGCTCGGCGATTGTCAAGGCACTCGTTGCCGCGCATCCATACGAGGAACCGGCCTTCGACATTGTGGACAACCAGGCCACCGGCTTGGACCCGAAGCAGGCTGTGGGAATCGGGCGTGTCGGAACGCTGGATACGCCGATGCCCTTTAAGGACTTCGTCGCCCGCGTGGCCGAGCGCCTGCCTGCGACAGCATGGGGCGTGCGCGGCGCAGGCGACCCGGAGCGGATGATTCACACCGTGGCAGTCGCATCTGGCTCGGGTGACTCCTTCCTGGATACCGTGGCGAAGATGGGGGTCGATGCGTTCGTCACCTCTGACCTGCGCCATCATCCTGTCGATGAGACGCTGCGGACCGCGGACTTCTGCGTCGTCGACACGGCCCACTGGGCTAGCGAGTTCCCCTGGTGCTACCAGGCCGCTGATTTGCTGGCCGACAAGCTCGGGGTGGAAACCGAAGTCCTTGAAGTGCGCACCGACCCCTGGACAGTGGCAGAATCGTCGGCACAGGCAAGGAAGTGAAGACCATGAGGCTCAGCCCACACATTCAAGTCGCTATGTTGGAAAAGGCGGAAAACCAGACTCTGCTGGATGGGCTCACCGCCCGCCAGAATTGTCTGCCAGAGCGCGTCGAGCTGCAGGAACTGCGCAAGAAGCACAGTCGTCAAGCCAGCGAGGCAGCCCGCTCCAAGCTCAGCGCCTCCGATATAGGCCGCGATATCGCCAAGTTGGAATCGGACATCAACAAGCTGAAGGCCCGCGAAAAAGCCAACCGGCTGTCCCTTGGGGCTGCCGAAGACCCAGCCACGCGACGCGACCTTGAGCACGACCTGCGCTCCACCAAGCGCCGCCGCGAACGCGCGGAACAAGAACTCCAGCAGTATGAGCGCATGCAGGAGGCCTACCAGGTCGACGCCGAACACGAATATGACGCCGACGAGGCGCACGACGACATCGTCGCAGCAAAGCAAAAGCTTGACGACGCCGAGGTTGACATCATTGCGCGCATCTCCATCGCGGAGACCCGAATCGAAGAGGCCGACAAACTCATTGATGGCTCGGCAGCCAAGCTGTACCGTCGTCTAGCCCTTGCCAACGGCATCCCCGTCGCACGCCTGAACGGACGCACCTGCGGTTCCTGCTTCATGGAGCTCGACGTCGGATCCGTTCATGAATTCACCACGCTCGCACCGGAGGAAGTGACCTTCTGCCCTGAATGTGGCGCGATGATTGTGCGCGCGGAAACGCTGGGAGCGGTGAAAGACAAGTAGATGAGCCAGGCTGAAGATAAGCGCGATAGCGCGCCGGGCTGGACGGGTGCGACGACGGATCCCACGCGGCTGGTGCTGCTGCGGCATGGGCAGTCGCCGATGTCCATTCGCCGGGAGTACTCGGGAAGCCGTTCAAATCCCGACTTGACGGAGGCAGGCAGGCACCAAGCAGAAGCGGCGGCACGCCACTTGGCGGCTCTGGCCGATAGCGGGAGCCTGGACTTTTCAGCCATTGTGGCCTCGCCTCAGCGGCGTGCACAGCAGACCGCAGAGGCGGCAGCCAAAGCGCTCGGGTTGGATATCCATGTTGACGATGACCTGCGGGAGATCGACTTCGGTGCATGGGAGGGGATGACCTTCTCCGAGGCGCACAACGCCACGCCTGAGTTGCACAGCTCCTGGCTCGCCGACCCAACCGTGGCACCGCCGGAGGGAGAGGACTTCCACACCGTCGATAGGCGCGTCAGTGCTGCGCGTGAGCGCATTTCCCAGCAATTCGGCGCCTCTGATGTGCTGGTGGTCAGTCATGTCACGCCAATCAAGTCGCTGCTGCGCCAAGGGCTCGGTTGTGGCTTCGAAATCTTCACCCGCCTGCACCTGGACCTGGCCAGCCTCTCCATCGCCGAGTTCTACGCCGATGGTCCAACGTCAGTGCGGCTGATCAACGACACCAGCTACCTCCGCGGCTAGCTGGCGGACACTGCGGGTTATTTGAATTGAGGTTCCGGCGGGTACACTAACCATTCGAGCGAGCCGGCCGGGTGATCGCGGCAGTTAACGGAACCGGATGCCTCTTTTTACAGGGTGCGTCCAGGCCGCTGTCGAGGAAAGTCCGGACTCCACTGGGCATGGTGGTTGCTAACAGCAACCCAGGGTGACCTGCGGGAATAGTGCCACAGAAAATAGACCGCCGGGCGCACAGCCGAAGTCTTCGACGGAAAGCTGTGGAGATCCGGTGAGGGTGAAAAGGTGCGGTAAGAGCGCACCAGCGGGGCAAGTGATTGCACCGGCTAGGTAAACCCCACCAGGAGCAAGGCAAAATCACGCATGCTTTGTCGTGCGTGTGCGCGGGTGTTTGAGGGCTGCCCGCCCGATACTCGCGGGTGTGCTGCTTCAGGCTGTCAGCAATGGCAGACCGAGATGGATGATCGCCACCCGGCGCTTTTCCGAAAGGAACGCCGAGGGACAGAATCCGGCTCATAGGCCGACTCGTTCGCTTAAAAGCTTTCTACTCGACTACCGCACCGGCCGAGGTGTTCTCGACGCGGATGGTCTCGGCACCGCCGTCGTTAAGCGCGGAGGCAATCTGATCGGCGTCGGCGACATGGGACCACATCACCAGCGACGCACCCGGGCACGGCGCACAACGCGCAATCTTTTCGCACTCGATGTTGTCAGTGAGTTCAGTTAACTGTCCCAGCACAGAGCTTGTCGACGGCGCGGAGCCACGTTCACTGACATCGCGCGAGACTCCCGCAATGGCTGCCTGGATATCGCTGTGGCGGATGTGGCCGATAACTGCGCGGGCGCGGTCGGAGGACGCGTCGGCGTCGTCAAGCCACTGAATGGCGCGGCCGATGGTGGGGATGTCTTCGTCGTCCGGATGCACCTCGTGACGAGCGCGCACCCAGTCGGCAACCCGTTCCTGTGCTTCCGGGAGGCTGGCGAGCGTCGGCACGCCGAAAGCCGCGCAGGCCTGTTGGAAAAACTCGTAGCGCTCCTCATCGGGCGAGCCGCCGGTGACATCGGGGGAGTAGGCGATAGTCAGCGCCAGCGATTGCGGGAACGTCGTCTGCGTGACGGCCTCATCGGAGTGATTGATGCACAGCAGGCTGTCCGGGCGGCTGCGCAGTGCCGTGGTGTAAGGGTATAGCGGCCACGACTGTCCCTTGACCTGCACCATGGTCTCGTGGAGAGCAGTGGCGATTCGAGTGCGGGTGGGCACATCATCGCGGTCACCGAAGCGCGCATTGAGAGCAAGCGCGAGAGCGCACTGAATCGCAGGAATCTCGGCGAAGCCACGACCAGGTGCGATGGTGGAAGCGATGGTGACCTTCAGACCACTGCTGTTGCGCGGGACGAGATGCAACGAGTGCTGCAGCGCGACGATGGTGGCCGCAACAGCGGTCGGCACCGGAGAAAAAGCGGCAGGCACGCTGTCCGGGAAATCCATCTCGGTGGTTTCGCGCTTGTAGACGACAATGAGCTGCTGCTGATCAATCTCCTCGATGCCGACCGCGGCATAAGCCGGAATGGCGGTGGTCAGAAGCATGCCGCCGGAGGACGCGCAGTCCTCTCCCAACAGGTTGATGGAACCCGGGGCGTATGCAACTGAAGCATGAGAACCGACGGCATCGAAGACGTCGTTTACGACAGCGGGTGCGGCGGGCATGGGTGAAACCTCTCCAGAGATTGGACTCATAGTGCTTGTGCGCTGACTTGTGGTCAGCGCTTGTAATCAGTGTTTGTGTTCAGCGCTCGCATTCTAAGGCGAACAATTCCGTCGATAATACCCGCCTTAAAGGGGAGTGACAAACCTATATACTGGGATTTTACGTCGCCGCAGCGCATCTGGCAGGCAAATGGCTGCCTCCTTGTAGGTTCGCTTATGGGAGGAGCTAGCGGTGGCGCAACTGCTCGAAAACTCGATATGCACTCGATGCGGAAGAGGAGAAAAATCGTGAGCGACAACAGCAGCAAGTGGTACTACCAGCCGTCGACAGGCACAGTATTCCAGGGCAAGAAAACAGGGTGGGACGATCGAATGGGCCCCTATGACTCCGAAGAAGAAGCCCGCGCAGCCATGGAAAAAGTCGCCGAACGCAACAAGGCGGCCGACGACTGGGATGAAGAAGATGACGACTGGGGTGTAGCTGAGAAGTAGGTGCTACACCGCTAGTCCTTCTTGCCCTTCTTGATTTTCTTTTCCATCTTGCGGAAAGCCTTGAAGACCTTGGCGACGGCATCGTCGTACTCGTCTAGAGCCTTTAGACCGTCGTAGTACTCCATTTGGTAGAGCACGCCGTATCCGAAGGTGTCCCTGCCCGCACGGGAGGCGCGCTTAGCGCGGGCCAGCACGAAGTCACGTGCGGTGCAGGTGTCCTGGAAGTCGCCGAGAACCGACTGCAGATTCTTGCAGGCGGCGTAGAGCTTCTCGGTCGGTAGATCTGCGTTCTGAGCAGCCTCAGCGCTGTAGCGCAGCTTCTTCGCAGCCTTGCGCACATCGTGGTAACGCTCATCCAGATCTGCCTCGGGTAGATCGGCATCTTCACGGCCGTCGAGCACCAGGCTATGGCGACGACGGAACTTCGAAAATGCACTGCGCAGGTGGTCAAGCAACACAGCAGTGGTATCGAGTTCCTTCGGAGCCTCTGAATTTGCCAGCTCGGCCTCGTCTGCGGACTCAGCTGCAGCCTCAACATCGGCCTCGGAACTAGCGTCAACCTCGGCAACGCCCTCGGAGTCTGCTGCCGAAGAATCCTCAGCGGCTGCGTCCTCCGCGCCGTCGGCAAGCGAGTCGTCCTTCTTCTTGGACTTCTTCTCAGCAGCCTCGGCCTCTTCCGCATTTGCGGCAATCGGTGGATTGGCGAGGAACTCATCGAGATCGTCGAGAAGTTGCAGGTACTCGCCAGAATTCAGTGCGAAAATGACACGTTGATGAGCGCGTTCGTAGTCCTTCTGGACATCCTCGACGAGATTCGCGCGCAGCTCCTCGCCCAAAGCGGCGCTTTCGCGATTGGCCAGCAGCTCTTCCCAGCGCATAGCGACGACCTCCGCGTCACGAGCCACACCGAGAACACCTGCCAGCTGCTTGAGATTGTTCTCCAGCTCAGCGACCTTGTCGCCCACGACGATGCCGTGGAAGGTCTGCATGTGACTGCGCAGCTCACGGGTAGCGACGCGCATCTGGTGTACCGAGTCGAACTCATCGCGGCGCACCTTCGGGTCGTACTCGACCATCTTGGCCACGTTAGCTGCCAGTGCATCAACCACGGTGCGCCCCGGGGTGCCCTTCGGCAGCTTCGCCGGCGCCGGCGGCAGGGGAGCGGAATTAATGGAGTCACCCAACGCCGTTGCCAGCTTCGACGGGCTTTCCGACGGCACGGCACCGGCCACCTCAGCGACCTTGGACATCGCTGCCATCACGGCCTCGCCCTCCGGGGTGCCTGCCCAGTCGCCCAAAAGCTCAATTTCCCACTCGCGCCACGTGGTGGTTTCGCCGCCGTCGAGGAACGACGTGGCCGTGACGTGGTCATCAGCGAACTCCGCCATGGGGGTGCCATCGAGGGCAAATACCGTGGTGACGTGGCGCTCATTGTCCACCTGTGCAATCGGCAGCAGCGGGTGATTGCGCACAATCGCGCGCACGGGAGCGAGTAAATCGGTGGGTACGACGTACTCGGCATCGCGGCCTTCGCCGGTAACGGAGCCCTCTTCCAGACCAACGCCATATTCGAGGCGGCCACCAGTGCCAGGCGCCTTCAGGTGCCACCCCTCATCGGGGCCGCCAGTGCGGCGACGCAGAGTGTGCTTGGAGCGCGTCAGACGCAAATCTGCCGTATCCAGGTAGATAGCGGAGAGATTTCGCACCTCAGTGGTGGTGGAGCCAACCTGTGGAACGAAATCGAACGACGGGGCTACCACCTCTGGGGTAGCTGAGAACTTAGATTCCACCTCCAACGCTGCAGTTGGAGTTGTGGACTTAGAACCAGACTTAGATGCCATAAGCATCAATTCTACCCCCGAATTGCAGAACTAACCGGAGAAGTTCTGTGCCTCAGTCGGAAACTCGCGGGAGTGCACCTGATCGACGTACTCCTTAGCGCCCTTAGTCAGCATCTCGCCGACCTCCTCAAACACCGAGCTAAACGACGGCCTGCGACCGTCAGCCGGAACTGCGAAGGCATCCTGCCACACCAGCACTTGGCCATCACACTGATTACCAGCGCCAATGCCGCAGGTCGGGATGGCTAGCTCGCGGGTAATTTCCGTTGCCAGATCTGCGGGCACCATCTCCAGGACCACGGCTGCGGCACCAGCATCGGCTACCGCGTGGGCGTCGGCACGCAGCTGTTCCGCACCCGCACCGCGTCCCTGCACCTTGAATCCGGACAGCGCGTTGACGGACTGCGGGGTGAAACCGATGTGTGCCATGACCGGAATGCCGGCGTTGACCAGCGCGCGGATGCGCGGAGCGATGCGCACGCCGCCTTCGATTTTGATCATGTGTGCGCCGGTTTCGCGCATCATCTTCGCGGCCGACAGCACGGCCTGCTCATCAGAGGCCTCGTAGGTGCCAAAGGGCAGATCGGCGACTACCAGCGCGTTGCCAGCGCCACGGACGACACCGCGAGCCAGCGGAATCATCTCTTCCAACGTGATTTCGGTGGTCGTGTCGTAGCCGTAGACGACGTTTGCTGCAGAGTCGCCGACCAGCAGAAGCTCGACACCGGCGGCGGAAAAAGCGCGCGCGGTGGAGTAGTCGTAGCAAGTCAGCATCGCCCAGGGACGAGACTCAGCCTTCCATTCGGCAAGATTGTTCAGACGAATCTTTTTTCCGCTCATGTCAATAGAGCATGCCACAGTCACACGTAATTCGAGACCATGAGGTCAGCAGCTGCGGCGTGAGCGTTGGCGTTTTCTCGCCACACCGGGGTGATCACAATGTGTACCGTGAATCCGAGCACCTGGGTAACGTTGGAAAGTATGAACAGTCAGCAGGAATTCGTCCTCCGCGCAATCGAAGAACAAGATATCCGCTATATCCGCCTCTGGTTTACTGACATTTTGGGGTATCTCAAGTCCGTCGCTGTCGCGCCGGCAGAGCTGGAAGGTTCCTTCCAAGAAGGAATTGGTTTCGACGGCTCCGCGGTGGAGGGCTTTTCCCGTGTCTCCGAGGCTGACACCATTGCGCAGCCAGATCCCTCGACGTTTCAGGTCATGCCGCGCCTGCACAAGGAAGATTCCATCACGTCGGCACGCATGTTCTGCGACATTGTTATGCCGGACGGTCAGCCGTCGTGGGCGGATCCACGCCAGGTGCTGCGCCGTCAGATAAAGGAGCTTGCCGACGAGGGCTTCCACGCGTTCATCCACCCGGAGATTGAGTTCTTCCTGGTAGAAAACCTGAATACTGATGGCAAACCGCCGGTACCAGCGGACAATGGCGGCTATTTTGACCAGGCGGTCTACGACCGTGCGCCACGTTTCCGCCAAGAGGCCATCACAATGTTGGAGGACATGGGAATTCCCGTGGAGTTCTCCCACCACGAAAATGCGCCGGGCCAGCAGGAAATTGATCTGCGCTACGCCGATCCGCTGACGATGGCGGACAATGTGATGTCCTTCCGCTACATCATTAAGCAGATTGCAATAAGAAATGGTGTGCAGGCGACGTTTATGCCGAAGCCATTCCAGGATTTGCCAGGCAATGGCATGCACACACATATCTCCCTCTTTGAGGGGGACACCAATGCATTCCACGATCCGGATGATGAAAACCAACTTTCCGACACCGCAAAGGGCTTCATCGCCGGCATTTTGACGCATGCCAGCGAAATTTCCGCTGTGACTAATCAGTGGGTTAACTCCTACAAGCGCACGGCGTTTGGCGACGAAGCTCCGACGTCCGCGACCTGGGGTATGGCCAACCGTTCGGCTCTCGTGCGTGTCCCCATGTACTCGCCGGGTAAGGCACACTCGCGTCGGGTAGAAATTCGTTCTCTGGATTCCGCATGTAACCCCTACCTTGCATACTCGGTGATTTTGGCCGCTGGTCTGAAGGGAATTAAGGAGGGCTACCAGTTGCCGGAGCAGGCAGAGGACAATATCTCCGAGCTGACCAAGCGGGAGCGCCGTGCGATGGGCTACCGCGATCTGCCGACATCTCTGGAGGTAGCACTGCAGGAAATGGAGCGTTCCGATCTCGTGGCGGATGCCCTCGGTGACCACGTCTACGAGTTCTTCCTGCTCAATAAGTGGCGCGAGTGGCGTGAGTTCCAGCGCCAGGTGACGCAGTGGGAGCTGCGCACAACCCTGGATTACTAACTCCCTCCTTCGCTGCCTACCCTTTTTTCGTCTTTTATTTTTTCTGGGTGACCAATTTCAATGGTGATGAATCGACCTCGCACATCCCGCCAATCAGTGCCGCGGCCCGCAGCGCTGGGCCTGCGTAACGACGATCGGACGCGCGCAGACCTGGAAGATTTGGGGTGGTACAACGAGGAATCCCTCCACTTGCTGTGGGGCCTTGCCGGTGCCAGTGACCCCAAGCTGGCGCTCGTGGCGCTGGTGCGACTGAAAGGCGCTCTCGACGAGCTGGAGGAGCAGGGCAAGCTGGAGAGCTGGGCCACCTGGTCCGGCCTTGACGAGGCCATGCGTGAGCAGGTGCCACTGCGGACGCGTATGTTTGCGCTGCTTGGAGGTTCGAGCGCACTGGGCGATCACCTGATCGCGCACCCGGACAAGTGGGTTTTGCTGCAGGCTGATCTTCCCACTGAAGCGGACATGTTCCGTGAGATGCTCTCCAGCGTCGGTGCCGAGCCCGAGATTATTGAACTCACCGATGAGACAAGCTTGGAAAAGCAGGAGGATCCGGAGTACCGCAAGCCCGTCGTCGCGCCCGCCACGCTGGAGGGGCCTGGTCTATACCGTGCGAAATTGACCGGTCGCGAGGCCGAAGTTGCAATGCAGTGCGCCTACCGCGACTTGATTATGCGCATTGCGTGCTATGACCTGGCGGGCACGTACCCGCGGGGGCCGCGCAGGCCGGGGCAGCCGCAAGTTCCATTCCGCCAGGTCTCGGAGGCGCTGAGCGACCTGGCTGACGCGGCGTTGACGGCTGCGCTGTCGGTGGCGGTGCAGCAGGTCTTCCCTTCGTCGCCGGTCTCGACTCGCCTCGCAGTGATTGCGATGGGCAAGTGCGGTGCAGAAGAGCTGAACTACATCTCCGATGTGGACGTCATCTTCGTAGCGGAGCCGGCGGATGCCCGAGCCACTCGTCTGGCCAGCGAATTTATCCGGATTTCTTGTCACTGCTTCTTTGAGGTCGATGCGAATCTCCGACCAGAGGGAAAGTCGGGTGCGCTGGTGCGCACTGTGGATTCCCATGTCGCCTACTACAAGCGGTGGGCGGAGACCTGGGAGTTCCAGGCATTGCTGAAGGCACGCCCGATGACGGGCGATGTGGAGTTGGGCCACGAATACATCGATGCGCTCGCACCGATGGTGTGGACGGCATCGCAGCGGGAGTCCTTCGTCGACGATGTCCAGCGTATGCGCGCTCGAGTGGTGCAAAACGTCCCCGAAGATCTTCGCCGACGTGAGCTCAAACTCGGCCGTGGTGGACTACGTGATGTTGAGTTCGCTGTGCAGTTGCTCCAGCTCGTTCACGGTCGCTATGACGACAGCCTCCGTGTGCTACCGACGGTGATGGCACTCGACGCACTTGTCGAGGGCGGCTATATCGGGCGCGAAGATGGCGCGGCGCTGATTAATGCCTACGAGTTCATCCGCCTGCTCGAGCACCGACTGCAGCTGCAGAAGATGCGGCGGACACATTTGCTGCCTGCCGACGACGACACCGAAGCTCTACAGTGGCTAGGCCGCGCTTCCGGCATTGTTGGCGAGGGCGGTAATGATGCCAGTAAACCGCTGGCCAAGCAGGTTCGGCTGGCCAGCTCACAGATTCGCTCGCTGCACAACAAACTGTTCTATCGCCCACTGCTCAACTCTGTCGTGGAGCAGGACATCGGGACCCTGCAGCTGTCGGCCGATGCGGCAAAGCGCCAGCTGGCCGCGTTGGGCTACCAGTACCCGGATCGCGCCTACGACCACCTGTCCGCGCTCGCTGCGGGCACGTCGCGTAAGTCGCGAATTCAGGCGATGCTGCTGCCGACGCTGATGGAGTGGCTGTCTTCGACACCGGACCCCGACGCGGGTCTGCTCAACTATCGCAAGCTCTCTGAGAAGCTCCACGATGAAACATGGTTCCTGCGTACGCTGCGCGATGAAGGAGTCGTCGGCCAGCGATTGATGCGTGTACTCGGTTCTTCGCCGTATGCGTCAGACCTAATTATGAGTGCACCGGAGGTCATCAAGCGGTTCGGTGACGGTGCGTCTGGGCCGAAGCTACTGAATACCGACTCGGATGCCGTCGGGCGCGCGCTGGTTACTGCGGCTGCCCGCCATAGTGACCCGGCTAAGGCCATTGGTGTGGCGCGCGCGTTGCGGCGTGCGGAACTCGCCCGTATTGCCTCCGCCGACCTATTCGGACTGATGGATGTGCAAGAAGTCTGCCATTCACTGTCGATGGTGTGGGACAACGTGCTCGAAGCGGCTCTTGCCGCGGAGATGCGCGCCTGGTCGCTGGCACATCCTGACTTAGAAGTTCCGGGCACCATTTCTGTGATTGGTATGGGGCGCCTCGGTGGTGCGGAACTCGGCTACGGCTCCGATGCTGATGTGATGTTCATCTGTGAACCACGCAAGGATGCTGATGGCACGCCGCTTGCCGACGATTCCCAGGTGGTCAAGTGGGCAACCAGAATCTGTGACTCGCTGCGTCGTCGGCTGGCAAAGCCAAGCCAGGACCCGCCACTGGAAGTCGATGTGGACCTGCGTCCGGAAGGGCGCTCGGGTCCGATTGTGCGAACTCTGGATTCGTATGTGACCTACTACGAACGCTGGGGTGAGACCTGGGAGATTCAGGCGCTTTTGCGTGCGACGTGGATTGCTGGTGACAAGGATTTGGGCACTCGCTTCCTTCAGAGCATCGATCCGCTGCGCTATCCCAAGGGCGGGGCTGATGCCAAGATGGTCCGCGATGTCCGCCGTATGAAAGCACGTGTGGATTCGGAGCGTCTACCGCGCGGTGCCGACCGCCGTACCCATACCAAGCTCGGCTCCGGTGCACTGACCGATATTGAATGGACTGTGCAGCTGCTGACCATGCTGCACGCCCACGAGGTTCCCGAACTGCACAACACCTCCACACTGGAGTGCCTGGAGGTGTTGAAAGACAACGAGATTCTGGATGCCGAAGACACCGATGCGCTGAGGGATGCCTGGCTGATGGCGACAAATGCTCGCAATGCGCTGGTACTCACGCGCGGTAAGCGGACGGATCAGCTACCACAACCGGGCCGGCAGTTGACTCAGGTCGCTGGTGCAGCCGGGTGGGACGCAGCGGATTCCAATGGTTTCATCGAGCACTATTTGCGTCTGACTCGGCACTCCAGCCGTGTGGTCAACCGCGTGTTCTGGGGTGAGGAGAACCCCGACCACGAGTAGGTGAGACGGCGGCCTACCAACCCCTGCGTGCAGGCTATCGTGCCACGGCGGACTGCAGCCTTGGTCTTAGCACCTAGACCGGGCATAATGGTGGGCTATGGAACGCAACGTCGATTATTCGGTTCGCCCTAGGTATGAGGATTTCATTCTCAACCTTGACGGCACTGACCTGCGTTTTTTATTGAGCCGTACGTGCCCGGCAGCGGACACCTCAGCTGCTGGCCAAGACGCGGTGGAATTGTTGATGTCGCAGGATTCAGCGCATACGGCGCTGTCTTTTTGCGATCCCGATGTTCTCGACGTGGCCCACTTGGTCCATATCCTGGAAGACTCCGCATCGCTGGATACTCTCGCTGAAGTGGCTTTTTGGGCATCGGATGCGGACGTGATGGCGCACGATACGCCGAAAGGTGTTGACCGCAAGCGTCGTCGCGTCGGCAAGCAGCAGCTCGAGCACGTGCTGCGCCGTGGCCAACGCCAGGGTCTCGTGTGGGAGGAACCAGCGGGCGTGTGGCACGTACCGCCGCATATCTCCGAGGTGTTCCCGGCCGAGCCGAGTCTCAACTTCCGCGTCGCCGATTTGGTGGCGAATATGCCAGCGGATGTGCTGGGCCGCCGCATGGAGCGCATGGGGCTGGAGCCGGATAGCACTCAGGAGGCGGACGTACCGCGGACGCTGAATGCCAGCGATCTGACAGTGCGGAATGTGCAGGCCCGCCAGGTAGAGCAAATTGCGGGCTTCCTCTGCGATCCGGTGAAGGTTCGAGCGCTGGTGATGACGGCGCCAGTGGATATCCGCAATGAACTGCGGTGGATGGCGACGGATGAGAAGTACTTGCCATCCCACATGTGGTCCGAACTGCGTGCCGACGCGGTGCGCTGGGCCGAAGAGCGTCTGTTGCTGGCTGTGGTCGAAGGCCCGGCGATGCCGATGTTTGAGCAGGGCGGGGAAGCTCCAGCGGCACACGCGGCATATGACGGTTCGGCAGAGGTCGCACGTCTGGTTGGTGCAGTGGCCTTGGCTCTCAAAGGTGACATGTGGACGATCCGAAAACCGCATCCGACGGAATCCTTCCCGGCAACATTGGAGCCAAAGGAATTGACGGAAGCGTCGGTGTCTGCGGTGGCGTTCGCTTCCGCGTTTATGGATGCGGCGGGCAGTGGCGACGGGCGCCTGAAAGATCCGCTGCACATGTATGAAGAATCGAGCCTGCTGTGGATTCAGGACTTCGCAGCATCGATTGGCGCTAGTGGTTTCGCGGCGCCCTGGATTGTGGAGATGCTGGTCAACGCCGGCTTAATCCACGCCGACAGTGGGCATCCGACTCCACGCGCGCTGCAGTATTGGTACAACGCCGATGCCTCGACCCGTTGGGCGTATCTCGCGGCAGGTTTCCTGGTCGGTCGTGGTCCGTGGCACGGTGAGTTCCCGTGGGTGACCATGGGAGTCGATGACTTTTCGCATGCCACGCTCGCTTATGGCTACCCCTACGCTGCGCGCGAAGTGGTGTCGCTAGCCGCACAGCTGGAGGAAAACCAGAAGTTCTACGGCTGCTGTGTCGAAGGACACCTGTCCTGGAAGGTGGATAACCTCTGTGCCCGCAACGGTGCCGATGGGGAAGCGATGGTTGGCTGGCTGCTGGAGCAGGCCGGGATTCTGGGCATCCTCTACCAGGGGCACGCCTCGTGGCAGGCCATGGCAATCATGTATGCACTGCACGATATTTGGCTGACTGATCAGCACGTCGGTGCGCAGCGCATGGCCGAGCTCATCTCTGAGTATGCAGCGGGCAAGGTACCGACGGCTGAGGCAGTCCAGATAGCCCGTTTGTTCAAGGATGCCGCTCCCAACGAGCGCCTGGCAGCCACCCTGGATGGAGTCGCCAGCAATCAGGTCGCCCTGGCGTTGGACTTCATCGGCGACCGCGAAACGTGCGCCGAGACCTCCCGCTGGATCATCTCCGAGGAGAGCCTGCGGCGCGCATGTCTCGCGGTCGATGGTGACGTCGATGTCCTCTTCTCCCAGTTGGGTCCGCTGGTCAACAGCTCTATGAAGTTGGTCATCTACGCCGAGCTGGTTCGTATCACCAAAACTGAGAAGCTACAGGAAATGTATGACCGCGAGGCCGTAGAATTTACGCCTCCGCTTGACGACGTCCCGGAGAACGCAGCCCCCGAAACAGACCCCGGTGAACATGCGGAGAACTCAGACGACCCGGAGGAGCCGGAAGAACCAGAGCAGCTTTCACTGTTCTAGCCGCCCCATCCTCCGTCCGCCCCGGCCTCCGCGGCTTTCAAGCTTTCTACTCCGTAGGCTCCAGCTCAAAGCGGCTCTGCTGGGCGACAAAGCGTGCCGCCGCACGCTTTGCCACCAGCAGACCAACGAAGCCAATCAGCCACACACCGACGACCGCCAACCAACCGATGCGGAAGGTCTCCCAGGTGTAGTTGCCGTCGGGAGCTGCGATATCCAGCAGGAAGCCAACGCCTTGCGCAGCAAGCATGGTGGCCACAAAACCGCCCATATTCGCCAGTCCAGTGCCGGTGGCGAGTACCTTGCGGTCGACCTCTTCGCGCACGGAGTCAAAGCCGAAGTTCGACATTGCACCCAGGCCGGCCATCAGGATGTTGACCACAATAATTGCCCAGTACGCTGGTGGATTGCTCGGTGCCAGGAATGCGATCCAGACGACCATGTTGATAAACGCAATGGCGACAATAACCTTGATGCGATCGCGGCCGGTGCGTGCCGAGACCATGCCCATCAGCGGCCCGGCGATAATTACTGACAGTGTGTTAATGACCAGCACCACACTGGCCTGGGAGGGCTTGAGTCCCATGCCCAGCATCATCAGGGGCATGCCCCACAGCAGTGTGAAGATGCACTGGTGCATCAAACCGGTCCAGTGCGTGAAGAAACCCTGCCAGCACACCGGGTGAGTGGTAACAATTCTCAGCGTCTGACCGATAGTCAGGTTTTCATCGGCAGGAGCAGAAGCGCCGGCATCAGTTCCAGCTGCCTTCGCGGCCTTCTTTGCGGCGCGACGTTCGCGAAGTGACATCTTCGCGGTGGAGGTGTCCTCCGGGACGTCGGCAAGCGCGATTATGCCGACGATGGCGATAATCAGACCTGCGGTGCTCAGCGACAAGAACGCAGGCACCCACCCTGCGGCGTGGAGTATTGCGAGGAATGGGACCGCGGAAATGAACTGGCCGAGCTGGCCAAGACCTGCCGTGAGCTGCGTGAACAGGGGAGTGACACGCAGCGGGAACCATGCCGGCAGCAGTCGCATAGCGCCGAGGAATGCCGTGGCATCACCAGCGCCGATGAAGACGCGCGCGATGACCGCCAGCGGATACGACGTTGAAAACGCGATGATGACCTGGCCCAGCGCCATAATCAACGCGCCCACAATCATGGTTTTCTTCGCGCCGACGCGGTCGATAATGATGCCTGTCGGAATCTGCGCCAGGGCGTAGACACCGACCTGCACGGCAGTGAACACCGCGAGTTGAGAGGCGTTGATGTGGAAGCGATCGAGCGCCTCAACGCCAGCGACGCCCATCGATGTGCGGCCCACGATGGCAACGATGTAGGTAATCAGCGCCGCGAGCCAGACGGCAATCGCTCGGCCAGTGACCTGCTCGCGCGGATCCTTTGCCGCGGCGGCGTCGGGCTGATTCGTTGATGAAATCTGATTTTTACCGTTACGCTGCTTTACCACTCGCCACATTGTAGACCTCAGCAATGAGCCGGGCTGAAGTGGGGTTGTAAGGCACCTTTAGGCCGCCGCGATAATGTGTGGTTTTGAGCTAGGCCGGACCTAAGCCTCCCTAAGCCCCCTAAGCCACGTTGTCGTCGATGAATTTCTTCACCACATCGACATCATTCGGCAGCTCGGTAACGCGGCGAGGAGCATCCATGATGTCCGCGAAACGCTCCGGGCAGTCCGGCTCGCGACCGGTGGCTTCGAAGATGGTCTCGGAGAACTTCACCGGTAGGGCGGTCTCCAGGCAGACAATTGGGGTGGCCACCTGATCTGCCAGGCTGCGGGCGACGTGGATGCCGTCAGCGGTGTGTGGATCGACCATGACCTCCAGGCGCTGCCAGCAGTCCTTGATGGTCTCGACGCGGTCGGCGTGAGTGGAGCGACCGGAGAGGAAACCGTACTGGGCAGAAGCCTCCGGGAAGATTGGGTCAGCAGTAAGAGAGAAGCCGCCTTCCTTGACCTTGACACCGAAGAGGTCTGCAGTGCGCTCAGCATCGCGCCCCAGTAGGTCGAAGATGAAACGTTCGAAGTTCGACGCGCGGGAGATATCCATCGATGGGGAAGAGGTCGCCTGCGTCTCCGCAGCGCTGCGCACGCGGTAGGCACCAGTGTGGAAGAACTCATCCAAGACATCGTTTTCGTTGGTAGCCACGATCAGACGGTCAATCGGCACACCCATCTGACGTGCAATATGGCCAGCGCAGATATCGCCGAAGTTGCCGGTCGGCACACTGAAGCTGACCTTCTGCGAGTTATCGGCCTCAGCGCCGTTGCCACCAGTGACACGAATCCAGGAGGAAACGTAGTACACAATCTGCGCCATCAGGCGAGCCCAGTTGATGGAGTTGACCGCGCCAATGTGACGGCTGGCCTTGTACTCCAAGTCGCCGGAGACTGCCTTGACAATGTCCTGGCAATCGTCGAAGACGCCATCGAGAGCAATGTTGTGGATGTTGGCGTCCTGCAGACCAAACATCTGAGCTTGCTGGAAAGCTGTCATGCGGCCGGCCGGAGTCAGCATAAATACGCTGATGCCTTCACGGCCACGCATTGCGTACTCGGCCGAGGAACCCGTGTCACCAGAGGTAGCACCGAGGATGTTCAGAGTCTCACCACGGCGAGCCAACTCGTACTCGAAGAACTCACCGAGCAGCTGCATCGCCATATCCTTGAACGCCGCAGTGGGGCCCATGGACAGGTGACCGATGTAGAGCTGATCTTCCAACTTGGTCACCGGAACAATGTCCTTGTCAGAGAACTTCGGGTAGGTGTACGCACGTGCACAGATACCGCGCAGATCCTCCAGCGGAATGTCATCCACGAAAAGGCTGACGACCTCTGCAGCCAGGGCTGCGTAACCGTCGTCGATAAGCACGGAGCGCCAACGGGTCAAAGTGGCATCGTCAACCTGTGGGTATTCGACCGGCAGGTAGAGGCCACCGTCGTCAGCGAGACCTCCCAGCAGAATGTCTGAGAACTTGTGTGGCGTGCGCTCTGGGTCGCGAGTCGAAATGAAGTCCACGGCGGGCCCCTTACATGTATGCCAACACCCGCCGCACCGGCCTATGAGATAGAGCCTTTAATGCGACGGGGTTGACCGGTGGATGTTTTCTTTAATTTTTACATATCTACCAAAGCGGGTTACGCCTCGGTGGCGGAAGATGTGGAATTGGCCTCGTCCGCGTCGAAGCTGAGCTCTTCGGAACGGTCGATGACATCGTTCTTAGCGAAGCGGTTGACAATCATGGCGATTGCGCCGTCACCAGTGACGTTACATGCGGTACCGAAGGAGTCGATGGCGATGTAAGCGGCAATCATCAAAGCGACCTGCTCCGAATCGAAGCCCAGCATGGACTGCAGCACGCCAACAGCAGCCATAATCGCGCCACCCGGAACGCCCGGGGCAGCGATCATAGTGATGCCCAACGTGAGGATGAAGCCCACGGCCATGCCCGGCGAAACCGGCTTGTCCGCCATGAACATCACTGCAAACGCGAACAGGGTGATCTTCATCATCGAACCGGCGAGGTGAATCGTCGCGCACAGCGGAACGGTAAAGCCCGCGACCTTTTCCGAGACACCATTCTTCAGCGCGGCCTTGTAGGTCACCGGAATGGTGGCGGCCGAGGAGGAGGTCCCCAGAGCTGTGGCGTAGGCCGGCAGCATGTTCTTTAGGGACTTCCACGGGCTGCGGCCAGCGATAGCGCCCGCGATGGAGAACTGGATAGCCAACAGGAGCACGGTGCCGATAACAGCCAGAACGAGCACCTTGAAGAACATCGACAGCGTCGTGGTCAGGTTGCCGTTCATACCCATTGCCAGGAACATGCCGAAGATATAAATCGGCAGCAGCGGGATGATAAATGCCGAGATGATCTTCATGATTACTTCGCGCAGCTGCGTCGCACCGCGGAAGAGCGAGTCGGACTTCACGCTGGTCATCGCCACACCGACTGTGAAAGCCAGCAGCAGAGCGGTCATGACATCAAATGGCGGTGGCATCTCCACATTGAAGAAGCTCTCCAATGCGCCCTCATCAATGTCGACCGATGCGCCGGCCTGATCAGAGCCGAGCAGTGAGGGGTAGAGCGCCTGGGTGGCACCGTAGGCCAGCAGACCCGAAAACACGGTCGAGCCGTAGGCGATAGCAGTGGTAATACCCAGCCACTTTCCGGCGCCACGCCCCAGGCTGGCGATTGCCGGCGTAATCAGGGCAAAAATCAGCACCGGGATAAAGAAGCCCAGGAAGTTACCAAACAGACCATTGAAGGTTACAAAAATCCGAGCCAGCCATTCCGGGAAGAAAAAGCTGCAGATAATGCCCAGAATAATCGCGACAATAACGCGGAAAAGGAGCGTTTGCGTAAAACGCATTCGGGTACTCATAGTCAATCCTTGTTCGGATGGAATTTACTTCTCTAGCGTGCGGTATTTACGTTATGCAACGCAAATAACCGGGTGTAGTTTTAAGCCTTCTCGGCTACCTCTTCTTCGACGGGAGCGTCGTCAAGCACGCTCGCCGGGCGATGCGCACGCTGCTTCCGCGTGACGACGTCAATTGCGTAACCAATCACCGTCGCTGCCAGAGTCGGCAGGAACCATCCGAACTCGATGGCCTGGCCCGGGACGAGACTGAGGAAGTCCGCCAGTGCGGTGCCGCCAACACCCAGGCCGGAGAGCACTGAGATACCCGACCAGATGGTGGCAACCCAGACGCCCAGGCGGTAGGTGTAATGCAGCTTGAAGGAGTAGGAGATGACGGGGTCGAGAATTGTCAGAGCAATCAGAGTGATTGCCGGCGGGTAGATGAAAGTGATGATTGGCGCAGCAATTGCCAGTACCTGAGACAGACCCTGCGTCGCCATCGCGAAGGACATGACCGTGAAGATGATTGCCCATGCCTTGTAGCTGATCCCCGGGAGCAGCAGGTTGAAGAACTCGCTGGTTGCCGCAATCAGGCCAACAGCCGTGGTCATGCAGGCCAGCAGGACGATGAGACCGAAGACAATCTGACCACCCTGGCCCATGGCCTGCTTGGAAGCCTCGGCGAGGATGCCCGAGCCGTTTTCGAAGGATGCGGCATTTGGCAGAACCTGGCCGACGTAGCCAAGCCCCAAGTAGATGATTGCCAGCAAGACACCTGCGAACAGGCCAGCGATCATCGTGCCGCGGACCATGCGCTTGCCTTCTGGAACACCACTGACGCGCAGGGCGGAAATGACAATAATGCCGAATGCCAGGCCGGCGATGGAGTCCATGGTGAGGTAGCCCTCGACCAGGCCGGAAGCAAACGGGGTAGAGGAGTACTTTTCAATCGGCGCAGCCGGTGTGGCATCAAACTTGAATGCCGACATTCCCACCAGGATAACCAACAGAATCAGTAGTGCCGGGGTGAGAATCTTGCCCAGCTTGGACACAATTTCATTCGGATTCCAGGCCAGAGCCAAGGCGATACCGAAGAAAACAAAGTAGAAGGCCGCAGCGGCGGCCAAGGAATCGCCGCCGAAGATAGGCTGGATACCCGTTTCATACGACACGGCGCCGGTACGTGGCAGGGCGTAGAACGCGCCAATGGACAGGTACGCGATTACTGGGAAACCCAGGGAAAAGATGCGGCCCGCACGGAAAGCGAGGTCCCGCAGGTTGTCGCCAGAAATGGCAATAGCGATGATGGCCAGCACTGGCAATGCCACACCGGTGAGTAGGAAGCCAGTGATAGATGGGCCAAAGTTAGTACCGGAATCCACTCCGAGCTTCGGCGGGAAGATGAGGTTGCCCGCGCCGAAGAACATTGAAAACAGCATGAGAGCTGTGACAACGATGATGGAAGCGAAAGACTTCGGGGACTCCACTCCGCTCGACTTGGTCATGAGAATTGTGTTCTTTCTA
>NZ_CAMQAZ010000004.1 GCF_946998835.1 uncultured Corynebacterium sp. | reverse complement strand
AAGCAGTACAAGGTTGCCGAAGGTGACCTCGTCAAGGTCGAGAAGATCGAGGGTGAGCCGGGTTCGTCCGTGGCTCTCACCCCGGTTCTGCTCGTCGATGGCGCAGATGTCATTGCGGATGCCGACAAGCTTGCCAACGTTACCGTTAACGCTGAGATCGTCGAGGCCACCAAGGGCCCGAAGATCCGCGGCATGCACTACAAGAACAAGACTGGCTACAAGCGCCGCTACGGCCACCGTCAGCCGCTCACTGTTCTGAAGATCACCGGCGTCTCCAAGTAAACCGCCGACATTCCAATTAGCTTTTCCCTAGGAGAAAATCATGGCTACTAAGAAGGGTGCATCCAGCACCAGCAACGGCCGCGACTCCGAAGCTAAGCGCCTCGGCGTGAAGCGCTTCGGCGGCCAGCAGGTTAAGGCAGGCGAGATTCTCGTTCGTCAGCGCGGTACCTCGTTCCACCCGGGTGAGAACGTTGGCCGTGGCGGCGACGACACTCTCTTCGCTCTGAAGGCAGGCGCAGTCGAGTTCGGCACCCGCCGCAACCGTCGCGTTGTCAACATCGTTGAGAACAACTCCTAAGAACAACCTTCGGTTGTCCGCATAGGATTACTGCAACGTTGAATGTGAGGCAGGATTAACTGCCGTGCAGAAGAGCCGATTCCTTTCCCACTGCGAAAGGCAATCGGCTCTTTTGTTGTCTCTGTACTGTTTCGCAACCTTTGCTTGCGAGGCAGCGTTTTGTCACCGCCTAGACTTCTGCCTGTCGGCTCGCTTAAATTAGGGCATTACTCCAGGCACTAGATGATGGCTCCCCGCTCGGAAGTGTGTGTGATTTTATGTTTCGTTTCGTAGATCGTGTCGTACTGCATTTGCAGGCCGGCGACGGTGGTCACGGCTGTAATTCGGTGCTGCGTGAAAAGTTCAAGCCACTTGGTGGCCCCGATGGCGGCAACGGCGGCCACGGTGGCGACATTGTGCTGGTCGTAGACCCGCAGATTCACACTTTGATGGACTTTCACTTCCACCCCCACATCAAGGCTTCCAACGGCAAGCCCGGCGCGGGTGATCACCGCAATGGCGCCCGTGGTGAAGACCTGGTTCTCGGCGTGCCGGAGGGCACGGTTGTCATGACCGAGGATGGGGAAGTGCTGGCGGACATGACTGGCAAGGGAGCCCGCTTCATCGCAGCTGAGGGCGGTTACGGTGGTCTGGGTAACGCCGCGCTGGCGAACAAGAACCGCCGTGCGCCGGGCTTTGCTCTCCTCGGTGAGCCGGGTGAGGCCAAGGACCTTGTCCTGGAACTCAAGTCCATGGCCGATGTTGGTTTGGTGGGCTTCCCGTCGGCCGGTAAGTCGTCGTTGGTGAGCACTCTGAGTGCAGCGAAGCCGAAGATTGGTGACTACCCGTTTACCACGCTGCAGCCGAACCTGGGTGTGGTTAACGTTGGTTACGAGTCTTTCACCATTGCCGACGTTCCGGGACTCATTCCTGGGGCTTCTGAAGGTCGTGGCCTCGGCCTGGACTTCCTGCGTCACATTGAGCGCTGTGCCGTGCTGGCGCATGTGGTGGACGCTGCAGCGCTAGAGGGCGACCGTGATCCGGTCTCGGACATCAAGGCGCTGGAGACAGAACTCGCAAACTACCAGTCAGTGTTGAAGGCTGACGTGGGGCTGGGAGACCTCGCTGACCGTCCGCGCGTCATCGTGCTGAACAAGATCGACCTGCCTGATGCTCGAGAAATGATTGATATGCAGCGCGAGGAGCTGGAGAAGTTCGGTTGGCCAATCTATGAGATTTCCACGGTGACCCACGAGGGGCTCAAGGAACTGACTTACGGCCTGAAGGACCAGATTGCCGCTTACCGCAAGGCACACCCGTTGCCGACAGAGCAGGAGCCTCGCGCAGTCATCCGTCCAGAGGGTGTGCGCGGTAAGAAGCGCGAAGGCGCGGACTTTACCATCGAGCGCGATCCGAACACTCCGAATGGGTTCATCGTCCGTGGCCGAAAGCCGGAGCGCTGGATTAACCAGACGGATTTCGAAAACGACGAGGCAGTGGGCTACCTGGCGGACCGCTTGGCCAAGCTGGGTGTCGAGGATGCGCTGGCGAAGGCCGGGGCAACGGTTGGCTGCCCGGTGACGATTTCTTATCTCACCTTCGAGTGGTACCCACAGCAGGTCGCGGGCACCGATGACTTCGTGCCGAGTGGCCGTGGTACCGACGATCGTCTCTACGTCAACGAGCGCACTAGCGCCGAGCAGCGTAAGCGCGCATCGCAGGCCCGCCGTGGTCTTATCGACGAGTACGATTTCGGCGATGGTGAAGAGGCTATTCGCGACCGGTACTCGTAGTCGCGGGCGACAGCGTCGTCGGCAAGCGAATGCGCTGAACTTGCATTTTGCCATTGATTGCTTAAACAATTATATGGTCAGAATTAAATAGGACCGTCATGTTTTCCATTAGTGAAATGAGTGAGTCAGTTATCCCTTCCGACGACACCATTGCCCGTGATGTTGATGCCACGGTGGCAGCCGTATCAGATGCCCCGGTAGCGACCGCGGCGAAGCCTGAATCGCACGCGCCAATCTCCCGTGAGGAGGTCGAGGAGCTGCTTCACGACAATCCCGAGGCCACTGTCGCTGAGATTGAAAAGGCGACCGAGAACTTATCTCCGGGCACCAAGGGTGGTTTCGATTCCGAGACTCGTGCAGCGATTCGGACTGCCAAGCGGGTCGTTGTGAAGATTGGTTCTTCCTCTCTGACCGGACGTGATGGTCGTACGGATCCCGAGCGCATTGACTTTATTGCTGATGCCCTGGAAAAGCGTATGGGTATCAGCGATGTCATCGTCGTGTCCTCCGGCGCAGTGGCATCCGGAATGGGGCCGCTGGGACTTTCCTCGCGTCCGACTGACTTAGCTACAAAGCAGGCGGCTGCGGCTGTCGGCCAGGTGCGGTTGGCACAGGAGTGGGGACGCTCCTTCCTGCGCTATGGTCGCACTTCGGCGCAGGTGCTGTTGACCTCGGATGATGCGGGTGTTCGCTCCCGGGCTCGCAACGCGCAGCGCACAATCGACCGTCTGCGCCAGCTGGGCGCGGTGCCGATTGTCAACGAAAATGACACTGTTGCTACCTCGGAGTTCCGCTTCGGTGACAATGACCGTCTCGCAGCACTGGTCAGTCACCTGGCATACTGCGATGCACTGATTCTGCTTTCCGACGTCGATGGCCTCTACGACCGCAACCCGGCTGATCCAGGTGCGACCTTTGTGCCTGAGGTTCGCAGCGGTAACGACCTGCGTGGTGTTATTGCCGGTGACGGTGGCGCACTGGGAACAGGCGGTATGGCATCGAAGGTTTCGGCGGCCCGCCTGGCGTCCCGTGCTGGTGTGCCGGTGCTACTGACATCGACATCTAACATCGAGCGGGCACTGGATCAGGCCGATGTGGGAACCGCCTTCGCCGCGAAGGAAAACCGCCTGAGTGCCTGGAAGTTCTGGATGCTCTACGCCGCGGACAGCTCGGGCCTGTTGCGACTGGATGCCGGTGCTGTGGATGCCGTGACCCGGATGCGTAAGTCGCTGCTCCCGGTCGGTATTACCTCGGTAGATGGCGAGTTCTCCGCCGGGGACATTGTGGATCTTATTGGTCCTGGCGGTGAGGTCATCGGCCGAGGCGAGGTCAACTACGACTCTGAGGAACTGCTGGGCATGATTGGCTACCACACCGAGGAGTTGCCGAATGACATGCAGAAGCCTGTCGTTCACGCCGACTACCTGTCGGATTTTGCCTCGCGTGCTTAAGACCCGTGCTTAAGGTGTGTGCTTAAGGTGTGTGCGAACCGAGCTCACACCTAACCTGCTCGCGCTGAATGTGCTTTAGCGCGGCGCTGTCGGGCATAATTCTTAGTGTGTTATCAAAAATTATCGGTGTCATCGGCGAGTTACTGCTGACGGCTGGAGTGCTAGTGGCGCTCTTTGCGTTTTACCTGCTCTACTGGTCGGGTCTTGAGACCGGTAAAGCTCAGGACCAAGCTCGCGATGAATTGCAAAAAGTATGGTCCGCGCCAGCATCGCAACGCGCCTCCGAGTCAGACGGTGAGGCGCACTGGATTCCGGGCTCTGCGGTGGCAATGATTTCCGCTCCCAAGGCGGGCTTCAACAACCTGATCGTCTTCGAAGGCGTTTCCCAGGAAGTTTTACGTGGCGGTCCTGGCCACTATCCGGGGACGGCTCTGCCAGGGCAGGTGGGTAATAGCTCATATGCTGCTCACCGTGATGGTCACGGTGCCCCCTTCGATAACATTGACCGTCTCCAGACGTGTGATGACATCACTGTCGAGACGCAGGATTCCATTTATCATTACAAGGTCTTACCGCATGACGGCATGGCTGGAGCAGGGGAGCGTTTCGATTGTGTGCCGGAAGGGACCAACGTGCCCGAGGTTCCCGGCCAGCAGATTGTTACACCGGACCGCGGTGATGTTATTGAACCGGTAGGAGACACCACTCTACTTACGCTGACCACTTGCCACCCGCAGTGGGACAACACTCACCGTTTGATTGTTCACGCGGTTCTGGCTGGTGTTGAGGCTAAGGAGGTCAATTAGATGTATGCAGCATATTGGCGAGCTTTGCCGGGCCCGTGGTGGGTGAAACTGATTATCACCATGGTGATTGCGGTCATTATCTTCCTGCTGTTGATGAATTACATCTTTCCCTGGGTTGCTGAGCTAATTCCCTCAAATGATGTCTCGCTCTAGTTATGCTGGTAGGCATGACTTCCCAAACGAACGAAACTGCTCTTAGCCCGGAGCGCGCCGCTGAGCGCGCTGAGGTTTTAGAAAAGGCACAGCGTGCCAAGGCTGTCGCGGGAGAGCTCTCGCGCTTTACGTCGGCACGCAAGAATGAGCTCCTGCTGGCCGCGGCAGACGCGCTGGTTGCCCGTACCGATGAGATCTTGGCGGCTAACGCCAAGGACATCGAGGCCGGTAAGGCCCGTGGTTTTAGTGATGCCCTGCTGGATCGCCTGCGTCTCGATGCTGACCGTGTTGAGGGCATTGCCGGTGGTCTTCGCCAGGTCGCGGCGCTGCCGGATCCGGTGGGTGAGGTGCTGCGTGGTAGCACTCTTCCCAACGGCATCAAGCTTTCCCAGGTCCGTGTGCCGCTGGGCGTGATGGGGATGGTCTATGAGGCTCGCCCGAACGTTACGATCGATGCCTTTGGTCTGGCGCTGAAGTCGGGCAACGTGGCTCTGCTGCGCGGCTCTAAGTCGGCTGTTCATTCCAACACGCAGCTGGTCGCCGTTTTGCGCGAGGTACTGGCCAACCACGATGCACCGAAGGACCTCGTCCAGTTGCTGCCGTGTGAGACTCACGATTCTGTGCAGGACCTCATCACCGCTCGTGGCCTGGTCGATGTGGTGATTCCGCGCGGTGGTGCCGGTCTGATTGAGGCCGTTGTTACGAAGGCGACGGTGCCGGCCATTGAGACCGGTACTGGCAACTGCCACATCTACATCGATGCTTCCGCCGACATCGACGAGGCAATCGCGCTGATGATTAACGGTAAGACCCGCCGTCCGAGTGTCTGCAACGCCACCGAAACCGTCCTTATTGACGCGGCGCTGCCGGCGCAGGACCAGGTCCGCATTTTGGATGCGCTTGCCGACGCGGGCGTTGCGGTCCACGGCGATGTCGATAACCTGGCAGCCTCCGGGTGGACTGGCGAGGTCATCCCGGCGACGGCGGAAGACTGGTCGGATGAGTACCTTTCGATGGACATTGCCGCGCGCATCGTCGACGGTGTGGTGGCTGCAACCGACCACATCAGCGAGTACTCCTCGGGTCATACGGAGGCTATCTCCGCACGTGACTGGGGGGTGTGCCAGGAGTTCGTCGACCGTGTTGATGCCGCAGCTGTCAGCGTTAATGCCTCGACCGCATTTACCGATGGTGAGCAGTACGGTTTCGGTGCAGAGATTGGCATTTCCACCCAGAAGCTGCACGCCCGTGGCCCGATGGGGCTGCCGGAGCTGACCAGCAGCAAGTGGGTTCTGGCCGGTCGCGGACAGACTCGTCCGTAGTGCCCAGGTAAAGTGCCAGACATGGTGAAGCGCAAGAAAAGTGTGCGGTCGCGGGTACACGCCGCGTTGACAGCAAAGTCGGCGGAAGCGCCCCGGCAGCGCATTGGCGTGATGGGTGGCACTTTCGATCCCATCCACAATGGGCACTTGGTTGCCGCCAGTGAGGTCGCGGACCGTTTTGACCTGGACTTCGTGCTTTTCGTGCCCACGGGTGAGCCGTGGCAAAAGCGCGGCCGGAAGGTCTCTCACAGCGAAGACCGCTACCTGATGACTGTCATTGCCACCGCGTCGAATCCACAGTTTTCGGTCTCGCGGGTGGATATTGACCGACCGGGTGCGACTTATACCGTCGATACGCTGCGGGATTTGAAGGTCATCTACCCCAACGCGGATTTATTCTTCATTACCGGCGCCGATGCGCTGCAGAAGATAATGACGTGGCGGGACTGGGAGGAAATGTTCGACGCAGCAACGTTCGTCGGTGTCACGCGCCCTGGGGTGCATTTGCGGGCGGAGGACCTGGAGGGGATCGATGCCTCGCGGTTGCACCTCATCGAGATTCCCGCGATGGCTATTTCCTCCACCGACTGTCGAAAGCGTGCGGCTGCGGGGCGCCCTGTTTGGTATTTGGTGCCGGATGGGGTGGTGCAGTACATCGCTAAGCGTGGCCTGTACCAGTCTGCTGAGGGGACGGTCGGTTCGGTCGGACCGGCATCGGTGAACTCATCCTCCGCGGATGCGGTGTCGGGCGCAGCGGTGTCAGACGATGCGAAGGCCGAAACTGCCGGTTGAAAGTTAGCAAAATCCCGCTGAGGCGGTAAGTTACAAGTACAAACGCTGTTTTTCACTTAATCACAAGGAGCTGAAGTCTTTCGTGACTGCACAAGCACGCGCCATCGAGCTGGCGACCGCCGCGGCAAAGGCCGCCGATAGCAAGAAGGGTGAGGACGTCGTTGTTCTCGATGTCTCTGGCCCGGTGGTGATTACGGACGCATTCGTCCTGGTCAGTGCTGACAATGAGCGTCTGGTTGCCGCAATCGTCGATGAAATTGAGGACGATCTGCGTGACCTTGGCGCAAAGCCGGTGCGCCGCGAAGGTGTCCGCGAGGGACGTTGGGCGCTGCTGGACTACGGCGACATTGTCGTGCATGTTTTCCGCAGCGAAGAGCGTGACTTCTACGGTCTTGATCGACTGTGGCGCGATTGCCCGCGCATCGAGGTCGAGGGCATCGAGCAGCCGAGCAATGAGGACGGCGAAGATTCCGCCCGCAGGGCTCGCTCCATCGACGAGATTCCGCTGGCTGCCGACAACCCGGATACGGACGAGTTCTAATCGTGGCGGGCTCACGCGAGGCGCATGTTGCCGCTCGACGCCGCCTGATTATGCTGCGCCATGGGCAGACGTCGTACAACGCTACCGGCCGCATTCAGGGGCAGCTGGACACGCAGCTTTCCGACGTTGGCCGCGAGCAAGCCCGTACCGCGGCGCAGTACCTGGCGGTGGCGGAACCGAAGATTACAAAAATCGTGTCTTCTGATTTGTCCCGGGCAGCCGACACCGCCCGCGCGCTAGCGGAGACCACCGGTGCCGAGCTGAGCTTTGATAAGCGCCTGCGGGAGACCAACCTTGGCGAATGGCAGGAGCGCACCTACGACGAGATCGACTCCGCGTTCCCCGGCATGCGTGACCACTGGCGCCACAATCTCAACTGGGCACCCAAGGGCGGTGAGACCCGGTTTGAGGTTTCCAACCGCATGCTCGCAGTGATTGCTGAGCTAGCGGCCGACCCTGCTTGGGAAACGGACACTTTCGTGCTCGTATCCCACGGCGGTGCGATCGCTGCAGCTACCGCAGCTCTGCTGCAGATGCCGCGCGACTACTTCAGCACGTTCAACGGCCTGGGCAACACCGCATGGGTCGAAATGGAGCAGCGCACCCGCGTAAACGGTGAGACCTCCTGGTTCCTCAACGCGTTCAACGCGAAGGTTCGTGAACGGGAGCCGAAGATTTCTGACTCCGGTTCAGGAGGCCACCATGCCCGGTGACGGTCACGTCCGCATTGTTGTCGATGACACCGCGTGTCTGATGCCCGAGGTTGCCCGCAAGCTCGACATCACCGTGGTTCCCATCAGCCATGACATCAATGAAGATGCCGTCACAACCTCGGCGGTCAGTCCGCTGAAGCTATGTGCTGCATACGCGCGTGCGTTGGAACGTTCCAACAAGGACGGTTCCGACGCGGGCGTTGTTGCCCTGCATCTGAGCAAAGGCATGTCCGCCACCTGGTCCAACGCTGTCACTGCCGCAGGCGCCCTGGACCGCGTGACCATCATCGACACCGACACTGTTGGCGCGGGCGTCGGTGCCGCTGCCATTGCGGCCGCCAAGGCAGCGCGGGCTGGTGCCAGCCGTGATGAGGTTGCCGATGTCGCTCGCGATGTGCTGCAGCGCTATCGACTCTGGCTGTTTGTGCCGAAGCTCGACTCACTGCGCCGCGGCGGTCGCATCCCAGCTGGACAGGCGATGCTGTCTACGGCACTTGCCATCAAGCCCATCGTCGGCATTAAAGATGGCGCTCTGGCACTCGTCGCCAAGTGCCGCACAGAAGCCAAGGTCAAGCAGCGCATGGTGGATTTTGCCACCAAGATGGTGAAGTCCGCGTCTTCAGCGAACCGTCCGCCGGCAGTGCTCCTGCATCACGCCGACGCGCTTGACGACGTCCACGAGCTCCAGGCCATGCTTGCCGAAAAGCTACCCGACGATACCCGGTTTCGAATCCTAGATTTGCCGGAGTCGATTACTGCCCATGTCGGGCAGGGTGCCTATGCAATCGGCATGGTCTCTGGTGGCTCGATTGATTCGGAGGCCATGGACTTTGAAGCCGAGATGGGTGTGACAGCGCTAGTCCACAGCGTGGAGGAGAGCGATGCGGCCGGTGCCGGCGCTGAGGTTTCCAAGGGCGCCGGAGAAGATGGTTCTGGTGACTCAGCTGATTCCGGCACCCCTGACACCGATGAGCCAATCACCGACCAGGCGGCAGTGCAAGTAGTCGAGGATCCCACCGCTAGCCGTAACCGCAATAAGCGCATCCAACGCACGGTTGTGACCAATGAACAGGGAATTCCACTTTTCACCACGGCGGTTTCTAAGTTGCCAACGTGGAGTGAAAACCGGCAGGCAGCATTGGAAAAGGCTGAGCGTCTGGCGAAGGCTATCTCTGATTTGGCGCTGCGCGACAAGTCCGATCCCGAGGGGGCTGTATTTGGCGCTGAGGAGGAGAAGGCGCAGGGGCCGTCGTCAAGCGAAAAGCGCGATGATGACGGTGACGAGAAGAAGAGATAGCTTCTGACCTGTGTAGATGTTGTGGCCTGTGGATAACCTCCACAGGTCAATTTTTATCCACAGATGACGCTGTTATGGGCGCTTTCGCGGGGCCGCGGGGAGGGGCCCGGCGCTAGTGTGCGCATCGTGACGACTTTGCGGAATCGACTGGCGGACTATCTGGAACCGATCAATCAGGACAATCGGATGGCGGTGGACTTTTCCACGCGTCGGGCGGTGGTGACGCCGCGGGTTGCGATGGCTGCGTGCATCGTGATTGTGGTATTGGCGTTGGGGGCCATTGCTGCGGTGGTGTGGCCATCGTCGCCGCAGGTGGAGATGCCGCCGGTGCAGGACGCGGCATCGGTGGGGACGACGCCGGAGACGACTGAGACCGCGGCGGAGGTTCCTGGCGGTCCGGGGCAGGAGACCAGCGCGCAGACACAGACAGGGCCGCTGATTGTGTCGGTGGTGGGGCTGGTTGTACATCCCGGTGTGGTGGAGGTGCCAGCAGGTGCGCGGGTGGTGGAGGCAATCGATCGCGCGGGTGGGCTCTTGCCGGAAGCGAATCCAGCGAGCGTGAATCTGGCGGCACCGTTGGTGGATGGTCAACAGATTGTGGTCGGGACGGAGGCGCTGCCGGCAGAGGAGATTGCGGGTGGTGTTGGCGGTGCTGGCGGTGCTGGCGGCGCGCCCGGTACGCCCGGTGCAGGTAGTGCGGGCGGTGCGGGCGGTGCGGGCGGAAAGATTAACATCAACACCGCGACCGCAACCCAGCTGGAGGAACTACCAGGCATCGGCCCTGCGACAGCGACCAAGATTATTGACTTTCGAGAAAAGAACGGGCCTTTTGCCAGCATCGATGCACTAGAGGAGGTCCCGGGCATCGGCCCGGCCAAGGTAGAGGCGCTGCGTGATGCCGCCACCATCTGAGCTGCGCGTTCGCGCCGGGCTCGATGTGCGACTCGTGCCAGCCGCGGTGTTGGCGTGGGCGACTGCAGTGGCGGTCATTCTGCAACCAGAGTGGGCACTGGTTGTGGCACCGAGCGCAATCGTGGTCTCGGTGGCATTGCCGTGGGTGTGGAAGCGCTGGTCGTGGCGATGGGGCAGTAGTGCGGTGACGTCTGGTTGGCAAGCGATTGCCACCCTCCTGGTACCGGCCATAGCAGTGGCTAGCGTTGCGGCAACCACGCGAATCCGCATTGCTCAAGCCCGCGCCCACGAGCTCTATGACGACATTGGCGGAATTGCGAAAGTGCGGTTGCGCCTGGTCACTGAGCCGAAGGCAATTGAGTTCGGTGCCAGTGTGAAGGCTCGCATCGAAGGGCTTCCCGGCCAGGTTTCGGTTTTCGGTGACGAGTCACTGTTGGCTATCACGCGCGACTCAATCATTGAATCCACCGCTGGTGTACGCGCCGCGAACAAACCCTGCATTAGTGGAATCCAGTTGAAACTCCGCGGCGATGTGGAGGTCATCGTGCCACCGCAGGGGCTGGCAGCCGAGGTGCGCCAACAGCTCTTTGAGTCGTCGCAGCGTCTTCCGTCCGGTCCCGACCGCCTCATTCCCGCGATGGCCATCGGCGATGAGCGTGGTTTCACCCTCGCCGACGGCGACATGATGACCGCCTCCGGACTTTCACATTTATCGGCAGTCTCTGGGGCGAACGTCGCGCTTGTTGTCGGTGCGGTTGTAGCCGTGTTTTCGTGGGCCGGACCGCGGGTGCGGGTCGCAGTCGCCGCGCTTGCCCTGTATGGCTTTGTGGCAATCGTGGGCACAGAACCGTCAGTGCTTCGCGCGGTGGTCACCGGTTGCATTGGGCTATTGGCAATCATTGTGGGACGAGCAGGCCAGGCCATCGCGGCGCTGTCAGCTGGCATTATCGGGTTGATTCTTCTGGCGCCAGACTTGTCGGTATCGGTGGGTTTCGCCCTGTCTGTCGCAGCCACCGCCGGGCTCGTCCTGCTTGCCGAGCCCCTTGCCAGACGCCTTTCCGACACCACCGTCATGGGCACCTGGCCCGCGCCAATAGTCCGCGCCATTGCCGTAGCGATTGCCGCCCACGTAGTCACGATGCCCGTGTTGGCGCTCCTCATCGGCGAGATCAGCCATGTTTCGCTGCTCGCTAACCTCCTCGCCGCGCCAGCCGTCGCACCCGTTACTATCGCCGGTTCGCTAGCCGCTGTCGCTGCCGCACTGCATCTCAATTGGCTGATCAGCGCGCTGCTCTGGTGCGCCGCGCCATGCGCGTGGTGGATTCATCAGGTCGCACACCTCACCGCGAGTCTCGTCGCGCCCGCCACGGGCGCCACCACGTTGGTCATCTCCTGCGTACTCACGCTCGCATGCTTGACGACGCTCTGGGTCTGGCCCCGTGCGGCGCTCCGCGCAGGTTGTTCCGCAGTTGTCCTGGCTACCTGTAGTTACGCCATAATCTGGGTGTTCGGCCTGGACATTGCGCGTGCACCAAAGGGGTGGAGTGCTGCCGCCTGCGCTGAGAAGAACCACATTGTTCTCATTCACGCGGAGGCTGTCGGGAAACCCGGTGATGCCCCTGAGTCGTCTAACTACCCCATATCTGACGCCCACCCCGCACGATCTGACGCCTACCCCGCACGAGCTCCAGACAACCGCTCTGTACCGACGCCGCCCCCGCTCGCGCTCAGTCGGCAGTGCCGAATTGCGCTCGGCCTCACCGAGGAAAAGGCATGGCACGCCCAGGTGCTCGATGGCGCCGCCGATAATCCCACGACAGAAACCGTGGCGGTGGAGTCCCCGTCGTATGTCGCGGAAGCAATGAGTGGCCGCCCCGCCCAATCGCACAGTTCACCTCAGTGGTTTATCGCCCTCGAATGCGGTCCACGTGTCCGAGAAACCGTAATGACACCCGAGCATATTCCCGTGGTCTGCCCACAACGAGATGGCCCACAAGCCCTGTATTCGAATGGTGAAGTCTGGCGAGGAAGGTGAAATCCGGGCCGTCCCGTAGGCTAGAAACAACAGTGGCAGGAATCAACGCGGAAAAGAGGTTGGGGTTTGAGCGCCGTCGCACCCGTGAATTTGATTGTGGGCAAAGAAGAGCTGCTGAAAGACCGCGCCCGCCTCGCCATCGTCGCTGCCGTCCGCGCGCAGGCGGCTACCGAGTCTGATCCGGGCGGACGCTCGGTGCCTGTCACCACCATTCGGGCAGGGGACATGACCACTGTCGACGCAGTGGAACTTTTCAGTCCTTCGCTGTTTGGGGATGACCGGATTGTGGTTGTCACCGACTGCCAGGATGCCGGTAAAGAGCCTGCCAAGCTGTTGATGGATTCGGTTAAAGATCCCGCGCCGGGCATCACAATGATTCTCCTGCACACTGGTGAGGGACGCCAAAAGAAGATGGTCGCAGACCTGCGCAAGCTGGGTGTCCGCTTTTTTGAAGCTCAGCCGCTCAAGAGGAACGATTTGCCCGGTTTCGTTGGCGAAGAGTTCGCCTCCCACGGGGTTAAGGTGCGTCGCGACGTCATCGATACCGTCCTGGATGCGGTCGGTTCGGATCTCCGCGAGCTGGCCACTGCCATTTCCCAGCTCTGTGCGGATACTGCAGGCAAGGTCACCTCGGAAGCAGTGCGCACCTACTATGGTGCCTCGGCGGAGGTCTCGGGCTTTGAGATTGCCGAGCTCGCACTGCGCGGCCGGGGTGGGGAAGCGTTGGCCAAGATGCGCCGTGCTTTGCAGTTGGGAATGGCACCGGCACTGCTGTCGGCTGCCATCACCGGAATGGTCGGTGATGTTGCTCGGCTCCACGGCGCGCGAGGCGTGAATGCTCGCAGGGATGCCCACCGCTATGGCATGCCGCCGTGGAAACTGGAGAAAACACAGCGTTTGGCCTCGGCCTGGTCAACCCCGGCAGTAGCGCGCGCTGTGGTTGTTGCGGCACAGCTGGACGCGGACACCAAGGGAGCCTCGTCGACTCCCGAGCTGTCCCTGGAGCAGTCGGTGCTGCGAATCGCAGAGCTGGCGCATTCGTCCTATCGGCGTTAAGCAGTTCGTGTTCCGATGGGCTTCAGTTCTGTGACTTGCCCCGATACCTAGCCGCTTTTACGCTGCGTTGATTCTCCGCGATGCGCGTTTGAAGGACGATTATGCAAGCTCGAAGGACGAGGTAGCCGGGTTGGACAGCGTGTCCTGAACCGGGCAGTGGGATTCAACAAAGTCTAGGAATGTGACCAGTTCCTCCCTCGTGTTGTCTGCATCAATGTGGAAGCGGGTATGAATCTCGGAGAAACCGATCTTTGCCTCCGGGTTCTTCCCCATGAAACCGTCTGGATCGAGCACACCGGAGCACTCAACCTTGACGTCGTTGAGCTTGATGCCCTGGGCATCGGCGAATGAGCGGACGACGATGCACTTGCAGGCGCCTAGGGCTCCGAGCAGCGCCTCTACCGGGTTCATGCCCTTGTTGGTTCCCCCGAGGTCAGTCGGCTCGTCCAGGGTGAAGCTCATGTCGTGAGAGGTTACCGTGGTTTCGAGGTTGGTGGGGGCGTGCGCGACCGTTGTGAAAGTTGTCTTAGGCATGACGTTCCTTCCTATAGAAATTGTGCTGGCGTAGTCGATTCTGGTGGATTCTCAGATAATGCGCAGCATTTTTAGGGTTAATAGACAAAAGTGTGTCTGATTCAAGACATTCCCGCAGTTCAAGTTATGTAAATCGCGCTTGAATAGCGGGCTTGGTCCTGCTCAACGGGCTGCAAATGTGAAACTGTGTGAGTTTATAGCACTTTCATGCCATTTTTCATGCAATTTTTGCCATAACCGAGGTCACTAACTCGCATTGGCCCGCGGTCGCCAAACATAAACGCGGTCAGTAACTCGCGTTGGGGTTAAATAATAAAAACCGCCTCCCGCCACATCCGAAATGAAATCGGAAAATAGCAGGAAACGGTTAACTTTCACGGTGCAAGCGCGGCGTTAAAGCAGTGCTAGCACGACGCAAGCGCAGCGCTGAAATAGCCGCTGCAAAAGCACGGCGCACAGCGCCGAAAGGGGATTAGCCCTCCAGCTTGTTGAAAGCCTTAGCCATACCGGACTTCTTGTTAGCCGCAGTGTTGCGGTGGAAGACGCCCTTGGTGACAGCCTTGTCCAGCTTGCGGGAAGCAACGCGCAGCTGAGTCTCAGCAGCAGCCTTGTCGCCAGCCTCAACAGCAGCCTGGAACTTGCGGATCTCGGTGCGGACCTCAGAGCGGATAGCCTGGTTACGCAGGCGAGCCTTCTCGTTGGTCTTGTTGCGCTTGATCTGGGACTTGATGTTTGCCATCGTGAATACCTCTTGTATCCGTAGTAGTTGGAATTGTTACCGCCCGCCACCAAGAAAAGTCCTGATCACAGTGCAAATTGCGGTGTAATATCGCCGCCGGTCATTTCAATGAACCAGCGAGATGAAACCACGCACTGCGCTTGTACGACGACGAAAACGCGAACCCAAGGTCCTGCCCGCGCTCGCCGCAAAGGAACGCAACGGTAAACAACTTGCAGAATCTTAGCAAACAGCGCTGCCTAATTCCAGCCGTAGTCCCCGCGCAGTCGGGCAGCGATGAGCTCAAAGCGCCTGCGGGGCATCATTGCACCTGCACGGCGAATGCCAGATTCCGGAATAAGCAAGATGCGGTCCATACGAACCCACGATGGCTTGGGATCGTCATTCCAGAACCCGCTGCCGATAAACAGCCACTCCGGCTGCTCGCTGTGCTCACTGCGTGTGGAAATCAACATGCCCAAAAGGAACTGGTCATGGCGGCCAACCACAACCACAGCGCGCTCGCGCAAAGCGGCATTCTCACCTTCGAGCTGCAGCGGAATCCACACCACTTCGCCGGGGTCGGCTTGGCCATCCATGTCAGGGCTGTAGACAATTGTGCGGGCCAGTTCTGCGGTTGGGCGCGCGATGGTCACCGGGTCTCGCAGTCGAAGTAGGGCCTCCTTGGACTCGTCGGAAAGCGAGGTGTCCTGGGCGAGTCCTAGCTGCGTGTTGAGCTTAAACAGCGCCTCGTCGAGTGTGTCGGGGCCGCGGAACCACTCGGTACCGGCGAAAAGACGCGCGCTGATGCGATTGCGCAGGCGGCGCGGCCAGCTTTCGCGGTCATTTTGATCGGTGGGCGAAGTGGAGCTCATGGAATCTAAGTCTAGAGGTTTAGTGCGGAGGGAATCGATAGGTAAGATTGTGCGTGATTGTATTTAAGCCCGGCTGGTCGGTTTTCGAGGCCGGCGCATGTGGGTCGGTTCATACCGTGCCCCAATGCCCATAACGTCTTTATTTTTCGGAGTAGACCCAACGTGACCAAGAATTTTGCGGAGCAGACTTTTACGGACCCCTCACGGATTCGAAACTTCTGCATCATTGCGCACATTGACCACGGTAAGTCCACCCTGGCGGACCGAATTCTGCAGCTCTCGGGCGTTGTTGAAGCACGCGATATGCGCGATCAGTACCTCGACAATATGGATATTGAGCGCGAACGCGGCATCACCATTAAGGCCCAGAACGTGCGCCTGCCGTGGGTTCCGCGCACCGGCGAGCACGCTGGCGAAGAGATTGTCCTGCACTTGATTGATACGCCTGGTCACGTCGACTTCACCTACGAAGTCTCGCGTGCGCTAGAGGCGTGTGAAGGTGCGATTCTGCTTGTCGACGCCGCTCAGGGCATCGAAGCGCAGACCCTGGCCAACCTGTACCTGGCCATGGAAAACGACCTGGAAATCATCCCGGTTCTGAACAAGATTGACCTGCCGGCCGCGGATCCGGATAAGTACGCGGAGGAAATCGCGCACATCATCGGCTGTGAGCCGGAGGATGTCATGCGTGTTTCGGGTAAGACTGGTGAGGGCGTTGAGGAAATGCTCGACCGAGTCTGTGAGCTCGTCCCGGCGCCGGTCGGCGACCCGGAGGCACCTGCGCGTGCACTGATTTTTGACTCGGTCTACGACACCTACCGTGGTGTGGTCACGTACATCCGTGTTGTTGACGGTCAGCTTAAGCCGCGTGAGGTCATTCAGATGATGTCCACCGGTACCAAGCACGAGCTGTTGGAAATCGGCATTGTTTCGCCACAGCCGAAGAAGTGTAAGGGCCTTGGCGTCGGCGAGGTTGGTTACCTCATCACCGGTGTGAAGGACGTCCGCCAGTCCAAGGTCGGTGATACCGTCACGCTGAACGCCACACCGGCTGAGGAGCCGCTGGAAGGCTACGAAGAGCCCAAGCCGATGGTCTACTCCGGTCTGTTCCCGATCTCTCAGCAGGACTATCCCGACCTGCGTGATGCGTTGGAAAAGCTCCAGCTTAACGACGCTTCGTTGACATTCGAACCGGAGACCTCGGTGGCCCTCGGCTTTGGTTTCCGCGGTGGCTTCCTGGGCCTGCTGCACATGGAGATTACCCGCGCCCGCCTGGAGCGCGAGTTCGACCTGGATCTGATTTCGACGGCGCCAAACGTCGTCTACCGCGTTGTCACCGAGGACGGCTCTGAGGTCACTGTTCACAATCCGAGTGACTGGCCGGAGGGCAAGCTCCGCGAGATTTACGAGCCGATGGTCAAGTGCACCATCGTCGTGCCGAGTGAGTTCGTCGGCTCCACTATGGAACTGTGTCAGCAGAAACGCGGCGAGATGGGTGGCATGGACTACCTGTCGGAGGATCGCGTGGAGCTGCGCTACAAGATGCCACTGGGCGAGATTATCTTCGACTTCTTCGACATGCTGAAGTCCCGTACCAGGGGTTATGCCTCGCTGAACTACGAAGATGCCGGTGAGCAGATTGCAGACCTAGTCAAGGTGGATATCCTCCTGCAGGGCGAAGCAGTCGATGCGTTTTCCGCTATCGTCCACCGCGACAACGCGCAGTGGTACGGCAACAAGATGACCAAGAAGCTGCGCGAGCTGATTCCTCGCCAGCAGTTCGAGGTCCCGGTCCAGGCCGCAATCGGTTCGAAGATTATCGCCCGCGAGAACATCCGTGCGCTGCGCAAGGACGTCCTCGCTAAGTGTTACGGCGGTGATATCTCTCGTAAGCGCAAGCTGCTGGAGAAGCAGAAAGCCGGTAAGAAGCGCATGAAGAACATCGGTTCGGTCTCGGTGCCGCAGGAGGCATTCGTGGCTGCGTTGTCCACCGATGAGGGCGGTAAGTAGAGGGAGCGGCTCTGCCTTCTTCGTGGAGCCTCCCAACCGGGAGGCTTAAGTTGCCTAGGTTTTGGGTGCGTTGCTGTCGTACAATCAGGCAACCTATCGCGCCTCTTTCAGAGCGCGACAGTATTGAAATACCTCAGTCGAAAGAGCTTGGCTGTGCCAGCGGCGAAACTTTCCGGAGCCACCGTTTCGCATGAGGCTAATGACAAATTGGCGTGCGTCTATCAGCAAATCTGGTTCCGTCTTAAAGAATTCACGGAGTGTTCCTATCGGCATTTCGACGCCCACAGTGTCAATGAGACTGTAAAAATGTCGTTCGAAATATATCCAAGAATGCTCACTTCTGATAATGGCGTTGTTGTAGCCTTTGTCGAGGACACATGAAGGCAGATTAAAGAAGACAAGCTGGTGCATATCTGCGATGCGCCCTTCTGGGTCATCGAAAGGGAATCTAGGAAAATAACCTAGCTCGAGATTTCCGACGTTGAGTGTTGCGAATCGCCCACCCGAGGTATTCGGGTAGTCAGAGATTGTCCAGTACGTAGATTCCAGTTTTATTGCATCAGGGATTACGTGGCTGAGACAAAAAGCGAGATCATCTAATACAGCCGTATAGGTTTCATCGGATACCGAGGTTGGAACCTTGGAACGAAGCTTACTTGGAGTCGATGGGACTTCAGATAGGCGTAATTCTAGGTTTTCAAGTTCGTAATTGCCGTGGCCGAGTGCCCAATGGTTCTGTTCCTCGACGGTGACAACATCATCAAATTTTGAAGGCTGATTGTGGCCAAGGTTGAAAACCTTGTTCCGCAATTCAAAGCCGAGTGATTTTTGCCTAAAGATTTCTTGGTATTCCGCTTCGTCAAGATTTCCCACTGGCATCTCGCGGAACTGAATTGCTACAACGTCGTCCCAACCCTTGTGGTGGGATGAGCCGTGGACATGTGTCGCAAAACGGCTGACAACGTTTACTGATTGACCGACATATCGACAGCCATCGGCGAACTCGAGAACATAGATGCCACGTCGGTGGTTGCTGATTAGTGAGCTGATGCTCATGCCAGGTTCTAGTTCCCAGCGTTTGAAAACGATGTTGTCACCTGCAGGGTTCATGGATATTGATTTTATGGGTAGCGATTCTCCCGTAGTTAACCCTGCGCCAAACTCTCCGACTTCCGCTAGCCTGCGTGCATAACAATGAGTTTTCATTTTCCCAAAAACCTTTGACAAGCCAAAGCATATTGCTAACGAGACTGCAGAAAGGGAAACCACATGCCACGGAAGCGGAAGAAACTGGTTGAGAACTTCGAAGAGCTGCTCGAAGCCGGTGACATGGATGCGCTGAAAGCGGTTTATGACACTTGCACTCTCAACGCAGTTTTCGGATACAGCAAGGACACTGCACTGGCGCTCTGTGGCACCCCTCCGGAGCTCATGCGCTGGCTAATCGACCAGGGGCTCGACGTCAACACCGAGAACCGCTTCGGTAAAACCGCCCTGGCAGAGCACGCAAGCCGGGGCGACATCGACAAGATGAAGCTTCTGCTTGACTGCGGTGCCGACATCGAAGCTGGCAAACACTGGCCTCTATTCCAGGCAGCGAAGACCCATCAGCCCGAGGCGATTGCGTTGCTGCTGGACAATGGCGCTGACCTTCACCGCGAGAACCGCCTCGGTCACGGCCGGACAGCGTTCAAAGAGGCCGTCGCTACCGCCGATATTGATGCTCTCAGTCGAGTCCTAGAGAGTATCGAGGTGCTCCTGGACGCTGGTTCGGAAATCGACGACGAAGTGCGCGAAGAGTTCACCAAGTTCGGTCGCTGCTACAACCGCATGTCAGACAAGGCGCGCAACGAGTACCAGCCGGTCATGGATCGTCTCTACGAGCGCATCGGTGCGGAACATCCGCAGGTAGTCACACCTCACGACGGCCACAGCGACATCATTGTCCCTGCAGATAAGTCAACCAACGACCAGTTCCGATACCTCTGGAACTACCTGGTTCCGGGTGGTGGTGCAGCCGAGACTGTGCAGGGCGAAGTTATTCGCATCGTCGGTCGGCTCGGGTACGAGGTCCTAGAGATGGGCTACGTCAACTGGGACGAAGACTATGCCAAGATGACCGACTTCTGGCTGGAGACGGTTGGGGCTGCCGAGGGTGCAATGGCCGTCGTGAAGCAGCGTAAAGCTGGTGAAGCGGACATTGATGCGTTGATGGAAGCGGCCGTTGCGTGGGTGGCGGAGCACCCGCAGCCAATTGCGTTGGGCGAGGTTCCGTACCGACGCTAACCCCGGTTAGGTGTTAAAAATCTGTTAATGGTTGGCCACTGCATCAATCGGTAGTGTCAGCCGTTATCTTTGATGGGTGGAATCCGTATACCTAACAGCAATACTGTTTTCGATTATCGGCGGGCTCGGTGCGTCGTTGCTTCGGCTGCCGCCGCTGATTGGTTTCCTTGGGGCAGGCTTCGCCGTTCATGCAATGGGGCTTGAGGAAATCCCGTTCATTGATTCGCTAGCCGAGCTCGGTGTTACCACCTTGCTGTTCACGATCGGGCTGAAGCTAAATCCGAAGGATATCGTGGCGCCGCGAGTGGTCTTTTCGGGGTTGGGCCACGCGTTTTTAAACACGGTAGTTTTTGCCGCGCTATTCGGTATCGCCAGTTTCTTGCCGCTGCGTGAACTCACCGGGCTGTCGGTAACCGCGCTGATTTACATCGGCATCGCAACCTCGTTTTCATCGACGGTGTTTGTGATGAGCCACTTGGAGGAACAGAACCGCGGAGCTTCGGCCATCGGACGCATCGCGATTGGTGTGCTCATTCTGCAGGACATCATTGCGGTCGGCGTGCTGGTGGCATCGTCGGGTAAGACCCCGGAGCTGTGGGCGCTGGCGCTGCCGCTATTGTTCTTCATTCGCCCGCTGGCAGCGCGGCTTCCCAACCGCATGTTCCGCACTGAGCTGCTGGTTCTCACCGGTATCGGCATTGCGGTTGCCTCGTATTCGGCATTTGAGTTGGCAGGGTTGTCCGGCTCGCTGGGGTCCCTGGTGGCCGGCATTCTGCTGTCCTCGCACCCGATCTCTGACCGTCTGTCGGAAGCTCTGATTAGTATCCGCGAGTTGCTGCTGGTCGCGTTCTTCATTGAGATTGGTCTCGGTGGTCTGCCGAGCGCGGGCGGCTACGTTATCGCTGCGATTATGGTGCTGTTCCTGGTGTTCAAGGCCACTATCTTCATCTGGATTCTCAAGCGCACCGGACTGTCGCTGCGTACTAGTGCGTTGGCGGGCCTGACGTTGAGTAACTACTCGGAGTTCGGCCTGATTGTCATGGCGGCGGCGACGCAACAGGACATTCTGCCGGAAGAATGGACCTCGATTATGGCAGTCGCCGTGGCGGGTAGCTTCATTGCCAGCTCGCTGATGGCCCCGCACGAAGACAAGATTGTCAGCTTCCTGCAGAAGTTCGTCCCAGAAACCCCAGAGGACCGCCTGGTGCCAGAAGAGGCAAAGGTCATTATTGATAACGCCGATGCTCTCATCATGGGTATGGGTCGAGTCGGCGTTGGTGTCTATCGCAGGTTGGTTAATGAGTACGGCATGAACGTCTTCGGCGTTGACTTCGATGAGGATCGCATCGAAGAGCTGCGTAAGCAGGGCTACCAGGTCATCCCAGGCGATGTGACAGACCCAGAGCTCTGGCACCACATCGAGTTGGAGAAGAAACCAGCGCTGTACGTGCTGGCGCTGTCTGAGCACGCTGAGACCTACGCGATGATTCAGAACATCCGTAAGCAGGACACCGAAGCCGTGGTTGCTACTACCACCAAGGTGCAGCGGTTTAAGAGCCAGCTTCTTAACGTTGGTGCTGACATGGCTGTCTACCTATACGATGGTGCTGGCGAGGAGCTCGCCGACCGTGCAGTGGAGGCACTTAAGCAACACTCGTAGTCGCATCCGTTAAATACGGCAAACAACAAGCCAGCCGATTCGTTCGGCGATAAGCTGATTTCATGTCAGTCACCCAAAACCAGATGCCCGCGAGTCCTATTCGATCCAGTCGCAGTGCGATGTTTCGGATGACCGCGGGCCTTGCTGTTGTCATGCTCGGAACTCTCGTCGGCTGCTCATCTTCAGATTCCGAAGATGCCGCCGCATCACAAAGCAACAATGATCAGAGTGAAGTGCAGTCGCAATCGACGTCGGCAAGCGAGGGCGATAATCCGAAGATGCCGTCGCCGACGAAGGGGACAAGCGCCGACAGCATCGGATTCGATGAAAGCGCCTACCAGAAAATTGACGTTCAGCGGTTTAGCCAGAACGGAATCAAGGCGTTCTACGTCACGCTAGACGGGAAAAAGAGCGAGTGTTTCTACTCAGACGGCGCGGTGACGTGCATCGGTAAGGCTGATTCGTCGATCCCTGATGTGGAGGTTCCGCCGTTCCCACCACAGTCGCCGGGCGCAATCATGCTGAATACTTCAGGTGCCGCGTACACGCTCGTCGAAGGGGTACCGCCGGCTCAGGAAGAGCTTGACGACGGCCAATGGACGAGCTTCGGCACCGCTGCGTGTGCGAAGACGGATGCGAACAAGCTGGTGTGCCAGTCTGATAACGCGGCCTTTGCCATCGAAGGCAAGGACCGGAAGATTCGGACCTCTGGCAAGGTTTTCGATTCCGTCGAGGAACTCATGGCCCAGGGGAGTGAGCCGGCGAGGGGCTACAGTCAGGGCACGGATGCACTTGTTCAGGGGCCGATGATGTGCGGTGCCATGGAGGGCCATCGTCTGGCGGAAGTGGTAAAGGGTGAGATGACCTGCGCTGAGGCCATGGATGTGCTGGATCGGTACGACGCAATCAAGGACACTGAGGGCGGTGGCAATACGCTGACGGCCCAGGTGGGGGACTGGGTATGTAGTTCGCCGACATACGCGAGGTCACAGGAACTCCAGGCTGCGACGGTGTGTGAGAATTCTAAGCGGGGACTGCGAGTCCACGAGCCGCTGATGGGTTAGGTCGGCTAGCTGGGGTAATGGGAATGCCCCGGCTAACGGCATTTCGGAACAGGCCTAAGCTGGAGGTATGACTGATTTATATCTCGTGCGGCACGGCGAAACTGAGTGGTCGCGCACTGGGCAGCACACCTCGGTAACTGATCTCCCGCTGACTGACAACGGACGGGAAGAAGCCAAGGCCTTAAACGGCTGGCTGGATCCGAAGGACTTTGGGCTGGTGCTGGCATCGCCGCGTACGCGCGCCCAGGAGACTGCCCGTTTGGCGGGATTCCACGACTTTGAGGTCGACGAGGATCTTGCGGAATGGTTCTACGGCGACTACGAGGGGATTACCTCGAAGGAAGTTCAGAAGACTGTTCCGGATTGGCAGATTTGGACTCACGGTGTGCCCAATGGGGAGACCGCGGAGGAAGTCCGTGAACGTGTTGAGCGTGTGGTCAAAAGGGTGCGCGAATCGGGCGTGGACAAGGCAATCGTGTTCGCTCACGGCCACTCGCTGCGTGCGCTCACGACGGCTTGGCTGGAGCTGCCAATGCCGCTTGGCCAGTCCTTTCCGTTGAATACTGCGTCGTTGTCCGTGCTCGGTCGCTACCATGACCGACCTGCTGTGTTGCGGTGGAACCTCTCGCGGGGGTTGTAACCGCGAGCAGAGTTCGCCTGCCGGCCGAAAAGCTGCGAGCATATGATGTGAATCTCCCCGAAAGAAACGGAGTCCGCGTCCAATGACATCCATTCCACCCAGCAATTTCTTTCAAGCGATGAGGCCAACCGGCAGTAGGTCCGGTTTTGCGGTCTTGGACTTTGAGACCACCGGTTTTTCCCGGCATGACCGAGTCATTGAAATTGGTGTGGTGCTTTTGGACGCGAACTGTCGTGTCGAGTGGACGTGGCAAACTCTGGTGCAGCCGAACCGGGGTTTCGATAACTCAGATGTCCACGGCATTACCCCCACGGATTTGGTCGGGGCACCCACGTTTGAGCATGTTGCGCGCCGCTTCGCCGATGTTCTCAACGGCCGGATTGTTGTCGCTCACAACGCTGGCTTTGAGTACAAGTTCCTGACCAACGAATTCGGGCGTCTTGGCGTCGAGCTTGCCGACGGTAATTGGTTGCTGGACACGATGGTGCTAGCTCGGCAATTTATTCCTGGCCAGCCTGTTTCACTGAAAAATGTTCTCAGCATCATGGGCATTGAGAATAGGGCTGCTCATACGGCACTTGCGGATGCCGAGGCGACCGCGGCAGTGCTTCAGCGTTTTGTACAGGCCCGCCCTGACATCGTGGACTACGCCGAGCCGCTTTATTTTGCGCCAGCGCAGTTGGCACAATTACACATTTCCGATGTGCCACTGCTCGAACGCAATGATGCGCGGGCTGGTGGAGATGCAACTGCCGCAGGTGCCGGCACGAGCCAGCAAGCCCCCGAGAAGCTGTGGCTGCAGGAACTCACACAACATGTGCCACGAACTGGTGATGAGGCTTCCGATCAGTACATTGGCTACCTTGTCCAGGCAATGGTCGATGGGCGACTGGACATGCGAGAGCTGGCCAAGCTGCACGGCATTGCCGCCGAGCATGGGTTGAGCGCAGATGATGTCAATATGCTGCACGAGCAATACCTGCAGCAGCTGATTGTGCAGGCCTGGGCCGATGGCGTGGTGACAGAGCAGGAGCGCAGCTGGCTGATTCGAATTGCCGGGGAGCTCAACATCGAGCGCAATCGTGTGGAAGATTTGGTCACTTCTGCCCGAAAACTGGAACTTCGCCCTGGTGACCGCGTGACTTTCACCGGTGCCATGGCAACCCCGCGAGAAGTATGGGAAGCACGTGCGCGTGCTGCTGGCCTTGATGTCGGTGGAGTTATCAAGGCGTCTGTGGTTCTTGTTGCCGCGGATGTCCACACGCAGTCGGGTAAAGCGAGGAAGGCTCGGGCACTGGGCATTCCCATTGTCGACGAAGTGACTTTCGCCCATGCGCTGGCAGAGCTAAATGCTGCGCAAAAGCGCGAAGCGGAAGACACCCCGCGCCCAGAGCCCACCTCTGACAGCGAAGAATCCACGGGCAGCGACCCTCTGTCCGAGCTGCAGGACCTCACCACAATTTTCCCGTGGCTGGCTGATAGGGACTTCAGCGGAATCGGCGAAGACGTCCTGGGAATTGCGCAGGCGTGGATTAAGAATCACCAGACTTCGGGGCTCACAGGGCTGTCGCCGTACATGAACTTCGTGGTGTTCCCAGAAAGCCCGGAATGGCAGCGTGTTTTAGCCAAGTTGGGGCTAACAGAACCGGAGGTCAAAGACACTTCGCTGCGTGACCGCCTGATTCGCGAACTCACCGTCCGCGACTTGCAGGACCTCAAAGGTTACGGTCGTGTGCGCGTCCAAAAGCTGGTAGCTGATGCCGTCACCCATGCATTCGATGAATTTGAAGCGGGAGAGGCCAAGGACATCGGTGATGTTTTCTCCTCACTGCTGGGCAATGCTCAGCCGGATGAGCACGCTGCAGAGCACTCGGACGAGCACCCGGCGGATACTCCCTTCGACAGCACTGACGATTTCGGCATTAGCTGGGACGACACGACAGCTCCCGAGACATCGGTGCTGCTGGATTGGTTGGCAATCACCGGTGCCTCCAAGCGCATCCTCGACGAAGGAGAGGGCAAGGCCTACGTTCCCGAAGCCGTGCGTGAACAAGTGGGCAGCCTCAACGCCCGAATCACCGACATCCTCACCGGTGCCGAACGCGAAATTCAGAACATCACCGACCAGGACGAACGCTTCCCGGCAATCCTCAACCGCCGCCTGCACGACGGCGCCACCCTGGCGGAGCTCGGTCAGCAATTCGGTGTTTCCCGCGAACGCGTCCGGCAGTTGGAGTCCACACTGCTGGCATCACTTGCCGATGCCGGCCCCAACTGCGAAATCCTCCGCACCGGGCTCTTCCACCGCTACGCACCGCTGGCGACGATTAGCCAGCTCCGCCACGATATGCCAGGCCTGTTCACCGTTCCCGATGGAATGTCCGCACCGCTGCTGAACCTGGTCAACCTCACCGGCACCGCGGGTGCTGCCGTGCCCCAGGCACAGTGGAGCGTCGAGGGCGAATGGTTCATCGCCAACGGGTTCGAGGACAAATTCGCAACCGCTGTCGAGCAGCTCACCGATGACTTCGGCATCGCACCCGTGTCTGACTTGGTTGCCGAGCTCGACCTCCCCGAGGCAACCGTGCGCGAGTGGATCGCCCAGCGCACCGGGTACAAGATCTTTGAGGGCCACCTGTTTACCAAGGTCACGTCGGTAAGCGATAGGGCAGTGGCGTTGCTTGCGCACCGTGGCAAGCCGATGCACATCGACGACATCGCCACCGTTATCACCGACCGAAACTCGCGCGGCATTGATGGCCGTCTCGCGCTCGACCCGCGGACGAAGCGGTGCGCGCCGGGCACGTGGGCGCTGGCGCAGTGGGAGCTGGAAGAGTGGACGACGATTGCCGACTACATCTCTCGACGTATTGATGATGCTGTCGCACAGGGGCACGATGGCGTTTTGCTTGACGACGTCATTGCTGGCGCGACCGTGTTCGGAGTATCTGAAAACTCCGTGCGCACGTACGCCGGCGGTGGTGAGTTCGTGGTGGAAGACGGCTACGTTCGTAAGCGCTCGGCCGAGGAAATGGAACCGGTCGATGCCACGCCGGAGGAATCCCGTGGCCTCTACTTGCGCGATGGGCAGTGGTGCCTGCTGCTGACTATTTCTCACGATCATGCGCGTGGCTCGGGAAGCGCTATTCCCACTGGTGTCGCGGGCATGTATGGGCTGGGATACGGCGAAGAGAAGCTGTTGCCATCCAGGTTGGGTGACCAGCGTATTGTCGTTGGCCGCACGAACACTTCGATGTCGACGATTTCCCGCTTTGTCAACGATATGCAGCTGGCCGAGGGCGAGCGTGTGTGGATTCACTTCGGTGACACTTTCGACATCACGCGTGCGCCGGCGGAAAACCCTGACGCGGAAGGCCTGGCGGCGCTGGTTAATGCTTTTGGTCTCGACGAGGAGTTCGCCGGTGAGCTCTCTGCTGAGGGGAACGCCGGTGAGCTCGATGTCGATGCGGTGCTCGCGGCAATCAATAGGCAGCTCGGTCTGCCCGCCGATGCACCTCGCCGCAAGACGGTCTCACGCCTGCGCCATCGCCGCGATGACGAGCTGGCCGACACCATTCAAGCTCTGTAGGCGCCTGTGAATCACAATTCCGATGCTTTCGCCCGAGTAGTCGACCGTGCCCGTGGCGTGCTCTACGGCCAGGTCATCGGCGATAGCCTCGGGGCGCTAGTGGAGTTTTGTAGTGCCGAGGACATCGCACAGCGCTATCCGCACGGTGTCCGCGAGCTTGCCGAGGGCGGCACCCACAACATCGCCGCCGGTCAGCCCACCGATGATTCCGAAATGGCGCTGGCGTTGGCCCGCTCACTGGTGCGCTGCGAAGGCTACGATACCGCCGATGTCCGTGAGTCCTATGTGCGTTGGGCAAACTCCGATGCTTTTGATATGGGGGAGGCCACCACGGCGGCGTTGCTTCGGCGCGCACCGAACCCGAATTCCCAGGCCAACGGCGCGCTCATGCGCATCTCACCGTTGGCTATCGCGTACTGGCGCAACCCCGCACGCGCTGGCGAACTCGCCCGCAAGGATGCCGCCATCACGCACCCGCACCCGGTGTGCGTCGACGCCAATTCACGTTACGCATCCGCGCTTGCCGACGTCATCAGCGGTGGCCTCCACCAGCCGCGCCGCGGCATTGGCATAAGTGCGCTGATGGAATGGTTGGCCTCCCAGAGCACGCAGTGGGAGACCGAGTGGCAGGCCAGTGGTGCCATGCTGGACAGCGGCGAGCCGGATTTCTCTGTGCATCAGGGCTGGCTGCGCTTTGCGCTGTGGGCGCTGCATGAAGAATTGCGCCAGGTAGAAGACAAAACCACGACCTTTGAGGACTCCCTGGTCCGAGTCATTGGTCGTGGTGGCGACACCGACACTAATGCGGCCATTGTTGGTGCTTTTCTCGGTGGCGTTTTTGGTGCCTCCGCCATTCCACAGCGGTGGCGTGACGTGATTGATTCCTGCTCGCCGAAACGGAACCGGCCCGCGGAGTATCACCCAAACGATGTTGTGGAGTTGGCGGAGCAGCTGGCGGTCATCGCGAACTAACCAGCGTCCGCGCTGCGCTCAATTTTCTCCAACCGGTTCTTCAGGTCAATGACCGCGGCCATGCTGCCGTCAAAGACTTCGACGGGGGAGCCGTAGTCGTTGTAGGGCGCATTGAACAGGTCGGACACGGTGACAATGCCGTTTTGAACCAGGCCTGTAATCACTCGGTTCATAAATTCCAGCTGCACCGAGTTCAGATTCGCGCCGTCGATCAGGTCAGCGAATGCCGCGCGGGCAGCGCCTTCCTCAAGACCGATTACCGTGCGCACGAACCGGCTCAGCGACATGCCAAGTCGGTGCTGTAGCTCGTCGACATCGCCAATTCCGGCTTCTGCGACGAGCTGCTCCAATGACTCCACATCTACTGGTGTCAGCGGGATCGCCTTGTGTAGCTTCTGCAGCACAAGGGAGTCACCATGTTCTTCCAGAAGTTCGCGAATCTTCTGCTCAATGCTGCTTTCTGTGACGGCGAACGATGCTGCGGAGGCGGGTAATTCCACTTCCTGCAATTCGCCAAACTCGTCTTCAATGTCGGTAATCACGACATTGCGCCTGCCGCGGTCGACATGTCGCACCAGGGAACGCATGCCACGGCGCAGTAGTTCTAGCTCATCCAGGCTGACGCCTTCCCACCACGACTCAGATGCCGCATTTTCCAGCAACTCAGCTTGTGCTGCAATCTCTGGAACATTGAGTTTGGTCAGCAGGTTTTCCGCCAGCCGCATGACTCGATTGCGCGGTGCCTCAGGTACGGCTCCATCAACCGTTTCCAATCCCTCGGCGACGGCTTCCTGCATCTTCAAAATCAGCAGATCGAAGCGCTTCGCGAATTCTTCGTCCGCTGCAGATGCAAACGGCAGGTCTGCCAGATAGTCTTCGAGCTCCGCAATGTCTGACGCATTCAACTGATTCCACGAGCCCGGGCGCAGGTATTTTTCCAGATACGGTCGCGTCTTCGGACCGACCAGGGGACTGTTGACCGGAACCTGTGAGAGCTGATTACGCAGGTGCGTCTTCACCGAATCTGCCAGGTCAGAATCGGTATTCGAGTGTCCCAGCAGGTCGATCAGACGCAGGCGGGCGAGGAAAAGTCGTTCCTGCAGTGACTTTTGTGCTGAACCGTCAGTGCTTTCCGACGAAGCCTCTGCGCTAAAACGGTGGAAGTTATCGCAGTAGTCGAAGACGTAGAATTCCGTCTTATCCATGGCTTCACCAAAAAGGTTCTTGCAGGTACGAGTACCGCGGCCAATCATCTGCCAGAACTTGGTCTTGGAATGGACGGGCTTGAAGAACACCAGGTTGACGACAGCCGGAACATCAATACCGGTATCGAGCATGTCCACACTCACCGCAATGTCGATGCTGCCTGGTTTGCTGGATTCGAAGGCTTCAATCAGCTGGTTTGAGCGGGAGGATTCATGGGTAATGACCTCGGTACGCAGCGTCGGATTAGCCACCTGTAGGCGCTCGCCAATCTTTTCCGCATGGGCTTGGCTGCGTGCGAAGAAGATGGTCTTACCAATGCGGTCGGCACCAGCGACTTTGATGCCGTTGGCCAGCACTTGGGTAATGACCTGGTCAATAGTGTCTTGGTTAATTAGCTTGGAGTTGATCTCTGATGCGGTGGCACCTTCGGGTGCGGCCAGCTTGGCACCGTCTTCGTCGGTACCCCAGTCCTTGTTATCCCACTCGATTTTCTCTTCTTCGCTGAGCTCGTCGTAGACGATGCCGTCGCTCAGGATGATAGAGCTGGTGGAAAACACCTTGTAGGGAACGAGATACCCGGCGGCAGTAGCTTCTTCCAGGCCGTATTCGCCGGTCGGCTTGCCCTTGGGTAGCTGGAATAGGGAATAGGTGTTGCGGTCGACTTCGTCACGCGGGGTAGCGGTGAGGCCGAGGAGCAGCGAGTCGAAGTAGTCGAAGATTCGGCGGTAGCGCCGATACACACTTCGGTGTGCTTCATCGACGACGATGAGGTCGAAGGCGTACGGGTCGAACTGTGTGCCCATGAGTCCGACCATGGTTTGGTAGGTGGACACGTACACTGACCCGATGCCGTTGGGGTTTTCCAGCAGGTTGACGATGCCTGCTTCTTCGTAGTGAGCCTGGAAGTTCTTCGCAGCCTGCCGCACCAACGCTGTGCGGTCGGCCAGGAAGAGAGCATTCTTCACCCAGCCCGCCTGTTGCAGGAGTTTGACTAAGGCAATGGATACGCGCGTCTTACCCGTACCTGTTGCCATCACCAGCAGTGCTCGGCGGTGTCCTTGCCCGTAGTGCTCGGTGACGGCGCGGATCATCTGCTCTTGGTAGAGACGGCCAGCAATGTCACTGTCAACTGGGATTTCAGAAAGTGCCTGTCGCTGCGAGCGCTTGGAGATCATCAAGTACAGCTCATCCGCGGTCGCATACCCTTCGACGGCACGCGGCTGGTAGCCACCGACCTCCGGAAGCCCCGCGGCATCGTCCCACAGGTGAACTTCGTAGCCGTTGGTGTAGTAGATTACCGGGCGGCGACCGTAGTGCTGTTCAATCTCGTCGGCGTATTCGCGGGCCTGCTCACGCCCAGCGCTGATTGATGCGGCAGTCTTCTTCGCCTCAACCACAGCCAGCGGCTTGCCGTCTGCTCCCAGCAGCACGTAGTCCGCGCGTGTTCCGGAGGGCAGTAGGAACTCGGCAACGAGGTTGCCCGCGGCAGTGGTAAATCCTGCTTCCGCAAGCATGGGGTCGATGATGTCGCGGCGGGTGTCTTCCTCGCTGATGGCGTAGAAATCGCTGGTATCCACTGTCCCCGCATCTGCTTGTGCGGCGACCAGTTCTTCACGAGTCTTCTCTTCCAGCTGCTTGCGCAGCGCTTCCAGCTCTTGGCGGAGCTGTTCTTGCGCCTCAGCGTCTTGAGCCGCTTTCTTCCGAAACAGTTCTTGTTGACGCAGGTGTTCTTCCCGCTGTCGGTGCAGCTCTTCGCGTTCTTCGCTCAGTAGCAGTGCGTCGCGCTTGCTGGCGTCGAGTCGGCGCTGCAGCTCGTCCAATTGGGCTTTGCTTGCCGACGGCTGTTTCGGAGCCTCCTTGAGGAAATCCGGGTTAAACGGTGCGCTCGGCAGCGCTGCTTTTCCCTTGTCTGAGGTGTTAGCGGTAGCCCACACCAGGAAATCGTACAGCTGCGCGATGGAGCGGACCGCTAGTTGTGGGTCAAAGAATGCGGCCCCGTGTGCGGCGATGTTGCCGATCTTGCGGACCGCAGTGATTTTCCCTTGAATGACCTGCGGCACGAACTGGCGGAATTGCGGCCGACCTGTGAGTTCAGCGAATGAGTACCCTTCAGTTTCCAGCCCGAGAAACTTGCAGATGTGGAAAGTCAGTCGCTCGGCGACAAACCGAGACTGGAAAGCGGAAGCCCTGGGATTGGAGAGGGCTGCGGCTTCAGCATTTCGGCAGTCAGCCAGGAGTGAGGGGAAGGCAGCCCCGACGAATCCGAAGTTGGTTCGAGGTGCTGCCATGTGTTCCTCCGAAGGTTGCTGATTGGGGTCGGTGCGTGGCTGGGTGCTGTAGTTCGTGCATTCAACAGCGTTTATGCAACGAGTCGAGTATATCGAGGCAAGTGGCGGTGAATCACTAGAACGCGCAAAGCGTAGGTTCGTTGAGAGATATCCGGCATCAGCGTTTCTATGATTCCGAGACTTTAGAGCTGTCCTGCGAATGCTCGGGTTGCGAGGGACTGGTGGAGTTCTTCGAGAAGTGACTGTTTCTCAGCGAGGAACTTTTTCTGTTGTTCAATTCGAGTGAGTTGACGTTCAAATTCCCTAGTTGTTAATTCATCCCTCAGAGGTATACGAAGCGACCGTGCTTGTGAAATAGTCATTGTGTTTAAGCCGGAAGTAGTCTTCGCCAACCGAAGGAGCTGTGTTCGCACTGATACTGATGACAGAAGGGCATTGAGGACAATGGGGCTGACCTCTGTAGGCCTTACACGGAAAAGGTGATTCTGGAAGACCAAGTGTCGAGACCCTACCTTTGCAACTGCCGCTCGACCAACTTCTAGCGGGTTAGCATTAGCTTCAAGCATTAGGATATCGCCATCTTTAATGGTGCAGCGTTCGAGTTCTTTCTCAGTGCATCGAATAGTCTTTAAATTGTCGAGGATTAAATTATTTCTTTGAATATTTGCTACTCGTAGATATTCGACCTCAACTGGATTTACCCCGCGGGTTTTACTTAGAGATAGTCCTCCTTGAAGGTTCGCAAGGCTTTCTAAACGGGGTGTTTTCGATGGATCAGCGACGTACTTTTCAATGCATCCCTGTCTCGCAGTATTCAGTTTGTTGATTGTCTTGTTGACAATTGAGTTTTGGAGGGTGCTGTGTCCTAATATTCTGGCAATCCTCCGCTGGTCCTCGAGGGGAGGGAGGGGGATGCTGATTTGCTGTAAAGACTTTTTATTCAGGGTCTGCCCAAGAACTGCATCATTTCCACTGGTCAGATTTCCGCTAACTCGTAATGCCGCCATTAGGAAGTTTTTATCTAGCGAGGTCGAATCCTTTGGGAGGATTGCTGCGATTGCTTCATTGGTAAATAGCTCAATCGTTGAAATTCCTACTTTTCCGATAGACAGTTTAAACGAAAAAAATACGGTCCCGGCCGGGTATGGAGTGATATTGAGTTCTCGAACTGCAAGATCAGTAATCTGCTCTGATGTTGTTGAAAGTACAGCCCCCTGGTTCATATCTTTAATAGATAACCAGGGAGTTCCTACGCCCCAGTAGGCTTTATTTTTTCGAGCGGGAGTTTTTCCAATTTTAATATCGCAAACATCCCCCAACTTCACCATCGGCCACTGGTTCATTTTGCACCTCCCAGCAGGTCCTTGAGTTCCTTCATGCCAGCTGCAATCTCGACATCAAGCGCTTCAATTTCAGCAATAATCTCTAGCGGATCGCGGGTCTCAACATCCTCGAAGACGATTTCCTTGTAGCGGTTCATTGACAGGTCGTAGTCATTGTCCGCAATCTCAGTTACCGGCACACAGAAGCTTTGCTCGGTGCGGGCACGCTTACGCTCGGAAGTCTCGCGAAGAGCAAAGCGGGCCACAACATCGGGAAGGTTGTTCTTCTCATGCTGCTCCGCAGTAAGCTCGACCGGCTCGGGGCGGTCGGTTGGATCATCATCCTTAGGCAGGCGGTCCTTGGGCACAGGTCCCAACAAATTCAGTGGCAACAGCTCGGTGCGCTTGTCGTCCAACGAGCGGCCGTCGGCAAGCACTTCGTAGAACCAGACGTCCTCGTTCGCCTTCGAATCGGTGCGCGTAAAGCACAGAATTGCAGTGGATACTCCCGTGTACGGCTTGAACGCGCCCGAAGGCAGCTTGATGATTGCGTCGAGCTTCTGGTTTTCCACCAGCTCTTTACGAATCGCCTTGTGCGCCTTCGTCGAACCGAAGAGAACGCCCTCGGGCACGATGACGGCGGCGCGACCACCGATCCTGAGCAGTGACAGGAAACGGTTGATGAACAACAACTCGGTCTTCTTGGTCTTGCCAAGGGAGGTGAGTTCTTTATCCAGGTTGCTTTCGTCCACGCTGCCCGCGAATGGCGGATTGGCGAGGATGAGGTCGAAGCTTTCCTTGTCTTCGTCGGGGATGGTTCCCAGGGAATCTCGGTAGGCAATGTTCGGGCTGTTAAAGCCATGCATGAACATGTTCATTGCAGAGATCCGCACCATGGTGGAGTCAAAGTCATAGCCGGTAAGACCGTGCGCTTCGAACTCGTCGCGGACCGACTTTTTCATCAACTCGTCGCCGTGGTGATCGCGAATCCACTCGGATGCGTTGACCAGGAAGCCCGCGGTGCCGCAGGCGGGGTCGATGATGCGCTCGCTGGGGGAGGGGCGCATCAGTTCCACCATCAAGTCGATAATGAGTTGGGAAGTACGGAACTGACCATTGGTACCGGACACGCTCAGCTTAGAGAGCATGTACTCGTACAAATCACCCATGAAGTCTTTGTTGCGCAGATCCAGTTTGTTGATCAGCGTCATCACAGACTTTAAGGTGTTTGGGTTTTCAATGCCGAAGTTGGCAGAGCGCATGTGCTGCGCCATCACACCTTCGCCAGTAGTGCCATTTGTGTCAGCGCCCAGATTGCGGAGGAAGGGGAAGACCTCATCGGCCATAAGGTTCTTGACCTGGGTTGGGTCCGTGACGGCGAGGAGGTCCCGCCAGCGCAAGTGCTGCTGGTCCGGGCCAAAAATATCGCGGGACTCCGGTACTGGTACTCCCAACGAACGCTGCTGGTCAATACTATTTTGCTGCTCATCCAAGAGGCGGAGGAAAAGCAAGTACGTGAACTGCTCAATCACGTTCATTGGATTAGTGATGCCGCCGGTCCAGAACACGTCCCAGATGCGGTCGACATCATTTTTCAAAGCACCAGTAATCATGGGTCCAAGTGTATCGGCAGGGGCGGACCCTGAAGCTCATTGGCTATCGTGTGGCTCGACCAGGTGTGCGAGGGGTGCGTGACACTGCGCTGTTGAGCTTCCCACTTAACTTCCCACTAACTTCCCAGAGTGTTATGTCGAGTGGGAAGTTGAGTGGGAAGTTAAAAACGCCACGCCGGGCAGACAGCTAGCTCTTTTGCGCTGTGGTGTCTTCCTCGCCCGTGCCATCGGAGGCAGAGACTCCTCCATCAGTCGCCTCAGTCATCTCGTTGGTCTGGTGATACCACTCGGTCAGCTGTTCCATACCGGACTCGACTCCCGCGGAGGAGCCGACACCCTGATCCTTGTCAGTGCGCTCAACAGACAGTTCGAAGTCATCGCCGTACTCTTCCAGACCGCGTTTGACTGCGTTGCGGACCGCGGTTTTGGCGAAGGTGGTGCGGATTGCCTGCGGGTCGGTGCTGAGGTCCTTCACGAAGGATATAAGCAGTGCGATGATGATTACCACGAAGGGCATTGCCGTCAGAATGGTCAGTGACTGCAGGCCGGACAGGGCATCCTCTCCGCCGGTGAGGAGCATGACCACAGCGATGCCCATCATGAGAACACCGAAGCAAACCACGACCAGCTTATTCGGCTCCGGATCGCCCTTGGACGCCATCGTGCCCATCACCACCGATGCCGAGTCAGCAGAGGTAATGAAGAAGATTGCCAGAATCACAATCACCAGGGCAGAGACGACACCGCTAAACGGCAGCTCGCCAATCAGGTTATAGAGCACCTGCTGGGAAGAGGCAGAGCCGTCAAAGCCGGGGACGTTGTTGCGGGCGAAGTCGATAGCAGTGCCGCCGAAAATAGAGAATGCGAGCATCAGTACAAAGGACGGCACGATGATGGTGACCAAAATGAACTCACGGATTGTGCGGCCACGGGAAATGCGGGCAATAAACATGCCCACGAAGGGAGCCCAGGCAATCCACCACGCCCAGTAGAACATCGTCCACGCAGCCTGGAAGTCCAGAGTTTCCTGGCCCCACGACAACGAGCGGGAGGACATATCCAGGAAGTTATCCAGGTAGTTCAAAATGCTCGATGGCAGAAGGTTAATCAGGAACAGAGTCGGTCCTGCGACAAAGACAAAGAAGAGTGACAAGAAGGTCAGCATGATGTTGGTATTCGACAAAATGCGAATGCCCTTCGACACACCAGAGACTGCCGAGATAATAAAGCCGACGCTTAAGAACAAAATAACTACAAGAAGTACCGCCATCGAGGGAGTAAAGCCGACGAGCGTTGAAATACCCTCACCGATTTGCAGCGTGGCAATACCCAGGGAGGCAGCAGTACCGAACAGCGTCGCCACGATCGCCAAAATGTCGATGGTGCGACCAATGGGGCCATCAGTGCGTTTCAAAATTGGCATGAAGAGCGAAGATACCAAGCTGGCGCGGCCACGGCGGTAGGTCGAGTATGCGAGTGCGCCACCGACCAGTGCATACAGCGCCCATGGTGAGAAACCCCAGTGGAAGTTTGCCTGGGCAACTGCTCGGTGCAGCGCTTCCTCAGTGTGAGCCTCCACCGTCAGCGGTGGCGGTGAATGATAGAACGCCAACGGTTCAGACGGGCCGAAGAAGTAAATACCGACACCGATACCAGCAGCGAACATCATGGCTACCCAGGAAAAACGGGAGTATTCCGGTTCTTCGTCATCCTTGCCCAGCTTGATATTGCCGTAGCGGGACATGGCAATACCCAACATCACAATGACACAGATAACCATGGTGACATTGAAGAGCCAGCCGAAGTTTTTCAGGCCCCACGACAGAGCGGCCGAAGAAACCGAGGAAACTGTTTCAGGGCTGGTGATGCCCCAAACCACAAAGGCGATAATCAACACCGCGTTGACACCGAAAACAAGCTTGTCCAGCCCGAACTTGTATTTCAGCTCTTCGACACTGAAGCCAGGCACCAGTCCTGGGTGCATATTGGCAGGGTAGAGACCGATTGCGCGTTTAGTACGCAGTGCACGGGCTCTATCCAGGGTTTCATCAAGAGGGCTTAGTTTCTTCTTCGGGCGTTGTTGTTCTGCGTCGTCCACGCCGAGTCTCCTTGGTTTACTTTTTATCCAGTTAACCCTCTTTCCCGAAGAGTTTCTTCATTTAGATAGTTGGCTAGATAGTTGGCGTGGACGTTAGGGGACTCGGTGAGTCCAGCCCTCCGTGCCGTATTTGGTGTCAATAAGATGCTGCGCCGCAGCGAAGTCCTCGTCGGAAAGCGATGCCTCGGTGGCACCGTAGCGGTTGATGAATGTCTGCTTCATCGTGTCAATGACTTCCGCGCGGCTGGCGCCAGTCTGACGGCGGAGCGGATCGACGCGCTTCTTCGCGCTGCGCAGGCCCTTATCGGCAATCTTGGCCTTGCCAATGCGCAGGACTTCCATCATTTTGTCAGCGTCGATGTCATAACTCATGGTGACATGGTGAAGCACTGTCGAACCACGGCGCTTCTGTGCGGCACCGCCGATTTTGCCACCATCGGAGGTGATGTCATTGATGGGGACGTACCACGCATTGACGCCGAGCTGCGCAAGTGCAGCGATGACCCAGCGGTCGAGGAACTCGTAGGATTCAACGTAGCTAAGACCGGCGACCAGCTTCTCTGGCACATAGAGCGAGTAGGTGACGCAGTTGCCGCCCTCCATGAACATCGCGCCACCGCCGGAGAGACGACGCACCACTTGCACATCGTGCTTCTCTACACCCTCGGGTTCGAGTTCGTTGACATAAGACTGATATGAACCAATCACAGTGGCACGATCATCCCAATCCCAGAAACGCAGAGTTGGTCCGCGCTGTCCGGAATTGACTTGGTCAAGGAGGACCTCGTCGAGAGCAACATTCATCACCGTCGGCAGGACACCCGGCTGCAACACCTCCCACTCCAGATCTGTGAAGTCGACAGCCTGTGTCAGTGCGCGGCGAACGACCTGGGCAATGACGTGGGTATCAAAACCGTGCAGTCGCACCTCGCGACCAGACTGATCCTCAAAATCCTTCAACGCCGCATCGAGTCGGGCCTGTAAACGCTCCGTGTTGTCCCCGGCAGGCGCACCGAGGAGAGCGTCATTAATGATGTCGTAGGCTTCGTCGGGCTCGAGGAAAAAGTCGCCCGAAATGCTTATCGACGAAATCGTGTCACCGGTGGTCTCACAGTCGGCGACAACCAATTTGCCGCCGGGAACCTTCATTTCTGAGTGGAACTTCTGTGCGGAGGTCATAGGTTTCGATGGTACTCGCGCCGAGCGTTACGATGTCCTCCGTGTTTACCTCATCAACTTTGGATCACCGTGCCCGCAAAATTGTTGCGTGGGTAGCAGGCCTGAATCTTCTCGGATTCTTTATTGAATTAGTTGTTGCCTCAATTATTGGCTCCGCAGCGCTGTTCGCCGACGCTGCAGACTTTCTTGAAGATTTCCTCATCAACCTGCTGGTTCTCACCGCATTGGGTTGGTCGCTGGCGAGCCGTCGTAAAGCAAGCTTCGGCCTTGCCGGGCTGATTCTGATTCCGGCGATTGCGGCGTTCGGCACTGCCATCTGGAAGATGGTCAGCGGTGAGCCGCCAGAGCCACTAACGCTGTCGGGGACGGCAATTATCGCGATGGTCATCAATCTAGTCTGCGCGATTTTGCTGATGAACCTGCGCAAGGCCGACAGTGCGCTCATGCGCGGCGCATGGTTGGCGGCGCGTAATGACGTCCTGGCGAACCTGCTCATCCTCGCCGCTGGAGTGGTCACCATTTTCTGGTTCAGCGCATGGCCAGACATCGTCGTGGGGCTTGTGATTGGCGTCATTAATCTCACGGCCGCGAAGGAAGTCTACGAGCAGGCGCGTGCCGAAGACCCCGAGCTGGAGATGGATGACGACGACTAGCGCTTACTAGTCGTGTGTTCTTACTTCCACATATCCTTCTGCCACTGCGGCTTATGAGCGTAGGTGAACTCGTAGTACTCCTTGTTCTTCAGCTCACTGGCTGCGGCCTGGTCAATCACAACTGTGGCCCGTGGGTGCAGCTGCAATACGGACGCAGGCATGGAAGCGCTTAGCGGGCCCTCGATGGAAGCGGCGATAGCGTGTGCCTTTGCAAGGCCTGTAGCTAGCAGCAGGAGATGACCCGCTCGTGAAATAGTGCCAAGGCCCTGGGTGACCACGTGGTACGGGACATCTTCGGCGGAGTCGAAGAAGCGGGCGTTATCCAGCACGGTCTGCGGGTGCAGGGTCTTAATGCGAGTCAGGGAACCGAAAGAGCTGGCGGGCTCGTTAAAACCGACATGCCCATTGGTGCCGATGCCCAGCAACTGAATGTCGATGCCGCCGGCCTCGATAATCTTGCGTTCGTAGTCCTCGCAGGCAGCGCCAATGTCGTCTGCGAGGCCATCGGGAATATGGACCCGCGCCGGGTCGACATCCACGTGATCGGAAAACTCGTTGTGAATCACGTGGTAGTAGCTCTGCTCATGCTCGATGGGGAGCCCCACATACTCGTCGAGTGCGAAGAAACTGCAGTCCTTGAACGTGACATCACCGGCCTGATGGCGACGAATCAGTTCCCGATACGTCGCAAGCGGGGTCGACCCTGTCGCTACACCAAGGTTTCCACCTTTGTTGGCGTAGTGAGCGAGGTAGTCCGAAGCGATGTTCGCGACTTCGGCCTCTGTATCGGCGATGATGATTTCCATAGTGGAATACTCCTGAAAACGAGGGCGCGTTGCAAGAATGGAAAAAAGGGGGACGGGCAGAATGCTCGTGACTCCGCAACACTAGAGCGTGCCAGTGCTATCCAATTGAGATTAATCTGGCAACAGTAAATATCGGTAATCCATCCCCGTTTTTCCGGCGTGAGTTACTTCACCCAGAAATTGCCGTCTTCATCCTTGTAGATGATGTCGCCAGCGTGAGCGACCTGGGTGTCATTAACCTTCAGCTCGCGCAGATCAAGAGTTTCCACGGTCGGCTCGACGAACTCGCCACCGTCAAACCACGCTTGGAAAGCATCAACCGAGGACGAAGAACCGGAGAAACGGTGCTCTTCGTATTTCTGAGTTGAGGCCTTGTTACCGTCAATCGCCTGCCTGACGGTCGGAGTCACAGCAACGGCACCCAAGACAGCAACTATGCCGATGATCACAGCGGCGATAGTGCGGTAGGTGACGGAGCGAGAAATCTTCATGGGTCAATTCTAAGCGGATTCAGCCCCCGGGTGGAAAGGCATGGATGAAAGGCTACCGCCCGCCGCCTAGCGTCACCCGCCACCTGCCACCTACCGCCACTCGGCAGTAGCCGGGTCAATCCCTTCCTTACGAGCCTGAGCTTCAATCAATTCCAGCAGGTAGCCGGCATTGCCGCGATAATACCGGTCAAACCGGGAATCAGCGACGTACATGCGTGCCAACAGAATCTGCTTTTCTCGGCCAGCCTCGTAGAAGCGGGTAATAGAGGCCAAGTGACGGTCAACTAGCTCGGCCGCCTCTTCGGAACCTGGCTCCACGTGTCGCTCGGCAGCGTCGGCAAGCGCATCGGCAAAATCCTTAGCCTCTGCCTCAAGAGCAGCCCAGTCGTTATCGTCCATTTTTTCCTGGGCCTGCTGGGACTGCTCCCACTCGGTAGTGTCACCCCAGCGTTCCTCAGCTTCGGCTTCTAGATTCTGCCAATCGCGGCCCAAGAGCTTTGCCTTCGTCTTTGCTTCCATTGTGTGTCCTTCCTCAATCAGTTTGTCCAGAGACTGCACCATATGGTGCAGGTCAGCGATCTTCTCGGTGAGAACTGTTCGCTGTGCGAGCAAACGATCTTTCCGACTTCTCGGGGAAGAATCGTCGTGGATGAACTCCTCGATAGCCTTCAACGGCACACCAGCGGCTCGATAGACCAGAATCTCCAGCGCGGTGTCGATATCCTCATCGGTGTAGAGGCGGTAGTCGGACCACGTGCGATACTGCGGGCTGAGCAGCCCGATGGCATCCCAGTGTCGCAGCGTGCGCGTGGTAACGCCCAGGAGTTCGGCTGCCTCGCCGATGGTGTACTCGTTGTCGTTGTTGCTCACGGAAATCATCTTTCTGTTTGACGCCGCGTCAAGGTCAATACCTAACGCCGGAATCAGATGAGGAAGTTTGCTGCGGCAGCCGCTGGTGTGCCGTTCCGCAGCCCGCTAACCTTCGGCTCGCTACCGCAAGAGCCGAAGCCTGTTGATTGCCGCCGCAACCTCTTGGACACGTGGCTCGGCCAAATGACCAGAGTTGGTGAACTCAGCTGTCGCGTCGAAGAGCGAATGACAAAAGTTGTCGTATTCGCGCTGGATAAGCTCGGTGAGGTCAGTACGTCCATCGAGCTGCTTGACGACGGCCCCCAGAATCCGGGCAATGGCTTCTGTTTGGGAGGAATCCATCAATTGGCTGACAGCGCGCAAGTCAAGATTGTCCTTGCCCACCTGAATCAGCTCCAGACCACGAGCACGCGGTGGCTTAGGTGGTTTCGCACCGCGCCCGCCGCGACCGCCACGACCACCGCGACCGCCATGCCGGTGACCACCACGGCTCCCACCGGCAGGGAAGTCAGCCCGCAATAAACGCTCACCGATCTGCGAAAAAGCTGGCGATGGCGCAGCCGGAGTGGCAGATTCGCGCAGTTCACGGGCGCGCTCGGTGACGTCGTAAGGCGTGTACGCATCCATAGCAATCACGGTGTCCGCGACATCGATGAATGCGCCAGAACCGCCAGCGACGATGACCGTGGAGATGCCGTGGTCCTCCCACAGCTCGCGGACCCGCGCGACCAGTGGAGTAATCGGCTCGCGGTCATCGGGGATGAGGCGGCGCATGCGCTCATCGCGAATCATGAAGTTGGTCGCGGAGGTGTCCTCATCGATGAGCAGCACGCGCGCGCCGGCACCCAGCGCCTCCATCAGACCCGCAGCTTGGGAGGTCGACCCCGATGCGTTCGCCGTGGAAAACCGAGTCGTGTCATCACCGGAGGGAAGACCGTTGATAAACGGCGAAATATCCACACCAGTGATGGCCCGGCCGTCCTCGGCACGCAGCGCAACCGCAGTCTCATCGGCGACTACGAACTCGCGGCCATCGCCAGCGACATGGTCATACACGCCTGTGACCAGAGAGGACAGCAGCGTGGACTTGCCGTGGTAGCCACCGCCGACAATCAAGGTCACGCCCCGCGGAATGCCCATGCCGTGCACCGTTTTCCCCGAAGGCAGCTGAAAACTGTGCTGCAACGATTCCGGCGCGCTAAACGCAGTCGCGCCGGGCTTCGGCAACTGGCTATTGCCCGCCTGCCGAGGCAACACCGCACCGTCTGCCACAAACCCAATCAGGTCCGCGTCCGCCACCGCACGGCGCAAAAAGCACTGGTCATACTCCAATTCTGCGGCTGCCTCGAGCGCATCGATGGGTGCGTTCACGATGGCGTCGTCAAGCGCGTCCAACAGATCCTCACAGATCAAGCGCGCCGCCTCGCGCCCGATAATGCGCCGACCGCGTGCGGGCAGTTGGATTTCCAGGCAGATTTGTAGGACATCGCCATGCTTATCGACGCCATGCGTATCCCCACGGAGCTCAGCGACAGCTGCTCGGCGCAAGACCTGCTGGCCTGGAGAATCAATGAACAGCCCGCGGCCATACTTCTTACAAGCGCGCACGAGGCGGCGGTTCAGCAAATCGAGCTCAGCCCTGCTGAACCTGCCCGGTTGTGACCGCGACGCACCGCGATAGTCCAGCACTGACAGTGGAATCTGGACACGAGCCCGCGATGCCGGGGCGTAGGGGTCGGACTGGACCTTGTCGATGTATAGCGTCGCGTCCAGGTCCGGCAGCTCGTGAGAGCCACGCAGAGATTTGTATGCACCGTAGCTCTTGCCATCGAGGTTGGAAAGACGTCGATAAAGGTCAGCGGGCATATTTCTACTTTCGTTGGGTTAGTTGGGTGTTCTTCCCGCGAGTGTAGCGGCAGAGAGGATAGGCGCGATCCATTCCTCGATTGGCCTGGGCAGACGGTCGCGTGCGGTAGCGCTGTTGCCACAGGCAGGTAGCGTGAAAGGTATGACTGATAGCTCGGAAGCCGCCACACCCACGGACGCAGGGGACAACCCAGAGTTAGTGCAGAAACATGCCCGCTCGAACGCCAAGCGCTATGTCTGGGCGAACGGTCTGCAGAATATCGGCGACCAGATTGTGGCAGCCAAGACGCTGCTGCCATGGCTGCTGCATTCTGCTGGTGCGCCGGGCTTCTTCATCGCCATGCTCGTGCCAATCCGCGAGTCTGGCTCGATGCTTCCGCAGGCTGCGCTCACCCCGTGGGTGAAGTCTCGGTCTCGCCGCACCACCGTCTGGATTGCCGGCGCGTTGGGGCAAGCGGTCGCGGCAGCGCTGATTGGTCTGGCGGCGTTGTTCCTCGAAGGTGTGGCGCTCGGCGTCGCTGTCATCATCGCGCTTGCAGGCTTTGCGACGGCCCGAGCCCTGTGCTCGATGGCCTCAAAGGATGTCCAGGGCCGCACGATTCCGAAGGGGCAGCGCGGGCAGATTAGTGGCCGAGCTGCGATGTTGGGCGGTGTCGCCGCAATTATTGTCGGTGCGGTGTTGTGGATCATCCGCGACAACGTCACCAAACCAATCGTGGCGGGCCTCATTTTTGTTGCGGCACTGTCGTGGGTGGTTGCGGTTGTGATTTTCCGGGGAATTGTTGAGCCCACCAACGAGGGGGATAAGGAAGAACCGAATAAAACCTGGTGGAAGGACACCTGGCGGCTCTTTGCAGAGGATAAGAACTTCCGCGACTTTGTGATTGTCCGAAGCCTCTTGCTGGTCACAGCACTGTCTACGTCGTTTATTGTGACCTTAAGTGCGCAGGTAGGTGCTGATCTGGAAGCAGCTGATGGTGGTGGCGGAGGAGTAAGCGCCAATGTCGGTATCTTCATGCTCGCCGCAGGCTTCGCCTCTTTGGTTGGTGGAAAAGTCGCCGGAATCTGGTCGGATAAATCCTCGAAGAAGGTGTTGACCTATTCTTCGCTGGTCGGTTCGATTGTTCTCTTTTTGTTGGTCGCAAGTGCTCACTGGCTTTCCGCCGGTGCGAACGCTTGGATTTTCCCGCTCGGTTTCTTTGCAATGTCCGTCGTCCACGCGGGTGTTCGCGTGGCGCGTTCGACCTATGTTGTGGACATGGCAGAAGGTGACAAGCGCACCGAGTATGTCGGAGCGGCCAACACCATCATGGGCGTTGTCCTGCTCATCGTCGGTGCGCTTTCGGGTGTTATCGCCAGCTTTGGCCCTGCGGCAGCTTTGATCTTCCTGGCGCTAATGGGGCTGGTTGGTGTCGCTATGTCCAGCAGGCTGAAGGAAGTCTCGGCGCCGCACAAGGTGACGCTTTAACTGGAAGGACTCGCGGTAGGAGCCCTAGGCTCCCGCGGTCGCGCTAACCGCTACCGCCTCATTGGTCTTACGCCAGACAATGTCAATAACCAGCGCAGTACCAATGACCGCTGCCCGAGTCTCATCGCTCAAGCTCGGCTCCAAGTGCAGGGCGTAGGTGTCCTTGCCGGATATTGCGCTCTTGAGACCACGAGTCTGCCGGTCAATCTTCGCTACCGGGCGTCCCTTGCTGGTCAGCGCGTAATTTTTACCACGGTAGCCGCCGTCAACATCGACGTCGGAAAGCCCTTTGACAGACAACGTGAGCCGTGATTTTAAGCTGAATCGCTTGGTTTTGACTGTGGCGATTTGAGCGCCGTTGGGTGTGAGTACCTTGTAGGTAACACCGAAAGCGCTCGATGGGTCGGTGAGGGTGAGCAGCTTGTCGCCCCTTTCGCCGTTCTTGTCCACATCGAAGACGTCGTATTGGATATCGATGCCCAACATGCGCTTGCCCAGGGGGCCCGCTTGAGTGATCTGGGCGATTTCGGTGCCGTTTTCATCGAAAATGGAGTACTCACTGCGCATTACCGTGCGCGTTTCTTGAACTACCAGGGTGTCCGTCGTAAGCAGTCGAGGTTTCTGTGTGTTCATGGATTAGCTCCAAGCTAGAAAGCAGTTACTTTGCACCCTACGGTCATCTAGTTGGCGTTGCTTACCGTTAAACAGACTTTTCAGTATTTTCTACCCAGGTTCTTAGTTTCTCAATAAGAACGCCCAGGTCCGCTAGCAAAGGCATGTCGGGCAGTCGTTCGGCAATCACGTTGCGGACGCTTGTGTACCACCACAGTTGCTGGCTCGGAGTTGAACGAAAGCGTTCCCACAGAGCGTGGCCATCGCGGTCTAAATCCTCCAGAGTCTGGCTGAGATTGTGGAACTTATCCGCAGCGGCCACGATGAGGGACTCCTCGCTGCCATGAGAAAGCTGCTCCAGGTAGGCATCGGCACGCTCCTGCCACGAGGGCAGGGAAGAGTCTTTGGTGACGCCCTCGACGATCTCAACCACGCGAGGCCCGAACTCATCTTCCATCTCTGCACGCGAGTAGTTCTCCGGCACGTCTTCCAAAATGTCGTGGAAAAGGGCTGCCAACAGCACGTCTTCGTCGTTAGTCACGCTCGCCGCAATCAACATCACCGCCATTGGATGGCTGATATAGGGAACGCCAGAGCCCTTTCGGTAGTGTCCATCGTGCGCGCGGGAAGCAGTTGCTATGCCGCGCATGAGCCTGTCGCTGGGGCGTGCCAAAGCAAAGGTGTCAGCGTTTTCCATGTGTATCCCGACCTTTCGTTGATGCTTGAAAAATAGCAGCGTCTAAGCTTGAACATCATGAACGTCGCAGAAGTAGATCCGCTCATCGAGTCGATGTACCGGTGGTCCGATGTCAGTGGTGTCCTGCTCATGGGCATCATTGGCGGCACCATCGCCCGGCAACGAGGCTACGACATTATCGGGTTCTTCTTTATTGCGCTGTTCTCCGCATTGGGCGGCGGCATGATTCGCGACGTTCTGATTAACCAAGGCACCGTCGCCGCAATGAGCCAGCCGGAGTACCTAATCCTGGCGTTTACTGGTGCGCTTATCGCGCGATTTTTCTATTTCAAAGGAAAGACCTGGGAATATGTCCAGGTCCACGGTGACGCCGTGGTTTCGGGGCTCTGGGCCGCTACGGGAACGGTCAAAGGTGTCACGTATGGCTTACCCATTCTGCCGTGCATCATGATGGGCGTTTTCACCGCCACTGGTGGCTCCATGATTCGTGACATCGTAACCGGGCGAGTACCCGCTGTATTCGGCGGCAACCAGCCCACGGTCATCCCCGCAGTGGCCTGCGCAATCATTGTCATCGGAGGCCACCATCTCGGATTTTTGGCCGTGTCTATGGTCGTCGGCCCCGTTGTCAGCATTCTGCTTTCGCTACTCGGGTACTGGGGTAATTGGCGCGTATCGGCACGCTCGGAGTGGGCGCCACTGAACGACACCGCGGCGCAGATTGCTGTCCTCGCACGTCGCGCAGAGGGCAAGAGCCGCGAGGTCGGGCGACGCTTCGAGCCCGCGCGCCTTCGCAGTTGGCGTCACCGTCAGATGGAAAAGGCGCTGCAGCGTCGCATTCAGGCTGAGGTCGATAGGGGAGTATCGCGTTCCGACGCAGAGGCCACCGCGGAGGAATTCCTGGAGGAGTTCAATGCGGACTTCCCAGCGGACCTGCAGATACCGACGGCACAAAAGGAGACCGTGCAAGAGGAAAGCGACGAATCCGATTTCGGTGTGGACCTATCCGGCGATTCCTATGACGATTACGGGGAAGATACTGCACTGCGGCAACGGGAATACCGGGAGATGTTGGATCAAATTCTCGCTGACGATGAGGCGACCGATTTGCTCGTCGCAAAGCTAATGAAGAAATACGAGCAGCGGGATTAGAGGAGCGGTAGAGACATGGCATCGACGAGTACTGCAAGCAGGCATTTTGGGCACATTATTCAGGAACACACCCTTGAGGTTCCCTGGGATCCTTTTACCGAAGCTGCGAATGCCGCGACATTTGAGCTCTTTGCGCGAGAAATTTATGCGCCTGGAAATGAGAATGCGCCGGCAATTGTCTATTTGCAGGGAGGCCCTGGCTTCCCGGCGCCGCGTCCGGTGGGCGCTAATGGAGTAATTGGCGAGGCACTAAAGGAATTCCGCGTCATTTTGCTGGATCAGCGTGGCACGGGGCGCTCGCATCGAATTGATGCGGCCAATATTGCGGATATTCCGACTGCGCGGCTCGCACAATTGCGTCAGGAATACATCGTCGAAGATGCGGAAGCACTTCGAAAGCACTTGGGCATTGAGAAATGGTCGCTGTATGGCCAGTCCTTTGGTGGTTTTTGTATTACTTCGTATCTCAGTCGCTATCCGGAATCGGTGGAACATGCCTATCTCACAGGTGGTTTGCCTGTTCTGGACTGCGGCGCTGATGACCTCTATCGCACGACATATGCGAAGCTGCGCACCCGGCATGAACGCTTTTATCGTGAATACCCGTGGGCTGAGAACCGCATTCGAGAAATCTGCGCGCACCTGGAGCAATCTGCAGAAACTCTCCCCACAGGTGAGCGCCTGAGTTCTCGCCGATTCCGCACCATCGGAATTGAATTGGGTCGTGGAGATGGATTCCACAACCTGGCGTATTTGTTGGAAGAGCCGTTCCACATTCGCAATGGCGAAAAGCAATTGCGCACTGATTTTCTGGCCGATGTCGGCTCCCGCGTGAGTTTCGCCGAGGGGCCGCTATACGCCGCGATTCACGAATCCATTTATGGCGGTGTCGGGGACCAGTCCACAACGAATTGGGCGGCACACCGCATTCGCGAGGAAATTCTAGGTTTCGAAGAAAACGCCAATCCCGCAGGAGACGAGCCGTTTTACCTCACCGGCGAGCACATTTTCCCCTGGCAATTCGACGAAGATTCCGCGCTTATTCCGTTCAAGGAAAAAGCCGAAGAATTGGCGCAGCACACCTGGGAAAGCTCACCGTATGATTCCGCGCGTTTGCTTGCCGACGCCCCAACCTCGGCAGCCGCGGTTTATCTCGATGACATTTTCGTACCGTTCGAGTACTCCATGGAGACAGCCAACAGCTACCGAGATCTGCGACCACATGTGACCAATGCATTCCAGCATGACGGTATTCGCCACGATGGTTCGGCCATCTTCGCACGGCTCCGCGAGCTCGTCGAAGATCACTAGGCGCGAGTATCCGAGTGCCGCGGAAGACCTGCGCGGAGAGCTAGACCGAGTCTAGACCTCGGCACGCGCCAGTCGAGCAAAGGCGCCGTCTGCGTTCAGGAGGTTGTCATACGTGCCGCGTTCGATGAGCTGGCCGTTTTCGATGACCAGGATGTCATCGGCCTCGACCAGAGTCTGAAGACGGTGTGCAATGAAGATGCAGGTCGCGCCACATGCGCGGGCATTGTCGACGATACGAGCCTGCGTCAGTGGATCCTGGTGGCTGGTAGCTTCGTCGAAGATGACAATCTTTCCGCCGAGGTTTGCGCCCGGGGTGTTGGGCACGGAACCGTCGGCAAGTGCCGCGCGTAAGTACGTGCGAGCCAGCGCCAGACGTTGGCGTTGACCACCGCTGAGCCGCTGCGCGCGGCGGCCAATGGGCCTGTCCAGCGGCATCTCAGCAGGGTTGATGGCGGCGAGTTCGAGCGCCCAGTGCATCAGTGATTCGGGAACCTCGCAGCCATCAGGCGCGCCGAGACATAGATTCTCAGCGATCGTGGCCTCCATGAGAAAGGGATTCTGATCTGCGACAACAACCACTCGGCAGACATCGGTTGAGCCGAGGTCGCGGGCATTGTGGCCATTGATGATGATGGCACCGGAGTCCGGATCGACATGCCGCTGGATTAACCGGGAGAGTGTGGACTTGCCCGAACCAGTTGGGCCGACCACACCGATGAACTGGCCTGAGGCAATGCGCAGATTGATCTTGGTCAGTGCAGGGTTATCGGCGCCAGGGTAGCGGTAGCTGACATCGCTCAGTTCGAGGGCAGGGACTGAGTCGACGATGTTAGCGCGGGCGCCCTGCGCGTGGCGCGGTTCCGGCTGCTTCGGCAACTCCATCTGTGCCGGCCGCTCCGGTTCTTCCACGGTCGGCGGCTGCGCGGCCAGCTCCCTGATCCGAGTGACTGCATTGAGTCCCGCTGGCAGAGAAGACGCCAACCGTTCAATTGAATCCATTGATGAAGCAGTTCCCGCCACCAGGGACGTCGTCACCAAAACAGCAGGGAGCATACGGTAGTCGGCTGAAAGCGCCGGGATGCCAGCACAGAATACGGCAATGCTGCCGCCCCAAATCCGAAGTCCGGTCGCGCCAGAGCGCAGTCCCGCCCGCGTGCCGCCTGCGCGCATCTTCTGAGCAAGCTGCTCGTCGAGCTCGCGTAGTCCCCGCAGCCGCTGCTCGGCTGCGCCGTAGATGAGGATTTCCTCCCGAAGTCGCAGCGTATCGGCAATGTACTGCGCAATGTTCGTGCGTGTGGAGTTTGTTGCGGAAGCCTCCGTCGTCGCCTTCTTAGCGCCTGCGAGTGCAATCACAAAGCCAACCGCAAAGGTCAGCGTCAGAGCAATCGCAGGCAGTGCTCCGGCAGTCAAGGCTGCTGTCACGACCGCCAGCAGAGGAATCAGCACGGCCGTCACCGCAGGCGCAATCGTGTGCGCGAAGAAGACTTCCACACGGTCGACATCACGAATCGCAATTGTGTGAATTCTGGCAGTACCCAGTCCATCGGTTACTGCAGGTGCCTGCGGGACTAGGCGCTCGACAATCCACAGCCGCAGCTCGCCAAGCAGCCGGAATGCCGCCAAATGCCCGAGGTACTGCTCGACATACCGCAGAATCGCCTTCAACAGCGCCAGCCCCGCAACCACGCCGATGACCGCCCATGTCCACTGCATGCTCATGCTTTGCGACGAGTCGGTTGCGTCCCACCTCGACAGCGCAATTGTGGCAATTGCCCAGGCAGGCACGGCCAGCATCAATGCCCCAAGAATATGCCCAGCCACGCGTGCGAGGATAGATGCACTGAGCGCCCCGCGAGCCTGTGCGGAAAAGCGCAGCAACCAGATGATGTTGTTCATGTCAGCTCTCCTCGGTCAGCGCCCGTGCGTAATACTCATTGCTTGTGCTCAGTTCCTCGGGTTTGCCCGCAGCCACGATGCGGCCTTCAGCGACGACAATGACCAGGTCAACATCCGATAGTGCTTCCATCCGATGAGCGACCATGATGCTCGTTCGGCCTTCAGCAAGGCGGGTCAAGGATTCCTTGATGAGACCTTCCGTCCGACGATCAATGTCCGCTGTTGGCTCGTCGAGAAGCACAATCGGCGCGGCGCCGAGCAGACCACGCGCAATGGCCAGGCGGCGTCGTTGCCCGCCTGAGAGCCAATTGCCCTGATCACCGACCTCCGAATCGAGACCACCAGGGCGCTGCTCGATTTCAGTGAGTAAGTGCACGTCGCGAAGTGCTTTTCGCATATCGACGGCCGTTGCGTCCGGGCATGCGATGCGAAGATTGTCCGCGACGGTGGTGCCGAAAATAGCTGGCTGCTGGGAGATGAGCAGCGAGTTGGCGAGCAACTCAGGGGTTGAAAGCGCGTGGCCGTCGAGGCAGACTTCCCCGGAATGCGGCTGCAGACCTGCCAGTACACGCAGCAGCGTGCTCTTTCCGGAACCGCTGGGGCCAACGATGCCGACTCTGCTGCCGGCTGGAATTGTCAGGTTGATATCGGAGAGAATGCGCTTTTCGCCGATGTCAACGCTCAGATTGCGGAGGGAAATCTCCGGTGCGTGCGGTGCGGTGGCTTTGGTGGAATGCGCTGTTACGTCTGCGTGAGTGCCGTCCGTGGGCGCGTCAGCTGCAGGTGCGCCGAATAGCTCGACAATTCCATTTCGATGCGTGCGCCCACCGAGTCCGATATAGAAAGTGCGGCCGACGCGATTAACGGGCTCGTAGAGCAAAACGGCTAGACAAATACCTGCGAAAGCTGTGCCCACGCTGATTGCGTCTGCCTGCAAACGCAGTAGGACAAGGCCGATTGCGGTCGTCGACATTGCAATGCCGAAAACCGCGTCGTTGACAATGATCATCAGCTGATTGCGGGCGAGCAGGGCAGTGAGCTCAGCCATGGCGGTGCGAGTTTGGCTGGCGAAGCGCGCCATGACCCGGTCAATTGCCTCCAGCACTTTGAAGGTGCCCAGCCCTTCGAGCATTTCCAAGTAGGCATGCGTGGCCTGTGCTTGCTTTCGTCGATACGTCGCATTGGATTTCCGCAGAATCTTTCCAGCGCCAACAATGATCAACGGCGTGGAAATGAAAAATACTGCCAGCCACAAGGCGGTATTTGCATCCACCCACAATGCCCAGACCGCCAAAATGATCAGTGGTGTACTAAACGAGGCCAACGTGGGAGCGAGAAATGTCGCTCGGTAATTCGCGGTCTGTTCGACGCTTGTGGTCGCGGCATCGAAGAGTAGGCCCTCGCCAGTGCTGGAGGCGCTTCGGTGTGCGTGACCAGCTTTCCCGGCGCCGTGCCCTCGTCCATGCGCGTGCTTCGGAGCCTGCTTAGGAGCGGAAAACTCCGGCTTCAGCACACTGCCAACCACATGGGACCGCCACAGTTTTTCCTGCTCACCAGCAAGCCTGGGTGGCAGTGCCTCGGTGACGAAGGCACAGAGGCTTCCCAGAATGACCGCCACAATTGCAGCGGCCAGGGATTCATGAAGTCCCCACTGCCCAAACCAGGTGCCGCCACTGGCGTCCGTGACACCATGCAAACTAATTACGGCATCGAGCGCGTTCCCAAGAGACACAGCGCTGAGAGCGAAGAAAAAGCTCCGACCCCAGCTGGATAACACAACCCAGTGCATTCCGCGGGGTGGGGAAGTCAGTGCTTCATGAATCCACATAGCGACGTGAAAACCTATTTTCTATTTAGCCAGCGCGTCAGCAATCTCACGCAGTCCATCGGGCATGTGCATTCCGGCGGTGCCAGAGGTCGTCTTCGCATCAATCAGTTGCACTCCATCATTCTTGACCGCAGCGACGTCGGCAAGCGCCGGATTATCCAGCAACTCCTGGAATGGTGCCTTGCCCTGGCCGTGGAAATCCTGGATCAAAATGACGTCCGGGTTCAGCTGCACAATGGTCTCCGGATCAGCGGGAACGGCACCCGGACGCTTGCCCTTTGGCGAAATTGGCTCGCCACCGGCCAATTCGACAAGATTCGTCGTCGCCGACTGCATTCCCATAATCATTTTCTGACCACCGCGGGCAAAGAGAACCAGCGTCTTTGGCTTAGCGGTGGAATCAGTTTCCGAAAGAACCTTGTCAGTTTCCGATTCAATCTTGGCAACCATTTCAGCTGCCTTCTCTTCGGCTCCGAGCAGCTTGCCGAGCGTAGTCACCGACTCTGCCAGTGCCTTCGGTGACGCGAAATCACTACTGGAAAATGCTGCGGTCGGAACATCGCTGGCGCCGAGCAGCTTGCTTGCCGACTGCTCCTGATCATGACGGCTGGTCATCAACACCATGTCCGGCTCATAGGACAAAATCTGCTCCGGATCCGGCTTCGTAGAATTGGCAAGCGAGTTGGGTACCTTTTTCGCCAGCTCCACCTGATTACCAGAGGTCTCATCGAGCGCGTTCTTCGTCACCGCGACGACTCGCTCTGGCCCAACCAGTTCCAGCGCCAGATCTGCAACCTCGGTCGACAGTGCAACGATGCGCTTCGGCTGGCTCTGCACCGTAACGTCGTGGTCGCCGACGGTCACAGTCCGCGGCCACTGCGCCTGCTTGTTCGTCGTAGTTTCGCTTGACGACGGCTGCTGCGACGCCTCCTCCGAAGAAGAACAGGCGACCACCGCAGCGAGTGGGAGCGCTGCAATCAACGGCAGCGCGAAGGTCTTTTTAGAGTTTCGCTTCAAAGCGGAGGAAGGAGACGTTGAGGCAGGAGAAGTTGGTGAAAACATGAAAGTACTTCCTTGATTGTTGAGTAGTTATTGTTGGGAATTCTTCGGGTGCGTTAGCGCTAGCTGGAATCAGACAGCCGGACGAGCCCGCGCCAACGCCGTCACTCGCACTGAACCGGTATGTGGATCGGTATCGACAGCACTGGCGATGCGATAAATCGCATCTATTCGGTGAGGCGTCAGCACTTCTTCGGCGGAGCCAGTGACTTCCAATCCGCCGTTATGAATCACACTGAGCCGGTGGCAGCTGCGGGCCGCGAGGTTGAGGTCATGCAGGACGACGCCGATACCGTGGCCCTCGTCGGCAAGCTCGCCGAGGAGCTCGAGGATCTCCAGCTGAAACCCGAGGTCCAAGGCCGCGGTGGGTTCGTCGAAAAGCATGACTTTGGCCTGTTGCGCCAACAGCTTTGCGATGAACACCAACTGCCGCTGCCCGCCGGACAGGGCCGTGATGGGGCGGTCGGCGAGTGCGGCGACACCAACGCGGTCGAGGGCGTAGGCGACGATGTCGTGGTCCGTGGAGCTGAGCGCACTGCGAAAACGGTCACGTCGACGGTGGTGTGCGTACCGGCCCAGCGTCACGACAGTTCGCACGTCAATAGCTGCGTCGGCCGGTGTGTGCTGCGGTAGATAAGCCAAACGCATGGCGCGTTCGTGGGCGCGAAGCTTCGTCAGAGGAGTGCCGAGGAGCTCAACGTGTCCCGAGCTCGGTGCCACAATTCCCGCCATCGCGCGGAGCAAGGTCGATTTTCCAGTGCCGTTGGAGCCGATAATCCCGTGGACTTCGCCAGGTTCAATGCTGAGATCAACGCCACTTACGACGGTCCGATGGCGGTAGCCGACGCTGAGGTCGGTGGCTCGCAGTAGTGCGCTGGTTTCGGTGTCTGGCTTAGCGTCTTGAGCGGCTTGGTCGCTGAGGTTTTGTGTCTTCTTACTCATCGCTGGCGGCTACCCTGCCTGAGAATCAGTGCGAGCAGAGCAGGTGCGCCGAGGAATGCGGTGACCGTTCCGGTCTGTAGCGCAACTGGGGAAAAGAGGCTGCGCGCGATGAGGTCGGCGAGAATGAGAAACACTGCGCCAAGGCACATGGAAATCGGTAGCAGGCTCCGGTGATCAGGGCCGATGATGAGGCGGATCAAATGGGGGACGACCAGCCCGACAAAGGAAATGACGCCGGTGACAGCGACTCCTGCTGCCGTGACCAAAGCTGCCAGGGCGAGCAGCAGTTGCCGTATCCAGACTGTGCGCATGCCGGTGGCCGCGGCCTGTTCTTCACCGAGGAGGAGCAGGTTGAGCTCGGGAATGAGCATCATCAAGATGGCCGTGCCGACGATGATGGGTCCGACTGCCAGCGCAATGTCCTGCCAATTCGCAGCGGTTAAATCGCCGTTCAGCCAGAACATTGCCTGCTGAGCGTCATCGCTGTGTGGCGCATTCGCGATGGTAGCGGCGATGACCGCGCCGAGGAATGCATTGAGAGCAATGCCGACGAGCAATAGAGTGGCGCCGCTGCCGCCGTTGAGGCCAGCGACGGTTTGGACAAAAATGACAGCGAGTAATGCGCCAACAAATGCGCCTGCAGAGAGAACCCACGGCGCTTTTGCAGCCACGCCGGTCACGATGAGGATGACTGCCACCACCGCTGCACCGGACGAGACACCGGTAACACCGGGTTCCGCCAGCGGATTGCGAAAGACCGCCTGCATAGTCGCGCCAGCGACCGCAAGAGATGCGCCGACCAGTCCCGCAAGGAGGACGCGGGGCAGACGGATACTCCAGACAAGTGACTGCGTAGCAGGGGATATCTCTGGCAGAAGGTGGTTGGAGACTGAGATGTCGTCGCCAAGCGCATTCGTGAGCGGAGTGAGCAGTGCGACGATGCCGTTGCTGAGACCTGTTCCTGCGGGGCCGATGGAGATTGCCAGGAGGATTGTGGCGGGGACAGCTAGGAAAAATAGGAAGCCGAAGAGCCGGGCTCGGAGTTTTTGCTTTCGAGTGCGTGGGGGAGAAGCTCTATCGACAATAATTTTCACTTGGTTAATGATGGACAATATGAAAACAATTGTCAATAAAGATGGGTGTGTGGGGTGCTGGAGCCCTTGGGGCGCGGGTTAGTGACTGCGTTTATGGCTGGCGGCGTTGGGTCGATGCGAGTTACTGACCCCGCTTATGTCAAAAATGGGCCGAAAAATGGCTTCAAAGTGCTATAAACTTACACAGTTTCACATTTGCAGCCCGTTGAACAGGCCAGGCTCCTATCCGAGCGCGATTTACGTGACTTGACCTGCGGGAATGCCTTGAATAAGACACATTTTTTGCTACTAAACCCGGGAACGCAAAAACCCCGCGTCAGCTCCCCTGTGGATACAGGGTGCTAACGCGGGGTGTGAAGCTGAAGCTCTGTAGCTTACTTTTCGTCGCCCAGACGCTCATCCGCCATGTCGCGGACCTTCTTGATCTGGTCTGCCTTGTCCTCGCCGAGCTTGTCCTTGCCAATCTGCTCAGCCTTGTCCAGAACCTTGTCGGTGTTCTCTTCGTTGTTCAGTGCGTCCTTGGCCTTGTCCATAAGTCCCATGGTTGAGACTCCTTCCATTTGTAATGTCTTCTGGCTCTTTTTCGTTTGTGACATAGAGTGTACCGATGAATTGGTGACCTCGCGACCGCACTATCCTCACGAATCAACTCAGCCATCCAATCAGCAACACCGTGACCGACAGCTATTAAGCTGTCTTGGTGTGGGCTTCATCTGCCTTGTGCATGACCTCGCGCTCGTACTTGCCGACGAAAATCATCAGGACAAACGCTATAGCGACAACGCCAATGAGGGTCGCGAATGTAACATTCCAGCCTGCGAAGTCGATCAAGAGGCCGACACCAGTGGAGGCGAGTGTTGCGCCGAGAAGGTATCCAAACAATCCAGTGAAACCAGCTGCGGTTCCCGCAACATACTTAGGCGAGAGGTCGATGGCCTGCAGTCCGATGAGCATGATCGGACCGTAAATGAGTGCGCCGATCAGGGAGATGAGCACGTAGAACATCCACAATGGTGCCGTGGCGGGTAGCTGCCAATATGCGAAAATGGTGATGCCGGTGCCAACCAGGAAGAGCATGCCGGCGCCTGAGCGCCAACCCTTGAAGACCTTGTCGGAGACCCATCCGCACAGTAGGGTACCAACAATTGCTGCGCCCTCGTAGAGCATGAATCCGATGATTCCGCCCGTGACATTGGTCTTGTGCAGTTCGTTTGTCAGGTAAATCGGAATCCAGTTAAGAACTCCGTAACGGAGTGCGTAGACGAACACATTGGCCAGCGCCAGCATGACGATAACCGGATTGGTAAGAACATGGTTCTTGACGATTGTGAACCAGGGTTCTTGTGCCTCGTCATTAGTTCCTTCGACTTTGTCCGGGTCGTTACGGTATTCCTCTACCGGAGGCAGACCCATGGATTGCGGGTTGTCTCGAATCAGCAGGAATGCGATGGCGGCAATCACGAGCGCGACAATTGCCGGTAGCCAGAATGCGGGAGTCCAGTCGGCGTCGGAAGTGGCGAACGAATGCAAGCCCCAGGCTGCCAGAGCGCCGCCGACGGCGGCGCCGACATTGTGGGCAGTGTTCCAGATCGACATCAAAGTGCCGCGCTCGGATGTCGAGAACCAGTGGACGACAACACGTCCAGAGGGAGGCCAGCCCATGCCTTGGAACCAACCATTGATGAACATGACTGTCGCGAATATTGCAACAGAGGCGCTGATTGCTGGGACGAACGCAACAAAGAGGTTTACGACCGCGGACAGTGCTAGGCCAAGTGGGAGGAAGTACCTGGCATTGGCTCTGTCGGAGAGCATTGCCATGAAAAACTTGGATAGGCCGTAGGAGAACAGCACTGCATTGGCTACGATGCCAATTCCGGCTGCACCGAGTAGGTCGTGCTTTTCCAGCACAGCGGACACCAGGGGGATGTTATTTCTGATGAGGTAGAAGCCCGCGTAGCCGATGAAGATGCCCATGAAGACGTTGAATCGCCAGGTCCGGTAGGTCGGGGCAATCTTTTCCTCGGGGAGGGGAGCTGCTGGGCCGGGTGCGCTGAGCCAGCCGAGCCTCTGACTGCTCATAATGACAGTCCTTTCGCTGAAGGCCGCCGTTGCCTCTAATGCAACCTGTGCGGGTGGTTAGGGCAGCAGGCGGGGAGCTTTATCGTTTCAGCGGCAAGTTTACAGCGACTTCAGTCCCTATTAACGGGGTGGTAACCTCCCGGCCTTGGAGGTCTTTGAGAGAGGTTGGCGTAAAAGCAATTAATGCTTGTCGCTACCTAGAGAATGTCGTTAATAGCCTCGGTGGGGCGCGCCATCCTTACCCCCTTATTGGTGACGACAAAAGGGCGCTCAATCAGGCGTGGGTGCGAGACCATCGCATCCAGGAGTTCTTCGTCGCTGGAATCCTTGGAGAGTCCCAGTTCCTTGAACTCCGCTTCCTTTGTGCGCACAGCGTCGATGACGTTCAGGCCGGCGGCCTCAATCAGTGAACGCAGCTCGTCTTTAGTTGGGGGAGTATCCAGGTACTTGATGATTTCTGGCTCGATACCGGCCTCACGCAATGCGGCGAGAGCCTGACGCGACTTTGAGCAGCGGGCGTTGTGATAAATCTTTGCTTCCATGTCTCCATCTTGGCTGAAGTTATGGAGTGTTGGTGGTCGCTGTGGTGTGGCGGTCGAAAATGCTGGTCAAAAATATGCCGCAGTGGCGTGCGAACCAAGCTTGTTGATTCCCAATTTCCACAAATTCGAACCATTGAAACATTAAAGTTCAATGAGTTGAAAAATAGCCGTGGTTGGGTCTACTCTCGTACCTGGTAAATGAACGACGAAGAGTGGACACCAACATGACAATTTCCGGAAAACTTTCGAGCTCGGCCAAGTCCCTGTGCGCGGGCCTTTCGATCTTGCTAGCTGGTGCTGGCCTCGCAGCTTGCGGTGATAGCAACAGTGAAGCCAGCGGCGAGAACCCAATCAACGTCGTGGCCTCCACTACGCAGATTTGTGATTACGTCAAACAGCTGGAAATCGATGAAGTTGATTTGACCTGTCTGCTGGCACCGAATGCAACAGCACATGAGCTGGAAATGACCCATGAGCAGCTGACCAAGACTGGTAACGCCGATCTCTTGTTCGTCAACGGAGTCGATTTGGAGCACTTCCTGGACCAGGCGATTGAGTCCTCGGGCTTTTCCGGAACGATGGCAGTAACCAGTGGCGTTCTCACTGCAGCCGACGTCGATGCCATGAAGGCATCGAAAGACACGGACAAAACCAAGCCGCTGCCGCCGGAAAAGGCGAAGAACGGCAACTACACCATCGACCGAGGCACGGAAAAGGTCGATGTCGCCCCGTGGCCGTTCCCGCCAGAAGAGCCCGGTGAAGAGGCGGAATTCCGCTTCGATCCGCATGTATGGACCTCGCCGAAGAACGCCAAGATCCAGGTTGCCAACATTGGTCATGCTCTGGAACAGGTCGCTGAGGAACGCGGCGACACTGAGCTGAAATCCACTATCGCCGACCATGTGGCGGCCTACCAGGACAAGCTGGATCAGCTGGATGAGTGGGCAAGTAAGTCCATCGCCAGTGTGAAGGATCCGGTGCTGTTTACCAGCCACGATGCGTTTGGATACTTCTCCCACGAGTTCAACATCAACTTCATCGGCGCAGCGCTGTCCGACTTCAACGAGCAGCAGGACGCCACAGCCGCGCACATCGCAAAGGCCGCGAAGACCGTGAAGGATTCGGGTGCAACCGCGCTATTTGCGGAAAACTCCAACAACTCGAAGTCGATTGAGGCAATTGCCAAGGCCGCAGGTGTCAAGGCCGTCGTCGGTGAGGACGCACTTTACGGCGACTCCCTTGGTCCGGCCGGAAGTGCTGGCGAGACCTACATCGGCTCAATCATCCACAATGTCACTCAGGTAGTGACTGCGTGGGACGGAACCGTCGCGCCGCTGCCAGAGGACATCAAGTGAGCCGCCGCCATCCTGGCAACCCCGTGTCTGCTAACGCCATAGTCACGCTCCGCGATGCCTCATTCGGCTACACTGCGGTGCCCATTGTCAGCCACATCACCGCCAGTGTCGCGCCGGGCACCGGGCTCGCACTCATCGGCGCCAATGGCTCCGGAAAAACCACCGTGCTGCGTGGAATCTTGGGTGGGACTCGTCTTCTCGCCGGTGAGATGCACAATAACGCGAAGATTGTGTCCTACGTCCCGCAGTCGGCAGACCTCGACCGCACCTTTCCAGTCACAGCCTTCGACGTCGTCGCCATGGGAGTCCTACGCGAATTGCGCCCCTTCCAGCCGCTCGGCCACCGCAAAGAGCGCATCCGCGAAGCGCTGGCCAAAGTAGGGCTTGCCGACCGCGCCAACGAACGTTTCGGAAACCTCTCCGGCGGCCAACAACAACGCGTTCTGTTAGCGCGCGCCATCGTCGCACGCCCGCAACTCGTGCTTCTCGACGAACCGTTCAACGGCCTCGACACCGAAAACCGGACCGTGCTGCTGAACCTCCTCAATGAACTGAAGGAAAATGGCACGGCTATTATCGCTGCCACCCACGATCTCGTGCTTGCCGAAGAGACCTGCGAAAACACACTAATTGTGGCGGAGCGGCCGAGTTTTGGCGCGACCTCGAAGTTGGTGCCGGCCTATGTGGACTGACCTTGCAAATGCGCTTGGAATTGCCCCTTTTATGTTCCGGCCGCTGGTTTTGCTGATTGCCCTCGGTGTGGTCTCCGGACTGGTGGGCGTAATCGTGAACCTGCGCGGCCTCGAGTTCAACGCCGAAGCCATGGTGCATTCGATATTTCCTGGAATTGTCGCCGGTGCCGTATTCGGTGGCATCGACATGATTATTCCGGTGGCAGCGGCATTTGCGGTGGTAGTGGCTGTTGCGCTGACCTTGGTATCGCGTTCGCACATGTCGGAAGCCGGTGTCGCAGTTGTGCTAACCAGCTTCTTTTCCATCGGTGTGATTCTCTCGCTGAAGAAGGGCGACCAATCGGGACAGCTGGAGGCGCTCATGTTTGGGCGACTGTTGGAGGTCACCGACTCCCGTCTCACCAGCGCTCTGATTGTCTGCGCCATAGCATTGGTGCTTATTGCGGTGACCTGGCGGAAGCAGGTGTTTGTTGCCTTCGACCGCTTCGGGGCTCAGGCCGCGGGCGTCAAGGTTTGGGGCATCGACCTCACCATTAATGCGGCGATTGCTGCGGTGGTGGTGTCGTCGGCAAGCGCAGTGGGCGTGCTGCTTGTAGTCGGCTATCTGATTGTGCCGGGAGCAGCGGCAAGACTGTTAACGCGCCGAGTCCATGTGATGGTGCCGATTGCGATTGCAGTGGGCTGTCTAAGCGGAATCGTTGGTTTGGCGCTGGTGCCTTTGGGGCCGGTATCGCCGCAGGCAGTCGTAGCACTGACATCGGTGGGACTGTATTTCGTGGCGTTGGGACTGCGCGCGGTGATGGGAGGCGAGCGTGTCTAGCATTCTGATTCTGCCCATTATCGAACTAATCCTGGTAGGAGCCCTGGCGGGAGTAGTTGGGGTTCTCGCAGTGCTGGGCAGGCAAGTGTTCTTCGCGGAAGCGATTACACATGCGACCTTTCCCGGTGCGGTCGTAGGCGTTGTTATTGCAGCGGCGCTTGGCCTGAACCACTCGTGGATCTCTGTCTTCCTCTTTATCGGGGCATTTCTGATGTGCATTCCCATCGGTGCACTTTTCGGTCTTTCAAGAGTGGGCACGACATCGTCGGCAGCGGGAATTGTCCTGACTTTCGGATTCGCACTGGGCTATTTCCTAAACAAGTGGTTCGCTCCGTTGCCGGTGAAAGTGGAGAGTTTCCTGGTCGGCAGCGTGCTAAATGTGAACAAGATCGATATTGCGCTGTCGGGCGGACTCTTGCTGCTGGTAGTAGTGGTCCTTCTGGCACGATGGCGTCAGCTGATTTACTTCACCTTTGACCCGGAGTCATTCGGGGTCGCGCATTCGAAGAGAAAAGCGCAGTTGGTCATTAGCGGGCTGATTGTGCTGACGTTGGTGGCGCTGATTCCGGCAGTGGGCACGATTTTGTCCATTGCGCTACTGGCGGCCCCCGCGGCTGCGCTGGTTGGGGTAGTAAACGATACTCGTCTGCTGTTCGTGTTGGCCCCATTGATGGGAATCGCAATTGGCCTGGTGGGATTGTTTATTGCGGTGGCGTTGGATTTATCGGTGGGCGGCTGCATTGGTGTGTGCGCCGGTTGTTTCTATGTCCCCCTCAAGATTGCGTCAAAACGCAATAACGCTAAAGTCTAAAGAATGCACGTGGAGGATTTACCGGCAAAGACTCAGGACTACCTCAAAGTCATTTGGGATTTGCACGAGCGCACTGGTGAAAAGGTGGCTCTTGGCGACGTCGCTGAGCGGATGGGGGAGAAGAAGCCCACCGCCAGTGAAGCCGTGAAGAAGCTGGCTGCACGTGGTCTTGTTATTCACGAGCCGTACCGGGGCATCAGCCTTTCCGACCGTGGGCGCGACATCGCGCTGGTGATGGTGCGGCGCCACCGGCTCATTGAAAGCTTCTTGGTCTCTACCCTGGGCTACACCTGGGACGAAGTTCACGAGGAAGCGGAAAAACTTGAGCATGCGGTCTCGGAGGATTTCATCGGTCGCATTGATGCGATGCTGGGATTCCCCGAGCGCGATCCGCATGGCGATCCAATTCCCAGCGCAAGCGGTGCTATAGCCAATGCGGTGCGTACGGACCTGACCGATATCGAAGTTGGCGAGATGGTCGTGGTCGATCGTATTAACGACTCCGACCCCGAACTGCTGCGCTACTTGGCGACATCCGGGGTAGGCCCAGGCACAGTCTTGCGCGCAGAAGCTGCACCTTATGCGGGTATGCGGGTCTTTGCCATCCTCGATGAGGTGGGCGATGCCGAACCGAAGAAAATTCATGTGGCAGACTCGGCATTATGGGCAATCAAAGCGACTCCAACAACGAACTGACGAGAGCCGCAGCGCGCTCCTATTATAAGGTGTCGCGGAATCTCACCGGGCCAACCAAAGTGCCGCCTGCACCGTCGATTTCGTTCGACAGTGTTAAGAGTGCTCGTCGGCAGGCCTATACCAGCGTTGAGAGCTTTGACGTGCCGTTGAGCGCCCTTGCCATCTCGTCCGCTGAGCAGCAGGAACACATGGCTGACATCGAAGTTCGCTTGAAGGCCTCGACCAAGGACATGCGGGCACTGCTTGACTACGAAGAGCAGCGCGTTGCGGTCACCAGCACTGTTAAAGAAGCAATCGTCTATACGCTGCTGGCCATGCTCCTTCTGGCAGCGGCCATCGGACTTGGCTATGCCAGCCACCTGGGCGCCGATGCGATTATCAATGCCGGGGCGGAGGTGATGCCGCGATGAGTAAAGGCTCAAGTTCCGACAACGGCTGTGCGATGGTCATTGTCGTCTTTTTCTTCTTCGGCCTGATTATTCAACTCTTCGGGGTCACACTGTGGATTCTGCAATTTGTGTTGCCAGTTGCAGGCCTGATACTTGCGGTTCTCATTGGATATCAGGCATGGGCTGGTGTGCGTCGCAGCGCTGAGGCTCACGAACTCGCCGAGCGCAATCACGCCGAGCTGCAGCAGATTGCCATGGACACGGAGTACCAGCTCACCGCAATCCTCTCTGCTTGGGACAACGTGAACACCACAATGGGTGTTGGCACCATCTACAAGGATGTATTTGCCTCCGGAGAGGCGACGCCAGAGCTTATCGAGCTGCGCGGCGAGCTCTCTCGTGCCCGCGAGCTCAGCAATCGCCTGCATCAGCAGCGCGAAACCATGACCAATCGGGAGTTGCTGGAAGCCATTTCGGATGCCGACGAGCTATGGTGCTCGTTGACGAAGACGTATCAGAACGCTCGCCGAGGGCTGGAATAATTCTGCCTAATTACTCGACGGTCATCACAATCTTGCCGTCGGCGTGACCATCTTCCAGCACGCGGTGCACCTCAGCGACCTCGGTGAGATCCTTCGTCAAACCGATGGGAAGCGAAATCTCCCCGGCAACCACTCGGTCGGCCAGCTCTGCATAAATCGCAGTGTCATTCGAAATCGCCGGAATATGTGCCTCGATGCCGCGGTCCTTCGCCGGTGTCAGATCGGCCAGCGAAGGTAGCGCTACAATCCGACCGCCCGGTGCCAACACATCCAGCGATGGCAGGAAAGTGTCGAAGTACACACCATCGAGCACAACCTCTACGCCCTCAGGGAACTGCTGGCGCACAGCCTCGAACACATCTTCCGCTGTGTAATCAATGTGTTGTGCACCAAAGCCCACCAGTTTTTCATGATGGCGTGACGACGCACTGGCCAACACAGTTGCGCCACGGGCAACCGCCAGCTGCGTCATCAGCTGGCCAACACCACCACCGGCACCATGAATGAGTACGGTATCTCCGCTTTTCACCTTCGCCAGCTGGTCAACAGCCACGGTCGCCGTGATTCCCACCAGGGCGAGGCCCGCAGCGGTGACGTCGTCAAGCGAATCGGGAATTCGGACCACACCGTCGGCGGGGAAGACGTTGTGCGTTGCGTACGTGCCGCGGAAGTCGTCGAAGCCGCGCATGCCGAAGACGCGGTCGCCGGCGACGAAGTTGTCCACGCCCGCGCCGACGGCAATGACTTCGCCCGCGGCTTCGCGCCCGAGTACGGCGGGCGGTGTGAACTTTGCGCACAGGCCGGAAGAACCATCGCGCATTTTGTAATCCAGCGGGTTCGCACCGATAGCTGAGGTCTTGACCAGGATTTCGCCGGGGCCGGGCTCTGCAGGAGTGAGGGGGACCTGCGTGAACTCCTCGGGGCCGCCGAAGCGATTGATAATCATTGCGTAAGACGTCGAGTTATTTTGTGCCATTCCACGATGGTAGGTGAGTTAGACGGCGCCTGTTACACCGTCGGAAAAGTTATGCGCTTGCGGCGCTCATCGCCCTGCACTGCTCATCGCCCTGCACTGCTCATCGCCCTGCACAAGGTGTCGTATGAGTCGTGCAAGTACGTCCTCATGAGATTGGCTGCGCCCGCTGTATCGCCCTTGCTGAGCACATCGATGATTGCTTTGTGACGTTCTTCAAAGGTCAGATGAATATCTAAGCTTGCGGGATATGAAATGAAGCACAACCGCAATTGCGCCAGGATAGACCGAGCGGTTGTCACCAATTCGGGTGAATGAGAGGCCGCCACGATGGTCAAATGAAATTCATTATTGCGGTTGGCAATATTTGCATTGTCAGTATTCGACAGGGTGTCAGTTAGGTTCGTCGCTAGCCGACAAGCTTCATCCTTGCTTAAGCTGCGGAGAGTCCCACATTCCGTGATCCGTCGAAAAGCGTAGAGCTCCTTGACTCTGGGAAGATCAAAACCAGCTACGTACACCCCTCTATTGGGAATGTGAATGACGAGTCCTTCCGCCTCAAGCTTGCGGTATGCCTCGCGGACGGTGTTCCTGCTCAGACCGAGCCGGGTGGATATGTAGGTTTCCCGTAGCTGTTCGCCGCTGTAGTGCTGACCTGCGAGGATTTCATTTCTCAAAAGATTGGCGGCAGCGTCAGCGGCGGCGAGAGCGGGCGCATGCGCAGACATGGAACGTGTGAAGATTCGTTCACCCGCGGAGCTATTCATGTAATTCAGGTTACTCAGATGCAGAGTGCGTGCTTGTAAATATCAAATATTTTTCTAGGGGATTGAAGGAATGTCGGGGAATGAGTTTGAAGCAATTGAATCCGCACAACAGGCGGGTATAAAACGGGCGCGTATAAATAGTGGAGTGATGCAACAAAATCAGACGACCCCAGATCCACAGAGGTGGCGAGTACTCTCAGTCCTGCTGACGGGTATTTTTATGGCGCTGATTGCTGTGAGCATCGTCAACGTGGCTCTGCCTAGTATCCAGACAGGGCTTGAAGCACGTGATGCCGATGTTCAGTGGGTACTCAGCGGCTATGCCCTGTCATTTGGTGTAGTCCTGGTGGCCGCAGGAAGAGCGGGTGATTTGCTCGGCCGCGGCGGGCTCTACATCCTGGGCATGGTTATCTATACCTGCGGAGCTATTGCTGCAGGTCTCGCCCCTAATATCGAGATGCTAAACCTCGCGCGTTTTGTGATGGGCATCGGTGCCGGCTTCTATAACCCACAGGGTGTCGGCATGATTCAGCAGTACTTCAGCGGGCGTGAGAGAGCTATCGCTTTCGGCTACTTCGGTACCGTCGTGGGCGTTGCGGTGGCAATCGGTCCACCGCTGGGAGGGTTGCTCATTCGACTCGGCGGCCCTGACCTAGGCTGGCGGCTGACCATGCTGGTCAACGTCCCCGTCGGCATCCTCACTATTATTTTGGGGCTCATTTTCTTTCCGCGCCCCTACCTGCGGCGACTCCGCAATGCAGACGGCAAACCGATTGGCCTGCTGCGCACCATCCGCGCTCTTGACCCAGTGGGCGCACTGCTGCTGGGGCTCACCGTACTTATGGTCATGCTGCCATTTATGGAATCACGCGGCTCCGCCTGGGTGTGGGGCATGCTGCCGGTAGCAGCAGTGCTGCTTGTGGTGTGGCTGAAGTGGGAAAAGCACATGAAATCCACGCCGACCGCGCCGATGGTGGACTTGGACATTTTCCGACTTCGCCATTTCCGTAATGGCGCGATTATCGCCACGTTGTGGTTCTTCGGTACGACCAGTATTTGGGTGCTCGTGGCGCAGTACTACCAAAATGCCCTGGGGCACTCGGCGTTGGTCTCCGGTTTGATTGGGCTGCCTGCCGCAGTACTTAGCTCGATTTCTGCGAACTGGGCTGGCCATCACTTGGACAAGGGAGGCCGCAGAATCGTCATCGGCGGCATCGCCATGTCCATTACCGGCCTGCTGCTGACCGTGGGCATCATCGCCCTGCACAGCAAATTCGGTGTCAGCGAGTACTGGATGATTCTCACCTTGTGTTTCGTTGGCGCATCGGGTGGTTTGGTCATTTCGCCAAACCAGGCATTGTCACTGCGCGACGTGCCTCTGAACTACGCTGGCGCGGCAGGTGCAGTGTTGCAGACCGGCCAGCGCATCGGCACTTCCGTCGGCCTGGCGGTTATCCTCGCGGTCACCTTTGCCGTGAAGGATGCAATTAACTGGGAGGTCGGTGCTGCCGCGGGCTTCCTCACCATCATTGTGGCCTTCTTCTTGACACTGCTCGTAGCAGTGGCGGACGACAGAGGAGACACGAAAGAAGTGCAGCTTTCGCATGTTCCCGAGCCGCCGCACTAGTATCGAAACCCATGATTGAGCGAGCTTCCTTTTCCGATCTCAGCGCGACCGATGTGTACGCTATCTCGGCACTGCGTACCGACGTTTTTTATCTCGAGCAGTCCTGCGCGGAGCCGGAAATGGATTGGCGCGATTTGGAAGACACCGCGGAGCACTACTTCATCCGCGACGGCAATGACTCTCGCAAAATCACTGCTTACCTACGAGTAATCGACACCATCGATGAGTTTGCATTGAGCTACCCGCGCACCATCGGCCGCGTTGTCGTTGATGCCGCGGACCGGGGTAGGGGATTGTCTTCGAAACTGCTGCAGCAGGTCATCGCAGACCATCCGAACACCGGGCTCATCCTGCATGCCCAGACGCAGGCGAAGGCTGTGTACGCAAAAGCCGGCTTCCATGAGATCGGGGAGACCTTCATGGAAGCCGGCATCGAGCACATCACGATGGTGCGTGATGCGGAAAGTGACGCAGCCTAGGCGTTGACCTGCGACTCTGCCAGGATGCGGTTCAGCGAATCGATGCTGGCCTTCGCATCACCGATGAGCATGTCGGTGTTTTCGTTGAAGAACAGCGGGTTCTGCACGCCCGAGTAACCCGAACCCATCGAACGCTTGAGAACAATCACGCGCTCGGATTCCCACACCTTTAGTACCGGCATACCGGCAATCGGGGAGCCCGGCTGCTCTGCCATCGGGTTGACGGTGTCATTTGCACCGATGACCAGGGTGACATCCACATCAGCGAAATCATCGTTGACCTCATCCAGTTCCAGCACGATGTCGTACGGGACTTTAGCCTCAGCCAGGAGCACGTTCATGTGACCCGGCAGACGACCTGCGACTGGGTGGATACCGAAGACCACTTCCTTACCTGCGGCACGCAGGTTACGAACCAGGTCAGCAACGGCGTACTGAGCCTGCGCCACAGCCATACCGTAGCCCGGAGCGATGAGAATCTTGTCCGCGTCGCGCAGAATCTCGGTGGTGTCCTCATGGTTGACCTCGGTGTGGGAGCCTTCCACGGCGCTTGCCGACGAAGCCTCGGAGCCGAAGCCGCCCAGAATAACGTTGGCAAAGGAGCGGTTCATGGCCTCACACATGATGTACGACAGGTAAGCGCCGGAGGAACCAACCAGCGCACCGGTGATGATGAGCAGAGGGTTGCCAAGCATGAGACCGGTGAAAGCGGCAGCCCAACCGGAGTAGGAGTTCATGATGGACACGACGACCGGCATGTCGCCACCACCGATAGCGATGACCAGGTGCCAGCCCAAGAACAGCCCCAAAGCAGTGACTGCAATCATGCACGCCCATGCGATGGCGTCGCCGTTGGAACCGGTTGCGACGAAGACACCCAGCAGAACCAGCGTGACCACCAGAATGGCAATGTTCAGAGCATTGCGGCCCGGCAGCAGCAGCGGCGAGCCCTTAATCTTCTCAGAGAGCTTCAGGCCAGCGACGATGGAACCAGTGAAGGTCACAGCGCCGATGAAGACGCCAATGTAGACCTCGCCGAAGTGGAACTTCAGAGCATCGGCATCAACATCTTCGGCGAAGATGTAGGAGTTGAAGCCGATGAAGATAGCGCCGAGGCCGACCAGGCCGTTGAACAGTGCAATCAGCTGCGGCATACCAGTCATGGCAACGCTGCGTGCGCGGGTGATACCGATGACACCACCGATGCTGATAGCGACAGCGATGAGAATCAGGGTAATCAGCGGGGAGAAGTGCGTATCCGGCTTGGTGTCAGCGGTGACGAGTGCCTGGAAGATGGCGATGACAACGGCGACGGCCATACCGGCAATACCGAAGGCGTTGCCGCGGCGTGCGGTCTCCGGCTTGGACAGGCCCGACAGGGCAGCGAGGAACAGGACGGCGGCGACAATGTAGCCGACGTTGGACAGGCGGTAGGTCCAGTCCAGAAGCGAAGCAGTATCAATGCTAGCCATGAGACTTATGCCTCCTCTTTCACGAACATGCCGAGCATGCGGTCGGTGACGGCGAAGCCGCCGAAGATATTGATGGAGCTAACCACGATGGCTGCGAACGCAAGGCCGGAAACCAGCAGGTTGGAACTTCCCACCTGCAGAATCGCACCCACCAGGACAATGCCGGAAATCGCGTTGGTCTCAGACATCAGCGGGGTGTGCAGGCGTGGCGTGACCGCGGAGATCACGTAGAAGCCGAGCACAATAGCCAAGGTGAGAACCATGAAGTTGGCGCTCACGCTGTGCGGTGCGCTGAGCATGACCGCAATTGCCAGCAATGCAGTCAGGCCAATAGCAATCTTGGAGCCCATTCCTCCGCCCAGGAAGGAGACCTTCTCGGGTGCGTTTTCTTCAAACGCAGCCTGCTGAGCTTGTTGCTCCTGCAGTGGGGCAGCCGGGGTGACCGCAACCTTAATCGGTGGCGGTGGCCAGAGAATCTCAGCTCCGGTAGCGCCGGCGCCACCTGCCTGCGGGCGAGCCTTCGTCACGGTGATGCCACGGATGATCTCGTCCTCCAGGTCGAGAACCGGTGAGCCATCCTTTTCTGGTGTGATCAGCTTGAACAGGTTGAAAATGTTCTGGCCGTACAGCGACGATGCCTGCGCCGGCAGCCTACCTGCAAGGTCGGTGTAGCCAATGATGGTCACACCGTTGTCGGTGACAATAGTCTTGCCTGGAACCGTCATCTCGCAGTTACCGCCACCGGCGGCAGCCATGTCGACGATGACGCTACCTGGCTTCATCGCCGCAACGTCAGCAGCTGTCAGCAGCAGCGGGGAGTGGCGGCCCGGGATGTTCGCGGTGGTAATAACAATGTCAGCTTGCGCGGACTGCTCGGAGTAGAGCTTCGCGGCAGCGGCAGCCTGATCATTGGTCATTTCCTTGGCGTAGCCGTCTTCGGACTTCTCAGTGGCAGCCGGAATCGGGATGAACTCTGCACCCATCGATTCGACCTGTTCACCGGCTTCGGGGCGCAGATCCGTTGCCTTGACAATCGCGCCCATCGAGTTGGCCGTACCAATCGCAGCGAGACCACCGACGCCAGCGCCGATGACGTAGACGGTAGCTGGTGGCATCTTGCCTGCGGCAGTTACCTGACCAGTGAAAAGACGACCGTATGCGGAAGCGGCTTCGACTACTGCGCGGTAGCCACCGATGTTGGCCATCGAGGACAGCACGTCCATCGACTGTGCCCTGGAGATGCGGGGAACTGCGTCCATCGCAAGGGCAGTGATGTTGCGCTGCGCGAGCTCTTCGACCAGCTCTTCGTTACGGCCTGGCGCAAGTCGGCTAATCAGCATGGCGCCGTCGTTAAGCAGTGCGCGGAACTGCTCCGGCGGGGTGTCGAGCGTAACGACGATATCGCTGCGCCAGACCGACTCGTCGACAATGGTGGCACCGGCGGACTCGTAGTCCTCGTTGGTGAACTTAGCAGCCAGGCCGGCGTCAGCCTGCACGGCGACATCGTAGCCAAGCTTGACGAGCTTGCCGACGGTCTCCGGGGTCGCAGCCACAATTGTTTGCTGGGGATCGGGTTCTAAGGGGATGCCGATTCTCACTGTGGGAGTTCTTTTCTATTCGTGGGTTTGTCAGGGGCACGCGCACTCGGGTGTCGGTTAACGGTGAGTGTGAGCGTGACCGCTTTCTCCTTGGTGTCAATAAGGTATGCGCTGACAGAGAGACCACGGAGGAGTTTCTAGAAAAAGATAATAAAAATATGCGGGTAACGGTGGTGAGGTGGCTGTTTTCGGCATTGCGTACTAGCATAAGGGGGTAGCTAGTGGGGGTAGGGCTGCAGTTTTTAGTCCAGAGTGAACATTTTTGGCTTGCCGAGTGATTGTTTGGGGGGTGAAGTTTGGGGGTGTGGCGATGGTGGATGGCTACTAATCGACGGCTTCTGCCGATTCCGGAATCAGCTTTGCCGCGGCCTCGACGATAGCCTTGCGCTGTGCTTTCGTGAGCTGATTGCCGTTGAGGTAATCGTTTGCCCAGAGTCCATCGGAGATCATCTGGACGACGTAGGCCATGCAGGCATCTTTGTCGGTGGCAATCTCTTCGGCCGGAGGGTTCCACCGGCGTAAAAGTCGTGTCCAAATCTCGCTCAGCTCGGGGTCTGCGGCTGAGTCGATAGACATAAGTAGCTCAGCCCGCGTTGCCGTCTCCAGCGAAACCTGCAGGTTGGCGCGCAAGCGGGTCGCAGGGGAGACTTCCTCTGCGGTCCCGCCCGCGGCCTCAATGAGTTCTTCCTCCCATAGCTGCGCCATGTACTCATGGACGCTGCGAATCATGTCTTCGCGGGAGGGGAAGTGGTAAATCAGCCCCGATTTACTCATGCCGCATTGAGTTGCGACATTTTCGTAGGTGACCTCGGAAAACCCGCTTGTCTCGATAATCTCAACAATTGTGTCGAGAATGACTGTGCGCTTACTCGTGCGCATACTTTGTCTCCTTTGGATTTCCGCGGAAAGCCATCGCAGTCACAACTGCTGCAATGACGGCCACGACAGCGAGGATGATCAAGATGGCCAAGTAGGCGCTGTCGAGGCCGACGCGGGCGCCGTCGTAAAGCGCTTGCGTGTGGAGCGCATCAGTGAGTGAGATGCTGGCGTCGATAGGTGTGAACAGAGCGTAGAACAGCGGCAAGAGGCTGCCAGTGATGGCGACGGTGATCAGCGTGCCGAATTCGTAGGACACGGATTCCATCGCCGCTGCCATGCCCGCCTTTGATTTTGGGGCCGAGCCGATGATTGCGGTCGACGACACCGACATCACGGAGCCCGCGCCCGCGCCGAGCAACAGTAATCCCACAATTGTGAGCGGGAAAGTGCCTGAGGAAACGCCGAAGTACACAAACCCCAGGCCGACGGCGTTGAGGAGGAATCCGCCGGTAATTAACGTGCGGAACCCCACTCGGTGCAGCACCATGCCACCGATGACGCCAACGGGCAAGGATGCGAGTGCTGCGGTGGCGACGAGCAGGCCGGCGTCAAGTGGTGTGTAGCCGACGGAAATCTGAAAGCGCTGCGTTGTCATCAATTCGGCGCCTGCCAGCACGAACATGGCAAGCGCGGCTGCCAGCACGCCACCGGTGAACATCGGTGAGCGGAAGACGGAGAAGTCGATGAGGGGCTCGGTAAGGTTCGCTTGACGACGTCGAAACAGTACCGCGCCCACCAGCCCGCAGGCGATAGCTGTCACGATGACCGCGGTGGAGCGATGACCTGCAACTTCCTTGATGAGTGAAACCAGTCCCAACATGACCAGCATTGCGTAAAGACTGGTGAGGAAGTCCCAATGCTTGGCCGAGTTGGGTTGATTCGGTGGCGCGAAGATGAGCGTGCCAATAATCGCGAACATCACGACCGGGATGTTGATGAGGAAGATTGAGCCCCACCAAAAGTGCTCCAAGAGGAATCCACCAACGACGGGGCCGGCAGCAGCGCCCAACGTTGCCGTGGCTGACCAAATGCCAATCGCAGTGGCCAGTTCGCGGGGGTTGTGGAAAGTCTCACGAAGTAGGGCGAGGGTGGCCGGCATCATCGTAGCGGCTCCCAGGCCAAGGAATCCGCGTGCGGCGACCAGGGCCCAGGCGCTCGGAGCAAAGGCGGCGGCGAGGGAGGAGAAACCAAAAATTGTCAGGCCGACAAGGAACATCTTGCGGTGGCCGATTCGGTCTCCCAGCGTGCCTGTACCGAGGAGGAGTGCGGAAATCACCAGTGGGTAGGCGTTAATAATCCACAGCCCCTCCAGCTCAGTGGTGTGGAGCTGTTCGCGCAGAACGGGCAGGGCCGTGTAGAGCACCGAGTTATCTATGCCGATGAGTAGTAGGCCGGCGCTGATGATAGCGAGGAAGAGCCACCTGTGGGTGACGGTAGTGGGCGGGATCGCCCCCGCGGAAGCGGTATTGTCGGTGCTTGTCATTCCCGTAACTGTAACGAACGTTCGGTTTAGTTACAACTTGTGTGGAATAGCGAATTAGGTATGAAACTGCAGGAAAAGTTAGCCAATCCTACCGGGCGAGACTGTGGAAAAGCGTCTAAGTTGAAGGCATGGTCGAGGTACGAATTCACGGACGCGGAGGACAGGGCGTGGTCACTGCCTCCGATCTCATCGCGATGGCCGCTTTCGCGGAGGGGCGGCACGCACAGGCATTTCCATCCTTTGGTTCTGAACGCACCGGCGCGCCCGTTGTCGCGTATTGCCGTATCAGTGATCGCGAGATTCGCACCCGTGAGCCGGTGCTGAATCCGGATTTGTTGATTATCCAGGACCCCACGCTGCTACCTATTTTGGACGTTTTTGCAGGGCTTTCCGACGAGGGCTATGTGCTCATTAACTCCTCGAAACGCACAGCCGAACTCGGGTTGTCCGAACTTCAGGCGCGCCAGCCGGCGGGGCACTTTATGACAATTCCTGCCACCGACATCGCACGTGAATACACCGGCCGTACCGTCCCGAATGCCGTGCTGCTCGGAGGAATGGCCGCGCTGACCGGGCTCATTGAGATGCAGTCGGTAGCCGATTCGATTATGCAGCGCTTCTCAAAGACCGTCGGTGAGAAGAACGTCGCCGCGGCTCAGGCAGCGTATGAGTTGGTCAATGAGAAGAAGGCCGCGGCGCAGAACCCAGTGGCGCAGAACCCGGCAGCACAAGATTCAGCACAGGAAAAGTAGGCGAGTAGATGCTTAAGCAAATTGAGGGCAGCCAGGCGGTAGCGCAGACCGTCGCAGCATGTCGTCCTGAAGTTATCTGCGCCTATCCCATCTCCCCGCAGACACATATTGTGGAAGCGCTGTCGGCCCTGGTGAAATCCGGCGAGCTGACAGGCTGTGAATACGTCAACGTCGAATCCGAGTTTTCTGCGATGTCGGCATCTATTGGTGCTTCGGCAGCGGGTGCTCGCGCTTACACCGCAACGGCGTCCCAGGGCCTGCTCTACATGGTTGAGGCCGTCTACAACGCCTCCGGCCTGGGACTGCCCATCGTGATGACAGTGGCAAACCGCGCCATCGGTTCGCCGATTAACATCTGGAACGACCACACCGACTCGACGAGTCAGCGTGACTCCGGCTGGCTGCAGCTCTACGCAATTGATAACCAAGAGGCCGCTGACCTGCATGTGCAGGCTTTCAAAATTGCCGAGGAGCTCTCACTTCCCGTGATGGTGTGCATGGATGGCTTCATTCTGACGCACGCAATGGAGCAGGTCGACGTTCCAGAGGCTGACCAGGTCAGCGAATTCCTGCCACCATACGAGCCGCGCCAGGTCCTCGACCCGGCTGACCCGATTTCCATCGGTGCCATGGTCGGGCCCGAGGCGTTCACCGAGGTGCGCTACCTCGCTCACCACAAGCAGCTGCAGGCGTTAGACATCATTCCGCGCGTGCAAAAGGAGTTCGAGGAAGTCTTCGGCCGAGCTTCCGGCGGACTGCTGCACAAGTACCGCACTGAGGATGCCGAGACCATCATTGTCTGTCTCGGCTCGGTCACCGGAACTCTCCGAGATGTTGTGGACGAGCGTCGTGAAGCAGGGGAGAAGATCGGTGTGCTATCCCTGGTCTCTTTCCGTCCGTTCCCGACGGAGGCAGTGCGCGAAGCCCTGAGCAACGCGAAGCGATTCATCGTGCTGGAGAAGGCATTTTCCGTCGGCATCGGCGGCATTGTGTCGTCCCACTGTCGCGCTGCGATGCGAGGTCGCCGATTCATCTGCCACGAGCTGATTGCCGGTTTGGGTGGGCGCGACATTACGAAGAGTTCGCTGCATGCGTACCTGGACAAGGCCGTGCGCGACGAAGTGGAGGACACGACTTTCCTCGACCTCGACCGTGAGCTCGTTGACCGCGAGCTCGAGCGCGAAAAGCTGCAGCGCCGCTCCGGATCTATCCCGGAAAACCTGCTGAAGGACGTATCCAACAAGGCCATGGTCGGTCACTACTCCGAGGAGACTCACAATGACTAGCCCAACGCCACTTCCCACCCCGCGCTACCGCGCCACGGAAATTCCATCTCGTGAAGAGGCGAAGTTCTACCAGGTCGGCTCCTTTGCCATTGGTAACCGACTGGTCGAAGAAAAGCTCCGCTCCGTGCAGTCCGGCACCGAGCGTTTCAACTCGCTGACCTCAGGACACCGCGCCTGCCAGGGCTGTGGTGAGGCATTGGGCGCTCGCTACGCACTCGACGCTGCCGTGGCCGCCGCCGAGAAGCAAGTCATCGCGGTAAACGCGACCGGCTGCCTGGAAGTTTTCTCAACTCCGTATCCAGAAACGTCCTGGAACCTGCCGTGGATTCACTCGCTGTTCGGCAACGCCCCCGCCGTCGCCACCGGCGTGCAGGCTGCAATGAAGGCAAAGGGGCGTGACGACGTCCGCGTGGTCGCCCAAGGTGGTGACGGTGGCACAGTCGACATCGGTTTCGGCCCTCTGTCCGGCATGTTTGAGCGCAATGATGATGTGCTCTACATCTGCTACGACAACGAGGCCTACATGAACACCGGTGTCCAGCGCTCTGGCGCAACTCCGCCGGCCGCCCGCACTGCCACCACGCAGCCAGTCGGTGAGCACCCAGGCAACACCTTTGGCCAGGGCAAAGACCTGCCACGCATCGCAATGGCACATGAGATTCCCTATGTCGCCACCGCCACCGTCGCGGACCTGCGCGACCTGGAGTACAAGGTCACCCGTGCAATGGAATTCCGCGGCGCGCGTTACATTCACGTGCTCGTGCCCTGTCCGCTGGGTTGGGGCTCGGCCTCGAATCACACAATTAAGGTCGCCCGCATGGCAACGCAGTCGGGCATGTTCCCAGTTTTTGAAGCCGAGTATGGCGAGGTCACATCGGTGGCCAAAATTCGCCGCCCGGTACCGGTGACCGAGTACTTGAAGCTGCAGCGGCGCTTTGCGCACTTGTTCAAAAAGGGTGCTGACCCGCAGGTTCTCGAGCAGCTGCAGGCGGGCGCGGATCGGAATATCCGTCGCTACAACCTCATCGACGATGACGCTCTAGACCTGCTGGAGAAGCCGCAGGGGACGTCGGCAAGCGAATCAATGACTTCCAGCGAGAGGTAGGGAGAAAGCAACAATGAGTAATCAGGAATCTCAGTCGTCGACTCCGGCTGGCGAGTCTAAGAAGACTCTGCTGCCATTTGCGATTTCCCTCGACGTGGGGTCGTCACTGGCCAACGAGACCGGCTCGTGGCGCACAGAGCGTCCCGTGTATGTCGACTTGCTGCCGCCGTGCAACAAGGCGTGCCCGGCGGGCGAGAACATTCAGCAGTGGCTCTACCACGCTGAAGAAGGCCACTATGAAGACGCCTGGCGTGAAATCATGCGAAACAACCCGCTGCCTGCGGTAATGGGGCGCGTGTGCTACCACTCCTGTCAGACTGCCTGCAACCGTGCACAAGTCGATGAGGCCGTTGGCATCAACGCAATCGAGCGCTTCCTCGGCGACAAAGCTATCGAAGAGGGCTGGCAGCCCCGGGTCGCCTGCGAACCAACCGGCAAGAAGGTGCTCATTGTGGGCTCCGGCCCATCGGGACTCTCCGCCGCCTACCACTTGGCGCTGCTCGGACACAGCGTGACCGTGCGTGACAAGGCCGAGAAACCCGGTGGCATGATGCGCTACGGTATCCCGTCCTACCGCCTGCCGCGCGGAATTCTTGATGCCGAGATTCGCCGCATCGCCGACCTGGGCGTGGTCTTCGAACAGGGGACCTGCGTTGATGATCTCGCCGCCGCGCGAGAGGAATTCGACGCTGTGTTCACCGCCATCGGCGCAGGTCTGGCGAAAAACATCGGGGTTCCCGCCGGTGAGGCCGCACATATTATGGACGCGATTGACGTGCTTGCCGACGTCGAGAAGCACACCTCTGCGAACGACGAAGCCAAGCCGATGCTGGGCCGCACCGTCGTTGTCTACGGCGGTGGCAACACTGCGATTGATGCGGCGCGTACTGCAAAGCGCCTGGGTGCTGCGGATTCGGTGATTTTGTACCGCCGAAATCGCGAGCAGATGCCAGCCCATGATTCCGAGGTCCTGGAGGCTGAGGAAGAGGGCATCACCATGCGGTGGCTGTCGACGGTCAACCATGTCGACGGCGGCAGCATCAAGATTGAGAAGATGGAGCTCGACGAAAACGGGTTTCCGCAACCGACCGGCGAATACGAAGAATTGGCGGCGGACTCGCTGGTCATGGCGCTGGGCCAGGAGACTGACCTGACGCTGTTCGATGGTGTCGATGAGATTGCTACGGACCGCGGCAGCGTGACTGTTAACAACCAAATGATGACTGGACTGCCGGGCGTTTTCGCCGGTGGCGACATGGTGCCGAGTGAGAAGAATGTCACTGTCGCCATTGGGCACGGTAAGAAAGCAGCGCGCTACATTGATGCGTACCTTTCTGGTGCTGAGTATGAACCGCCAGCCAAGCACGGCGATGCCACTTTGGACCGCATGGAGACCTGGTATTACTCCGATGCGCCGCATAAGGTGCGCCTCAAGCTTGAGGGTGCACGCCGCGCTTCCAACTTCGATGAGGTCGTGCAGGGGCTCGATGAGGAGTCCGCACTGTTCGAGGCTCGCCGTTGCATGAGCTGCGGTAACTGCTTCGGCTGTGACAACTGTTTCGGTGTCTGTCCGGACAACGCCGTACTCAAACTCGAACCGGGAAAGTACGAGTTCAAGTACGACTACTGCAAGGGCTGCGGTGTCTGCGCCGAAGAGTGCCCGTGTGGAGCGATCTCTATGGTGCCCGAGGAGATTTAGCCTTCAGTGCTGGTGCGTTCAGTTTGTGTCTGGTGCTTTACGCTCTGAGTTTAGGCTCGGGATTTTAGACCGGAGTTTAGGCTCGGACGTTGTGGCCAATCACCGGTGGGATGGTGATGGGCGCCTCCCCGAAGAGCTCCTTTTGGTATTCGTTCTGCTCAAACGCACCGGCATCGTTATCGCGGATGGTGGCCACATTCGTTAGTTTGCGTGCCGACGACGCGGAGTCCTCACGGCCAAGTCCTCCTCGGTTTCCCGCAGTGGCGGCCGCAGACGAACCGGGCCCGTGGTTGGCACCAGCTGTTCCCGAGGTTGCTCCCGTGGTTCCATTGCGGGCGTTGAGCAAAGCATTCATTAAGCCACTGCTGCGCTGACCGGAACTATTCGTGGTGTTTGTTGGTGCAGAGCCGGCAGGTCCCGCACCGGTTCCGAATCCTGCGTTAATGCCCGGTTTCGGTGTTGCGACGATTCCAGGATTCGACATCGGAATTCCTGAATTTGGTGCCGCCGAGATTCCACCGAAAGGTGTGAATCGTGTGGGGTTTCCTGCACCGACTGATCCGGCGGGGCCTCCACCATAAGTGCCGTACGCCCCTGAACCCGGCGGCAACGGGTGGCGCGCGGCCCCTCCAGCGAGCTGAGGAGCACCGACACCTGATGGAGTAAGTGCACCTGTACCTGCAGAATTCGGCTGCGTCATGCCTGGTGTTTGAGCCGGCGGAGTCGACATCATAGCGGGCCCCAATGGGCTGCTAGCCGGGGAAGTATGCGCAGGTACGGCTGCCGGGTTCGTCGGCGTCGGCATGGTAGAAGCGCTCGGTTGGACCTGGGAGGGAATGCTCGGACTCGAGTTCGCCGTATGTAGTGTCGGTGAGTTAGGGACAGCGGAATTGGTGCCAAGCGGTGTGCTTGCAGCTTGCATGTTTCCTGACATACCAGCAGGTGACAGTCCAAACTGGCTAGTTCCGGAACGCCCGGCGACCATGGCGCCGGTGGAAACTTCTGAGGTAACTCCGCTTCCCGCATCAGCCGAAACCAGGTTCGGAATGCGAGGAATCGCAGTCTGCAGTTGTGCCGTGTAAGGACCGGCAAGAAACGCAGCCACTTCAGCCTGCTCGAATGCCTTTTGGGCGATGGGGTTCGGAAGAGCCTTGGACTCGACCTGAATCGCAGATAGCGCGTTGACCGACATAGCCTTGACTGCAGGCAAGATCTCAAGATGGCCTGCCATCACCTCAGAAGCTGTGGCAATAGCAGTAGCTCGGGCTGCGAGGCCTTTCATAGTCGAGTCGGCAGCAGTGAATACTTCACCGCTGTTGCTTGATACCAAGCCGGAGGAGATGGAGTTAAGGTTGTCGGACAGCTTAAACATCGTTTCAGCGAAGTTGTTCCAGTAGGCGATTGCTTCAGCCACAACGGAGTCATTTGTCGCCGCGAACATAGCCAGCAGCGCCTTCGCATCTAGACCTAACTCGGCGGATAGCGTGACTGGCGCGAAAGTGAGATTTCCCGCTTCAAACATTGGCCGACGCTGGAATACGCCGCTTGAGTGCGCTACCTCCTTCAGGGAAGCACCCTTGCCATCGAAAGGATTAATGCTCCGAAAGATCCGATTCATGGTGGATTCGTGGTCAGTGATGACACGACGGAAATCGGAAAGATTGGTTTGGGCCCAGGTGAGTTGTTTGCCCAGGGACTTCCCGACGGCAATTGAGCTTCCGGGGCTACCTGAAATTGCCAGGCTGTGCTCTGTCGCTACCAGCTGGAGCGACGGGACCTGCGAATAACCGGCTAAATTTGGCTGCATCGTAATCGAAGAGCCCGGAAGCATAATCGCACCAGTAAGGCCATTAATTGCATTATCAATTGTTGAAATGTTTGCAGAAATCACGACATTTCCCCCAAGTAATCGGTCATGAGATTGTTAGCAGACTTACAGTCGCTGTCATCAAGATTTGTTGATTCTTGATTTGCAATATGCGTGATAAAACCCAGTGCACCTCTAGGGGTTTCGACTGATGCGATGCAGTACGAGAGGCCGATTGGGTTGGTTTGGTTAAAACTTACCCAATGGAGGTTCTCGAAATGATGCGAAATCGGACGCGCACCGTACTTTTCTAGTTGGGAATGAGCCACTCCTGCATGCCAAATCCCAAGTGAGACAATCTGTTCTGCTTGAAGGCCGCAACCTATTTGTTTGACACCTTTAATCCGGTCTTGGACATCCGTCTGCTCCCGATACCCAAGCTTTTCCAAGCGCCCCATGATCTCTGGGTCATCACAAGGATTAGTGAGAACAAACTCGGGCGCGTCGTAGTTGTAGTGGCCATCAGCGCCGAGCGGGGCATCACCAGGCGCTGGCGGATCGTTGGGCGGAAGGACACCTGCAGGCAAGGTCACGCCCGAGTCAGTAGTCATGGGTGTCGCATTATCGCCGACGGGGCGAACCTCTTCGCCAGATGTCTCAGACGATGTGCAGCCGGTCGCCGTTATCCCCAGTAGAAGTGCCGACAGCAGGGCAGTGGTAGTCGCCTTTTTCAAAATTTCCCTCCCCAAAGAATTTGTGTGACAAAGATATAGCACTGCAGCCGCGGTCAGCGCTTGCCGAGAAGCCGAAAAACTGACGGATTGTGGATAACTTTTTTAGGGTGTGGATAAAGGGGTGCGCGCACGAGATACAAGGAACAAAACAGTCACTGCCTGCACATTTGGGATGCGGTCTCCATGCCGTCGGCAAGCGATGGTGACTCGTGCGGGTGTAGTGACCGAAGTAATCCGAACGATTGGTTAGACTATGAGACGCATTACAAAACCACGGGAGTGCCAACCGAATTTCCGGCACTGAGAGGACGCTAGGAACCGAGCGTCGACCGGACGAACCTGAATCTGGGTAATACCAGCGTAGGAAAGGGATGTGTTGCTTCATGGCTGCACGCGTATCTGTATCCGCTCCGCCGAAAGAAGGCGAGGTTACAACCGGCCCGATTTACCGCAGCAACAAGCATTACAACGAGGTTGCGTTCAGCAACGACTTCGGTGAGGCGAGCCTGCGCGTTCCAGTACGTCGCATCAATCTGACGGACGGTACTCACTTCGATGCGTACGACACCTCGGGTATCTATACCGAGGAAAACCCGGAGCTGAACCTGAAGGACGGGTTGGCCAAGACTCGTGATTCGTGGCCGAAGGCCCCTGCGGTACCGGCAGTTGCGGACTCGGAGGAGGCTCCGAAGGTTAAGACTCAGCTGGCATGGGCGCGCGCGGGAATTGTCACCCCGGAGATGGCATTCATTGCTGCTCGTGAAGGTGTAGATCCGGAGGTCGTTCGCGAAGAGGTCGCTGCGGGGCGTGCCGTGATTCCGGCAAACCACAAGCACCCGGAGATCGAGCCGATGATTATTGGCAAGCGCTTTGCTACGAAGATCAACGCCAACATCGGCAACTCTGCCGTGACCTCGTCCATCTCTGAAGAGGTGGAGAAGATGGTGTGGGCAACCCGTTGGGGCGCTGACACCATCATGGATCTTTCCACTGGTAAGGACATCCACGAAACCCGTGAGTGGATCCTGCGCAACTCGCCGGTGCCGGTGGGCACGGTGCCGATCTATCAGGCGCTGGAGAAGGTCAAGGGTGACCCGGCGAAGCTGACCTGGGAAATCTACCGCGAGACCATCATCGAACAGTGCGAGCAGGGTGTGGATTACATGACCGTTCACGCCGGTGTGCTGCTGCGTTACGTGCCGCTGGCAGCTAACCGCGTGACGGGCATTGTCTCCCGCGGTGGTTCGATTATGGCCGCATGGTGTCTCGCGCATCACCAGGAGAGCTTCCTCTACACTCGCTTCGCTGAGCTGTGCGACATTCTGGCGCAGTACGATGTCACGTTCTCCCTCGGCGACGGCCTGCGCCCGGGTTCTATTGCCGACGCTAACGATGAAGCCCAGCTGGCTGAGCTGCGTACCCTCGGTGAGCTGACCAAGATTGCCAAGTCCCGTGGCTGCCAGGTCATGATTGAAGGCCCGGGTCACGTCCCGATGCACAAGATTGCTGACAACGTGAGGTGGGAAGAGGAATGGTGCGAGGAAGCCCCGTTCTACACACTCGGCCCGCTGGCAACCGACATCGCGCCGGGCTATGACCACATCACCTCCGCCATCGGCGCAGCAATCATCGCGCAGGCCGGCACCGCCATGCTCTGCTACGTCACGCCGAAGGAGCACCTGGGTCTGCCGAACCGCGATGACGTCAAGGTCGGTGTGATTACGTACAAGATTTCCGCTCATGCCGCCGATCTGGCGAAGGGCCTGCCGCGTGCTCAGGAGCGTGACGACGCCCTGTCGAAAGCCCGTTTCGAGTTCCGTTGGCATGACCAGTTTGCTCTGGCCCTGGATCCAGACACTGCGCTGGACTACCACGACGAGACCCTGCCGGCAGAGCCAGCGAAGACTGCGCACTTCTGTTCCATGTGTGGTCCGAAGTTCTGCTCCATGCGTATTTCCAAGGACGTCCAGGACTACGCGAAGGAACACGGCCTGGACTCCGTCGAAGCTATCGAGGCCGGCATGGCTGAGAAGTCCCAGGAGTTCTCCGACCAGGGCGGTCGCGTCTACCTTCCGATTACTTCGGAATAACTCGGCGGCTGATTGTTCTAGCGGCTCGGTGGCTCCTACTAAGTGAGTCGTTCTGTTCTTTGAGCCGTTGCCACTACAGTTAGGGCAGACCAAAGAACAGAGCGTTCATTAGTGAATAGGAGAGTCGTGGCAAAGCACCGTCGAATAGCTGAGTCGCCACAAGCGCCGGAGACGGCAACTGCGGTGGTACCTCAGCCGACAACGGCCGCTTCATCTTCGGTCAAGCGTTCTTCGGTGATGACTTGGCCATTGATTCTGATTTCACTGGTCGCTGGTTTTCTCACTCAGTTGGTTTGGGGAGAACGTGATCAACCGGATGACTGGGCTTCGCTGTGGATCGGCGGGGTCCTCGTGGACAAAGGGCAAATTGATCACCTATATGACCATAATCCGGTTGATTTTTCCGCGATGTCGGGTGATGCCTGGCTGACGGCTGCCCACGATGTTTCGGCACCTTTTCCGCACCCCTTTGTGCAGAATCCACTTTTTGCACAGGCGCTGTCGTATCTCACCAAAATTATGTCTTTTGACACGTCGGTGCTGTGGTTGTTGTTCGGCTCCGGCGCTGCCGTAGTGGTAATCGCCGCTGCGAGTTACTTTTTGTGGTTCAACCGCCCTATGCCATGGGGGCTAGCTGCCCTGGTCACGGTTGTTATCCTCTGCCTGCCAGCGACTATCAACTCGCTTTGGCTCGGGCAGACCACACCTTTAATCGTCGCGGGAGTTATCTACGGGCTGGCTGCGTCTCGTACTCGTCCGTGGTTGGCGGGCATAATCTTAGGGCTCGTCGCATCCATTAAGTTGACACCGTACGCATTAATCGTCGTCATGCTGTTTTTTGCTTATCGACGCCGCGCAGCTCTCTGGGCGCTCGGCACGACGGCGGTGCTGGTGGCTTTGATGTTCATCAGCATTGATATGTCGGTGATTTCGACGTGGCTCGATCGTCTAGAGACCATCAATAGTTCTGTGCTGGTTGGCGCGGCCAACCAATCGATTGCCTCAATGCTGGCGTCGGATTTGGGGGTTCCGGAGTTTGCGGTCAGTCTGGTGACGGATTATCCGGACAGCGTGAAGCTCATTCCACTTAGTATCGCCATTGTCGTGACGCTACTGGCAACTGCGGTGGCGTGGTGGAATCCGGTGTACCGTTTTCAGCTTTTGATAACGAGCGCTTGGTTGATTGCGACTGCGTTCTCGTCGATTGTGTGGACTCACTACATGATTGTCTTGGTTGTGCCGGTGATGGGCTTTGCAGCGATGTCCGGAACACGGTTTACCAGCCAGTGGCCCTATGTCGCCATTGCGGCGCTGGTGGGATTGTTGAGTTTCCCGGTCACGAACCCTATTGGGGCGATTCCATTTACGTCCGGTTACGCGTATTCGGGCACGACGGCGATGCTTGTTGGAATTGCGGTGCTATTGCTGGTTGGTGGCTGTCATGCAGCTGCGGTTCGTCACTCAGCTGTGGTGGGCTCTGCTACTGATTACGAATCCGGTTCGGTCGGTAGTGCCGTGCAGCCCGAGCCGATGATCTTGTTTGATCTGTTTAAGCGTTCTTCTAGAGCCTAACGGCTAAGCATGCTGACAATGTCGCGGGCGGACATGTCGTTTGTGATTTCGGGGCGCTGCGTATTGATGCGGCGACCATAGTGGACGGAGTTCGCTTCGCGGCCACCGTCGTGGGCCAGCGTCTCGGAAAGGGGAGCGGAGTAGTGGGCACGTTTGGTATCGAAGGAATGGGGGAAGATGCGTGCGAGGCTCATATATAGGTTCCTCTTCGTATAAAGGTTCGTAGTTAATCGGATCTGTTATGTGGGAGTATTTCCACTGTGGGAACATCTCTACATCTGCAAACCGCCACTATATGCCCGTTTCTGCCTGATATCGAGCTAAAAGGGGCGAAAGTGATGAATGAAATCTCCGTTCCCAACATGAAACCCACGTCACAATCTTGGTAGATGCGCAGTTCAACTCCGACGGTTTTCACCGTGCCACGAACCTCAATCCCGAGCATCAATACAATGTGTCTTGACACTGTGTCTTGTGCAACGAAAACCGTCGTGCACATCAAAGGGTTTTTGCGAAGTAGGAGATAGCTCATGGCTCTACCGACGTCGAATTCGTCTTCAGCTGCACCACGCACGGTGCCGGCTGCGGCTCGTGCACACGTGGAGGACCTCATTGCTTTCGTAGAAGCCTCGCCAAGCTCCTTCCACACAGCTCAGCAGGTCGTGGATCGTCTGACTGCAGCTGGAGCCACGCTCGTCGACGAGCATGAACAGTGGCCGAGTGAACCTGGCGCCTACGTCCTTCGCCGTGATGGCGCCGCCGTTGCCTGGATTGTCCCGGAAACCCCAGCTGCGGATCTGACCGGTTTCCGAATTGTGGGTTCCCACACGGATTCGCCCGGTTTCCGCGTGAAGCCGAATGCACAGGTCTCCCATGCTGGGTATGCGCAGGTCGCTGTGGAGGTCTACGGCGGTGCGCTGCTGGGAAGCTGGACTGACCGCGAGATTGAGTTCGCTGGCCGTGTGATTGATAAAAGCGGCAATGTGCACCTTGCCCGCACCGGTCCAGTCGCGCGTATCCCGCAGTTGGCTATCCATCTCAACCGCCAGATCAACGATGAGGGGCTGAAGCTCCACAGGCAAAATCACACTGCACCAATTATTGGTCTGGATACCTTCGGCACGGATGTCCACCAGGTCATCGCTGAGGCGGCGGGCCTTTCTGTCGATGACATCGTTGCCTGGGACCTCATTTCCTTCGACACCCAGAAGCCGCGCACGTTCGGCGCTCACGATGAGTTCCTCGCCTCTGGTCGGCTGGACAACCTGCTCAGCGTCCACTCTTCGCTGGTCGCCTTTGAAGCTCTGCTCGGCTGGGACCTCAGTGCGCTAACCACCATCCCGGTCATGGTCGCTTTTGACCACGAGGAAGTCGGGTCCGCCTCCACGACAGGTGCTGCAGGGCCTTTGCTTGCCGACGTTCTGTCCCGCATCGCAGCGGCCACAGGCGCTGACCTGGAACGCACCCAGCAGCTCTACCGCGGTTCCGTCTGTCTCTCTGCCGATGGTGCACACGGGGTCCACCCGAACTATGCGGGTGAACATGAGCCAGGACATCAGCCAGAACTCAACGCCGGCCCGGTGGTGAAGGTCAATGCGAACCAGCGTTACGCCACCACGGCTGCCGGCCAGGCTGAGGTAGTGCGCATTGCAGAAGCGACTTCCACGCGCATCGGTCAGGACGTGCCCGTTCAGTACTTCGTGTCTGCCAACCACAAGCCGTGTGGCTCAACGATTGGGCCCATCACTGCAACGCGACTGGGCATCGACACCATTGATATTGGAGCTGCGATGGTCTCCATGCACTCGGCCCGAGAAATGTGTGGCACTGTCGATCCGTGGTGGCTGGCCGAGCTTACTGTAGATTTTCTGGGGCGCAGGAAACTAGGAGTTCGCCGGTGACGCTTAAGCCTCCTCAGGAGGTGTTTAAAAACTACCTCTAGCAGGGGAGATGTTGGGGCGCTATGGACGTCGTGAAGCGAGAAGCGGTAAGAGATTTTCCGCAGATCCTCGTCGCGAGGCCTATTTTCTGTCATGCTATGAACCATGACTGATGCTAACGACACCCTGCCGTCGCACCGCCTTGAAGTACCTATTGACGAGGCGGTGGCGTGGCGTCGCCAGCTGCACCAGAATCCGGAACTGAGCTTCCGGGAGTACAAGACGTCCGACATGATTGAGGACCTGCTTAATCAATGGGACATTCCGACCTACCGGCTGACCCCGACGTCGGTAATCGGTGTCATCGAGGGCACGGCCGGTGACCCCAGCACTGGGCGCGTGATTGGTTACCGGGCAGATATCGATGCGCTGCCGATCCAGGAGGAAACTGGGCTGCCGTACGCCTCGCGCACACCGGGCGTCATGCACGCCTGTGGCCACGATGTCCACACGGCTATGCTGCTCGGCACGGCGAAGGCGCTCTCCGGGATGCGCGATCAGCTGCACGGCAAGGTGCTGTGCATCTTCCAGCACGCTGAAGAGATGCTGCCGGGCGGTGCTCGTGAGCTGGTCGACAAGGGTGCCGCCGATGACCTGGATGAGGTCTATGCCTTCCATGTCGCACCGCACCCGGTCGGCCATGTGGGTATTTGCCCAGGTCGAGTGACAACCATGTCGGGCATCGTGTCCATCGCCATCCGTGGCCGTGGTGGTCACTCCTCGAACCCGCAGCTGTCGATTGACCCGGTGCTGATTGCCAGCGAGGTGACTCTCATGCTCAACACGATTGTCTCCCGCGATGTGGACCCGAAGCACATGAACATCGTCAATGTCGGCTCACTGCACTCGGGCGAGGCCGGCAACGTGATTCCGGATACCGCGAACCTGGAAGTGTCCATCCGGTCGGTCGACGAGGCCGACTGGGAGATTGTCTGCCAGCGCATTGAGGCCGTCGTCAATGGTGTCTGCCAAGCCCACGGCGCGCAGGCGACCTTCGACTGGCAGATTCCGTACCCGATGGTGGTCAACGCCGACATCGCGGTCAACCGTGCCTGGCACGCGGCCACGAAGGCAATTGGCACGTCCAAGGTGTTCGCCGCCGACCCGTGGGCACCCTCTGATGACTTCTCATACTTTTCCCGCGAAGCACCGGGCTGCTACATGTTCCTCGGCACTGGTGGCCCGGAAGTGGGTAACCCATTCTTCCTCCACAACTCCAAGTTTAAAATTGTGGAGAGAGCCATGGTCAGTGGCATGCGCACGGAAATTCAAATTGCGCTCGATGCATTGAACCCATCGAATACCCAGCCGCCAGAACGACCTGCCACGACACCGACCATGCCCGCAGCCGGTTCCGTGCCACCACGGCCACGGAACGCCGGCCTTGGCACGCCGAAATCGCATGCCGGCCAGGCGCGGGCGTCGTCAAGCGAATCGGAGGGGCAGACCTCGCCGAGCCCTGAGGCAGCGACGGCGCCGAATAATTCCAATCAGCCTCAGGCACCTAGAGAGGATGCATAGGACAATGTCCACGACCCCCAACGCCGCCGACAAGATGCTCGCTGCCGCCGCACCTGAGTGGACGAAGTGGGCGATTGGATGGCACGTCTATCCGCTGGGGTTTGTGGGAGCACCCATCCGGGAGAAGGACCGGGGTGCCGCGCCGGTCAATCGAATTCGCAAACTGATTGACTGGCTGCCGTATGTCCAGGAACTTGGACTTAACGTCCTGCAGCTGGCGCCGGTGTTCGAGTCCACCAGCCACGGCTACGACACTGAGGACTACTACCGCATCGATTCGCGCCTGGGTACCGAAGAGGACATGAAGGCGGTCATAGAGGCTGCCCATGAGCACGGCATCAAAGTGCTTTTCGACGGCGTCTTCAACCACATCGGGGCAGAGGCACCCGCGCTGAAGACTGCGAAGGAAAACCCCGGCTCTGAAGAAGCGCAGCTGTTTGCGTTTACACATTCAAACGGCGACATGACTGCGCCGGTGTTTGAAGGCCACGAGGGTTTGGTCGAGTTTGATCACACCAGTGATGCGACCGCAGACTTTGTTGTGGACGTGATGAACTACTGGCTGGCGCGGGGGATTGATGGCTGGCGGCTGGACGCGGCCTACGCAGTGGACCCGCAGTTCTGGCGCAAGGTTTTGCCGCGAGTGCGTGCCGAGCACCCGCACGCTTACATCTATGGCGAGGTCATCCACGGTGACTATCCGGAGATTGTGTCTGTCTCCAGCATGGACTCGGTGACAGAATACGAGCTGTGGAAGGCGACCTGGTCCGCGCTGAAGGAGGAGAACTTCTTCGAGCTGGACTGGACGCTGAAGCGCCACAACACCTTCACGGAGTCGTTTGTGCCGGTCACCTTTGTAGGAAACCACGATGTTTCGCGCATTGCGACGCAGGTGGGACCCGACAAGGCCGTGCTGGCGGCAACAGTGCTGTTTACCGTGGCCGGCGTGCCGCTGGTCTACTACGGCGACGAGCAGGGCTACACCGGCACCAAGGAGGAGCGCATCGGCGGTGATGATCAGGTTCGCCCGGTGTTCCCGGACAGCCCGGAAGAGCTCTCTACGCTAGGCGAGGAACTCTACCGCTCCTACCAGCAGCTCGTTGCAATGCGTCGCCGCTTCCCGTGGCTGCACTCTGCTCGCGTGGAAACTGACGAATTGCGCAATGGTTTCCTGCGCTACCGTGTAATCGCGACCGATGCGGCGCTGGTCAGTGGTGGTGCTGGTGGTGCTGGGGATTTCAAGGGGGCCGGTGCTTCTGGTGCTTCTGGTGCTTCTGGTGCTTCTGGCGAGATGCCCTCGCTTGTCGTCGAGTTGAACCTGGAAAATGGTGCGACCAGCGCGGTAATTCGCCACGGCGACCAGGTGGAATTCGAGTTTTCCTAGACACTCCTGGCGGCACTGGGCTGCCCGGAGAACCAAAACCGGGTTAATAGACAGATAGCATGTCCGCCCAGCGTGTCGCCGGGTGGGCACCTTTTGCTATTTAGCCCTACTTAACCCCAATCCGAGTTACTGACCGCGTTTATGTTCGGCGGCAGCGGGCCAATCCGAGTTACTGACCGCGTTTATGACAAAAATGGCCCGAAAAATGGCCTGAAAGTGTCTTAAACTTACACAGTTTCACATTTGCAGCCCGTTGAACGGGGCGTGGACCCCGCCTTCCACGCTGTTGGTTGTTGATTTCCCATCGCGTCGGTTCCAGCACACTGGCATCCAGCACACTGGCATCCAGCACACCGGCATGCGTCCAACATGCGGGTGACGTTCCGTGGATTGAACGAAAAATAGGCTCGAATCAGGGGTTAAACCTAATTCAAGCCCGATGTAAAGGGGGCGGTCAGCGGTGGCTTAGGGAGTCAAGCCACCTGTTTGCTGCTTATCCCGTTTTCGCAGATGCAATTAATAGATCTGTGACTACATCTGTGCGGTCTCAGCAGGAGCCATCTCGTCGGAGGTCTCCGTGGTCTCGCTGCTCTCCGTGGTAGTCGTCTTCTGCTCGAAAGTTGCCGACGGGTTGGCCTGGTCGCCGACCTTCACGTCCGAGTCAACCTCATTCGGGGGAGAGCAAGCGACCAGGGCTGCTGCGGCAATGGCGGATGCGGCGATAGCGCCGGCGATGCGGTTACGCATGGATGTGGCTCCTCTGTCGGAAAAACAATAGCTACTGCGGGCTAATGAACTTTTCTCACATTATCTTAAAGCAATATCTTAGAGGATTCTTAACGGCTTGCGGGAACCAAGGGGCCAATCGCCCCCGCTCCGATACACAGGGTTGCACCCGGAGTCGCCTTTTCCACATCGATATGGAGCGTATTTCCGCCACCGCTGAGGTAGACATACCGTGGCCGCAGCTCGTTGTTCATCTGCACCACGGTGGAGCCGCCACGGGTTTGCTCGGCAGTCTCGAATGGGTTCGGCAGCGACAGTCGGATGTCCATGTCTTCAGAAGCCGTGGCCGGGAACTCGAGGACCCAGTCACCGAGCTTGATGATGTTCTCAAGCTCGATGTCCTCCGACGCAGTCCCGTCGTCCTCGACCGTGATGCGGTGGCCACACTGCTCGACAGGACCATCGACGACACGAGTGATGCCGGAGACCTTGGCGTCGATAAGCGAACCGTCGGTGTTGAACATCCGAGGGTGACCGGTGACGCGCGCAAATGGTGGGCGATCAGAGACCGCATCAAACACGCGCGAGTACATGTTCATGGGGGCAGCGACTGGGACGAGAATCTCGTAGGGAACGGGCTGGTCGATGAGGTTGTAGTCGAGCGCCTTGTCAGGGCCAGCGGCATCGGCCTCTTCGCGAAGTGCGGACATAGACGCGGTGGTGTTATCAATCCACTCCATCGACATGTCGTCGGACCATGCACTGCGATACGTGAACACAGAAATGGTGGAGGTTACAGCCAGTGCGGTGCCCAGCAGCCAAATGAGAATATGCGTCCGGGCCGGCAGCAGCGCGGGAGCTTCATCTTTTGGAGGAAGACCAGACAGGGAAACCGCGATACAGATGACAATGACCAGCGCGACATCTGAGTAGTAGTGCAAAGTGTGCGCCAGTACGCCAGAAGTATTCGCGCTCGAGCGGAAGAGGGTAACGGCGAACAACGTGGTGAACATGTACGCCACTGACAGCGTCCACGGGGCCCAGCCACGGTAATCGCGACCAATCAGGGTTGCGGACAGAATCAGCAAAAAGATGCCACCGATGGTGATGAGCTGGGGCGGGGCAAAGGCGAAAGGCTGTCCTGGAGCCCATCGCTGCCAGTTGGTAGGGCCACCGATAAGGCCTGCAAAAATCTGGCCAAGACCATTGAAGAACAACTCGGGTTGGAGCGTTTCAGCGGTCAAACCAGCGCTTTTAGCGGTGCCGAAGTAGTACCACAGTGCCCAAACCAGAGTAAGCAGCATAGTCGGAACCCACACAATCAGGCCACGACGGAGAACCTGCAGAATATTGCCGCGTTCCATGTAGGTCATAGTGATGACAACCAGCAGCGAAACAGGGGCGATAGCCAGGGATTTTTCAAAGAATCCCAATGCCACTGCCAGCAACACGAACAGGCCAATAGCCTCCCCGGGGCGCGGGCCAAAGGAGCGGCGGAGCGTAGTGCGGATGGTGACAATCATGAAGATCACGAACGCCAAGTGGAACGGTTGCGAATTTGTCGCAGCGGACCACCAGGTGTCGCCTGGAAGCATGAGCGGCGTCCAGGAGATGGCCGCGAGGAGGAAGAGCGACACCAGCGTGCGGCCAGTAATAATCTCAAAAAGTTTGGCGGTGGCGTAAGTGAGTGTCACTGTCATCAGCGCCATGGTTATCGCTGGCAACCACCAATTCCAGGGCGCAATGAGTTGATACAGCCCCTGGATAAAGAAAGCCAGCGGCGCCAAGTGCCCGTCATGGTCTTGAAGCAGATAGTCCTTGCTCAGCAAGGAGCTGTCGTGGAGCTCGCCGACGATGATGAAGTCATCCCAGTAAAAACCGTGGCTGGTCAGTACTAGGAAACGCGCGAGAAGCTGTATGACGACGACAACTCCAATGAATCCCCACCACTGCTTCGCAGACAAGTCGAGCCTTTGTCCCCACGTCAATTTAGGCAGGTAATATGGGCGGAAACTTGCCTGCTCAGCGGTGCTGCCAGTCCCGAGGACTTCGGAAGATTTCACCGCGGTATCCGCAGCTGTTGCCTCATCGCTCACTGTTGGCGTGTGAGGGAGTTTTGCAGTTGGGGTGTCTCCAGCAGATGACCGCTCGGCTTTTGTCATGGTTCCTTATGTTATATAGGCCAGGTGCTCAGCGCGGTAGGGTAGGCAAAGTTAGTACTTAGGGCGTGTCGGCAAAGCCCCATTTCGGTCACAGCGATTGGGTCAAAGACACTGAACAAAACTAGGAGAATGTGGGATGACGCAATCGGCGAGTGCAGCACGCGCTAACTTCTCATGGCGCAATATCGACATCATCATTGCAGCGGTCATCGGTGTGGCTGTCGGCCTGATCTTTGTCATTTGGAACATCATCGGTGGGGCGGGCTACGAAGCAGTCAACGCCCTTACCCCTGGCCTCGGCGGTTTGGTCGCAGGCATGTGGTTCCTCGGTGGTCCACTCGGCGCTTACATCATCCGCAAGCCGGGTGCCGCTATCTTCGTTGAGGTCATCGCCGCGACGGTCTCGGCGCTAATCGGTAACCAGTGGGGCATCTCCACCCTGTACTCAGGCTTGGCGCAGGGGCTCGGCGCGGAGCTGGTGTTCCTCATTCTGGCGTATAAGCGCTACAACATGACCACCGTCGTTATCTCCGGCCTCATGGCAGGCATCGGCGCCTGGACCTTTGAGCTCTTCACCGGCAACCTGGCCAAGACTTTCGAATACAACGTCATCTACCTGATTTCCACGGCGCTGTCGGGCGCTGTCCTCGCCGGTGTGTTGGCGTACTTCCTGGCTAAGGCGCTGGCGGCAACCGGTGCGTTAGATCGCTTTGCCATCGGGCGAGAGCGGCACGACAACATCTAGGAACACCGATGACTGATGAGGCGTTGACGCGGGGGTCGTCGTCAAGCGCACACGCCCCTGCGGTGAGCGCGCGGGGATTTGGATATCGGCACGCGGGGCGGAAGGCGGCGGTGCTGCACGACATCACGCTGGGTATTGAGAGTGGCGAAAAAGTGCTGCTCCTCGGCGCGTCGGGGGTGGGGAAGTCGACGCTGCTCGCCGCTATTGCTGGTGTGCTTGGCGACGACTCCGATGGCGAAGCCACCGGAAAACTCCTGATTGAAGGTCGCACTCCCGCTTCCGCACGCGGCGCGGTGGGGCTGGTGCTGCAAGACCCCGACTCGCAGACAATTAGTGCCCGTGTTGGCGACGATGTTGCCTTTGGTGCGGAAAACCTCGGTGTCGACCCGGCTGAGATTGGTAACCGAGTGCGTGCCAGCTTGGATTTGGTGGGGTTGGATGTGCCCTTGGACCATCCGACACACAGGCTTTCTGGCGGGCAGAAGCAGCGTCTGGCATTGGCGGGTGTGCTGGCGATGGGCGCGCGGGTCATCTGCTTGGACGAGCCGACCGCAAATATTGACCCGGCCGGTGTGCCGGTGCTGCGCGATGCCTCAATTGCAGCGGCGGAGAGAACCGGTGCCGCTCTTATCGTGGTCGAGCACCGCGTGGATGCGTGGGTCGATGCGGTTGACCGCATTGTGGTGCTCGGTCGCGAAGGTGTGATTGCCGACGGTGCGCCGCATCGGGTCTTGGAAGACTATGGGCAGGCTCTGACGGATGCTGGGGTGTGGATTCCGGGCGCTCCGCCCGCGCTGCCAGATGCGCGTTCCGTTGACTGTGACCAGACGGGGCGACCGGTCGGCGACATTGCTATCGAGACCCGCGGGTTGGACATTGGCTATGGCGCGAAGAAGTCATGGTTCAGCGGTGGCGAAACAGTTGAGCCGATTGCTCGCGATATATCCGTAGCGATTCCATCTCAAGCCTCCACCTGCATCGTTGGACACAACGGCAGTGGTAAGTCCACGTTGGCGCTGACCATCGGAGGCCTGCTGGAGCCGATGGCGGGCACTGTCCACGTTGCAGGCAGCGGTAGCGCGCCGTGGAAATGGCCGTCGAAGAAATTGGCTACTCGGATTGGCACGGTGTTCCAGGACCCCGAGCATCAATTTGTTACCGGCACTGTGCTGGAAGAGCTGCAGCTGGGCCCCAAACTCGTCGGTGTCAACGCTGATCAGCGCATTGAGGAACTACTTGAGCGGCTCCGGTTGACGGCGCTGACTAGGGCGAACCCATTCTCGCTTTCCGGCGGTGAGAAGCGTCGTCTGTCGGTAGCGACGATGCTGGCCACAGCGCCGGACATTGTGCTTCTCGACGAACCGACGTTCGGCCAAGACCGCCGAACATTCACCGAATTGCTGACTCTGCTCCGCCAGCTTGCCGATGACGGCCGGACCGTTATCTCGATTACCCACGATCCGTTGGTGGTGCAGGCGATGGGTGACTACGTCGTCGACATGGACGCGTTTCACCCGGAGCGGTCAGGAGGTGCGCCGTGACTGACGTCGATTCCGCCGGTTCGGCTGAGAGTGCTCAGAGCACGACTCCGAGCAAGCAGCCTTTCCTCGCTACGGTCAACCCGGTGGCGCGAGTGTTGGGCCTATTCCTGCTCACCACGCCTCTGTTGATTTCCATCGACTGGGTATCGGCAGTGGTGGCGCTTGTCTGCACGCTTTTCTTAATCCCGCTGTCGGGGTTGGGGTTTCGTCGTTTTCTCGGGCGCAGCATTCCGCTTCTCATTGCCGCGCCCATCTCGGGCATTTCGATGGCGCTCTACGGCAACCCGGATGGCAAAGAGTATTTCTCCTTCCTGCTTGCCCATGTGACGGATAATTCCATCTCACTGGCTATTGCGATTATGTTGCGTGTGCTGGCCATCGGTACGCCGGTTATTGTGCTGACAGCCAATATTGACCCCACTGATTTGGGCAATGGGCTGGCGCAGATCCTCAAGCTGCCCAGTCGGTTTGTGCTGGCCACGGTGGCAAGTCTGCGGCTCGTCGGGCTGTTCATCAATGACTGGCAGGCGCTGACCCGAGCCCGTCGTGCGCGCGGGTTGGGCGACCATGGAGCAATCCGCCGCACGATTTCCCAGGTGTTCGCTCTGCTGGTGTTTGCGCTGCGCCGCGGCACCAAACTGGCCACTGCCATGGAGGCCCGCGGTTTCGGAGCCCCCATCAAACGCACGTGGTGGCATACCTCGACGTTGGCTGCGCGCGACTACCTCACCATGGCCGCTTGCCTTGCCATCGCCGCCGCTGCCATCGGTATTTCCGTGTGGGCCGGCGAGTTCCGCTTCCTGGGCGTGGCGTAGAAGGGCTTTTCACACACGATGATTCTGCTTATCGACGGCCGCTCCGCCAGCGGCAAAACCACCTTCGCGGCAAAGCTGCACGGCATCCTCGGCTGGCCGGTTATCCACTTAGAGGATGTCTATCCGGGCTGGTCTGGCCTGCAGAAGGCGTCGAGCGCGGTGGCGGAGACACTCCTCAATCCCGCACTACCCGCGGAGGACCGCGGGTATCGCCGTTGGGACTGGTACGCCGGCGAATTCGCCGAATGGGTCCCCACACCGAAAAACTCCTCGCTCATCGTCGAAGGCTGCGGGGCTGTGACCGAAGCCAATCTCGCCGCTGCCCGCGCCATTGGCGACGGCAATGCTTGGGGAGTCTGGGTAGAACTGGACACCCAGACACGCTATGCCCGCGCCATGGCCCGCGACGACCACTTCGAGGAGCACTGGGACATGTGGGCCCAGCAGGAATCGCAGCACATGGCCAAGCACAATCCGCAGCAGCTCGTCGAGTGGACCATCACCTCGCCAGAACCGTTAGCCTGGGATTTCTGATGAGAAAAACACTCGTTCGCCTCGGTGCAGGTTTCGGTTCCATGCTCCTCGTCGGCGGACTGCGCGTTGCTGTCAGCTCGGAGCTACGCCCACCGCGCCTGCCCAATCGCAGACCACCCCGTTGGGCTCTGCCCGCTGTCGGCGCCGCATGGGCGCTGGCCAGCTGCGCTACCTATTCGGCTCGAGCACCGCATCGCTTGACGACGCCCCTGCTCACCGGCCTCGCAGTGCCAGGGGCAGCGGCCCTAGTCTTCGAGGCCGTGCGTCTTCGATGCGCTGCAGTTGACCCAACAGTGCCGCCACGCACCGTGGTTGTGCTGGGCTGCGCGTTGAAGAACAATCAGCCTTCGGATTTGCTGACCAGGAGATTGCAGCGAGCCGTAGCAGTGTGTGATGAGCGCACCGAGCGAATTATCTGCTCCGGAGGTCTCGGCAGTGAAGCGGTGACGGATGCCACCCGCTCCGAGGCGGATGCCATGGTCGAGTGGTTGGTAGAGGTCGCTGGGGACGTCGTAAAGCGTGGCGACATCGCGCTGATGACCGAGGACCAATCGACGAATACGCCAGAAAATATTGACTATGCGTGCGAACTGATGCGGGCTATCGACGGTGCGTCTCGTGCTGGAACTGTGGTTGTGACCAGTGATTTTCATGTGCCGCGGGTAGCGAAGCTCGTGCGTGAACGCGGGCTGGAGTCCTGGTGCGTGGTCGGAGCGTACACGCCGTGGAAGTACTGGGCGACATCAATGCTGCGAGAATTTCTGGCGCAATTTATTCTGTGGGCACCGCGTGGGAACGCGAGAATTTTGCGAATTTCGCGCCTGCAACAAAGTGTTAGCCATTAGTATTGAACGAAGATAATTACGTCGTGCGGCGATAGTGCTGCGTGAAAAGCGATATCATAACACGACAATCAAAAACACGACATCGGAATCATTATTCGGGAGGAACACCCACATGGCTTTGACCCCAGGATTCGACCTGTTCCAGCTGCCAGAGGAGCACCAGGAGCTCCGTGCTGTTATTCGCGATCTGGCTGAGAAGCAGATTGCTCCGTACGCAGCGGACGTCGACGAGAACGAGCGTTTCCCGGAGGAGGCTCTGAAGGCTCTCAACGAGGCTGGCTTCAACGCCATCCACGTTCCGGAGCAGTTCGGTGGTCAGGGTGCGGATTCGGTCGCAGCCTGCATCGTTATTGAGGAAGTCGCTCGCGTTTGTGGCTCGGCCTCCCTTATCCCGGCTGTGAACAAGCTGGGCACCATGGGCCTGATCCTGAAGGGCTCCGACGAGCTGAAGAGCAAGGTCCTGCCGGACATCGCCAACGGCGCAATGGCCTCCTACGCGCTGACTGAGCGCGAGGCCGGCTCGGACGCTGGTTCTATGAAGACTCGCGCTGTCCGCGAGGGCGACGAGTGGGTCCTGAACGGCTCCAAGTGCTTCATCACCAACGGTGGCCGCTCCACCTGGTACACCGTCATGGCTGTCACCGATCCGGAGAAGGGCGCCAACGGCATCTCTGCATTCATGGTTCACAAGGACGACGAGGGCTTCCGCGTCGGTGGCCTGGAGCACAAGCTGGGTATTAAGGGTTCCCCGACCGCTGAGCTGTACTTCGAAAACTGCCGCATCCCGGCTGACCGCATCATCGGCGAAGAAGGCACCGGTTTCAAGACCGCCCTGGAGACCCTGGACCACACCCGCCCGACCATCGGTGCACAGGCACTGGGCATCGCACAGGGCGCTTACGACTACGCCGTTGGTTACGTGCAGGAGCGTCAGCAGTTCGGTAAGCCAATCGCCGCTTTCCAGAACACGCAGTTCATGCTGGCTGACATGCGTATGAAGATCGACGCTGCTCGCCTCATGGTCTACACCGCAGCTGCCAACGCTGAGCGTGGCACCGCTGAGGGCGGCGCTCGCCTGGGTCTGATGGCAGCTAACGCCAAGACTTTCGCTTCCGACGTTGCTATGCAGGTCACCACTGATGCTGTGCAGCTGCTCGGTGGTTACGGCTTCACCCGTGACTTCCCGGTTGAGCGCATGATGCGTGACGCCAAGATTACCCAGATCTACGAGGGCACCAACCAGATCTGCCGCATGGTCGCAGGCCGCCAAATCCTCGCAGACGCACAAAAGCGCTAACTACCAGCGCAAATACGGGTTAAGTAGTAAAAAGTGTGTCCAGTCGGTGTGTCCGCTCAGTGTGTCGCTGGGTGAATCGCCGGGCGGGCACCTTTTGCTATTCACGCCAATGTTGGTTAGTGACTGCGTTTATGGCTGGCGGCGGTGGGTCGATGCGGGTTAGTGGCCGCACTTATGTCAGCGGCGGCGGGCCAATGCAAGTTAGTGACCTCGCTTATAGCAAAAATGGCCCGAAAAATGGCCTGAAAGTGTCATAAACTCACACAGTTTCACATTTGCAGCCCGTAATTTTGTCTCTTCGTCCCAGGTTTTTCGGCCGTCCCGCGCGAGCCCTGCACTATATCATCCACCAGCTCGCCCCACGCTGGTCCCGCACTCGCCCCGCGCTGGTCCCGCACTAGCGCCACTAACCTCGTCCCTAATGCGCCAGCCAAGCGCACGCGGCGACAACGATTGCCTCTGCTCCCCGGTCAAGGGTGGGTTGGAGATCAGGGGCGAAAGCCGGATTGTGGTTGCCAACAGCGTTGCTCATATCCGCGAAGCCGCCGAGGCCCCAGTACGAATATGGCACGCCAAGTGCATCGGGGATGATGGAGAAATCTTCAGAAGCGGGCACTGCGTTTAAGTCGCAGGACTGTTCACCGAAGTATGCGTCGAATGCCTCGCGCACAGTGTCGGTGGCATCCCCGTCATTGTTGGTGAGGGGATAGCGGTCGTAGTAAGTGAACTCGGGTTCTTGAGGGCTGCGGGCAGCAGTGCACTCTGCTCGGACAATGCGCTCGATTGCTTCTTTGAGGTGTTCGGTCACAGCGCTGCTATAAGCACGGGTGTTGATGAGTAGTTCTGCGGAATCAGGAATGATGTTGGATTTAGTTCCTGATTGAATCGCACCAACGGTTACCACTGCGGTCTCGGTGGCTGCTACCTCACGCGAGACAATGGTCTGAAGGCGCATCACAATGCTGGATGCCAAGACAACGGGGTCGACACTGAGCTCCGGCATGGAGCCGTGGGAACCTTTGCCGTGCACAGTGACTTTGACCGAGAATGCCGAGGAGAGCACCGGGCCGCGGCGAGTTCCCACATGGCCGCCGGGCAAGCTAGCTAGTACGTGCTGGCCGAGATAAACATCTGGACGCGGAATTGCCTTCTCAAGATCTGCCGCAAGCATTGCGCGTGCACCTTCGGCTGTTTCTTCAGCAGGTTGGAATACACCGATGAATGCTCCGGACCACTGATCTTTGTTCTCGTGGAAAGCCTGCAGTGCTGTGAGCAACGACATCAGGTGAACATCGTGGCCACACGCGTGGGAGACAGGGACCTTGGTGCCGGTCTTTTCATCAACCTGCGTTGCTGTAGAGGCATAATCTTTGCCCGAGGTTTCCTTGACCGGTAGTGCGTCTATGTCCGCGCGCATCGCTACAACTGGTCCGGCACCGTTTTCGATGATGGCGACCACTCCGGTGTCTCCGATGCGCTTTGTGGAGATTCCCGAGGCTTCGAGCTCGTGAACGATTCGGTCTGCAGTACCGTGCTCCTGCATGGAAAGCTCAGGGTGTTGGTGGAAATACTTATAAAGTTCCTCGCGCTGGGATTGGGTTGACGCGAGAGTATCCAAAATTCTTCTGGCGGTATAAGCAGTGGTGGGCATACCTAGAATGTACGTCGACCTAAAGCGGATAGCGGAGGCTATGGCAGGTTTTCACTCAATCACAGGAGCTTTCCACGCAAAAGTTTTCTGCGCAAAAAAGAGCTGTCTACGCCTAAAAAGTGTTGCTTACGTAGTGACAAAGAACTTCTGGTTTCGCTCACCGCGGTAGGCCTGGGCCGTCGCGGTGGCAGCGATGATGGAGGCAACAATCAGCAATCCGGCCGTAATCAAACCAAGTGCTGTTGAAGTGCCGGCTCGTACCTGCGAAACCGCTCCCACCAGTGTCATTGCTGCATTAATGACAAAAACTGCCGCGGCTACCGACAACACCGTCCGCGCTGCAGTTGATCCCTCGAGGAGCTTGGCCGCCAGCCACCAGCAGGCAATCGCCGTTGCTGTCTGGGCGATAATCGCAAACGCAAAGCTCACAGCCAGGCTGGTCTGAGCTGCAGAAACCTCTATGTTATTGGCCTTCGCAGCTTCCGCGACAGTCGCATCCCACTTCAACAGGGAGCTGACCACGGTGAGGATGAGCGCCGGGAGGTAGACATATACCGCCAGCCGCCACCACCTAAAGGACTGCGCCGCATGGAAAGGAACGTCTTTAGTCGAATTGACTGCCATAACTTCACACTTTAAACCACGACGTCGGGGACGCGATACGTCACAGCTCGGTAGTGCTTATCGCTTGCCGACGAGCACATACTAGGCAGCACCCAAAACACCTAACTCCTACACCGCGCTGGTGCGGTGTGGGTCGGAGAAGTCGACACCTTGGGTTTCCCACACGCGACGCAGTTCGTCAACGCCCTTAGCACGCGCCAGAGCAAACTCGTTAGTAGTGGCCGGAACCGGCTGGAAGATGGTGACTTCAGTTTCTTCTACCGATACCGGCGGGATTTCTGCCCTGGTGAGGACGAAGCCGGTGAAGCGGGACTGCTCCCACAGGGGCTGACCAAAGTCGATAAGCGCCCCGTCGGTGAGGATGAGACCTTCGATGCTTGGGGACGCGGCAAGAATGCCAAGTGGGCGGAGAACTTCGTCCAGACCCCCACGAATAGGAAGGACGAGCTCGGCTCGGGGGCCAGAATTAGTGTCCACGACCATTGCGGACGGATCCTGCATGGCCTCGGCGCTACAGCCGAGCGTTGCGTAGGTGACGACGTGGTCCGTGTCTGGGCCAAAGCGCAGCATCTTTAGTGGCGCAGAGCCGAGGAAAGTCAGCTGCGCTTCGCCGGGGTTGGGCTCTTCAAAGTAGGAGGTAAACGCGGCTCGGACGGCCTTGATAATCGCATTGCTATCTGGGCCGGCAGGAGGAATCGGGCCGGTTAGGCTGTCGAACACGGGCGGTACTCCTTGTTAAACATTGTTGAAGTGGTCGTTTTAGGCTGAGGGCGAAAGCTTAACATCGCTAGCCCAGGTCGCATTGAGTTTCAACGTCTGCATCCAGGTATCAATATCGTCACCGTGCGCTGCGATAGCAGCGCGTGCAGTCAGCGTAGTTTCAATTGCGAATTCGGTGAGCTCATCGCTAATCAATCCCTGGGTATGGGCTGCGACGAGTTCGTCAACATCTTCAACGCGGATCTGTGTGGTGGCATCGGCTGGTAGGGGAGCCACAGCCTCGGAATTGGTCGGGGCCTGCAGAATGTCGAGATACAGGTCGGTCATCCGCCAACACTGCGGATCAGTGCGATCAACGCTAACGATATCGACGTAGCGTTGGTGTTCAACCTTTATGCCCGGGCGGAAGTGATAGATGCTGATGCGCAACCCTTCGTCGGCGAGCAGGAATGTTTCGAGATATCCGAACTTCGGGTGATCCATACCGCGACGCATGTAGAGGCGGTTGGGTGCAAGGAGCCGGAACTCATCGACTTTGCGGTGAAAGCCCTTGGGGTCGATGTTGACCATTTCACGCAGGTCAAATGTCTCGACTTTCGGAGGGTGTGTGTCCTGACCCGAGCGAATGGGCGCGAGTGCAGGAGTTGCAGAAGCCGAGGTCGAGGTAGCTGGTGAAGTGGACATGCGAATACCTTAACGTTGATGGACGCGCGGAGCACGAAAAAGCCCTTTTTGCACCGCCTTCGATGCAAAAAGGGCTAGAAGCTACGTGAAAAGCAGCTGATTACCAGCCGACCGGGAAAACGCCAGCGGTCGGAGTGTAGTTGCAGTTAGTCGGTCCGGAAGACTCGGCGGTGGTGATACCGCCCTGCATGACAGCGAATACCAGACCCTTGCCGGTGTTCGCAGTGCCGTTGACAGCACCCGGGCCCTTCTGGGCGTTGATGCCGTTGTTGGTCAGCGTGGTCTTGCCGTACTTACCGTTGGCAACGTTGATCCAGTAGACGTTCATCTCGGTGTTCTGCTGCTTGGCCAGCTGCTTGGTGCCCAGGCCGGTGAAGATGAAGCCGAGCTGGTCAGCCGGAACACCTGGCAGTGGCAGCGGAGCGGGGCCCGGAACGGAAGTGGCCAGACCGAAGGAGCGCCCCTCGCCACCGATGCACTTTTCAGCAATGGTCGGCAGCAGGAACTGGTTGGTCTGTGGAGCCTGGTCCGGAATACTGAAGCCCGGCTCGCCGCCGCCTTCACCAGTCAGGAAGTCAAGGCCCTTGTTGAGGACACCGGAAATCTCCGCAGGCACGCCAGGGCTGTTAATCATTTGGCGGGCGTTGTTGTAGAAGTCCTGCTGAGCAGGGTTCGCCGGGGCTGCAGAGGCGGGGGCAGCGATGCCTGCAGTCAGGATTGCAGTTGCACCCAGGGCGGCTGCAGCGCGGCGCAGGAAAGAGCGTCCAGTCGAAACCACGGTGAAGAACCTCTCATTCGTGGGCTGTCGGAGTCAAAAGTAAATATCGGAATCGTTGCTCATCTTAAAACGATTGCAACGCAAATTGGAAAGATTTGGAAAAGAAATGTTCAGAATCTTCTCAGACAATTAATTCACGAGTTTTCGCGTGTCGCAAGTTAACCCGCGGGAAAGGAGGTGTAAGAGGTGAATACTGTGAAAGTTGAGCCCAAAAGGTAACTATTGTGATTAATGGTGTTTAGCAGTGTGAAGTCACGCCAAGTCAAGCCTGGTCGTGTATCGCCTCACCAATAGCGGCGAGTCACATGTGTCACAGTGGGGCTTGGGGCGTAGTCGTCGTAAAGCAGATTGGCGGGGCGGGGGGAGGCTCTGCGACGCGTCGTAAAGAGGGGGTGATTTGAGGGGGTGATTTGTGCTTGGCGACGGCCCAGGGGTGTCGCCTTGCGTGACGGATGGGTGCTCGGGGTTGCGAAGAAAGCACTCAGATGTGCGGGACCATTGAGAAGGAGTAGACTGTAGAACGCTTTTATTACGCGTTGATGCGAGTCGTTATAAGCCCGTATCTCGTTTCTTTTTAGTCCTCTTAGCTTGTTAGGAGCTATCCGCCTGTGAGCGATACCGAGTTCCGTAATGTCGCCATCGTCGCACACGTCGACCATGGCAAGACCACTCTCGTGAACGCCATGCTGGAGCAGTCCGGCGTTTTCAGCGACCACGAAGAAGTTGCAGACCGAGTGATGGACTCTGGTGACCTTGAAAAGGAAAAGGGCATCACCATCTTGGCGAAGAACACCGCTATTCGCCGAAAAGGTGAGGGTAAGAACGGCGAAGACCTCATCATCAACGTCATTGACACCCCTGGTCACGCCGATTTCGGTGGCGAGGTGGAGCGCGCACTGTCCATGGTTGACGGTGTCGTGCTGCTGATTGACTCCTCCGAAGGCCCGCTGCCGCAGACCCGCTTCGTGCTGGGCAAGGCGCTGGCCGCCTCCATGCCGGTCATCATTGTCGTCAACAAGACCGACCGTCCGGATGCACGTATCGACGAGGTCGTCGAGGAAGCGCAGGATTTGCTGCTCGAACTGGCCTCCACCCTGGAAGATCCGGAGGCCGCTGAGGTTGCAGAGCGCAACCTCGAGCTGCCGGTGCTCTACGCTTCCGGTCGCGCCGGCAAGGCCTCTACCGAGAACCCGGGCAACGGTAACCTGCCGGAGTCTGAGAACCTCCAGCCGCTGTTCGACGTCATCACCGAGGTGCTCCCGGAGCCGTCCGCTGAGATTGATGCTCCGCTGCAGGCGCAGGTCACCAACCTGGACTCCAGCTCCTTCCTGGGCCGAATTGGTTTGATTCGTATTCACAAGGGGCGTATCCGCAAGGGTCAGCAGATCTCGTGGATTCACTACGACTCCGAGGGCAAGGAGCACGTCAAGAACGCAAAGGTTGCAGAGCTGCTGCGTACCGTCGGCGTGACCCGTGTCCCCGCCGAAGAGGCCATCGCAGGTGACATCGCTGCTATCTCCGGCATCGACGAGGTCATGATTGGTGACTCGCTGTGCGACGTCGAGCACCCGGACCCGCTGCCGCGCATTCTGGTTGACGAGCCGGCTATTTCCATGACCATCGGCGTTAACACCTCGCCGCTGGCTGGCCAGGGCGGTGGCGACAAGCTGACCGCTCGTATGGTCAAGGCCCGCCTGGACCAGGAGCTGATTGGTAACGTCTCGCTGCGGGTGCTGCCGACTGAGCGCCCAGATGCTTGGGAGGTACAGGGGCGTGGTGAAATGGCGCTGTCCGTCCTGGTTGAAACCATGCGTCGTGAGGGCTTTGAGCTAACCGTCGGTAAGCCGCAGGTTGTTACCAAGACTGTCGACGGCAAGGTGCAGGAGCCGTACGAGCACCTGACCATCGACGTTCCGGAAGAGCACTTGGGTGCGGTCACTCAGCTGATGGCTGCCCGCAAGGGACGCATGGAGCAGATGGGCAACCAGGGCACCGGTTGGGTGCGTATGGAGTTCCTCATTCCGTCCCGAGGTCTGATTGGCTTCCGTACTACCTTCATGACGGAGACCAAGGGCACCGGCATCGCCAACCACTACTCAGCCGGTTACGGCGAGTGGGCTGGCGAGATCAAGGACCGCCCGACCGGTTCGCTGGTGGCTGACCGCACTGGCCAGATCACCGCATACGCGCTGATTCAGCTCTCTGACCGCGGTACCTTCTTCGTGGAGCCGGGTGACCAGGCTTACGAGGGCATGGTGGTCGGCCAGAACCCGCGTGATGAGGACATGGACATCAACATCACCAAGGAAAAGAAGCTCACCAATATGCGTGCAGCCTCTGCCGATGCGACCGTCACGCTGGAGAAGGCCCACAAGCTCTCCCTTGATGAGGCCATGGAGTTCTGTGGTGCCGACGAGTGTGTTGAGGTAACCCCGGAGGGCATCCGCGTGCGCAAGCAGATCCTCAGCGCCACCGATCGCGCCCGCGCTCGTTCTCGTGCGAAGGCTATGAACAAGAAGTAAGTCAGGTTGTCAGGTTCTAAACCACCTGGAAAACAGTCTCGGGATAACTGACTCGACCAGGTGTCGAGTAATCTCGTGGTTATGTTCATTCGCAGCCGTCGTCAAGCAGGTTCCCGTCGATTCTTTGTAGCATCGACGCTCTGCGTGACGGCGGCTTTGGCGTCTTCGTGCATGGCTCGCCCGTCGGACGCGCCAACGGTGCCCGGGCAGCAGGAAGTGCCGGTGCAGCGGGAAGAGTCTGCTGACCAGGCGAAAAAGATGCGTGAAGTCACGGTCGGCGTCGACGAGTTTGTCGAAGGTTTCAATCCGCATTTGCTTGCCGACGTTTCCCCAGTGACCAGCCTCGTCGCGCGTCTGACGCTCCCCAGCGTTTTCACTCCCGCGCCGGTTGCGGGTGGTGCGGACGATGCTGTGAATGCCCGTCCGGCGGTGGCTCCACAGTGGCTGCTCAACGATGACCTGCTGGATTCTGTGCAGGTCATCGTCGATGACGATCGCAGTGACAGTACTGCCTCCAGCGGGGCGGGCAGGTGGAAAGCCGCTGATGTTGATGTGACGGACCCGGCAGTGGTTGCTGAGCACGTTCGCTACCGCATCCGCAAGGGCGCGCAGTGGAGTGATGGCACGCCGATTAGTGGGGAGGACTTCCGCTACCTGCATTCGCAGGTTACCTCCACGCCAGGCGCGCTGGATACGGAGACTTACGAGCTCATTAAGTCCATCGATGTCTCCGACGGTGGTCGTCAGGTTGACGTGAAGTTCACGCGTCCGATTGCGCATTGGCAGCGGCTATTTACCCATCTTTTGCCAGCGCACCTGATGCGCACGAATACCGATGGCTTTTCCGAAGGCTTAGATAGCCGATTCCCGGCATCCGGTGGGCAGTACACGGTTGAGTCGATGGATGTTGGCCGCAACATCATTCGGTTGGTGCGGAATGACCGCTACTGGGGTGAGAAACCAGCAGTGTCGGAAGTTATCACGCTGCGCGCCATGCGCAGTGCCATCGACGGTGCAGAGCAACTGCGTTCGAAGCAGATTCAGGCGGTGCAGGTCCGCCCGAAGGAGACCTCCGAGTTGACGTACGGCTTGGTGCCTAGCGTTGCTGAGTTCTTCCACGAACCCAACCGGGAACTGGTCTTTAGTACAAATCTTGCTTCGCACAGGCTTGCCGACGAGTCCGTCCGCAAAGCCATCCTGAGCACGATCGACACCACAGAGGTCGCGGAAGTTGCCACCGGTCGTAGAATTCCTGGCGACACTGGCGAAAGCGGTGGACAGGAACAAATCGAAGGGCCACAAGCCGGTTTCACTGAGGATAATCCGCTGCGAATTGGCATTATTAGCGACGGTATGACGGCACGCGCTGCGGCTTTTGCTGTTTCTGATCAATTGACTGCAGCGGGTGTTCCCACCACGGTGGTCTCGTACTCGACGGCGGATATGCTGCGTTCTTCGTTGCCCTATGGCACCGTCGATGCTGTGGTGGCGTGGTCTGAGCAAGCTAATTCTCTCCCGGCAGCCCGTGAACGCTATGCGTGTACGGAAAGCTCGGTCAGTTCACTGGCCCCGAAGGGCATGGACGAAGCAGAAGAAAATGCGCAGCCTGATGCCGAGGCCGGGGCTGGAAACGATAGCGTCGATAGTTCGGCGAAGTCTGCTCCGAGTGAGTCTGACGATGATGTATCGCAGCCTGAAAAGTCCAATTCTTCTGCGCTTGGCGAGCCAGCTGAGGTGGGTGGTGTGCCCGTGGCCCCGAAGTCGGCTGCTCGCGGTGAAAATCTTGCCGGCCTGTGCGACCCGCAGGTAGATGAGCTACTGGCTCCCGACCGTGCTGAATTGCCAGGGGAGCTTGCGGATATTATTGCTGGTCACAGCATAGAGGTGACGTTGGTGAAGGATAGCTTGCTCACTGTTGTCAGCCCGGAAATTACAATTACTGGTCGGAACGACTCCTCGCAGTGGACGGATGACCCGGTGCTGGGTCGTCTAGGTGCGTTGGCAGAAGTTCGCCGGGTTTCGGTACCACGTGGAGCACGCGAATCGTCTGAGAACTCGCAACCGGGAGACAATCCCAGGGACGAGAGTGGGCAGAATGGTTCCGGCCAGAACAATGACGGCCGAGAGAGCGTCGACGAACAGAACAAGGGGAAGTAAGAGACTCGTGAAGTTACTTTTTGTTCACGCACACCCGGATGACGAGTCCATCTGGACAGGTGGTTTGATTGCGGCTGCCGCGCGCGCTGGAGCGTCGGTAAGCGTCGTGACTTGCACGATGGGCGAGCTGGGAGAAGTCATCGGCGCGCCGTATCAGGGGCTAGTTGCTGACGAAGCTGATCAGCTCGGCGGTTTTCGAGTGGCGGAGTTGCGTTCGGCGCTTCGCGCGCTGGGAGCTAATGGTCCGGATAACGCGCCACGATTCCTCGGCGGTGCGGGCCGTTGGCGGGACTCCGGCATGGCCGGTGACAAGGGCAATGAGCATCCCCGCGCCTTCATCAACTCCGGCGATGAGGCAGTCGAGCAGCTTCGCACCATCCTCGACGAACTGCAGCCGGACCTGGTCATTACCTACGACGCCGATGGTGGCTATGGGCACCCGGACCATATTCGCGCACACGACATCACGGTTGCGGCATGCGGCAATCGCTTTCCGACGCTGTGGGCGGTCACCGACCGTGAAGCAATGGCGGCCGGGCTCGATGCCATTACCGTCGTGCCGGAAGGCTGGCAGGCGTGTGATGTCGATGACTTCGCTACTGTGACAGGCCAGTTGGAGGTTCAGTTGGACGATGCCGCTGTGGCAGCCAAGGTTGCGGCGATGCGTGCGCATGCGACGCAGGTGTGGTTTGCCGACGGCTGGGTCAGTGAGGTCAATCCGGATGCCGCCTATGGGCAGGCCGATGGCTCTAGTCGTGCGCGAGCTGTTTGGGCGTTTTCCAATTTGTTGTGTCAACCGGTGACGCCGACTGAGGCCTACCGGTTTGGTACGGTGTCCGCTGAAAGCCTGGAGGCTTTGGGGGAGCTGGTGGGCCTGCGGTTGGTTGAAGAACCGGTAGAAGCTCCCGGTGCCGGGAACGGGCGCGAGTCTGATAGAGGATGTGGCTCCGCGGCCAAGGGGGAGCACGGATGATGAGTGATCCGCAACCTCGTGAGCTTTCGAGTAGCGAAAATCGCTCGTTCGGGGATGAGCGCTACTGGGGCGAACCCAATCACTCGCAACCACGGGAGAATTTCCACCAGGGCGAGGTGACGGTTGCACTGGTGTGGCTGTCGCTGGCCGCGCTGGCGGTGCTGGTTATCGAGGTTGTGTTCCTTGGAACGTGGATTACTGTCGGCTCGGTTGCTGTTCCGCTGCCGTGGACGATTCCACTGGCCTATATCGGCAATCTGATCATCACCAACACTGCGTTGTTGTGGACTCGCGACCGCGCTAAGGCTGCCATTCCGACTGGCCTGTGGCTGCTGGGTTTTGCCGTTTTCTTGCTGTGGGCGGTTATTCCCTCGGGTGGAGATGTGGCCATGGGGCAGTGGTTGCGAACTGTTCTGCTGCTAGCTTTCGGCGTGCTGGGCGGGGCCTGGCCATTGCGTCATCTGCGGTCGCTCTAGCCGTCTAGCTGCTCCTAGCCGGTGTCGCACGGCTGGTCTGTGGCTAATCCCGCCACCCGATCGCGCATCGATATGTCTAATTCTGGAGCTAGTTGAAAACAACACCTACGTTGGGTGTAGACTCCAATCTGAATGTACCGCTCTGTCTATTTTGCTCTGTTTCCCGTCGAAACGGCATAATCGACAGATAGTAAAAAGCCTCAGCCCATATCTTGTGAGAAAGGTTCTTTAAAACCTAAAGTCATGACTTACATCATTGCCCAGCCATGTGTTGACGTTCTCGACCGCGCATGCGTCGAAGAGTGCCCGGTTGACTGCATTTATGAGGGCAAGCGCATGCTCTACATCCACCCTGATGAGTGTGTGGACTGTGGCGCTTGTGAGCCGGTTTGTCCAGTAGAGGCCATCTTCTACGAGGACGATGTGCCGGATGAGTGGATTGAGTACATCGATGCCAATGTCGACTGGTTCGATGAGCTGGGTTCCCCAGGCGGTGCTGCCAAGCTCGGCCCGCAGGACTTCGACGTGCCTTTCGTGGCTGCTCTGCCGCCGCAGGCAGAAGACTAGGACGCTATAACCGCTCATGTCAGCTTCCCGCAAGCGTGTAACTCCCGGTTCTTTGTTACCTCAGTTTCCGTGGGATTCTCTCGCCCCGGCAAAAGCCACGGCGGCTGCGCATCCCGAGGGCATGGTGAATCTCTCGGTCGGCACACCGGTCGATGACGTGGCTCCAGTAATCCGCAAGGGTCTTTCCGAAGGAGCTGTGCAGCCGGGTTATCCACAGACCGTCGGCACGCCAGAGCTGCGCGAGGCGATTGTTTCGGCAATGGTCCGGCGCTACGGCGTGACCGGACTGGAGCCTGCCGTCCAGGGCGGCAATGTGCTTCCGGTAATCGGTACGAAGGAAGCGATTGGCTGGCTGCCCTTCCTTCTCGGCGTCGGCGCGGGGCATACCGTCGTTATCCCGGAGCTGGCATACCCCACCTATGAGGTCGGCGTTCGCATCGCAGGTGCTGAGTTGCTGCGTGCGGATTCGCTGACTCAGATTGGCCCCGCTTCGCCGACACTGATGTTTATTAACTCCCCGGGCAACCCCAACGGCAAGGTCCTCGGGGTTGAGCACCTGCGCAAGGTCGTTCAGTGGGCTCGCGAGCGTGACGTTATCGTCGCCTCTGACGAGTGCTATCTGGGGCTCGGCTGGACCGAACAGCCGGTCAGCATCCTCGACCCGCGCGTGTGTGACGGCGATTTCACCAATCTTCTGGCCATCCATTCGCTGTCAAAGACATCGAACATGGCGTCGTACCGTGCGGGTTGGTTCGCCGGCGATGCGGATCTCATTGCGGAGCTGGTTGCCGTCCGCCGCCACATGGGATTGATGATGCCGGGGCCGATTCAGCACGCCACAATCGCCGCGCTTAACGACGACTCCCACGAGGCCGAACAAAAGCAGCGCTACTCTGGCCGCCGTGAGATTCTGGCCGATGCCCTAGTGGCTGCGGGCTTTCGAATCGATAACTCTGAAGGTGGTCTCTACCTGTGGGCTACTCGCGGGGAAGACTGCTGGCAGACGGTCGATTGGTTGGCAGAGCGCGGCATCCTGGTCGCGCCGGGCAGCTTCTACGGCCCCAAGGGAGCGCAGCACGTGCGTGTGGGGCTCACCGCGACTCTTTCGGACGTGGAGAAGGCGGCTTCGCGCATTCGCGGCTAGGCCGACACAGGTGTCTGTCGTATCGCCATCGGCATCGACCAAAAATATGACAAGGGGAGTGCGCTGTGGGACGAGCTGCTGGCAACCGCGATTCCTGGTGGGGGCTTGAGAAGAACCGTCAGGCAGCGCAGGTCGATGCCGCAGCCCATGAGTGCGAGGAGTACATCCCCTTCGAGCCGACAATTGTGGCCGGCACCGATGAATTTTTGGTCGTGGACAAGCCACCGTTTCTGCCTGCCACTCCCAACGGCCGCATCGTGGCCAATACCGTGCAGGAGCGCCTGCGGCGCAAGCTCGGTGAACCGGAGATTGTGGCCGTTCATCGCCTGGATCTACTGACCAGCGGTCTGATGCTGCTATCCCGGAATCCGGCTACGCGTGCTCGCTACCAGCAGCTTTTTCAGAATCGGGAAATCACCAAAGAATACGAATGCCTCACGGTGATGCCGGATGATTGGCATGCTGGGCAGAGTAGGGAAGTCACACTGCTGCTAGACCCCAACCCGGCTGGGCGCGGAGTGAAAGTCGTAGAGGCCGACGATTCCGCACGCGTTGCTGCGAAGAATCCCAAGTACAAGCTTGCACACACAACCGTGACCTTCCTTGGCCCAGCGGCAGCGGACATCGGCGATGTGCTGGCGAGCGATCGCGGCGCGGTGTCTAGTGCCAGTATTCCGTTGCACACAGTCGGTTGCGGCTGCGGGCATTGTGGTAGCCGCATGCAGGTAGGGCACTGGCGCTTGCAGCCGCATACGGGCCGCACACACCAGCTGCGGGTGACGATGGACTGGTTGGGCTATCCCATCCTCGGCGAGGACACTTACGGCAGGCAGGCGGGGGTGTTGGGGCCGTCGTCAAGCGAGGGCAGCGCGCCAAAATACACGCCACAGCTGCGACTGACGGCGACCGCGCTGGCGTTCGTCGATCCTGTCACTGGCGAGCGACGTACTTACCGAAGCGCGCGAAACATCGCGGCTCCCGCGGACGCGCCGACCAACGCTAGTTAGCGTGCAGCTCCGCGCTGAGCTTGACCTTCTCGGCAGCCCACGGCACAACTTCAACCGCGCCGGAGAGCGAATTGCGGCGGAAGAGCATATTTGATCCGCCCGAGAGCTCACGTGCCTTCAGGGTCTTCTTCACGCCATCCAACGCGACATGGCACTTGGTGCCCGCGGTGATGTAGAGGCCGGCCTCCAGCACGCAGTCATCGCCCAGCGAGATACCGAGACCAGCGTTCGCACCGAGCAAGCACCGCTTGCCGACGGACACAACTTCCTTACCTCCACCGGAAAGTGTGCCCATAATCGATGCCCCGCCGCCAATATCGGAGCCGTCGTCGACGATAACGCCCTGAGAAATGCGGCCTTCCACCATGGAGTGTCCAAGCGTGCCTGCGTTGAAGTTGACGAAGCCCTCGTGCATGACTGTGGTGCCCTCTGCGAGGTGAGCGCCAAGGCGCACTCGGTCAGCGTCGCCGATGCGGACTCCGGTGGGCGTGACGTAGTCGACCATGCGGGGGAACTTATCGATGGAGTAGACGGTGACGGGCCCGCGGCGGGACAGCTTGGCTCGGGTTACCTCGAAGCCTTCGACAGCGCAGGGGCCGAAATTGGTCCACACTACGTTGTTGAGCTTGCTGAAGATACCGTCCAAGTTGATGCTGTTGGGTGTAACCAGACGGTGAGAGAGCAGGTGGAGTCGCAGGTATGCGTCGATGGTGTCAGCCGGAGCGTCATCGAGTGAACCGATAGTGGCGGTAACCAGGCGGCGTGTGGTGCCGCGGTCCGCGTCGGCAACGGCCAGATCTGCGAGATAGGTGAAATCTTCGGCCAGCGCGTCGGCGTCAATAGTTCCGGTCGTGGTGGAGGTTGCGACGCCCTCTTCGATGAGCTCGGGGGCGGGGAACCAAACGTCGAGAACAGAATCGTTGTTAAAAGTTGCAATGCCGGTAGCTTGTGCTCCAAATTTCATGGAACACAGGCTACCGGCATTTTCCTATCTGTGAAAAGGATTCCGTAAATGTGTAGGAAGGCAATGTTCAGATAGGGGTGACAAGGCGGTCACGCCCTGCAATCAGTTGCAGCAGGTACGTGCAGCCATTGTCATTAGTTCCTGTCGGCTAATTGCCGTCGGCGGACTCGAGAGCCTCGCGTGCAGCGGTACGATTCTTCTTCGTCAGCGCGGCAAGCACTGCGAGGAACGCGGTGACGCACACGACGGCGATGACCTGCTGGCGAGCACCCGGGTCGGTGAGCATGCCAACAGCAAGGCCCAGAATCAGGACGACCGCCACCCAGGACAGTGTTGGGTAGGCCCACATGCGAACGGAAAGCTCGTTGTTGGCCTCCATCTGCGGACGCAGCTTAATCTCAGACAGTGCAATGACCAGCCAAATCACCAGCAAGCAGCCACCGACAGCGTTCAGCAGGAAGACCAGGACGCTAGAGCCGTCGAAGACAACCTGCAGACCGACGGAGACAAATGCGAAAACCATCGACATGATGACCGCGCGGTTCGGAACCGCGTGCTCGTTGGTATGAGCGAAGAAGCGCGGAGCCTCGCCGCGGGTGGACATCGAGTAGACCAGGCGAGAGGTGGCGTAAATCTGAGCGTTGAACGCAGACAGCAGCGCCAGCACGATGATGGCCTCCATGAAGCCAACGGCACCCGGAATATTCGCCTGCTTCAGAACCAGGGTGAACGGCGACTCAGCTGCGGAATCAGCACCGTCAATCTGGGAGTATGGCAGCAGCAGGATGATGACGGTCACGCAGCCCAGGTAGAACACAGAGATACGGAAAATCACCGAACGGACAGCGGCGGCGATGGAGCGCTGCGGATCGTCGGCCTCAGCGGCGGCGATGGTGACAATCTCGATGCCGCCGAAGGCGAAGGCCACGGCCAGCAAGCCAGCAGCAATGCCGGAAGCGCCATTCGGGAGGAATCCGGACTCAGCAATATGCGTCGTACCGACAAAGCTGGTGCCCGGCAGCAGACCGAAGAAGAGCAGAACGCCGATGACCAGGAACGCGATGATTACCGCGACCTTGATGAACGCGAACCAGAATTCGAATTCGCCGAAACCGCGGACATTGGCAAGGTTCACCACGGCGAAAAAGACGACACAGATGAGGCCCGGAATCCAGCCCGAGATACCGAACCACGCACCCATGATGGCACCGGCACCGGTAATCTCAGCACCGAGCACCATGATGAGCATGAACCAGTAGAGCCAGCCGAGGACGAAGCCTGCGGACGAGCCAAAGGCCATCTCGGCGTAGGTGGAGAAGCTACCCGGTGTCGGGCGGGCGGCTGCCATCTCGCCGAGCATCTGCATGACGAGGACGACAATGAAGCCAGCGATGACATAGGAAATTAGAACACCCGGGCCAGCTGCCTTAATGCCGACGCCCGTACCAAGGAAAAGACCGGCACCGATTGCGGAGCCAAGACCCATCATGGTCAGGTGTCGAACCTGCAGCCCCTTGCCCAGCTGAGTTGTCTCGCTGGAGGTGGAGGTAATTTGCGATTCGGTCATGTCGCAAACTTTACCTGGCGGATAACAGGGGCAATAACTGTGGAGCGGGGTTACCCCCGTTCACAGGTTGGGGGCCCATTCAGGTGCCGAAAAGAGCACCTAATTCAGGTTATCCGGCCAGTTCATCCGGCACGTCGGCAAGCTGAGCGAAAGCAGTGGCACCATCGCCGTTATCGGGGCGCTCTGTGCGGCGGACGCACACTGCCGAGTGGTCAGGGTGGTGGTAGAAGTGCATGTTGTCACGGCCCGAAATTTCCCATGCCTGGATGCGGCGATTCTCCGAGGGGACATCGATTGGTGTATCGGGGGCGATGAGGATGCTGCGGTCAATGACGCAGTCATCACCGAGGCTGACACCGACGGTGCCGGCGGCGATATCGATGTGACAGCGCTCGCCAATAGTGAGCGGCTTACGCTGACCATAATCGTCATGGGCAGCGATGATGGAGGCGGACAGCCCCACCTTCGTGTGCGCGCCAATAACGACGCCGGAGGACAGGCGGCCTTCAATCTTGCAGGGCCCCAGTGTGCCCGAGTTCAGCGAAACAAAACCCTCGCGCAGCACTGACGTGCCCGGTGCCAGGTAAGCGCCCAACCGAACGCGTTCGGCCTCGGCGATGCAGACACCGGCGGGCAACACATAGTCGACCATGCGTGGCATGCGGTCGATGGCGTAGACGTGGATGAGGCCGCGGACGCGCAAATGGGTGCGCAGCTGCTCGAAGTTATCCGGCAGACATGGCCCCTTGTTGGTCCACGCCACGACGTGGAGCAGCTCGTAGAGGCCCTTGGTATTCAGCTGATGCGGCTTGACCAGGCGGTGAGAGAGCAAATGCAGCCGCAGGTACGCATCGTGCGGGTCAACGGCCGGCTTGGACAAATCCGCAATGGACGTGCGCACCGCAACCTGCTCCACACGGCGATCTTCGTCCAAAATCACCTGACGCAGCAGCTGTGGGGTTAAATCAGCGGCGCCGAGTCGGTGAGTACTCGATTCTTCGACCTCATGGCTTAACTGAGGTGCGGGAAACCACGTATCAAGGACTGTCCCGTCCATTGCGATGTTGGCGATTCCCGTAGCGACAGCACCAGATGTAATCATGATTCTTAATATTAGTATCCATTTGAGAAATCTTCGCGGAAGGATGAACGATGCCCCTAGCTGGCCATGAAAGCACACAGAAGATGAAGCAGTGGTTCCTGGTTAGCCTCATCGTTGCGCTCGGTGTGCTCGGACTCGGTTACATCCTCGCCCTGTCAGTGGTCTTCTACATCGGCTTCGCGCTATTTAGTGCCTGGATTCTCGCTGTGGCCAGCTTTTTTGGCTTCGTTTTACCGCCTCGCGCAATGCCGATGGGCGCTGTAGGCGTGGTTATTGCCGCAGTGGTCGCGGTTATTGCTCCGAATCGTCTTGTCCTGGTTCTCGCAGTTGCCATCGCCGTGGGGCTCGGCGGCGGCATGATTGCTCGCCTGCTGCTGGAGCGCAAGAACCGTGACCAGCAGGCGCGTATTGACGCCCTGCCCATGTGGGAGCGCGACGAGTTAGGGGATGTCGCCGAAACGCTCCGCCCTGCTTATCGACGAGACATCGATCCCACTCCGGTGCAGCTGCCACATGCAACGGCCAAGATTGTCGCGGCCGTCTGTAAACCGCTGGCCGGTTCCACTGTGATTGTCAGCACGAATGAGCTGCGGCCGGTAATTGCCGTCTATGGCTCGCGTGTAGCTGTGGTCTACGGTCCGGGCGCTGGTGTCCTTGCGGAGGAAGCAGGTCAGGGAGGTGCCGCCGATGCTGCGATGGGGGAGCGGGCGCTGGGGTCGTCGGCAAGCGAAACTCCGGAAGCAATCATTGCCCAGACTCTGCCGGATGGCGCGAAAACTCTGGTCTTTGAGGTGGCTGATGGGCTCAAGCGGCCGGCGGAGGGGCGAATTGGCGTGACATCCGCAGAGCCGCACGAGCTGGCGCTGTTCCTCGGTGGCGGAGCACCCGCCAACGGCGATGCAATCAATGGCCGTGCGGCGCATATTCATCACAAAATTTTGGTTTCGCTGGCGCACAATGGTTTGTACGCTGGTTTGATGTGAATGCGACGTTAAATCTGCTCCAAGGCCCTGTCGACCTCACAGCGGCGCTGGTGGACATTGAATCGGTGTCCCACAACGAGGCCGCAATTGCGGATGCTGTTGAGGAGGCATTGCGCGAGGTAGCGCGAGCCGATGCAACGATTGAGGTCCTGCGCATCGACAATAACGTGATTGCGCGGACCCACCGCGGGCTGTCGCAGCGCGTGATTTTGGCAGGGCACCTGGATACGGTGCCGACTGCGGACAATGTGCCCTCGACGCGCGGGGTGGACGCGCAGGGGCGAGACACGCTCTTTGGTTGCGGAACTGTGGATATGAAGAGCGGTGACGCGGTATATCTGCATGCTTTTGCGACACTTGCGGCAAGCCAGGAGCTGCAGCGCGACCTGACGCTCATCATGTACGAGTGTGAAGAAATTGCAGCGGAGTTCAACGGACTGCGGCACTTGAGTGAGTCGCATCCGGAGCTTTTGACCGGCGATGTCGCACTGTTGGGCGAGCCCAGCGGCAATGTCATAGAGGCCGGTTGTCAGGGCTCAATCCGTCTGAGGCTCACCGCGCATGGCACTCGCGCACACTCGGCCCGGGCGTGGCTCGGTGACAATGCCGTGCACAAGCTCGCGCCAGTGCTTACGCGCATTGCTGCTTATGAGCCACAGACTGTGGACATCGACGGATTGGCCTACCGCGAAGGGCTCAACGTCGTCTGGTTGGAGGCTGGCGTTGCCACCAACACGGTTCCCGACGAAGCAGTGTTGCGGGTCAACTTCCGATTCGCGCCCAACCGCAGCGCCGACGAGGCGATGGCTCACTTCCGCGAGGTGCTGGGGCTCGACGAGTTTGCGGCCGAAGACCTCACCGTCGAGGTTGAGGATGTGAGCCCTGGGGCATTGCCGGGACTGCATGCGGCTGCTGCGAAGGAATTGGTTGCGGTCGCAGGTGACGTCGTCAAGCCCAAGTTTGGGTGGACCGATGTGGCGCGTTTTTCGGCGCTCGGCATTCCGGCAGTGAACTTTGGTCCAGGTGATCCGGCGTACTGCCACAAGAAGGACGAGCAAATTCCGGTCGAGTGCATTACGGCACTGTGGGAGGATTTACGGCGGTACTTGACCACCGCACCAGCGGCTGAGTGAGCCCCGCGACGGCTCCTGCGACAAGCACTACGCCAGGCGCTGTGTCAGGCACAGTGTCAGCGCCCGCACAGGCCTCGAACCACACCCTGCCACGTCGACCGGGTGCGAGTATGTCGTAGCTGACATACATTGTGAGGTTATGAAACCCGTACGTACTCCGTCCCCAGCTAAGCGCCGTGCACTCCGTGGCCCGATTGCAATTCGACAGGCGGGCGAACCGCAGGCATCCACCACAGATCGCAGGCTGTTGTCGCACAATCCAAACACGGATTGGCTACACAACGACACCTGGCGTGTGCTGCGCATTCAGTCGGAATTCGTCGACGGCTTCGGTGCGTTGGCAGAGATTCCGCCGGCGGTGACGGTCTACGGTTCGGCACGCTTGACCGAGGACAGCCCTTACTATCAGTGGGGCTTTAACCTGGGGAAGGCGCTGGCGGAAGCCGGTTACGCAACCATCACCGGCGGTGGGCCGGGCATCATGGAATCTGCAAACCGCGGTTGCTACGATGCCGATGGTCTATCCATTGGGCTCGGCATTGAGCTGCCGCACGAGCAGCACCTCAATGACTGGGTCGACCTGGGCATGAATTTCCGCTACTTCTTCGTGCGCAAGACCATGTTCCTGAAGTACTCGCAGGCATTCATTTGTCTGCCGGGTGGTTTTGGAACGCTCGATGAACTCTTTGAGTCACTGGTGATGGTGCAGACCGAGAAGGTGGAAAATCACCCGATTGTGCTGCTGGGCACCGAGTTCTGGTCCGGGCTGGTTGATTGGATGCGCGAGAAACTGGTGGCCATGGGGTTGATTTCGCCTACCGATATGGACCTTTTCCTGGTCACCGACTCCATTGAAGAAGCTGTCGAGTACATCGAGGCCGCACACGAAAAGCTGATGGAAGAGTGCGAGCCGACCTCCGATGTTCGCGAGAAGCTCCGTCGAGTCCGCCGCTTCAGCGAGAGGTAGAACGCCGTGCGGAGTTTCTATCAGGACTCCGCGGTGCCGACGGTGATGGCCATCGTTAATCGCACCCCGGATTCCTTCTATGACCGCGGCGCAACAGCAGCGGAGGAAGCTGCACTCGTTCGCGTCGATGAAGTTGTTGCTGCCGGCGCGGGCATAGTCGACATCGGAGGCGTCAAGGCGGGGATCGGTGCGGAAGTCACCGTCGCCGAGGAGATTGAGCGCGTGGTGCCGACGATCGCGAAGGTCCGTGAGCGCTATCCTGACCTGCACATCAGCGTTGATACCTGGCGCGCCGAGGTAGGCGAGGTTGCCATCGAAGCCGGCGCTAACCTCATCAACGACACCTGGGCCGGCCACGATCCGGAGCTGCTGGAAGTCGCCGGTGCGCACGGGGTGGGCTACGTCTGCTCGCACACCGGTGGGGCTCAGCCACGCACCAATCCGGTTCGCGTGCGTTACGACGACGTCGTGGACGATGTCATCTCAGAGACCGGCAAGCTCGCCCAAAGGGCAGTGGACGCAGGCGTGCCGGAAAATCGTATCCTCATTGATCCCACCCATGACTTCGGCAAGAACACTTACCACGGTCTCGAACTTCTGCGGCGGTGCAATGAGCTCGTGGCCACAGGCTGGCCGGTGTTGATGGCTCTGTCTAACAAGGACTTTGTCGGTGAGACGTTGGATCGCTCGGTCGAGCAGCGTGTGCCTGGCACCTTGGCTGCGACCGCGCACGCGGCAGCTGCCGGTGTCTCCGTGTTCCGTTCGCATCAGGTGGCTGAAACCCTGGACGTCTGCCGTATGACCCTGGCCATTTCCGGGGACTTTGCGCCACTGCATCCGGTGCGAGGACTGGTATGAGTCTGGTGTAGCTCCTGCTGTAGCCCTGGAGTAACGGGCGTGATTCTGACCACTTCACCCATGCCGTTGCTTGCGACAAAGGACTATGATGTAGGGAAGTAGTCGAAAATGCCGGCCGGGATTCTAATCCGGGGATTGTTAACCGGGATTGTTAATCTCCCGGCTGCCACAGTTGTACTGCGGTAGCCGGTCGTCTCCTGCATCGACATTGTCTTAGAACGAAGGAGTTCACATGGCAGCAATGAAGCCGCGTACCGGTGATGGTCCGCTGGAGGCAGTCAAAGAGGGCAAGAAGATTGTGATGCGCGTTCCCGCGGATGGCGGTGGCCGCTTGGTTGTGGAGCTTTCGCCAGAGGAAGCCAAGGAGCTCGGCGCCGAGCTCGTTGCAGTAGTGGAGTAGTGGAATAACACAGCAGTGACCGGGTAGTGGTCGGGCCTGTCCGGTTTTGACCCAGCGGCGACCTACACAAGTGGTGTAGGTCGCCTTTTTCCTTTTCAGGTGATAACGGCTCGAATGAGGGTTGATAAACAAAAGTACGGGCTGCAAATGTGAAACTGTGTGAGTTTATAGCACTTTCAGGCCATTTTTTGGCCATTTTTGCCATAAACGCGGCCACTAACTTGCATTGACCCGCCGGCGCCACACATAGCCGCAGTCATTAACCCGTCAACGAGTTGGCCTCGAGTAAGTCGGATTATCGAATCGCCAGGTATGAGTTACTTGGCTGAGCTCATCACGGGCTAAGATGGTAAAAATTATTTTTCTAGCTCAGTTTGAGGAGTGACCGACGTGCTAGCTGACATCATTGATGTGCTCGCTGACCCCATTGATGGCACTGATTTGAAGTTTGGTGATGCCGAACGAATGACTCTGAAGTCCGAATCCGGCCATAGCTATGACATCGCCCGCCAGGGGTACGTCACGCTCGCCGGCGGGGCTGGTCTGCGCTACACCGGCGATGACGCCAAGATGATTACCGCCCGTGAGGAATTCCTCTCTGGCGGCCACTATGGTCCATTCGTTGAGGCGGTCACTGGAAACGTTCAAGACGTGCTTGACGACGCCCACGTGTCCGAGGCCGCCAGCCCGGTCATCTGCGAAGTCGGTGCAGGAACTGGTTACTACCTCGCACACACGCTGGACAGCATTCCCAATTCCCGGGGCGTTGGCATCGACGTCTCAGTGCCGGCCGCCAAACACCTTGCGAAGAGCCACCCGCGTCTCGGTGCGGTTGTGGCTGATGCGTGGGCGCGTCTGCCGCTGCGTGATAGCTCCATCGATGCCCTTACGGTTGTCTTCGCACCTCGCAATGCGGAGGAGTTCGCCCGCGTTCTCAAGCCGGGCGGCCAGGTCGTGGTGCTGACTGCCACCACCGGCCACCTGGGCGAACTGCGCGAGCCACTGGGCATCATCGATGTCGAGCGTGGCAAGGTCGAGCGCATGATTTCCCAGGCAGAGGGACACCTTGTGCCCGTCGGCGACCCGGAGCTGGTGGAGTTCGATATGAATCTCAACCAGAGTGCAATTGCCGCACAGATTGGTATGAGCCCGTCGGCACGCCATATTCACCCGGAGGTGCTGCAGGAGCGTATTGCAGCGCTACCTGCAGAAATGCACGTTACCGCCCGCGCCTACGTCACTCGTCTTGGCCGCCCGGGAGAGTAGCTCTTAGTCCTTAACCTCGGTTTTGTGGATCTGGTCATCCAGGTCTTCGGGATCTAAGTCCGCATCCGAGAACTCCGCCGTTAGCGGAAGGCGAAGCTGCAGGTCAGTACCAGGGCACAACTCGATGGTGCCCGATCGCAGCTTGAAGTCCAACACGTGCCCGCCGCCCGTGCCGCCTTCCGCGAGGAAGTGCACGTGACAGCCGGGCACCGAAATGCCCTTCTCGTACACCGGCGTGCGGAAGCCCGCAATCGTGCCCCGCAGGTTCTCAAAATCAACCGACGCGTCGTCTTCCGTCGCATCAACCATCTTCTGGTACGGCTTTTCCTGCTTTACGACGGTTCGAGTCTTCACCCACTCAAATTCCCCGGTAATCCGCAGTGCGTACATAAAGTTTTGGCTCGGTACCAAGGAATCGATGATGGGGCTAATTTCCTTGCGAGTCAGGTTTTCCGGTGCATCCATCACCGTGTGCGGGACGAAGTTGGTCACCACCGTGTAGGGGCTGCGCTGGTCCATGGTGGCCCGGGTTGCGGAGCCGTCGTGACGCACCTGCCAGCAGACTCCGTCGAGGATTACCATTTCGCCGTCGAGGCCGTCGAAAGTGCCGATACCGAAGTTGCCATGACCGAGGATCTCGCCAATGGTCATCTCGCCGTCGTAGATGCCGTCGAGCAGTGCGGACATCAGCGAGTTTTGGAAAATAGTGTGTCGAACCGTTGGAAAATTAGCGTGAGTGGTCATGGCTGCCATTATATTCGCGATAGTTGTGGCTCAAGTTTGGGCGGATCGCGGGCACAGGTTGCGGGCACAGAGAAAGCCCACCGCCTCCTCATCGGAAGCGATGGGCCCTTGTGATGTAACTCAGAAAATAATCTGCTACATCAAAGACTTGTAGACCTCAACGGTCTGCTCAGCGATGTTTTCCCAGCTGAAGACATCCTCAGCGCGCTTCTTGCCGGCCTGGCCAATTGTGGCAGCACGGTCGCGGTCGGCAACCATGTTGTTAACAGCGGCGGCAATATCGCGTTCGAAGCCCTCCGGATCGGACTCGTCATAGTGCACCAGGGTGCCGGTTTCACCGTCGACGACAACCTCTGGAATACCTCCGACATCAGAGGCGACAACGGCGGTGCCGCAGGCCATGGCCTCCAGGTTGACGATGCCCAGCGGCTCATAGATGGATGGGCAGACAAAGGAATCCGCAGCCGTCAGGATCTCCTGAATCTTCTCTTTCGGCAGCATGTCCTGTACCCAGAAAATGCCATCGCGCTTCTCCTGGAGGTCATGGACGAGCTGCTCAGTCTCTTTCGCGATTTCCGGGGTGTCCGGAGCGCCGGCGCACAGTACGAGCTGCACACCGTCGTCGAAAAGCGATGCGGCCTTAACCAGGTGGGCGACACCCTTCTGGCGGGTGATGCGGCCGACGAACGCGACCATCGGGCGAGTCGGGTCGACGCCGAGCTCCTCCAGGACAGACCAGCCGTATTGTTCCTTGGACTCTTCCCACGTCGGGCGCGGGTGCCACAGCTCGGTGTCGATGCCGTTCAGGACAACGTGGACACTGTCGGGGGAGATACGCGGGTAGGCATCCAGGATTGCGTCCTTCATGCGGGCGGAGACAGCAATGACAGCGTCCGCGTACTCCATAGCATTGCGCTCAGACCAGCTGGAGACGTCATAACCGCCACCGAGCTGCTCACGCTTCCACGGGCGGTGCGGCTCCAGCGAGTGTGCCGTAGCCACATGCGGAATGCCCTTGAGCAAGCCCGTGAGGTGACCGCCCAGACCCGAGTACCAAGTGTGGGAGTGGACGACATCAATGTCGGTTGCCGCGGCGGCATTTGCCATACGCAAGCCGGTGGACAGCGTCTTAATCGAGGCGTTGGCATCCTTTAGCTCCGGGTCAACGCCGTGGACGTAAACATCCGCTTCATCGCGGGGACCGCCCATGCAGTGCACATCGACGTCAACGCCGTCGAGGCCGCGCATAAAACGGGTCAATTCAGTTACGTGAACACCTGCTCCGCCGTAAATCTCCGGAGGGTATTCCTTGGTCATCATGGCAACACGCATAGTTCCAGCGTAACCAGATTTGACTTTTTCCGTCGCTTGATATGCCCGGGTGTGGGTAGTGGGGAGGGGAGACTGGCAGCGAGGAACGTAAATCACATATAGGTTGGTTGGTGTGAGGAGTCAACCACATGTTTTGTCCATTGTCCTTGCCGGTGGCGAAGGCAAGCGTCTCTTCCCGCTGACGGAAGACCGCGCTAAGCCCGCCGTGCCTTTCGGCGGTAGCTATCGGCTGATCGACTTCGTGCTGTCGAACTTGGTCAACGCAGGTTTCCTAAAAATCTGTGTGCTGACCCAGTACAAGTCCCATTCGCTCGACCGTCACATTTCGCAGGCGTGGCAGCTGTCCGGCATCACCGGCCAGTACGTCACCCCGGTGCCGGCTCAGCAGCGTCTGGGGAAGCGCTGGTTCACCGGTTCGGCTGACGCGATTCTGCAGTCGCTGAACCTGGTTTATGACGAGGATCCGGAGTACGTCATTGTCTTCGGTGCCGACCACGTCTACCGCATGGATCCGCAGCAGATGCTGGAGGCCCACATTGAGTCCGGCGCTGGCGTGACTGTCGCTGGTATCCGCGTCCCGCGTTCCGAGGCCAGCGCATTCGGTGTCATCGATGCAGATGACAACAACCGAATCACTGAGTTCCTGGAGAAGCCAGCTGATCCGCCCGGGACCCCAGATGACCCGGACTCGACATTCGCGTCGATGGGTAACTACATCTTCACTACCTCCGCGCTTATCGACGCTATTAAGCGTGACTCGGAAGATGAAAACTCCGACCATGACATGGGCGGAAACATCATCCCGATGTTGGTAGAGGAGGGCGAAGCCTTCGTCTGGGACTTCAAGGACAGCTACGTTCCGGGTGAGACCGAACGCGATAAGGGATACTGGCGTGATGTCGGTACCATCGATGCCTTCTACGAGGCCAACATGGACCTGATCTCTGTCCACCCGGTGTTCAACCTCTACAACAAGAAGTGGCCAATCCACACCTTCTCGGAGGAGAACCTGCCTCCGGCCAAGTTCGTCCAGGGCGGTATTGCTCAGGCTTCGATGGTCGGGGCCGGTTCGATTGTCTCCGGTGGTACGGTCCGCAACTCGGTGATTAGCACCAATGTTGTGGTCGAGGATGGCGCGACGGTGGAGGGTTCCGTCCTCTTCCCAGGTGTCCGCGTCGGCCGCGGAGCTGTGGTCCGTCACGCGATCTTGGACAAGAACGTTGTTGTCTCCGACGGTGCCATCATCGGTGTCGATCCGGAGAAGGACGCAGAGCGCTTCAAGGTCAGCGCTGGCGGCGTTGTGGCCGTTGGTAAGGGTCAGGTTATCTAGGCTGTTTGAGCCTGTCTGAGTCTGACCGGGCTACAAAAAGGCACGTACCGTGTGGTACGTGCCTTTTTATTGACCCTTTTTGGGTTAAGGCTCAAAAAGTGTGTCCGATTGGGCTGATTTTTAGCAGTTGATCTG
>NZ_CAMQAZ010000003.1 GCF_946998835.1 uncultured Corynebacterium sp. | reverse complement strand
ACTCGGAAGAACTTATCCAGGCGCACGTCGATAGACGAAGGCTGAATCATCTTCGGGTCGAAAGGATCAATGCCGAGATGGTCGGAGCCTTCGGCATTGATAGCGGCACGAATATCACGATCTGAGAGCAACACATAGACCAGCTTAACCGCTCTGTAATGCACAGCGTGTGTCGGTTGCAGGATAAACCCCACTAAATTCAGTGGAACGGCTGCCAACCAATTTTTTCGACGCGAATCGAGAGTGCTACATTGAAGTTACAGAGGGCGACTGATTGCCTGCATGTCACATCTACTGTGCCAATCTCGTGGCGTGCTTTTAATCATTCCGCCTACTGTGTGCCGATGTAGTTCAATGGTAGAACTCCTGCTTCCCAAGCAGGCGGCGCGGGTTCGATTCCCGTCATCGGCTCCACTATGACGTCGAAAATGATAAGTAGGCGTTTGCGTTAGCAGGCGTTGATTTGGTCGAGGCGGACGCTATGGTCGGCGACCTCGGTAACGAGTTCAGCGTCGTGGGTGATGACAATGACGACGGCACCAGTGTCAGCGAGTTTACGCATTACCCGGGAAATCGCGACAAGGTGCTTGTAGCCAACACCGGACGTGGGCTCGTCGAAGATGTAAACTTTCTTGTTCGCAGCAAGCGCTGTAGCAATAACCAGGCGTTGGCGTTGCCCGCCAGAGAGTGCTTGGGGATGATCAGCCTCGTGGTCGGCAAGGTCGAGTTCTTCAAGGATCGCGTGGGCATCGATGCGTTGCTTTTCGGCTTTGGTCGTGCCGAGCGTGACTTCGTCAATGCCTGTGTCCGAGAACAACTGTCGGGTAGGGTCTTGCATCACAAGGTAGGAGTCACGGCTGGTGAATTTCTGTCCATTGAGTGTGATGGATGTATGCTTGGCCTTTTCAAGTCCGCAGACGATCCGTGCCAGTGTTGATTTGCCCGACCCGCACGGGCCCAACAGTGCAGTGATTTTCCCTTCCGGGAAGAGCACATGGTCGATGTTGAGGACTGTGTTTCCGTGGCGGTAGGCGAAGGTGAGGTTGTCGATCGTGAGCCCATCTCCTGCCGGTTGCGGTAGCTGCGGCATGGGCACGGGCACAAGGGATCGCAGTCCAAGCTGTTTGCGCTCCTCATCCGAGGTAGCGTAGAACTCTTCGCCGGTTGCGGTGAGGGCGATGTTACCTTTATCGAAGCAGTAGACACGGTCGACGATCCCGGAAAGGAAGCTCAGCCGGTGTTCAGCGATGATGATGGTGTGTCCATCGGCTTTGAGCCTGGCGATGAGTGTGGCGAGTTGGTCGATAACGTCAGCGGACAAGTTCGCGGTCGGCTCGTCAAAGACGATCAGCGACGTGTTGTTGCACATGGCGACGGCGCAGGCCACGCGTTGCATCTGTCCGCCTGATAGTTGTGTGACGCGGGATTCCAACAGGTCGGCGATACCTAACTCGGCTGCAACCTCGTCAATGCGGGCACAGATCTCCTGCGGGTCGCGGCCGAGATTTTCTGGGCCGAAGGCGAGTTCTTGGCGCACGTGAGTGGTGTAGAACTGGGTGCGCGGGTTTTGAAACACTGTCGAACAGTGGTGGGCAAGCTCTGATAGATCTACTCGTGCCACGTCAATGTCGTCGACTGTGACGCTTCCGGTAAGGTCGCCGTCGTGGAAGTGCGGGATCAGCCCGTTAAACAGCCGTAGCGCGGTAGTTTTCCCTGACCCAGACGCGCCGCACAGCAAGGTGACGGTTCCAGGTGTGATGGTGATGGTTGCGTCTGTGATTGAGGGGTGGTCTGCTCCCCGATAGGTGAAGGTGACGCCGGTGGCTTGGGCTGTTGTCATAGGGTGATTCTCCATATCGCGAAGCCGATAACGATGAGCAGAATGACCGCGTCGACCACCCGGAATTTCACGACCGTGACTGAGGTAGGCTTTGCGGTTCCGCCCAGTCCGCGTACAAGGGCAGCAGATGCCAGTTCGTCCCCGCTTCGCACCACGGTCGATAGCAGCGGGATCGTGAAGTACTGGGCCGCGCGCAGGGAAAGCGCGGACATCCCGCGAAGCTTCATCGCATCTGAGATCGCTTTAACCTCGTGGCCGATCACGGGCAGCACCCGTAACGCGACTGAGATAGGGATCGTCAAACAAGTCGGGATTCGTGAGCTGGCTAGTGCTTTTTGCAAGGTGGCAGGTCGGATTACACCGATCGCGTATGCGCCCATGCCTGCGCTGACGCTGAATCGCCACATCCACTGCAGAAACAGCACGAGGAATGCGCTGGCTGTTGATTTCCAGACCAGGGGTATCACATAAACGAGCCCACCGAGGACCGCAAACGTGGCCAGGTAGACGGCCACCCAGCTCGGGCGCACGAGCGTGTTGGGGTTGATCGCAGCGCTCGCCAGCATCACGGCGGCGAATCCGCCCAGAGCACACACGAACCACGGCGAGTAGGCACTGTAGATCGTGGTGGAGACGATGACGAGCGCTGCGATAATGGTGCGCGGGTCGGGAAGTTTAGACAAGACCGGCCCGTTCAAAGTGTTTGCGCGCGACCCTGGTTCCCAACAGACCAGCAAGCCAGCCAACGATGAGCATCACGACGAAGAAGCCCAACAGAATCGGGATAGTGACAACCTGGGCCATCTTCGCGGCATACTCGGCGCCCATTTGTTCGGCGATCTGCGACATATATGCGTCTTGGTTCATAAATAGCGGCATCCACGGTGACACGTAGATCGGCAGAATAAACAGTGCGTATGCCAGCGGAACGCGAACCTTCACGCTCTTCGGCCCCTTGGTGATGACTAGGTCGGCGAGCAGGCCGAATACAGCGGCGATCGCGATGCCGCCCACCCAGTGGCCGGTCACGAAGAAGAGGATTTCGATGAGGATCAGCATGATGGTCAATGCCCCCATCTTCGGAGTGCGTGCTGTGAACAGCGCAAAGACGATGCCGTTAACGAGGATAGAAAGCAAGAAGCCGGCATACATGGCGACGGGGATGAACCCGAGCATTCCGAATGCAAACACGATGACGAACATCAAGGCAGTGAAGACGCCGATGTTGATGAAGTCGCGCGTGTTGAGGCGCGAGGATGTGCGTGTGGACATAGTTTTTCCTTTTATGTGCTGATATGCGCTGTGTTTAGACGAGTTGCCATCCGCCTGCGTTGATGCGCTCTTGCCAGAAATCGCGGTATTGACCCGGCTGGTTGACCAGCTCGTCGTGAGGCCCGCGCTGGGCGATACGCCCACCGTGGGAGAGCACAATAATTTGGTCAGCTTGGCGAATGGTTTCCAGTTTGTGGGCGATCACGATCAGCGTGGAGTGCTTGCGTAGCTCGTTCATCGCCGCAACAATGTTGGCTTCATTTTCCGCGTCCAACGCGCTGGTGGCCTCATCGAACAGCACGATCGGGGCTTTCTTCACCAAGGCGCGAGCGATGGACACTCGTTGGCGTTCCCCACCTGACAGTGCACGCCCGCCAGCGCCCGCCAATGAATTCCAGCCATCTGGGAGGCGGTTGACGATTTCCGTCACGCCCGACAGGTCAGCGGCCCACCTGATTTCTTCATCGGTAGCTTCTGGGTTGCCAAGGCGAATGTTGGCCTCAAGCGTGTCATTGAATAAGTAGACGTCTTGGAAGACCAGGGATATCTGGCGCATCAAATCTTCGGTGGTCTGCTCACGCACATCAACCCCGCCAACGCGCACGCTGCCGGACTGCACATCCCAGAAACGTGCAACCAACCGGGCGATCGTCGTCTTCCCGCACCCAGATGGACCAACCAGGGCACACATGCCGCCTTGCGGGACATGGAAGGAAAAATCACGGAGAACCGGGGTGTCCGGATCGTAGCCGAAGGTCACATCATCGAAGCGAACATCACCAGGAGCGCTCACCGGTGTGGAGGTGACAGGTTCGGACAGTTCGGGAGCGTCCATGACCTTGTCGACGTGGTTCATCTGCTGGCGGCGTTCTTCCAGCCCAGATATATTTCCGCCAATGTCTTGGAGCATGGTGGTGAACCGCAGGCACATGCCGATTGTCACCAAGGCGTTCAGCGCATTCATCTGCCCGCCGAGGGTGAGTTGGGCGGTGAGCCAGATCATCACCACAATGAGCGCTTGGACGAACATCCCATTAATCAGGTTCGCTAGTGTTTCGAACCACAATGCTTTGCGGCCCTTGCGGTCAGCCTGGTCGAAAGCCTGATCAAGGGCCGGGTAGTCGTCGGCGACGTGACAGGAACGCAATGCACCTTGGCAGGTGGCGAATTCGACCATGCGAGCCGCCAACTCTGACTCGGCTGGTTCGGAAACCTTCTTGCCCTTATCGAGAAGCACACGGGAGATATGGAGGAAGGCAAGCATGATCGGGAACGCGATCGTCAAGGTCAGTCCCAGCCGCCAATCCCAGAACCAGGTTCCCACAGTGACTACGAGCACGGCTGAGAGTTTTTGGACGAGGGAGAAAATGAAATGTGCCGCCGACTCGCCCAAGTCCATCATTTCCTTGGTGACCATGCGCGACAGTCGGCCAGAGCTACCCGAATCGAACACTCCCAGTGGTAGGCGGGCTACTTTGTTACCTACTGCCTGGTGGACGTCGTGAATGAATCCAAGCGCGCCGATATAGCCGGTGCGCATGCCATAAAACTCCGTGCCCACGCCCAGCACCGCGAACACCGCCAAGGCGATGAGCCAGCCCCAAAACGACAGCCCCCACACCGGCATTCCGGTCGCCAAGGCGCTTGCTGCAGGGAGTAGCGCGAGCAGGGCAAAGCCGTGACACAGTCCTGAGACCGCACCCCACGCTTGACCGACCGAGAGGTCTCGCCACGAGGCGGGTTCCATCAAACGCTTAAAGCGTGGCAGCAATAGTTGATTCATCGTGTCATCTCCTCGCATGCACCTTGGGCAAGAAGTGCCTGATAGTGCGCATTACCCAACAGCTCGTCGTGTTTACCGACCACAGCAATGCGCCCGCGTTCCATGACGACAATTTGGTCTGCCCCTCTGATCGAGGCCAGTCGGTGGGCGATCACAATCACGGTTCTGCCTTTGGCAAGAGTCGAGAGAGCTTGTTGGATTTTCGATTCCGATTCCGGGTCCGCCATCGCCGTCGCCTCGTCCAGCACCAACACTGGGGCATCAACCATGAGCGCCCGGGCGATCGCGATACGGGCTGCCTGCCCGCCCGAAACGTGGGTGTCCTCCCCCAACACGGTGTCGTAACCATCTGGCAGGCTCATGATGAACTCGTCGATCTGCGCTGCTCTCGCCGCCTGCCGCACCTGATCCAAGGTTGCGTCTGGCGCGCCCAGGGCAATGTTGTTGTGGATGGTGTCGCGAATAAGCTGTGCATCTTGCAGGACGAATGCGACCGTCGAATACAACACATCCTGGGAAATGCTCTTTAGATCAACCCCGCCGATAGTGATCGTGCCAGCGTCCGGGTCATCGAAGCGGGCAATTAAACTCGCCAACGTCGACTTCCCCGCACCCGACGGGCCAACCAGCGCGGTCACCGTGCCTGCCGGAATGCTCAGGCTCACCTCGTCTAATGCCTGGGTGTCGTCATAGGCATACGACACACCCCGAATCTCGATATCATGACCGTGTGGTGTCTGTGGCGCATCGGGCTGACTCAACGCCGGTAGCTCCATGACATTCACCAGCCGTACTGCCGCTGAACCTGCGAGCTGATAAGACCAGGCGATGGTTGCGACTGCCATCAACGCTCCCGGCAGCACCAAGGCGATCAACGTCGTCGTTATCACCTCGTAGATGCTCACCCAACCGGCGTTCATCATCAACGCGCCACCGCCAAGGTTCACGATCAACAACACCGGGATCGACACCCACGAAAATGAGGCGACCGACATCGACACCAGCGGCATACACCACGCCCGGTAGAACTTAGAAAACTCGTTAGCTGCATCTAAATAGGCTTTATGTGCTTGGCCGACCTTGCCGAACGCTTTCACCACTGAGATACCGGCAACGAACTCGGCCATCGTTGCCGAAACCTGAGCGAGCTTGGTGTCCATTTCCGCGGTCTTCTCATTCATCCCTCGCATCGACATGCCATACATGCCCACATAAACCGGAATCGTTGCAATCGACAGCAGAGCGAGCCGCCAATCCACCACGAACGCATAGGCCAACAAGGCGAGCGGGGAGACGATTGCGTTCAGTTTCTCGATCGGCCCGTGTGCGATCACTGTGTGCACCGTGGCCGTATCATCCTGAATGGTCTTGCGGATCTTCCCCTCACCCTCGCGGGTAAACCACGACAGCGGAGCAGTCGACATTCGGGCGGCAATTTGCCGACGCATCTGATTACGCAACGACAGGTCAATAAAATGCGTCACGCCCAATGCAACAAAATATAAGGTCAACCGGGTCATGTATGCGCTGACGAGGAGTATGACGATCCAGTTCACTCGCGCCGGGTCCACCTGGTCTTGCATAAGTTCTCTGCCAAGCTCCACCAGAGCCACATACGGGGCAATAGCCAACACGCCTGAGAGAAAAGCCAAAACCTGCGCGATAAACAGTTTGCCTTTCACCGGCTGCGATAGCTGACGGATCGCGTTCTGGCCAGCGACTGATTTTTCCTTCGCCGACCCATACTCGCCTTCAACAACCTGATCCGTTGCACTTTCGTTCACGTAAGCACCATCCTTCTTAGGTATGCCTAACCTTACTATATTTCTGGGAGGTGTGTCTACTGTGCACGTCAACTGATACGAACATCACCCTTTCAGGGCAATCCTCACCTGTTCACCGGTGCGGAACACGAACCGGATCGCGTCCTCGGTGACAATGGCGTGGTCGATAAGTGCGCTCCATTGTGCGGGGTGAAACTCGCTCACAGGTTCCCCTGTCAGATCATTCAGGGTTGTGGTGATGGCGGCGTGCTTGGCGGTGTTCGCTGCGATATCTTTTTCCAGGCTTGTTCTACGTGCGAGCGTCTTACGGTAGGTAGTATCGAGTTCGGCGTACGCGGATTGGCAGGCGTCCTGGTCGAGCGCACACCGCTGGTTTTCCGCAATCAGCGCTTCGATCTGCTCGTCTTTCACCGTCGCGCTGCTGCAGGGATGTTCGTCTGTGTATTTATGGTTGCATTGCCAAACTGCGTCTTTGCATTTCGTGTTCGACGCCCACGTTTTACGCCCATACCACGCCCCACACCGAGCACATTCCAGCCGGGTGGAGAACAACCCGACTTTCGCTGACTATATGTTGCCATGCCTGGTGGCGAGTTCGTATTGCATCTGATCCCAGATACGCGGTTCGGTAATCGGCTCATGATTACCTGATACATAGTATTGGGGTACTTCGCCTTCGTTGACCTTCATCTTCTTAGTAAGGAAATCGGTGGTGAACGTCTTTTGCAGCAGGGCGTCGTCCTTGTATTTTTCGTTGGACAGGATGGAGCACACTGTCGAGGTTGACCACACTTCTTTCCCGCGCGGGGTGAGAATCTTGCGGGCAGCGAGCTCGGTTTTAATCTCACTGATCGCTATCCCATCAAGGAACAGCTGGTAGATCAACCGCACGGTCGGAGCCTGCGTCTCGTCGATGACGAGGCTTCCACCCTCGCCTTTCTTATATCCGAGTAGCATCAATTACCCATAATCCCCACGCCGACTCCCGTTTCGGAGGAGTCGGCGCGGGGCTTTTGCGTGGGTACGGAGCTGATTCAGAGGCGCAACCTAGGCCGACGACGACGGCGACGGCGACGACGACGGCGACGGCGACGGCGACGGCGCAGTGTATCTCAGCCACCGCAACACTGCTTTAACACGACGGTTGCTATCCTCCGGCTGGAAGCCGAGCTTCAAAAACACATTCGCCACATGCTTACTCACTGCACCAGCGGTCAGCACCAGGCGCTTTTCCATTTCCTTATTACTGAGCCCCTGCGCCATCAGGTCGAGCACTTCGCGCTCGCGCGGGGTCAGCGCGGCGATGCCGTCCTGCTTTGCAGTCAGCAGCGTTGCGACCACTTCAGGGTCAACCACGGTACCGCCGCCGCGGACCTCTTCCAGCGCCGCAACGAAGTGGTCGACATCCGAGACGCGTTCCTTAAGCAGGTACCCAAAGCCACCATGCTGCAGCAGGCGATCCAGATAACTGGCCGCTACGTATTGACTGAGCACCACAACCGGCTGGTCAGGGTTGTCCTGGCGAAGTGTGGAGACCGCGAGCAGTCCGTCGTCACGCATGTTCGGCGGCATCCGGACATCGGTGACGATGACATCGAACGCTTGCCCTTCGGCGGTGGCGAGCAGCTGATCCGCATCGCCGACGGCGACGACCTCGTGCCCCAGCGCCCGCAGCAGGCCGGTCAGCCCCTCGCGCAGGAGTACGGAGTCCTCTGCCAGCAGTATTTTCATCGTGTCCTTCCTTGGCGAACGGGCAGTTCCAACCGCAATTCGGCACCACCGTCGGCGTTGGTGAGCGACACGGTGCCACCGAGCGCTGCCGCCCGTTCCCGCAGGCCCGCAATGCCGGTTCCGGTGCCATGCTTTACGACGTCTACAGCGTCCGCCCCCGATGGTGCTTCCAGGCCTACGCCATTGTCGCGCACGGTGACCGTAAGCGTACCGAGATGGGACACGAGCGCCTTCTTTGGAGCCTGAACCGCAAGAGTGATCTCGGCGCTGTCGGCGTGACCATGTTTGGTGGCATTGGTCAACCCTTCCGCTGCACAGTGGTACGCCAGCAACGCTGTGGTCTCATCGAGCGGGCCGAAGTCGGAGACGCCATCTTCACGGACGGACACCTGCATTCCGGAGTGCGCGGCCAGTTCCTCCACTGCTGCCACCAGACCGTTTTCAAACAGTACCGGCGGAGCAATGCCAAGCACCACCGAGCGCAACTGCGCAAGTGCTTGCGTTGCATTGTTATCGGCGGCGGTGAGCGCCTCGGTCACTTCTTCCTCAGTCTTACCCATGCGAGCAGCGGCGATGTTGAGCTTCAGGGCGGTCAGATGTTGCTGAGGGCCGTCGTGAAGCTCACGTTCGATGCGTCGGCGCTCACCGGAAAACGAGTCGATGAGCACATCACGAGACTGAGTGACTTCCTCACTGGAGGGTGCGAGGATGGCGTGGGAGAGCCAGATGGACAGTAGGCCGGCACCGAGGTTGATGGCAATGGTCAGCGCCAGGAAGAGGATGCCGAAGATCCAGGAGACGATGATTTTCTGTGTTGGGTCTGTCAGAGTCCAGCTGAAAAACTGCATTTCGTCAACCAGGAATGGGCTAACCGCCAGCACTCCGACCGCGCCGCCGCCACCGACCCATGCTGTGAAGGTGACGAAGCCAATGACCAACTGGACGAGCAGGTTGACGAAGTTGCGGATGTCGAACCAGCGATTTGTCACACGATTGGGGATTGGAGTGCCGGACCACGATGCTGCCCAGCGGGAAAGCCAGTCGGCACCGCGGCTGGTGAAGGGAATCCATGGCAGGAGCACAACAGAGACAATCAGCCCGGGAATGAACAGCAGGCCGAGGATAAAACTCCAGGCCAGCGCGATTAAATTCTTTTTCTTTGTCATAGTTTCAAAGCTAAATTGGCCCGCGTCTAAAAACAGTGGAGCTAACTCCCCTATATTCAGTCGAGCTGAATGCGCCCCGACTTCTTTTCTCCGATACCGCGGTCAGCCAGTTCATCATCAATGAATGTTGGCCGGCCGATAATCAGCCCAAGTACTGCTAGCACGACCGTGGTGCCAAGCAGTACGACCAGAATCGGTGTCCACGTTTCCGTGGTTCCGGCGGCCACACCTACCAGGAAGGGGCCGACTGCGGAGAAAATGTAGCCGATTGGCTGGACGAAGCCGGACAGTCGCGCGGTCAGCTCATGGCTGCGCGTGCGAGCTGGAATCAGTGCGATGGCCATGGGAAAACAAAAACCACCGACTCCCAGCAGGAACGCAGCACCGATTGCGTATCCCGCCCCAGTTGCTGCTGCTCCCCGCTGGTCAATCAGAATCATCAACATATAGCCGAGGAAGAAAAGGCAGCCGAGACCAAAGGCGACGTAGGACATGGTGCGCAGCCGCGCAATCAGCGGCGGCATCAGCAGACCACCAATGATGCCCAGCCCCTGGACGAGCATGGATGCTGCGGTGGCTACGCTGACGCTGATGCCAGCGTCGATAAGCATTTTCGGCATCCACCCCATGAGCACGTAGGCGTTCATCGACTGCACGCCGAAGAAAACCGCCAGCGCAATGGCTGTCGGCGACTTCCAGATTGGCGTGCTTGCCGAGGTGCTGACCGGCGCCTTCGGGTAATCGAATCCGATGCGCGCACGCAGCGGCACCCACACGACGAGCTGCACAAAAGCGGTGATTGCCCATGCGGCAATCGCCCAGCGCCACATGTCGACGCCGCCGGCGGGTGTTTCAGGTGAATCGCTGATTAAAAATGCCGTCGCCGGGCCCAGACCACCGCCGAGGGCGAGCATGCTGGAGTACAGCATCATCAGCACGACCGCATGGCGGCCACCGTGCACCTTAATCCACGCAGGTAGCAGCACATTTCCCAGCGCAATGCCCGCAACTGACAATGCGGTAAACAACAGGAATAGCCAGATACTACTCACCCACGGACGTGCCGCGAGGCCGACGAATAGCAACACGGCAGAAACCGTGAGCGCGCCACTTAAACCCATCCGCTTGCCGACGGACACCGCGGACAGCCCAATCGCGAAAAACGCGAGCCCAGGAATGGCTGTAATCAGACCACCGAAGGCGGAGGATGCGCCAAGGTCGGAAAGGAGCTGATCGAGCACCGGGCCGATTGACGCGATACTCGGGCGCAGGTTCAATGCCGCAACAATTACGGCAAGCGCAAGCATGGGAACACTGAGCACAATGGCATTCTTCTTTGCTCCAGTAGCTTGTGGTTGTGATTGCCCCGGTTTTTCTTCTGTTGCCATAACAGTGGACGTTACCGCTTACCGTTAGAGCCCCTCTAGCCGATTCAACCCGCCGGTTCGCCACCGCTGGTTGGCAGTGGCTTGAAAAACTGACGTGCTGAATGCCGCTGTTGTCCTATCCTGGACTACAGCGACATCTCTTTTTCTTTATCTATTGCAAGTTTTTCGGCTATCTGTGACGTAAGGATTGAACTGAAAATGGTTGAACCGATTTCCGATTCCATGCTCATTGCCTATGACGGCTCCGACGAAGCGAAGCGAGCACTGGCGTACGCCGGAAAGTTGCTGAGCGTCAAAACTGCCTACATTCTGACTGCGTGGGAGCCGCTGCAGCGTGCCGCGGCGCGAACTGCTGGCGCCTCGGGCATGATGCAGCCTGATTGGGATGCCACCACTGAAGACGGCGATCCGGCTCATGACGAGGCCGTCCGCATTTGCCGTGAGGGTGTTCAGATTGCCGCTGAGGCCGGCTTCGTCGCGGAGCCATACCTGGTGGAGACCGAAACTACTATCTGGTCGGCCATTGTCGATGCAGCTCACGACCTCGATGCTGGCGTGATTATCTCCGGCACTCGTGGTGTCACTGGTTTGCGTGGACTATTTACAGCCTCGACCTCGGATGCATTGCTGAAGAATGCTGGCCGTCCGGTCCTTGTCGTTCCGGGGGAAAAGGAATAATTTTCCAGAAAATTTTCAAAAACTTACTTAGCTGATAGAAAATGGACTACTCTACTCAACTAAGAAAACTCAATGGCTGCTGGAATTGCCCACAATTCACAGCAGGGAGAGAATTCCCAGCTGTTCCACTGGTTTACAGCTGTCACAGAGTGTAGTTTTATAAAAAGTACTGACTTAATGCACACGAGGAGTCCTCAACATGGCATACGAAACTGATTCCGAGCAGCGTCGTAGCGTTGGTCCGGCCTTGGCCTCGGCGCTGATTGGCGCCCTTCTCGGTGGTGCCGCTATCTTCGGCATCGGCCAGGCTCTGACCGAAGACCGAATTCCGGAAGCCAAGGCTGTTTCCACTGATGATGCCCTGCTTGGCGGTGTCGAATACGGTCAGCGTTAAACTTTTAACGCTCCCGCTCCTTTAAAACTATGCCCACCTCTGTTCGAGCGCGTAAGCGCGTGCTTGCACCTTGGTGGGCTTTGCTGTGCCTGCTGGCATTCATCCAGTCCCCCGGCAAAACGGTCGCTGACACCAAGCACGACCTGACGGAAAACCCCATCGGGTTCTTATCCGCATCGCTCAACATGTGGTCAGACACCATGCCACTGGGGCAACTCCAGAATCAGGCTTATGGCTACCTCTTTCCACAGGGCGCATTCTTCGCCCTGTTCAGTTTACTGCCAGACGTATTAGCGCCCGGCTGGTTCATCCAGGCGCTGTGGTGGAGTCTCACTCTCTGTCTTGCTTTCACCGGCGCATACCGGGTGGCCGAAGCTATCGGCGTCGGCACGCATACCTCTCGCGTACTGGCGGCCATGTTGTATGCGTTGTCGCCGCGCGTAATTACGACTTTGGGTGCGATTTCGTCCGAGGCCTGGCCGGTAGCGCTGGCGCCGTGGATTCTGCTCCCGCTACTGCGGGTTGCCGCCCGGCGCGACGAATTGCCCTGGCGTGCGACTGCCCGCGCGGTGTTGCTTTCCGGTCTGGCGGTGTTGTGCACGGGCGCGGTCAATGCGGTCAGTACGGCCGCGGCCTGTATTCCCGCTGGGCTGATGCTGCTCTTCTTCGCCTTTACGGGGCCTCGCCGTGGGCGCGCATGGGCGATGCTCGGGGGTTGGCTGGCCGCGTGTGCGGCGGTCAGCATGTGGTGGATCGTGCCGCTACTACTGCTGGGCAAGTACTCACCACCGTTTACGGACTACATCGAGTCCTCCGGTGTGACTACTCGTTGGCTGAGTCTCGGCGAGACACTCCGCGGCACGACCTCGTGGACACCGTTTGTCTCTTTCGAGCGCGTGGGCGGAAATGCGCTGGTCGCCGAACCGATTCTGATCTACGCCACTATGGCGGTGGCAGCGATTGGGATGTTTGGCCTGGTCATGCGTTCGCTGCCGCTGCGCCAGATGTGGCTGATGATGATGCTCATCGGCCTTGTCATCATGGCGGCCTGGACGGAGCCCTTCGGACTGGTGTGGGAATCGGCTCGCGAGATGCTCGATTCGACGCTGGCAGCACTGCGCAACCTGCACAAGTTCGACACTATTGTGCGCCTGCCGCTTGTTATCGGCTTCGCCCATGCGACGGCTCAGCTGCCGTGGCCATGGCGGGAGCATGCGGGCGAGCCGGCGAGCGCCGATGCTGATGACGAAAATGCCGATGTCACGGCTCCAGTAACAGCCGCCGCACAAGCAAAGACAGGCTGGCAGCAGTGGCTGCACCCGGAGAAGCACCCGCGCGCTATCGCATCGATGCTGGTCCTGGTAGTTATCGCCAGCGCCACCGCACCTGCGTGGAGTGCCCGCCTCGCCCCGGCGGGCGGCTTTTCCGAGGTACCGGGCTACTGGCACGAGGCCGCCGATTGGCTGAACAAGCAGGGCACGGACACCCGTACGCTGGTTGTGCCTTCGTCACCGTTTGCAGACCAGACGTGGGGCAATACTCGTGACGAGCCGCTCCAGCCGCTCGCCGACGTCCCCTGGGCCGTCCGCGATACCGTGCCGCTGGTACCCCCGGAGGCGATTCGTGGCCTCGATGGTCTGCGCAATTCGCTGACTCGGGGTCGCGAAGTACCGGCACTGGATGCCACACTGCGTAACAACGGTATCGGCTACGTGCTGGTCCGCCACGATTTACGGGTGCCTTCAAGGGCTGATTCGCTACGCGCTATCACCTCCACGCTGCAGGACTCCCCGACCATGGAAAAGGTGGCGGAATTCCCTGACAAGGACGGGCATACCACAATCCAGATTTGGGGCGCGGGCCCGAAGGAGCTGCGCAATCACGCCATGTCACCACGGTTGGTGGACGCTGCGCAGGTGCCACTGGTCGCCGGTGGCCCCGAGGTGCTTCCGCGGCTTGATGAGGTCGATTCCGATGCCCCGGTACGCATCCTGGCCGGCGGGGATGCCGGTACTGTCACCGACACACCCGCACGTCGCGGCCGCAATTACGGTGAGGTCGTCGGTGCGGAGTCGGCAATCCTGGCCGAGGACGAGGACTCATATGTCCGCAACCTTGTACCGGACTACCCCGTTGCTGGCCTGCCCTTGACGCAGACGGCGACGGGCCGCGCCACAATTGAGGTTTCATCTTCGGCCTCTGAGCCCTACAACGTCGGCGGTGCCTCCGCGGATCACTCCGTCAGCGCGATGGTCGACGGTGACACTTCCACGTGGTGGGAACCCGCGGCAGGTAAGAGCCAGGCTGAGTGGGTGAAGGTGTCATGGAAGAAGCCAACCGACAATGCGGTGCTCACCCTGACCGGCGCTCGCGTTCCGGTGCAGCTGCGTATCCAGACGGACACGGCCTCCACGTCTGTGCAGCTGGCCCCGGGTGAGACGACTCGGATTCCGCTGCCTGGCGGCAAGACCACTTCTGTGCGCATTACCGCGAAGGTCGCTCCTGTGGGCTTTGCTATTTCCGAGCTGGGCCTGGTGGTTCCGAAGCAGGACACTGATTTTGATGCGTTCGAGGCCACTAGTCCAGCTTCCGATGCGGAGGCCGAGCTGTCCGACCAGGACGTTGCAGAAGATCTCACACCGGTACGCATTCCGGTTGTGCCGAATTCCTCGGCGCTGGCCCAGCGGTGGGTCTTCGGCCAGGAGATTCACGAGGGCACGCTGGTGCGCCTGTTTAGTGTTCCACATCCGGTGAAGGTGAAGGTCGACGCGGATACCTGCCGAAGCAGCGTCCGCGATCCGTGGGCCAGCATCCGGCGCGGCGATGGCTCTGATCACCGCGAGCTGACCTGTGGCGAGGAAGTAGAGCTCTCGCCGGGTCCATGGCGCATCGATGCCAAGTCCGATTGGGTGTCACTTACCTCGACCGATTACTTCGCGCCCTCCGCTGAGCAGCAGCAGGTCACTCCGGTCGACCTGGACAAACCCATCGACACCAGCGACCACGACCGCATCGTCTGGTTGCCCATTTCTGTCAATGCTGGCCACGAGCTGCGCGTCGGCGGTGCCGCCATGAAGCCGGTCACGGTCTCCGGTTGGCAGCAGGGCTGGATGATTCCGGCTGGCATCGGTGGCGCGGCCGAGTTGACCTACCCGCCACAGCAGACCTGGCGAACTGGCATCCTCGCAGGTGGTGCGCTCGCAGCGGTGTACGCGCTGGTTACCGTGGGGCTCGCCTTTGCTTGGCGACGCTTCGCTGCCACCTCCCCGATTCCCCGGACTTCCCTGAGCAACGACCTGCCGCGAGCGGCTATTGGTATTGCGGCAGCCGCAACAGTGACCTTGGTATCCAGCTGGCCTGGCGTGGTCGTTGCCCTCGTGGTGGTTGCCGCTACCCTTGGTGCGGCTTTCTGGGAACGGAAGCGTGGGGGCGTCGTCAAGCCGTGGCTGAACGTGCGAAACGCACTGATTGCGGCGCTCGCTGCGACGATGGGACTTGCGGGGTTGGTGCTTGCGACGAATCCGTGGCCGAAGGATGACTACGCCGGTGCCGGCTGGCCGCTACAGCTACTGCTGACAGCGGCGCTGACCATTGCGGCGTGCTGCTCGATGCTCCCTAGCGACGATGCTGATTAAGAGCCGTTAGCGGTTGACCCAGTTGCGTGCGAAGAAGCGGCGCGCGGGTTCCTCGACGAGCGCGTAGGAGGCGGCGGCAACCGGAATCGACAGCGCGACCGTGACAATAGTGACGCTGAGCAGATGGCCGGTAAATAGCTTCACTCCCAGCAGCGGGAATGCGATAGAGAGCATCGCCACGTGCCAGAGGAAGATGCCGTAGGACCAGCGCCCCAGCGCCTGCATGACGGGGTGTTCGAGGAAGCGCGATTCCGGCGCCAGCGTCCAGGGGCCGATGATGGCGGCGCCGAAGACCAGACCGCACAGCAGGCGACGGGTGAATTCCCAGTTGGTGAGCTCGACTAGCCCTTCGGGGCCGAGGTAGGAAGCCAGCACCAGCGCAGCGATGGCGATGACCAGCCACAACGGGCGACGACGCGCCCAGCGCTGCATGGTTTCTACCTTCGCGCGGGCGGCATCGGTGTCGACGCCCTGGAGTGATTCCAGTTCGGCGAGAATCATGCCCACGGCGAACCAGGAGAAGTACGCAATTGGCTGAATATGCGGGTTTACGCCTTCCGGGTACGGCAGCGGCAGGTAGGGCCAGCCGAAACTCAGGAGTGCCAGCAGGGAAATTGCCGCTATGCGATGCCCCTGCTGGCGGTGTGGATCCAGCCGGCTCAGCCCAATGGCGAACAGCGGCAGCGAAATGTAGAACGCCACTTCCACCGACAACGACCACAGGTGCGTTAGTCCACCGTGCAAGGAGTCGGAGAAGTACACCTGCGTCAGCGTCAGGTTTGTCAGCCACACCTTCAGATCCGCCCCGCTGCCCACCGGCAGCGCGATGAGCACAATAAGCACAAGTACCCAGTACGCGGGCATGATTCGCGCGATGCGTTTCTTGTAGTACTTCGCCCAGCTCTTCTTCCGCCCGCCGTCGGTGTCTGCCGGTGCTTTACGACGGGGAATTCCGCCGTAGCCCGAGCGGTGAGAACGCCACAACAAGAATCCGGACAGTACGAAGAAGACGGCCACGAAGAAGTCGAAGCGGCCGAGAATGCGCTCCCACAACGCCCCCACATCATGCCCGGTCTGGAATGCGACGTGTGTGCCGATGATGCCCATCGACGCCACTGCACGCAAGCCTTCCAGCGAGGGCAGGAAGCCCGGGCGGAAGGTGGTGGCCTGGGGCGCCCCAGTGCCAAGCGTAGAGTTCTGCCTCGCGTTTGGCATAGCGTTGAGGGCTGTCTCAGATGCCTTGGACGTCATAGTACTTTCTTACACGGATACCGAAATGGGTAAAATCACTTGTATTCTATTATGAAATAATTCCTGTTCAGGCAGGTTTTCTAAATTTATTTTGTTTTCCCGACAAGCTATTTTTAGAAAACGCACCACGCGATTCCTAACTTCCTGCTAGGTTTTGCTGCAGAAAGTTACGTACAGTTAAAGGACTATCCGCTGATGAAGAGAACTCTCGGACATGCACTGATCATTATCGGTGCTGCATTGATTGTCATTGCCGTCCTTCTGCCGACCTTCCTGGTGCCTCGCCTCCGGGTCATTCCGCTTGACACTGTGAGCGATACCGTCACGGAGGTGCGCGACGGCACTCTGTTGGACTCCGGCCAGCTGGGCAAGAACGAGCCAACTCCAAACCGCAAGAATGACCCGCGCTGTAAGGCAGAGTCGGACGAAGAGAAGCGAGAGCTTCCGATTCACTGCTTCATCAATGACCAGACTCCGATGCAGTCGAAGCGCCATGTGGAGATTGAGGAGCCGTCTGATGACAAGATTGCGACCCTCCAGGTCGGCACCACTCTGCTGCGCGATGACCGCGAAGAGCCGAAGAACCTCATCAATGCAACCCTGGACCGCATCACTGTCGACCGCAGCACTGCGTACCCGGTAGATGACCCGATTTCCAGCGTTGCTATTAACGCACCGCAGGGTGGTTCGGACTCCAAGCCGCCGACGTTCACCCGTCCGGGCATTCAGTACCAGTTCCCGTTCGGCGCTGAGAAGAAGTCCTACCCGTACTTCGACGTGCAGGCGATGCGTAACTTCGAGATCGACTTCGTCGGTGAGGAAACTCAGGATGGTGTCAAGGTCTACAAGTACTCCATGACCATTCCGCCGCAGAACCTCTACGAGTCCCTGACCGAGCACTTCACCCGCGATGGCCGCAAGCTCACCGAGGCCGACAAGTCCTCGCTGGCTTCCATGCGCCTGAGCTTCCCGGCTCACAAGTGGGGCCTGGAGGGTGACGACGACGTCGAGATGGATCGTTACTACACCAACGTCCGTACCGTTCGCGTCGAGCCGACCTCCGGTGTGATTGTCAACGGTACTGAAGAGATGTTCATGTACTACGCCAAGGACGATAAGGAAGCTGAGGAGATTGCTTCCCAGTCTGGCCGCGAGAAGGAGGCCAAGGAGCAGAACCGTACTGCGATGAAGTACACCGCGCAGTGGGACGAGGGCTCCCAGGGTCGCCAGATGGACCGTGCTAAGGAAGCACGTAAGTCGCTGACCATTGGTGGCACGGTCGCACCGTGGATTCTCGGTATCCTCGGCCTGGTCCTCATCGTGATTGGCTTCCGTATTCGCAGCAAGTCTGCCTAAGCCATCAAAATCCGATGTGCCTCGGATTCCTCAGGCACTCGCTTATACCCTGGAGTTGCACCTCGCATGGCGTTTCACTGAGGGAATCTAAAAATAATTTAATATAGGGCACGTGACACAACGTTTCCGCACTACTTTGACCCAGTCGGCTCGCTCTCATTCGGAGCGAGTCGCCTGGGTTTTTGTGTTGTCGTGGATTCTTGTGCTGACGGCTGCCGTGTGCTGGCCGCTCTTTGTCCCTCACAAGGTGCCAGCTGACAGTCACTTTGGGGCACCGATGTTTCTGCTGCGCGACATGGTTATCCCCAATCACCCACCGCTTACCGACGCAGCCCTGGGCCTCGGCCCCGCTGCGGCACGAGCGGTTCCGCAGGACACTGCCCTGTGGGCATTGGGTTATTTTGTGGATGTCAGCCACTGGGTGCGCTTCGCCCTGGTTGGCACCTGTTTGATCGGCGGTCTTGCGGCTGCTGAACTCGCCCGCAGGCTCACGTTCGGCAGCGCTGGTACTGGTGCTGGCGCCGGTGCCGCACCCGGCTCCGGCCTTGTTCGCATGACCCCGAGCTTGGTCAGCCAGCTGATCGCACCGACCATGCTGCTCTGGAACCCGTTCGTGGTCGAACGACTTCTCCAAGGGCAGTGGTCACTGGTCATCGCTGTATTGCTACTTCCAGCAGTTGTTCTGGCAACGCAGATGGGCAGTGCTCTGTGGCGCACCAGTGCCATTGCTGCCGCGGGACTCACGCCGACCGGCGCTCTCTTAGCTGGTATCACCGGATTTATCGCCGCTCGCGATAACCGCAATCGCGCATGGATTGCGGCCACAACCGTAGCGGTCAGTTCCCCGTGGTTGGTCGCATCTTTACTGAATCCGAGTGCGGCTGGGTCCTCCGATGTGGCTGGCGCTGCCGCATTTGCGGCCAGAGCAGAGGCTCACGTCGGCACGCTCGGCAGTCTGTTGGGGCTGGGTGGCATCTGGAATAAGCAGGCTGTGCCGCTGACTCGCGAGGTTGGTTTTTCGGCCATCATGGTGCTTCCGCTCTTGGCGCTGATGGGTCTCGGATTCCGTCGCGTCTGGCATTCGCAGGAGCGCTGGCGGGGCCTGATTATCACTGGTGCCGCCGCCATCGTGCTGGTGGCTCTGGCCGCGACGACGCCGGGCATTCTGGCGATGGGCTGGGCGCTGGAGCATATTCCGGGAGCGGGTCTACTTCGCGATGCGCAGAAGTGGATTGCGCTCGCCATCCCCGCCTATGTCATCCTCGCCGCCAGTGGTGCGGAGTACCTGGCACGCCGCGCGCGCAGTGCCACCGCCGATGTCGGTCAATGGCTGGCGACTGGTGTCAGTGCACTCATTATCATCGCGGCTGTTCCGACGCTGCCCGCCGATGTCGCTCCGCTACGCCCCATTCCGTCGTGGGAGGGCTGGTCTGCGGTCTCCGGTGTCGTCGCGCTTGACGACGATCACGTTGCGGTGCTGCCCGCCGGTTCTTATCGCATCATCAATGGGCGTCCTGTCCTCGACCCGGCTACGAAGATTCTGCCTGCTCCGGTGGTGAACTCGGGTGAGTTAATCGTCTCTGGGCAGGCGGTATCCGGTGAGGGAGCCACAACAGTTGAGCGCACACTGCTCGGTGGTGCGAAGACACAGGAGGAGCGTGAGTCTGCACTCCAGAGTCTTCGCGATCAGGGCGTTGGCTGGGTTCTGGTGGAGAATTCGCCCGGTAACTTCGGTGATTCCGCTGAGATTGTGGCAGCTTTGAACCCGGTGTATGTCAGCCCTGACCTGGAGCTTTACCATGTCCCGGGCGTTATCGAACCGACCACGCGACCGAGCCAGGGTTCCTATGTGGCTGCGTGGGCGGCCTTTGGAATCTGGACACTGTGCCTGCTGGCTGGACTACTTGCGGCACTGATGACTGGAGCAAGGGAAGCGCTACTGCCTCGTCGCAGGTAGCAGCTTGTCCAGTGTTGGGTTTTCCAGGACTTCCAGGACTGCCTCGCCAGTTTTATCCCAACCAAACTCCTCGGCGCGAGCTACGCAGGCCTTGGACATTGCGCGATGTAGTTCACCGTCATCGAGAATCTGCCGCGTCTTGGCGATCAGGTCAGCTTCATCGCTGGCCAGGAGGCCAGTTTCACCGTCGTTGACTGAGTCGCGCAGGCCCGCCGAGGAGCGGTAACCGACCGTTGGCACGCCGTGTTGCGCCGATTCGATGACGGCGAGTCCCCAGCCCTCCTTGCGGGATGGCATTAAGTGCAGGCACGCGCCAGAGAGGATGCGGTGCTTATCCACCTCGGTGACCTGCCCATGAAAAATGACATGGTCGGAAACACCCTTATCACGAGCATATTCCACGAGATTGTCGTGCCACCAACCCGAGCCAATGACGTCAAGCACCGCACCAGGTCGATCCTGCACAAGATCTGCAAGCACATCGATGGCGTGTTCAATCTGCTTGTGCGGGACCAACCGCGACAGCGTCACCAGGTGGGGTGCTGGACCGTCGCATTCGGACAGGTCAGCGACAATTTCGGTCGACTGCACCTCCTCCGGAATCGGGTCCACACCATTGCGGATTACCGCGATACGTCCCGGCGACACCCCGAGTTCTTCCAATTCCGCGGCACTCGGCTCGGAAACGGTGATGTAGCGGCAGCGACGGTGAATCATCGGCGACAACCGCGACTCGATGAACCAACCCAACTTGCTGATAATCGGGCCCGCCACTGGCCACTGCTCACGGTGGCAGTGATGTGTCAGCAGTACCGTCGGCGCGCCGGAGAAAACCCGGGCGAAAAAGGGGACGCCATTTTGAGTATCGACAACGACATCGGGCTTGCCGCCGAGCGCCTTGGCAATTGGCCCGAGACCAAAACGTGCACCCAACATCGCTGCCCAGGCACGCACGTAGACGGAAAAATCTCCACCGGCGCGGGAGAAAGTCACGCCGTCGCGACGCGATAGTGCCGGTGCGCCTGGGTAGCTGGCCGTGCGGAACACCACGGTGTGGCCTTGGTTGGCAAGGTACCCCGCGACGCGTTCCAAATAGCGCTCACTGCCTCCACCTTCGGGGTGGCCAGTGTCGCGCCAACACAACAGTAAGATTTTCATAACAATACGAGCCTAACGCTCGACGAGGATTTCGTTGTCGCTTTAGCTCAAAATCCGCGCTCACCACCCCACCCAGTCCATTAGATTGATTGACGTGACCAGCTTTCGCTTTCCCGCTTTTATCGTCCCACCTGCTCTGAAAGAGCTGCGCAGCTTCGCCACGCTGTCGCGCTCATTCGGGCTGCTCAACGACTTCAAATACGAGCAAACCGATCCCGATATCTTCTACGGACACCTGGCCGAGGACACCATCGGCTTGCTCGAAGGCATCGCAGCTGGGGCTGATGGTGCGGCGGGTTCGGCGGACACCTCTCTGCGCGGCAAGCGCATCCTTGATGTCGGCGGCGGCCCTGGGTACTTTGGCCGAGCGTTTGCCCAGCGTGGCGTGGAATATTACACCTGCGAACCCGATGTGGGCGAGATGGCGGCGGCGGGGATCAAGCTGGAGTCGTCGGTACGCGGATCGGGACTGGAGCTGCCATTTCGCGATGACGCGTTTGACCTGACCTACTCGTCGAACGTCGCCGAGCACGTGCCCGAGCCGTGGACGATGGGCGAGGAAATGCTACGCGTAACCAAGCCGGGCGGGCTGGTCGTTTACTCGTACACCATTTGGTACGGCCCGTTCGGTGGCCACGAGATGGGGATGACGCATTACCTGGGTGGCGACCGCGCGCGGCGCATGTATGAGAAGAAGCATGGCAAGCGGCCGAAGAACTACTTTGGCGAGTCCCTGTTCAAGGTCGGTTGCGGTGAAGGGTTGAAGTGGGCTCGCGCTGCGGCGGAAGCTGGTGACTGCGAGCTGCTGGCCGCGTTTCCGCGCTACCACCCGTGGTGGGCCTGGTGGATGGTCCACGTGCCGGGGCTGCGGGAGTTCGCGGTGTCGAACCTCGTGCTGGTGCTGCGGAAGCGGTAGGGGGTTGGGCTGAATTACAAGGTGGGCACCGAGCTTGACGCTTGACGGCGCTCCCTTCTCCCCTACCCCCGCCCAGCTTTGCTCATCACGTTCTCCCCTGACTTCGTATCGTCTGCCACTAGACTGGAAACTCAAGCATTTTTACTGATTGAGCGGGGATTTTCACTATGAGTGACGCAGACCGGGCACAGCTGCACAGGACTATTTGGAACATCGCCAACGACTTGCGTGGCAGCGTGGATGGTTGGGACTTTAAGTCTTATGTGCTCGGCATGATGTTCTACCGCTTTATCTCGGAGAAGCTCTCCGAGTACATCGATGACGGCGAACGCGCAGCTGGCAATGAGGACGCGGACTACGCTTCCCTTTCTGACGAGGATGCCGAGTGGGGCCGGGCCAGCATCGTCGAGGAAAAGGGCTACTTCATTTTGCCCTCTGAGTTGTTTACCAACGTCTGCAAGCAGGCGACGGACGAACATTACCGCGAGAACCTCAATGAACGACTGCAGCAGGTGTTCAAGAATATCGAGGCGTCCGCGCAGGGCACCGCTAGCGAAAGCGATCTTAAAGGGCTTTTCGACGACATCAACCTGGACAGCAGCAAGCTTGGCAACTCGGTCATCGAGCGCAACGACAAGATCTTCGAGCTAATGCGGCATATCGGCAATATGCCGCTCACCGTTAAAGCCGATGACAACTCCATCGACCTATTTGGTGATGCCTACGAGTACTTGATGGGCATGTATGCCTCTCAGGCAGGCAAGTCCGGAGGCGAGTACTACACGCCGCAGGAAGTCTCTGAGCTGCTGACCCGGATTACCGTGGTGGGAAAGAAGAGCGTGAACAGGGTGTATGACCCGGCTGTCGGCTCCGGTTCGCTGCTGTTGAAATTCAAGAAGGTGCTTGGCGAAGGTGGTGTCCGCGAGGGCTACTACGGCCAGGAAATCAACCTGACCACGTATAACTTGGCACGCATTAACATGTTCCTGCACGATGTGAACTTCGATAATTTCGACATTGCGCTGGGCAATACCCTCACCGAACCTGCGCACTGGGACAACCAGCCGTTTGAGGCGATTGTGTCCAACCCGCCCTACTCCATCAAGTGGGAGGGCGATAACAATCCTCTGTTGATTAACGATCCACGCTACGCACCGGCAGGCGTCCTGGCCCCGAAGTCGAAGGCCGATTTGGCTTTTACGATGCATATTCTCTCGTGGCTTGCGACGAACGGCACTGCCGCAATTGTTGAGTTCCCCGGTGTGCTTTACCGCGGCGGCGCGGAGAAGAAAATTCGCAAGTACCTGGTGGATAACAACTATGTGGATACGGTTATCCAGTTGCCGCCGGATCTTTTCTTCGGCACTACCATCGCGACCTGCATCATCGTGTTGAAGAAGTCGAAGAAGGACAATTCGGTTCTCTTCGTCGATGCCTCCGCAGAGTTTGAGCGAAGTGGCAACAAGAACCGACTAAATGAGAAGAATCAGAAGAAGATTCTGGATTCCTTCACTGCCCGCGAGGATGTGGAGTATTTCACCAAGCTGGTGCCCGCTGAGGAGATTGCAGAAAACGACTACAACATCGCGGTTTCCTCCTATGTCGAGCCGGAGGACACCCGCGAGGTCATCGACATCGTGGAGCTGAATAAGCAGATTGTTGGCATCGTGGAGCGCCAGCGTCAGCTGCGCGAGGCAATCGATGAGATTGTGGCAGATCTTGAGGGAACCCGCACCGATGTCTGACACGAACGGCGACATGAGCATGGCGTCTGCGGGCGAGCTGGTGATGTTCCGCACGGACGACGGCGCTACTCGCATTGAGGTACGGCTTGTCGACGAAACCGTGTGGCTCACTCAGGCCCAGATGGTGGAGCTGTTCCAGTCGTCGAAGGCGAACATCTCCGAGCACATTAGGAATGTGTTTGCGGAAGGCGAGCTCGAAGAGGATTCAGTTGTTCGGAAATTCCGAACAACTGCGGCCGACGGAAAGAACTACCAGGTCAAACACTACAACCTCGACGTGATTATCTCCGTGGGCTACCGAGTGAAGTCCTTGCGGGGTACTCAGTTCCGACAGTGGGCACTAGGCGTCTTGCGCGAATATCTGATTAAGGGCTTCGCCATGGACGATGAGCGGCTGAAAGAGGGCGGCGGCGGAACGTATTGGCGTGAATTGCTGGAGCGCATCCGCGATATTCGCTCTAGTGAGAAGGTCATTCATCGCCAGGTTTTAGATTTGTACGCCACCAGCGTGGATTACGATCCGAGGGCCGCTGTGAGTAAGCAGTTCTTTGCGACAGTCCAGAATAAGCTTCATTTTGGTGCTCACGGCCACACGGCAGCCGAGGTGGTTTTCGAACGTTCGGACGCCACAAAGCCAAACATGGGGATGACCAATTGGAAGGGCGAGCGCATCACCAAGGCCGAGGTGGAGATTGCCAAAAACTACCTTGCCGAAGACGAGCTAAAACACCTGAATACCTTGGTTTCTGCCTACTTCGATGCGGCAGAATTCCGTGCGCAGATGCACCAGCCAACGTATATGGCGGACTGGATGGATCACCTCACCACAATGATTGCGGCCATGGGCGGCAAGTCCTTGGAGGGAGCAGGAACGGTTTCCCACCGCCAAGCAGTACAGAAGGCCCATGAGGAATACGAGAAGTACAAAACTGTGATGGATACCCAACCCAGTGGCGTGGAACGGGATTATCTCAAGGAAATCACTGCAGTTCAGAAACAGATTCAGCAACCACCGAAGGAGCAGAAGTGAACCAGATCGAAAAGCTCATCGAGGAACTCTGCCCGAATGGTGTGGAGTACAAACCGCTGGGTGAGGTTGGCACTTTCAGTCGTGGTGGCGGACTCCAGAAGAAAGACTTCACCGAAAGCGGTGTCGGCTGTATCCACTACGGCCAGATTTATACCCACTACGGAATCTGGGCTACGGAAACTAAGTCGTTTGTCAGCGATGACTTCGCCGCTAAGAAGCGGAAGATGTTACCTGGCGATGTGTTCATCGCTACCACGTCTGAAAACGATGAAGATTTGGGCAAAGCCACGGCTTGGCTCGGCACTGAGGAAATTGTTATAAGCGGCGACGGTTATGTCTTTCGACACAGTATGAATCCAAAGTTTGTTTCATACTTTTTCAATAGTTCACTTTTCCACCGATCAATCGAGCGCTGGATTACTGGAACAAAAGTTCGTCGTATTTCTTCAGCAGCAATGTCGAAAGTGATGGCACCATGCCCTCCTTTGGAAATCCAACAAGAAATCGTAAAAATCCTCGACACCTTCCAATCGCTGGAAGCGGAGCTGGAAGCGGAGCTGGAAGTGAGGAAAAAGCAGTATGAATTTTATCGTGACCAACTGCTGACGTTTACCGAGAGCGAGAGCGTCCGGTGGGCAACATTAGGCGAGGTTTCCCAGCGGGTCAGCTCAGGCGCAACTCCGGCAAAATCAAACAGAGGTTTTTACCAAGGTGGAAAGATACCTTGGCTTCGAACTCAAGAGGTCGTTTTCAACGAGATTTACTCAACCAACGAATTCATTACCGAGCAAGCTGTCGCACAAACAGGGGCGCACTGGATTCCGGAAAATTGTCTGATTGTTGCAATTTCAGGAGCAAGCGCCGGCCGTTGTGCAGTGAATAAAATCCCACTAACCACTAATCAACATTGTTGCAACATAGAACTCGACGAAACAGCTGTTAATTTTAAGTTCGCTTTCTACTGGACAGCTGCTCACTATGAAGAATTGAAGGCATTAGGACGCGGTGCGCGTTCCGACCTTAACTCCAAAATTATTAAGAATTTCCCCATCCCCATCCCTCCCCTCGAAGAACAGCAGCGCATCGTGAATATTCTCGACAAGTTCGATGCACTCGTGAACGACCTCGCCTCCGGCCTGCCTGCCGAGATTAAAGCTCGCCGGAAACAATACGAGTACTACCGAGACCAACTACTCAAATTTAAGAAACTCTTAGCATAAACGAGGCGCATATCTACAGTCAGCGCATTACAAAACCTCCACTCCTATCAGCACCTGAATTGAAACCCCGAGAGCATATCACCCACTTTTGGCACAAAATGTGCATATTCCCTCCGCAGGGGTTAAAATTTCGGCATGCTACTCGCGCTTACTGTAGACAATTTCCGCTCCTTCGGGGGTGCATCGACGCTTGATCTACAACGACGAGCCTTCACCACCCAGAGACCTCGCGCAGGCGAATCATGGCGGGAGTTAACCTGGCGACGTGCTGCAATTTTTGGAGCCAATGCCTCGGGCAAATCGAACGCACTTAAGCCTCTAGGACTCCTCAAAAACGCAGTTTCACAATCGCTCAGAAATGACGAATGGGTGAAAATACTCCGCAACCCGCATCTCCTACAGCAAGATAAATCGACGTCGTTCGAAGTCGACTACACCTCGCATGACGTACGATTTCGTTGGAGCTTGACGCTTGACGACGCTGGAGTGGTTGCTGAAACCCTTTTAGCGAACCCTAAACTACGCTGGCAAAAAGTATTTGATCGAAACCGAAGTGAGCTGAAGTTTGGAGCAAACTCCGGAATTTCGCAGGCTGCGAGAGAAAACATCGAGCAGTTTATGCAGCCATGGACGCTCGTGTTTTCAGCCTGGGCTACAGTCAAAACTCCTGGACACTATTCATCGGCATTAGATTGGTGGAGTCGAGTTCTGCCACTCATCGTCGGTGGCGATGCAGACCAAGATAATCGCCACCGCTGGCTGGTGCAGCTCGCCAAGGAAAACCCCAACTGGCTAGCCGCACTACGCGCAGTAGTTGCCGTCGCAGATGTGGGAATTAATGATATCGATATCGAGGAACACGCACCAGAGGCCCTGCATAGTATTCACATCAAGCTAAAGTCAGACGGAGACGATGAAATCTCTCATGAATTGAAATCGTCCGAGATTAACGAGTACCTTCGATACATCCTTTTCGAACACCGAGGTTACGATCGTTCATTTAGCCTTCCCGAGAGCGAAGAATCACAAGGGACTCGAACTTGGATGGACCTTGCTATACCGGCGCTGTTTGCCCTGCTGGTAGGCGGCGTTCTTGCAGTAGATGAGATTGATGGATCACTTCACCCCCTTCTTGTCCGCGAACTGGTCGCACTCTTCGACGACGAGCGCCTAAACCCTCTAGGAGCTCAATTGCTGTTCAGTACTCATGACACAACCCTGTTGGGTCGTCATCCAGTGGAAGTACTGAATAGGGGTGAAGTTTGGTTCGTAGAGAAAAACAACTCCTTCTCAGAACTTTTTGCACTCGATGAATTTCGCATCAGAGAAGCCCACAATATAGAAAGACGCTATCTACAAGGAAAGTACGGCGCACTACCACTCACAAATGCCGAGGCTTTGCTCCCAATTCTCAATACCTTGCGTACTAGATATCTGGATCTATCTCCAAACAAGTAGAGGCAATAATGAGTACACGCAATCGCCGTCGCGGCAAGCCCGGGTCGCGAAAAGAGAAGAAGTCGCTACTTCTGGTGCTGCAAGGAACCGTTACAGAGAAAGAGTATTTCCAACGGCTAAGAAAGCTGTACCGCTTGCCCGGAGTACAAATCCTCACTGAACCACACTCCCCCGACCGCATCGTTCAAAAAAGCAAAAACCACTTCACTCAAGGTTCAGGCGCCCCTTATGATTTCGTGTTCTTCGTGGTCGATGTGGACGATTCAAGCAACGTACAGTTTCAAAGAGGGTTTAAGCAAGCTCGTGAGTTATCCACTAAAACAACCACATGCAACTTCGTGGTTTCAAACGAATGTTTCGAAGTCTGGCTGCTAGCCCACTATGAAGACATTCGTAACAAAAAGCTCTCCCGCGCCACGCTCTCCCAAAAACTCAAACAGCACAAGGCAATCGACACCAAATCAGGAAAACATCTCTCCGATTCTTTTCCCATAGAGATGCATACTGACGCCACCAACAACGTTAAGAAGATTTCCTTTGACAGCCTTGGAACCTCCACCGGTACGGCAATTCCTAGTCTCGTTGATTTACTTCTGAACTTAAAGTAAGCACGCAGAAGTATTATTATTTTTCGACAGCTAAAGAACCTCTCACACATAAATTAAGAAGGACTCTTTGCATGAACCAGGACGGCGTCGGCAAGCGACGAGTAACCAAGTACGACCCGATCGCTGTCGGTGAGCAGAGCACCGTCGTCGCGGAGTACCAGGCCGAGGAGCGCACCTCGGAGGACTACCAAACCGAGGCGCAACTGGAGCAGGAACTCATCGACATCCTCCAGTCGCAGGCCTACGACTACCTGCCTATCCACAGCGAAGCAGACCTCGTTGCCAACCTTCGCCGCCAACTAGAAACCCTCAACCACGTCACCTTCAGCGACGCGGAATGGGAACGGTTCTATCGCACCTGCATCACCAGCGCCAACGACGGAATCAAGGAAAAGACCCGTCGCATCCACGAAGACCACATTCAGGTTCTTACGCGTGACGACGGCACGAGCAAAAACATCCGACTGCTGGATAAAGCAAATATCCATAACAACCGACTGCAGGTCATTAACCAGTACGAGGTGGAAAAGGACGAAGGCGGTGCGAAACACTCTAATCGTTACGACGTCACCATCCTGGTCAATGGCCTTCCCATGGTGCATATCGAACTCAAGCGCCGTGGCGTAGAGCTGCGTGAAGCCTTTAACCAGATCAGGCGCTACCAGCGCGACTCTTTCTGGTCTGGTGACGGTTTGTTCGATTATGTGCAGCTGTTTGTCATCAGTAACGGCACTCTGACCAAGTACTACTCCAACACCACCCGTGAACTGCACATCAAAGAAACGGGAGGAAAAGGCCGCCCGGCGCGCGGTGCTAAGAGCTTTGAATTCACATCGTGGTGGGCTGACGCAAACAACCAACCCATCCGGGATCTTGTTGGCTTCACTAAGACATTCCTGTCCAAGCACTCGCTTCTCAATATTCTGACCAAGTACTGCGTCTTCACCGCTGCGGAAGAACTACTGGTGATGCGCCCGTACCAAATCGTCGCTGCTGAGAAAATTCTGCAACGAATTGAGATTTCCAATAACTATCGTGAACGCCTTGGCACCACGGAGGCCGGCGGCTACATCTGGCACACGACCGGTTCGGGGAAAACCCTCACCTCATTCAAAGCCGCACAGCTGGCTAGCAAACTCTCGCATGTAGATAAGGTCCTCTTTGTCGTCGACCGCAAGGACCTCGACTACCAAACCATGCGTGAGTATGACCGCTTCCAAAAGGGTGCTGCCAACTCCAACACCTCGACCGCCGTGCTGAAGAAGCAGCTGGAAGACGACGATGCAGCCATCATCATCACCACAATTCAGAAGCTGTCGAACTTCATCGCAGGCAACAAACACCACGATGTCTACAGCAAGCACGTGGTCATCATCTTCGACGAATGCCACCGCTCCCAATTTGGCGACATGCACACTGCCATTACTAAGGCATTCAAGAAGTACAACCTCTTCGGTTTCACCGGAACGCCCATCTTCGCCGACAACTCCACCAGTGGCACCAAGGCCAACCTCAAAACCACCGAGCAGGCTTTCGGCAAACGACTCCACGCCTACACCATTGTCAATGCCATCACCGATAAAAATGTCCTGCCCTTCCGGATCGACTACGTCAACACCATCTCGGTTGGAAACGTTAAAGACAAGGAAGTCACAGGCATCGATACTGAAGGCGCACTCCTGGCGGAGCCTCGCCTGAAAAACGTCGTCGACTACACGCTCGAACACTTCGCGCAGAAAACGAAGCGGGAAACCTTCTACGAACACCGCGTTGTCGAGAACGTATCCGCCTCAGCAAAGGCCCGACACCGCGGTCGAATCAAGGAAATAAAGAAAAATCAACGAGTTCGTGGCTTCAACGCTATCTTCGCCACTGCTTCTGTTGAGGCTGCTTACACCTACTACAACCTCTTCAAAGAAGCGCAAGCGTCACTGCCTGAAGCAGAGCGCCTGAAGATCGCCATGATTTACTCATTCGCGCCAAATGAGGCCGAAAAGGATGAGTCACCGACGATTCCGTCGTCAAGCGAAAAGAAAAACGCTGCGGCAGCTACTGCCGTGGCCGACGAGACAGGCTTGCTCCTTGAAGAAGGCATGGAGCCCGAGCAGCTACCCAAGGTTGCGCGCGATTACCTGGAAGCGGCGATTGCCGACTACAACGGGTATTTCAAGACCAACTACGACACCTCAGCCGAGAAATTCCAGAACTACTACAAAGACCTCTCCCTGCGAATGAAGAACAGGGAAGTCGATATGACCATCGTGGTCAACATGTTCCTCACCGGATTCGATGCCACTACCTTGAACACCCTGTTCGTGGACAAGAACCTGAAGTACCACGGATTGATTCAGGCGTTCTCGCGTACCAACCGAATCCTCAACTCAGTCAAGACGTACGGCAACATTGTCTGCTTCCGGGACCTCGAAGATGCCACAAATGAGGCGCTGCGACTCTTCGGCGACACCGATGCGCAAAGCGTAGTGCTGCTCAAGCCCTACGCTGAGTACTTTGCGGAATACGCCGAGCTGGTGAATCAGCTGCTCCAGGAATACCCGCTGGATAAGGTCATTGTTGGTGAGAAGGCGAAGAAGGAGTTCATCAAGCTCTTCGGCGCGATACTGCGCGTCCAAAACATCCTGACTTCCTTCGACCAATTCGCTGATGACGCGCTGCTGACGCCTCGCCAGGAGCAGGACTACCGCAGTATCTACCTCGACCTGTTCGCGGAATTCCGTACTGAAAGCGACGGGGAACGGGAGTCCATCAACGAAGATGTGGTCTTCGAGATGGAGCTGATTAAGCAGGTAGAAATCAATGTCGACTACATTCTCATGCTCGTCGAGCAATACCGCGAAACCCACGGCAGTGACGAGAGAGAAGAAATTCGTGCCCAGATTTCTCGTGCTGCAAACTCCAGCCCATCGCTGCGGAACAAGCGCGACCTGATCGAAGAATTCGTCAACACCGTGAGCCTGACCCAGCCCGTTGACGAGCAGTGGGAAGAATTCATCAGGACCAAACGCACGGAAGAACTCAATGCGATCATTACCGAAGAGAAGCTGCGGATGCCGACGGCGCAATCTTTCATTGAAGAGGCGCTGACCACCGGCATTGTCAGCACGCTTGGCACCGGAATTGTTCGAGTTCTTCCGCCAATGTCGCGGTTTACTCCAGGTAATGAGCGTGAGAAGGTCAAGACGCGGGTGCTGCAGCGCATCCAGGCCTTTGTCGAACGCTATCGGAACTTGGGGTTCGCGGAGGATGATGGAGAGGCGGCTTGATGGTTGCGGGCGGACGTTTGCGGGCGGGCGTTTGCGGAAATTCGACTTTTGCCGGTCTGCCTCCGCGACTCTGCGCAAAAGTTTCCGCGGCACCACCCCAAAACTACTTATGTAATTACCCCCGGTTTCTCCCATAACCACAGGTGAAATGGTGTGGTTGGCCTCTTTTCCCTACAACACCCCTCAAATCACCCCCGCCAATCCGCCTTTCGTTATAGAGTGACGCACGACACTTTACGACGAATCTGTGAGGTAAAAACACATGACTTCCGCCACCATTCAGCCGGGCGGCGAAGCCTTCATCTACGAGGCAATTCGCACCCCGCGCGGCAAGGGCAAGAAGGACGGCTCCCTCCACGAGGTACGCCCGGTATCACTTCTCGTCGGCCTCATCGACGAAATCCGCAATCGTTTCCCTGACCTGGACGAAGAGCGCATCAGCGACCTCATCGTGGGCTGCGTCAGCCCGGTCGGCGACCAGGGCGCGGACATTGCCCGCACCGCAGCACTCACCGCAGGTCTGCCGTACCGCACCGGCGGTGTCCAGATCAACCGCTTCTGCGCTTCCGGCCTCTCCGCCATCAACCTGGCTGCTCAGAAGGTCCGCTCCGGCATGGACGAGCTCGTTCTCGCTGGTGGTGTGGAGTCCATGTCCCGCGTGCCAATGATGTCCGACGGTGGCGCAATGGCAATGGACGCACAGGTCTCTTTCGCGACCGACTTCGTCCCGCAGGGCATCTCCGCTGACCTGATTGCATCGCTCGACGGCTTTGACCGCGAGTCCCTCGACGAGATGGCAGCACTCTCCCACGCTCGTGCTGCAAAGGCATGGTCTGAGGGTCGCTTCGACCGCTCGGTCGTCCCAGTCAAGGACGCTAACGGTCTGACCATCCTCGACCGCGATGAAACCATTCGCGAAGGCGTCTCCGCAGAGTCCCTCTCCGGCCTGCGCGCAGCCTTCACCATGATGGGCGAGCAGGGCGGCTTCGACGCAGTTGCACTGAAGAAGTACCCGCAGCTCGAGCGCATCAACCACGTCCACCACGCAGGTAACTCCTCCGGCATCGTCGACGGCGCTGCACTGACCCTGGTTGGTTCTGAGAAGGCCGGCGCTGACATGGGGCTCACCCCACGCGCACGCGTTGTCGCCACCGCAGTCAATGGTGTCGAGCCGACCATCATGCTGACCGGCATCGAGCCGGCTGTCCGCGAGGCACTGGCCAAGGCAAACCTGACCGTCGACGATATCGACGTGTGGGAAATCAACGAGGCGTTTGCCGCCGTCGTCAAGCACGCTCAGCAGAACCTGGGCATCGACTACGACAAGCTCAACATCAACGGTGGCGCAATGGCCATGGGTCACCCGCTGGGTGCAACCGGTGCCATGATCACCGGCGCCGCAATCGACGAGCTGCACCGCACCGGTGGCCGCTACGCCCTCATCTCGCTCTGCGTGGCTGGCGGCATGGGTGTTGCAACCATCATCGAGCGCGTCTAAAGCAAACCGGAACGAAACTCACAGCGACAATTACCGCGGTCACACCGCGATAACCACAAAGGACTGACTGATTTATGAGCACAGATAACATGTTCCGGTGGGATCAGGACGACGCCGGAATCGTCACCCTCACCATGGATGACCCGAATGCGCCGGTCAACACCATGAACAAGACCTTCCAGGACGACATCCGCGCCACCGTGGAGCGCCTGGAAAACGAAATTGGCGACGGCTCTGAGACCTCCATCAAGGGCATCATCATCACCTCTGCGAAGAAGACCTTCTTCGCAGGTGGCGACATCAAGCAGATGTCCAAGGCCACTGAGGACGATGCAGCTGACATGTTCAACATGGTCGAGGACATGAAGGCCTCCCTGCGTCGCCTGGAGAAGCTCCCGGTGCCGATTGTTGCTGCCATCAACGGCGCGGCACTGGGCGGCGGCCTCGAGGTCGCACTGGCTGCTAACCACCGCGTTGCTGCCGATGCCCGCGGTTCCAAGATTGGCCTGCCGGAGGTCACCCTCGGCCTGCTGCCGGGTGGCGGCGGCGTCTCCCGCGTCGTTCGCATGCTGGGCATTCAGGACGCGCTGATGAAGGTCATTCTGACCGGCGCGCAGATGAACCCGGGCAAGGCTCTCGCAGCTGGCCTCGTTGACGAGGTTGTTGCTCCGGAGCAGCTCATCGACACTGCTCGCGCATGGCTGACCAGCGAAGATGCCAAGGCAGCACAGCCGTGGGACGAGAAGGGCTTCCGCATCCCGGGTGGCGACCCGAAGACTCCTAAGTTCGCAATGAACCTGCCGTCCTTCCCGGCGAACCTGACCAAGCAGCTCAAGGGCTCCCCGATGAAGGCTCCGCGCCTTGCTATGCAGGCTGCCATCGAGGGCTCTCAGGTCGACATCGACACCGCACTGCGTATCGAGTCCCGCTACTTCACCGAGCTGGTCACCGGTACCCAGTCGAAGAACATGATGCAGGCGTTCTTCTTCGACCTCAACCACGCTCAGGGCGGCGGCTCCCGTCCGCTGCAGGCTGACGGCACCCCGTACCCGAAGCGCGAGTTCAAGAAGGTTGCCGTTGTCGGCGCCGGCATGATGGGCGCAGGTATTGCCTACGTGTGTGCAAAGGCTGGCATGGAAGTTGTCCTGAAGGACATTTCCCTGGAGAACGCCGAGCGCGGCAAGGCCTACTCCGAGGGTCTGGAGGCCAAGGCTCTCAAGCGCGGTCGCACCACTGAGGAGAAGTCCGCAGCACTGCTGAACCGCATCAAGCCGACCGAGTCCTACGATGACCTGTCCGACGTCGACCTGGTCATCGAGGCCGTCTTCGAGAACACCGACCTCAAGCACAAGGTTCACGCCGAGATCGAGGCCGCAGTTCCGGAGACCTGCATCCTGGGCTCCAACACCTCCACCCTGCCGATTACCGAGCTGGCTTCCCACGTCAAGCGTGAGAAGGACTTCATCGGTCTGCACTTCTTCTCCCCGGTGGACAAGATGCAGCTGATTGAGATCATCTCCGGCGATAACACCGACCCGGCAATCCTCGCCGCTTCGCTGGACTTCGCTGTTGCAATCCGCAAGATTCCGATTGTCGTCACCGACTCTCGCGGTTTCTACACTTCCCGCGTCATCGGCACCGTCATCAACGAGGCTCTGCGCATGGTTGCCGAGGGCTATGACCCGGCCATCATCGAGGCCGCTGGCCGCCAGGCTGGTTACCCGGCACCGCAGCTCCAGCTTGCCGACGAGCTGAACCTCAAGCTCATGGAGAAGATCGCTGGCGAGACCCGCGCTGCCGCCGAAGCTGCAGGTCAGACCCTAGACGAGGGCGGCGTGCCGGCCCTGGTCGAAGCCATGCTGCACAAGTTCGAGCGCCCGGGCAAGCTCGAGGGCAAGGGCTTCTACGAGTACGTCGACGGCAAGCGCTCCGGTCTGTGGCCGGGCCTGTTCAACGAGCTGCGCGAGGAGCTGAACATCACCCCGATCGCTCCGGAGGACACCGACCTGCAGGAGCTGGTCGACCGCATGCTCTTCATCGAGGCCATCGAGACTCAGAAGTGCGTCGACGAGGGCGTTCTGCTTCACGACGCCGACGGCAACATCGGCTCCATCTTCGGTATCGGCTACCCGGCCTGGACCGGTGGCACTCGCCAGTTCATTAAGAACTACGACGGCGCCACTGTCGTCGACCCGGCTGCAGCTCACCCGGAGCGCCGCGGTGTCGCGGGCTTCGTCGAGCGCGCCGAAGAGTTGGCTGCGAAGCACGGCGAGCGCTTCAACGCTCCGGAGTCCCTGAAGAAGTAGGGCTCTTTTCACCCCGGCTAGCTAGTTCACTAGTTCATACGGCTTAGGCCATACAGCACACCAACCAGCCCCGACCGGCAGTTTTTAACTAACTGCGGGTCGGGGTTTCGGCTTTTCGAGGCAAGGTTGGTGGACTTGGATCCGTCGTAAAGCGAAAACAACGGTTATCGCCATTTAACAGGGGTGTTTTGACGCAGACTCGCATGTTTGGTGGGCTTCAAATTAGAAACTCCCAGGTCAGCTCCCTGGATTAGGGCAAAAAAGGCACCAAACATGCGAGTCTAGGTAATTTTGACCCTTGTAAACGCCTTTAACTGTTACTTTTGGATCTGCAGTCTGGCTCAATTGATGTGTTATCCACAGTCCGAAAACTATCCACAGAAAGTTGATTTACAACGGTCTTTGGCCAGCGGGCTTCCGCACCATCGATGAGAATGTCCGCCATGCGGAAGACGAGCGAGCTCATTTTCAATTCCTCCGGAATTGTGCACCTGCGAGAACAGACTCATATCAGCCGAAATACAGCACGAGGGATTCTCAGTCGGGCGGTCGAGCGCGGTGAACTTGTTCAGTTGTTTCGGGGCACTTACACGGATGCACGAATATGGCCATCTAACAGCGATTTTCCACGAGGAATTCTTGCCATTAAGGCCGAACTCATCCGGGCACGGATTCAATGCATTGCCATTTCACAGGCACACCCAGATCGCGTATTAACCGGAATCGCAGCAGCGCTGATACATGGCCTGCCACTGCTCGATATTCCGCAAACGCTGACGCTCAGTTCCAGTGTAAAAAGTGGGTCGTCGACACTTAAAACACACCATGGCCTGCAATTTCACCAGAATTACTTAGCATTGCCCCCAAGTGCCACGACCGCCATCGATGGCGCGCGGGTCACTACTCTGGCGCGAACCGTGGTTGATATCGCTGCTGCTCAGCCGCGCGTCGACGATGCCACGCGCCGCAAACCCGAGGTCTTTCGACGCTTTGCCGAAGCTATTGCGCTTGCCGACGGCGCCCTGCGCGGCTCGGTCGGAACACTTGGCTCGACGGGAATGCAGCCTCAGCAAGCCCCGCCGTGGCCGGAGGCGCCGCCGCGCTTTAAGCCACCAAATTGGGACATTGAACAGGAGTTTCCGCAGCTCGCAGCGCCGCGGCACGTGGCCATTTCCAGTACTGATTTCTTACCCCACGTGCACGACCAACGGGGTCGAGTGCGTGGGCCCCGCGCGCTGGAGGTGCTGATGGTGGCATCGCCGTGGTCGGAAAGTGCATTTGAGTCGGTGACAAAGGCGTTGCTCGTGGAGCTAAAGCTGTCATTTGTGCAGCAACCGCGAATAGTAGATGAGGCCGGGGTGTTCGTTGCGCGTGTGGATTTCCTGCTTCCGGCTCACGGAATCATCATCGAGTGCGACGGGCGGATGAAGTACGAGCCCGCGCAATCAACTGCGCAGTCGAGAATGCAATCAACAGTGCAATCAGAAACGCGCGCTGCCGCCGGCCAACACCACGCGGGCACAGCCAGCATGTGGCATGACCGACGTCGCGACTACCAACTCATCAACCTCGGCTACGCCATCATCCACCTGACGTGGGATGCGATCTTTGACGGCTCGGCGGCGGGCATGATTCGTAAGGCATTGGCAGGCTCAACGACACCGCGTGGACGTTGGTTTGATGCCATTACTGCACTTCCAAAAGGCGCATACAAATTCTCCTTTTCTGGCTAAATCGCTTCTAGTCATGTGACAGACTCAAAACATGAGCCCGCAGACCCAGCCAAGCCACCAACGACCAAGCCACCAACTCCCAGAACTCATCGGCCGAGTGCGCCGAGTCCGCACAGGCCCGGTAGTGACGCAAAAGTGGAGCGACCGTGAAATCAGCACCGGCGCGGCCAAAGCACCACACGCGGGTCGCGTAATAGCCACAGAAAACGGCCTTGACGGCGACGCGCAGGGCAATTTGAAGGTCCATGGTGGGCCAAATAAGGCGATGTGCTGCTACCCATTCGAGTTCATGGCTCAGTGGGCGGCTGATGGATTCGATTTGCCGGAGGGCACTTTCTTCGAAAATCTCACGCTAGAAGGTCTTCCTGACCAGGTGGTTTATCTGGGTGACATCTTCGAACTGAACGATCTGACAGTCCAGGTCACGCAACCGCGTCGACCGTGTGCCACCGTCTCCTCGCCGCCCCGGAAATTCCCCGAGCGGTGGCGAGCAACGCTCTATCGCCGCTTGAACGGCGAGTTTGAAGATGACACCGCTCGCCTCGGCAAGCCTTGAGCATAAAAGCTCAAATTCTCAATCCGCCCTACCCGCTAGACTGCGCACATGGCTCGAAATGTCGCTGATCTGCCCACCGCACTGCCTGAACTCGCTATCGACCAGCAGGGGTTTGACGCCCCATCGCCGCAGCTGGTCATGCTTAACGACGAGCTCGCGACCCAACTCGGCCTCTCCCCACAGTGGCTCCGGTCGGACGCTGGCCTGAAGTTCCTCACCGGCCACGGCGCCAGCAGCGAAACTGACACCCCACCCGGCCTATACGAAACTCCGGTGGCCACGGCCTACGCCGGCCACCAGTTCGGCAACTTCGCTGGCCTGCTCGGCGACGGCCGCGCGCTCTTGCTCGCCACCGTCGAGGCTGAACCGGGCCTGACCGGGCTGCCTAGTCAGCCCAGTCAACCCAGCCACTCCAATCAGCCCAGCGACCCCAACCATGGCAACCGCCCCAATCAGCCCAGCGCCCCCAACCATGGCAACCGCCCCGACCAACCCAGCGACGCCAATCAGACCAGCGGCCCCGATTACCCCAATCAGCCACCCCACAGCGACAGCACCCAGGCATATGAGATCCAAGCCAAAGGCACAGGCCCCACACCCTTCTCCCGTGGTGGTGACGGCAAAGCCACGCTGACCTCCGCCCTGCGGGAGTACCTCATCAGCGAAGCCATGTATGCGCTCGGAGTCCCGACCACCCGCGCACTGGCGGTCATCGCAACCGGCGAGGAAATCTACCGTGGCTCGCAAACCCCTTTCGACAACACCGACCCCACCACCGAACTTCAACCGGGCGGCATCATCGTGCGAGTAGCATCCAGCCACCTGCGAGTCGGTACGTTCGAGTTGGTCGCACGCTCAGGCGCGGACACCGGAATCATGGACCGGCTCATCGAGTTCGCCGCGCAGCGGCACGGCTACGAGGTTTCGGCGGAGTTGGTTCTCCGGGACGTCGTAAAGCGGCAAGCGAATCTCGTTGCGGCGTGGATGGCCTGCGGATTTGTCCACGGTGTGCTGAATACCGACAATGCTAGCATCGCGGGCGAGACCATCGATTATGGTCCGTGTGCGTTCCTGGATGCGCACAATCCGCGGGCGGTGTTCAGCAGCATTGACCGGGGTGGTCGGTACGCGTATGGCGCGCAACCGACGATTGCCGGGTGGAATATGGCCAGGTTAGCGGAGGCCTTGCTGCCGCATTTCGCAGGCACTCCAGACGACGCCCTCGCACGTGCCCGCGACATTCTGGGCGAATTCGCCAACGAGTTCACCGACGCGCTCAGCCGCAAGTGGCTGCCCAAAATCGGCCTCCCGGCCTCGCTTGCCGACAATCCTGCCGCCGCGGAGGTGCTCCAACAGTGGCAGGGTGTGCTGGTCCAGTTTGGGCTCGACCACACGAATGCTCATCGGGCGCTGATTGAGGTTCTAGCCAGGGATGATGGGGAGGAAGCTGCGGAATCCAACGCGCTGACCTCCCTGACCGCGCTGACCAGGCTGTCCGCTGATCCTGCTTTCTCCGCCGCTGTGGCTGAGTGGGGGCAGTTGTGGAAGCAGACGCGGGAGGAGCTGGGAATCAACCGGGCAACGGCCCTGGCTCTGATGAGGGAGACCAATCCGCTGTACATTCCGCGGAATCACCTGGTCACGGAGGTTCTGGCGACGGCAGGGGCGACAGGAGAAGCAGGGGCGGGGGATTTGGCCGCCTACCGGCACCTGCTGGAAGCGGTAACCAACCCCTTTGGGCCGCAGGATGTCCCAGCGGATTTCACGGAGCCGGCACCGCAGGAGTTGGGTGCGTTCCACTCGTACTGCGGGACTTAATCTAAAAACCACTTCACGACACGGGTGTCACCTCGTGCCAGCTGTGGAGGTGGCATGAGGTGACATAGATGTCGTGAAGTCGCGGGAGCGGGGCGCAACCCCGTCCCGGTGGCCCCTTCCCCTACTTCCCGCGGCGAACGGAAATCGTCCAACCAGCCTCGCCGGTCTGCTCGAAGTTGGTGACCTCGTGGCCATCCTTCGCAGCCCAGCGCGGAATCGCATCCGTGGCCTGGGTGCAGTCGAATGGAATCACCAGCTCCTCGCCGACCTCAATCTTGCCGATCGCGTCCTTGGCCTCGATCAGCGGGAAGGGGCACACGGCACCGACGGTGTCGAGCTCGTAACGACCATTACCCAGTGGCTTGAGCTTGCCGTCTTCCTGCTTAACGACGCTCCGGTCGAGCAACGCCACCGGCGCAACAGCAAAGGCACCTGCCAGCGGGGAGGCCTCGGTGCCAGCGGCACCGTCGCTGCTCGGCAACGAAACAGAAGAAGTAGCAGCCGAAGCAACCGGGCCTGCCGAAGCGACCGGAGCTGCCGATACCGCCGTGTCGTTGGTGGTGGAGGGGGTGCTCGGGACGTCGTTAAGCGAAGGTGCGGACGGCTTCAGCCAGAGCTTTGCAGCGATAGCGACACCAGCGGCGATGGACGCCAGCGCGAGCCAACCCTGGTAGCTGAACAGCGACGTCTGGACCATGCCGTTGCCGACGGTGCAGCCGCCAGCCCACGCAGCGCCGACACCCATGAAGATGCCGCCGACTACCGAGCGGGCGCCCTGGGTGGCATCCGGGACACGGAGGCGGAATTCGCCAGAGGCCTTGGCCGCGATGAAGGAGCCTACGAGGATGCCGAGGACGAGGAGGACGCCCCAGTCGAAACGCTCGGTGTCACCAGTGACAACGTAGTTGGCGAGGTTGGAGGACGGAGTGGTGATGCCGAGGCCATCGTTGCGGCCGGTGGCGGCGGACAGTGGCCAAGCCAGAACGCCGAGCGCGCCGACGATAGCGGCGGTGGCGTACACGTGCCAGGGCTTCTCAGCCAGGATATGCGCGAGACCGGACTTGCGTGGCGCCAGAGCGACCGGGCGCGGGCCGGAGAATTCTTCGCGCAGGTAGCGAACGGCGAGGAATGCCGTCAGGGCGCTGAGAGCGATGACCAATGGCCAGATGCTAATGCCGAGCGAGGCATGGATACTGGTCAGGCCGACGGTGCGGTCCTTCAGGGAATTCTGCAGGCCGCCCAGGAAGCCAGTCTTCATAGCAGCAGCGGATAGGGCGTAAAAGACCAGGGCAATCCAGGAACCGATTAGGCCCTCACCGGAGCGGTACCAGGTTCCCGAGGCGCAGCCGCCGGCCAGGACGATACCCAGGCCGAAGATGATACCGCCGACGATAACGGCTAGAGGAGCTAGTTCCTTGTATTCGGGAGTAATCACGCCGGCGCTGGTCAGAGCGGCCAGGCCGATGGCGTGGACGGAAATAACAATCAGCAAGGCGACGAAGCCGCGCCAGCTGCGCTGAGTGAAGATATCGCGCAAGAAGCCGGTGACGCAGAAGCGTCCTCGCTGCATAACAAAGCCGAGCACGGCGCCCAGCGCTAGTCCTGTGATGAGCATGAAAGTAGTTCTCCTAAATTTATGAGCCAGCCCGCCATCAAAGCCACAATGAACCGAGCTGTCTACCTGTGGAGTAGAAACTACTTCACACATCAGAGAATGTCCAACTTAACGATGTTTTTGCAGGGCATGGAGGCGAGCAATAGACAGACCGAACCGTATGGTTACTAGAAAAATGCGCAAGTTGTGGCAAGCTAAAAAGCTATGAGCGCGCATACTTCAGCCCTGGCCGGGCACCCAGGGCAACCGGGGCAACAGGCGCAACCGGCGCAACCGGGGTACCAGCGGCTCCTTGCCATGCGCTCAATACTCGACCTGCCCTTTGCCCACGCTTTCACCCTTGATCCACAACTGGTCATTGACATTTCCGGCGTCGCCCGTCTCAGCGAGCTCAACGCCAAAAATGCCGTAACAATCGACAGCTTGCGTTCACTCGCGCACACCAACACGCAGGACTTTTATGCCATCGATGACGCAGCGGAAGCCCTGGGCACCGCCTTGCGAATGGCAATTTCCTCCCGGCAGCTGCTCTGGTTCAGCTCGCTGCCCGAAAGTGATGTGGAGAAGGTACGCGGCATCCTCGGCGGCGACATTGTTCATGTGGTGGGCGAGGCGCTGGCCGTCGATAAGCTCGATGACGATGTCCTGGAGCTTCCCGATCACCTGAAGCAGACCGGCGAACCGCTAGTGCCCATCGCTGTTTCGCCGACCGAGCTGGTGCAGACCTGGGCGCACGGCACGCACGAGCAGCAAAAACTGCTGGCGTACCTGATGGATAGCACGAATACGCTGCTCATGCAGCAAAAGAATCTGCAGGCACTGCGCAAGGTCGGGACGAAACTCATCGAGCGCAATCCCGTGTGGCGTCTGCTCTACAACCCGAAAGTCCTCGCCTACCTGGTGGTGATGGTCTACTCATCGCTCCGCGCGCTGCCTGTGGTTTTCGTCCCCGGATTCCACGGCAATGTCTGGGTGCTCTGGACTATCGACATCATTACCGCTATCCCCTACACCTGGGGAATTGTCGAGATGATCACCGGCCGCTCATTCGGCCGAAGAATGCTGGGACTCCTGGTTACCCTGGTGACTTTTGTTTCGCCGTATGTCTATTTCTGGGCCAACGGGCGCGATTATCCCGTGTGGGTCACCATCTTTGTCATTGCGCTCATCGTTTCCGCCTGCGCCGTCGAATACGTCCGCTGGCTGCGCGACCGGGTCATCTACACAGTCCTGCGACAACCACCCTCCGCACGCTGCTAGCGTCCGCTGAGCGAGCGCCGCACACCGCCGATAATCAGCCAGGCACCAGCGGCAACGTTGACAGCCACCAGCCCGTGGATAGACGTCATGCTTAACGACGCCGCCGCCGTCTCACTCGCGATGAGCATGCCAGTCGAGAGAATCCAGATGAACGTTGCGGCAATGTTGGCCACCCTGCCGCGTTCCACGCGGAATGGGTGGGTGTAGTGCAGCGGAACCACCGTCATTGCGCTGAAGATAAAAATGGCAGCGATGCACACGGCCATGGGCGCGTTCCATACCCACAGCAAGACCGCAACGATGTTCCACGCAGCGGGGAAACCAACGAAGTAGTAGTCGCCGGATTTAGCGGCTTCGTTGGCATAGCAGAACATCGATGACACCAGGACCAGGATGACCAGGGAAATTGCCAATGGGCGTGGCCCCAGCGGCAGATACATGACCATAAAAGCGGCGGGTATGGCGGTCCAGGTGAGGTAGTCGACGATGTTGTCCACCACCGCGCCGTTAAACCACGGGACGACTTCCTTGATGCGATGTTTACGCGCCATATTGCCGTCGACACCATCGACGACGAGGGCAATGCCCAACCAGAGCCACATCCAGTGCGGGCGGCCCTCCAGCAGTGCGACCACCGCCAGCGTTGCCCACACCAAACCGGTCAGCGTGAAGGCATGCACAGCCCAGGCGATGACATGCTGACGCCGGGTGAAGCGGGTGAAGGTCGCGGCGGTGCTGGCAGTACAAGTGCTGGCAGCGGCATGGCCACCGGTGGCTGCGGCGGAACTGGCAGCATCGGCCTTGTCAGAGCGAGTAGTAGCGTTCACGGCAAATGTCCTTAGAGAACAAAAGCGCACAACTGCAAACCTTTATCGCAGTTGTGCGCAGAGTCGATTTTTCAATCGGAGAGTATAACGGTTCGTTGCCGCTTTCCCGTATTTTTGCTCGGACTAGTGCCCGAGGTGCTTATGCCCGAGTCTCTTGCGCCCAAGCCTTTAGCGACGATCCTCGAACCAACCGGTGACAGCTGGTGCCGTGTTCTCGTAGACTAGCTTGGCCTCGGTGTACTCCTCCAAGCCGGTCGGGCCCAGCTCGCGGCCAATACCGGACTGGCCGAAGCCACCCCATTCGGCCTGTGGCAGGTAGGGGCCAAAGTCGTTAATCCAGACGGTACCGTGGCGCAGCCCGCGGGAGACGCGCTCAGACACCTCACGGTTGGATGTCCACACCGCACCGGCCAGGCCGTATTCGGTGTCGTTGCCAATCTCGATGGCCTCGTCAACCGTGGTGAAGGTCTCCACCGTCACCACCGGGCCAAAGGCTTCGTCGTGAACGCAGTCCATCTCGCGAGTGACCTGGTCAATCACGGTTGGGAGGTAGAAGTAGCCGTCGGCAAGCGAGGCGGAACCGTCAGCGGTCGCGCCGGTGGCAATCTCGCCGCCCACGCGCACGCGAGCGCCCTGTTCACGGGCCCGATCGACGTATGCCGCAACCTTATCCAGGTGCTGCTTGGAGATCAGCGCACCGGTCTCGGCCTTCTCATCGAGTGGACCGCCGAGCTGGATATGCCCGGCGCGCTCGACCAAATCGTCGACAAACTTCTCGGCGATGGATCCCTCCACAATCAAGCGAGCGCCGGCCGAGCACACCTGACCGGAGTGCAGGAACGCAGCGTTGAGGGCGTTGTCCAACGCGGCTTCGTAGTCAGCGTCGGCGAAGATGATGTTCGGGTTCTTGCCGCCGAGCTCGAGTGCGACCTTCTTCACGGACTTGGCCGCCTCACCAGCAATAACCTTGCCAGTAACCAGACCGCCGGTGAAGGAGACCATGTCCACCTTCGGATGCGAGGACAGCGGTGCGCCCGCTTCGGCGCCAGCACCAGTGATGAGGTTGGCAACGCCTGCCGGAACGCCCAGGTCATCGATGACGTGCATGAGCAGAATAGCGGTGTGCGGAGTCAGCTCCGCCGGCTTCAGCACAAAGGTATTGCCCGTAGCTAGACACGGTGCGACCTTCCATGCCGTCTGCAGCAGTGGGTAGTTCCACGGCGTGATCAGGCCACAGACACCGACGGGTTCACGCACAATGCGCGCGACGACGGACGGGTCATCCGCATCCACGAGACGACCGGCATCATTGCCCGCGAGCTTCCCGAAGTACTCAAAGCAGGCGATGATGTCATCCATATCGGCTGCCGCCTCTGGCAGGCGCTTACCGGTATCCATGGCCTCTGCCCAGGCAAATTCATCCTTGCGCTCCCTGATGGCAGCACCGATGTCGAGCACCAACTTGCTGCGCTCGGCTGTACTCCAGGATGCCCAGGAGCCTTCTCCGGTACGTCGGAAAGCAGCGTCGGCAGCGGCGATGGCGCGCTCGGTGTCGGTGGCATCTGCTTCCGCGACCTCGGCAATGAAGGAGCCGTCGGCCGGACACTCGATGGTGCGAGTGTTGCCAGCGGCTGCGGCGGACCATGCTCCGTCGATAAACAGCGTGGCCGCGCCTTCGTGGGATTTGGCGGTCTCGGGTGCGAGGGCCTTATCAGTGGTTGAAGGCTCAAAGGTCATTTAGGAATCCTCCTTGGAGTAGTCATCAGACCATTCACGGACGGGGTCGGCATTGTCGGACAGATCTGAGGTGCCCGGGAGATCAGCCTGCATGTGCAGGAACTCCAGGTGCCGTTCGTAGAGATCGAGGACATCGGAAATCAGCTGCTCTTGGGTGTAGCCGTAGATGTCATAGCCAAGAGAGCCGGTCAGCGTGAAGACCTCGAGGCGGTAGTAGTAAATGTCGGCATCACTGTCCAGGTGTACCAGTCCAGCGAAGGACGGTGTCAAGTACTCAACCGGATAGACCTGGTAGCGGAAGTCCTTCTCATCGCCGAAACCGACCTGCAGGTCGATCTGGTCAATGCCGACCTCTTCGGTGGGTTCACGGTGCAGCGCCACCTCACCGCCACGTTCCTTGATGGCCTCCGCGACCTGCTCAAGTGCTGGCTGCACGACTCGGTCGAGGTAGCGCGTGACCGGCTTCTTGCCCGGGAAGGACATGGAACGGGCAAGGCGCTTTCGCCAATCGCCCTGTTGACCATCCACGGCACGCCCCGACATCGCGCCGTGGAGTGCACGACGTGTCGAGTCCTGCTGTATCAGCTCTAGCCGCAGTGACTTGAATAGGCCATACATCACCAGATAGATGACAAAAGCAAACGGCAGGCCCATCACAATCGTTGCCGACTGCAGCGTTGGAATACCGCCGACGTAGAGCATGGAGATGGTCAGCACGCCGACCACAACAGCCCAGAAAATGCGGGTCCACTTCTTGCCGTCCTGCTGGGTGTCGGTGATCTTCGACGTGAAGTTACTCATCACCAGCGCTGCGGAGTCGGCCGAGGTGATGTAGAGGAGCAGACCAATCAGAGAGGCGACTGCCGCCACCAGCATCGGCGCCGGGTACTGCTCCAGCAGCAGGTAGAAGGCGCGCTCCGGGTAATCCAGTGCAGTCTGACCAAACTCTGAATCGCCATTAATGACCAGGTCCAGCGCCGAGTTACCGAACACGGAAACCCACATCAGGACGAAGAGGAACGGAATGGTCAGCGTGCCGACGACAAACTGACGCAGGCTACGGCCACGGGAAATACGGGCCAGGAACAAACCGACAAACGGAGCCCAGGCCACCCACCAAGCCCAGAAGAACAGAGTCCAGGCATTCAGCCATTCCTGTGCTCCCGAGAAGGCGTAGGTATCCATCGTCATGGACGGGAACTTGGAGACGTACTCGCCGACGTTCATCACCAGCGCGTCGAACAGGAACGCAGTGCGGCCGGTGATCAGGATGTAAAGCATCAGGCAGATAGCCAGGCCGACGTTGAGCTCCGAGAGACGACGAATGCCCTTGTCAACACCGGAGACAGCCGACGCGATGGCCACAGATACAGCCACCACGATGAGCGCAATCTGCCAGGATGTACTCTCCTCCACTCCGAACAGCACGCGCAGGCCGTAGTTCAGCTGGACGACGCCGATACCCAGCGAGGTTGCCACACCGAAAACGGTGCCGAGCATCGCTGCGATTTCGACCGCTTCACCAGCGGGGCCGTGAATGCGCTTGCCGATAATCGGGTAGAGCGCCGAACGGATGGTCAGAGGCATGTTCAGGCGGTAGGCGAAGTAGCCGAATGCCATGCCCATCAGGGCGTAGAGCGCCCAACCGGTCACTCCGTAGTGGAAGAGCGTGAAGACGACCGCCTGACGCGCGGCTTCGATGGTCTCCGCGTCTCCTGTCGGCGGGCCATAGTACTGTGCGACCGGCTCTGCCACCGAGAAGAAGAGCAGATCAATACCGATACCTGCGGCAAAGAGCATGGAGGCCCAGGAAAACAGGCCGAACTGCGGCTTGGCATGATCGGGGCCGAGCTTAATCTGCCCCGTTCGCGAGATGGCGATGTAGAGCATGAAGAGCACTGCCGCCGTCGCGGTCACAATATAGAACCAGCCGAAGTTCTTCGACACCCAGGCGACAATGCCGGCCAGGGTGTCAGCGGCGTTCTCCGGGGCGAAGATTGCCCACAGTGCAATGGCGAGAATACCGACGCCTGAAATAATAAAAACAGGCCAGTTGACCTCGGGTTCAGAGGTTGCACTCGATTGCGATTGTTGCGAAGAGGCAGGCATTGATCGCTGCAGTTCCTGTGGCGATAATGACTCCCCCTCCGCCGCCTTCTCAGTTGGCGGAGTATCAGACATAGGAAAATCCTTCAGATTCGGGAACTAGTTCAGCATACCCAGTTTGCATAATCCCTCAAACCGTAAAGGCTGGCCATGAAGCATTTCCTCTCCCATCTATTAGATCCCCACCTGCACATATGACTGTTTTTCAAAGCCGCAAAAATCGTTCTAAGTGGCATTGAATGCCAATTGTGTGCAATCCTGAATAGGGCAAGGGTATTTGAGATACAGCTCTTAGCTACCTTTCTTGAAGCTGACATATAGGGGTTAACTCTAAATGCGCTCAAGGGAAATCAACCCAAGAGCGCAAACAGGCTCAAGGGAAGTACCCCAAGAGCTTTCTCGCACGCCCTCAAAATCATCCGATACACATCGGCACAACAACCTACGGAGGTACACCAGAACATGGGAGCTTTCCCGGCTGTCTTCAACTTCGGTAAAAAGAATGGCACCACATCGGTCGAACACCGCGATGTCGTCATCGTTGGCGCTGGTTCGGCCGGCTCCGTGCTGGCCAACCGACTGTCCGCAGACCACACCCAGCAGGTGCTCGTGCTCGAGGCCGGCCGTATGGACTCCCTCTGGGACCTCTACATTCACATGCCTTCGGCATTCTCCTTCCCGATCGGGAACAAGTACTACGACTGGCAGTACGAGTCCGAGCCGGAACCGGAGATGAACGGCCGCCGCATCTACCACGCTCGCGGCAAGGTCGTCGGCGGTTCGTCCTCCATCAACGGCCAGATTTACCAGCGCGGCAACCCGATGGACTACGACAAGTGGGGCGACACCAAGGGCCTGGAGAACTGGGGCTGGAACCACGTCCTGCCGTACTTCAAGCGCATGGAAAATGCACTCGGCTCCGACAAGGACGATCCGCGTCGTGGCCACGACGGCCCGCTGCGCATGAAGCGTGGTCCGGCCGACTCCCCGCTGTTCAAGGCTTTCTTCCGGTCTGTGCAGCAGGCTGGCTACAACTACACCCCGGACGTCAACGGCTACCGCCAGGAAGGTTTCGGCCCCTTCGACGCGAACATCGACAAGGGCCGTCGCCTCTCCGCTTCCCGCGCATACCTCCACCCAGCCCTGCAGCGTCCAAACCTGGAGCTCCGCACCCGCGCAGAAGCCACCCGTATCCTCTTCGAGGGCACCAAGGCCGTCGGCGTTGAGTACACCTGGAAGGGCCGCACACGCCAGGTGCGAGCAGACAAGGTCATCCTCTGCGGTGGCGCTTTCAACTCTCCGCAGTTGCTCGAGGTCTCCGGCGTTGGCGATGAGAAGATCTTGAATGCTGCCGGTGTGAACGTCGTCAAGCACTTGCCTGGCGTCGGCGAGAACCTACAGGACCACCTGGAGGTCTACATCCAGTACAACGCCACCCAGCCGGTCTCCTCGCAGCCGTACCTGGAGAAGTGGCGTTGGCCGTTCATCGGTCTGTGGTGGATGCTCACCCACAAGGGCCCGGTGGCGACGTCGCACTTCGAGGGCGGCGGTTTCGCACGCTCCAACGACGACGAGCCCTACCCGAACTTGATGTTCCACTTCCTGCCGCTGGCCATGCGTTACGACGGCACGAAGATCGATAGCCCCCACGGTTTCCAGTTCCACGTTGGCCCGATGTACTCGGACGCCCGTGGCCATGTCCACATCAAGTCCTCGGACATCAAGGTCAAGCCGTCGATTCTGTTCAATTACCTGTCCACCGACCAGGACCGCCGTGAATGGGTAGAGGCCGTGAAGGTCTCCCGTAAGCTGCTGGATACCCCGGCCATGAAGGAGTACACCGACGGCGAGATTTCCCCAGGCGCGGATGTGCAGACCGACGAGGAAATTCTCGAGTGGGTCCGCAAGGATGCCGAGACCGCACTGCACCCATCCTGCACCTGCAAGATGGGCCCGGCCTCCGACGAGATGGCCGTAGTCGATCCGGAGACCATGCAGGTCCACGGCACCGAAGGCCTCTACGTGGTTGACGCTTCGGTCATGCCGGGCATCACCAACGGCAATATCTACGCGCCGACCATGATGATTGCCGAGAAGGCCGCTGACCTGATCGCCGGCAAGACCCCGCTGGCACCGCAGGACATTCCGTTCTACCGCGCCGGCCAGGGTATGCCGTTGGATCCGCCGGAGGACAATAAGTAGTTCTTGAGGCGATAGCGCGGCATCGCTAGTCGGTGTCGTTCGAACGCCGTTCGTCGGCATTGGCCGGGTTCTCCCACGCGGGGAATCCGGCCTTAGTGTTACTCTCGCCCTATGAGCAGCACAACCTCGCAATCACCCGAAAACCTACGACGCTCATCAATCATTTTGGCGCCGATGGCCGGTGGCCCATCCACGCCCGAACTCGTCGCTGCCGTTTCCAATGCTGGCGGGGTTGGCACCCTTGCCGCCGGCTATCTCACTGTCGAAAAGCTCACTGAACAGGCGCGGCAGACTTGCGCGCTGCTTGACGACGGCAAAGGTTTCGGCATCAACCTCTTCTGTCCCAACGCCAACGGCACCGGAGGCGGGACCTCAGAGGAGGAGCTTGCACAGTGGACCGCGTTTCGTGACCGCTTAAAGCCGGTTGCTGCCCACTTCGAGGCCGACTTGCCTGACACTCCGACCTGGTCAGATGACTACTTCTCGGCGAAAGTCGAGGCAATTCTTGCTGATAATTTTCTGCCTAATCCCGATGCGCTGAAGTTCGTCTCCTTCACCTTTGGCTACCCGGATAAAGAAATCATTGCTCAGGTAAAGGAGTCTGGCCGCAAAGTGGTACTGAATGCGACCTCAATTGAGGGTGTGCGGGCAGCTGCGGAGGCTGGCGCTAATCGCATTGTTCTGCAGGGACTAGCTGCGGGTGGGCACCGCGCGTTTGTGAAGGGGCAGGATTCGTCCGACAGCATTGGGGCCTCTGTAGAAGAGCTTGCCCAAGCAGTCACCGAAGCATGTGCAGTTACCGATGTACCTATCATCGCCGCTGGTGGGGTGGGTAACCGAGAGGACGTCGTCAAGCTTATGGAAGCCGGCGCGGTGGCTGTGCAAGTTGGCACACGGTTCCTCACCAGCGCGGAGGCGGGTACGAAGGAGACGCACCGACGGGCACTGCGTGATTTGGTGGGGCGTGACACCGTTTTGACTCATGCCTTTTCTGGCAAGCCAGCGCGTGCCATCGAGAACACGTTTACCCGGGAGTTTTCTAGGGTCGCGCCGGAGCTTTACCCGCAACTGCACTACTTGACCACGCCGATTCGCGGCGCGGCGAATAAGGCCGGTGATCCGGAGTATCTCAATTTGTGGGCAGGTATCGCGTTTGCGCAGTGCGAGAACCAAACTGCAGGCGATGTTGTTGCGGAGCTTTCCGGCTCAGCCGAGTAATACGAAGCCACCGAAGCTACAAACAGCACAATGACCAGCCCCGAACATATATCGCGACTGGTCATTCGGCTTTATTTGTGGCGATGGCTTTTATGACGACGGCGCGGTTGCGGCATTAAGCGTCTAGCAGCCAATCGTTCGGACTGAACAGCTCGAAGTGAACGTTATCGCGAGCAACACCGCGATCGGCGAGCTGCTGGCGAATGGCCTGTAGGAAGCCGTTTCCTCCGCAGAGGTAGTACTGCGCCCCCTCCGGCAGGTCAATATCGGTCAAATCCATCAGCTCCGGCTCGTACCACACCTGCTGGCGAGCATTGGCGAGCGCGGCGATTGCATTGTCACGCTCTGCTCGCAGAGCATCTGCGGTTTCTGCGCGGTCCGCGTGGAGGACGACAACATCACGCTTGGAGTCGGCTGCCACCAGGGCATCCAGCATGCCAATCATGGGTGTGGCGCCAATACCTGCGGAAATAAGTACCACCGGATTGTCGGACTTAGTGTCCAGCACCAGATCGCCTGCAGGCAGAGAGATTTCAATGGCATCGCCCGGCTGCACCTTTTCCCACAGCTGTGTGGAAACCTCACCTGCTGGCAGATTCTCAGAGGCATCGACACGCCGGACTGCGAAAGTCAGAACACCTTCCTCGCCGCCGACTAGGGAGTATTGACGTAGCTGGCCGGCGCCGTCCGGCATGGTCTGGCGTACAGAGATGTACTGTCCCGGGAGGTAGGAAACTGGGGTTTCGTCGTCAAGCTTGACGGAGAATACTGCGACATCATCACCGCGCTCTTCACGAGAGACGACGTGAGCGGCGCGGAAGACATCACCTGCTTCGACACCGAGGTCGTCATAGAGCCCCTTCTCGAAGTCGATGAGAACACGCTGCATCTCCAGGTAGACGGCATCCCATGCGTCGCGGACAGCTCCCTGAAAGACCTCTGGGGTGAGGATTTCCTCGATGGCATCGAAGAGGTGCTTGTGCACGATTGGGTACTGTTCTGGCTTGATGCCAACGGAAATGTGCTTGTGGCCGATGCGGGAAAGCAGTTCTTCCGGGGCAGGAGCGTCTGGGTCGACCAGGGTAGCTGCGAAGGTAGCGACGGATGCTGCCAGTGCCTTCTGCTGAGCACCCTGCTTCTGGTTGCCACGGTTGAAGGTATCGGCAATGAGCTCAGGATGTGCTGCGAACATCCGGTTGTAGAAGTTCGGCGTAATTTTTTCGATGTTGGCACCGACGACGGGCAGGGTTTGAGTGACGATTTCAGCCTGCTCTGGAGTCAGGCCGTTCTTGTTAACATTCAGGTTTGGCATGACTTCACAATAACACCATATTGCGCATTCTGTTTGCGTATTATTTCCCAATGGTGTCCATAACTACTCTTTGCGGTTGAGTTTTACCCGTCTTGAACTGCACAAATGGCGATACCGAAAAATTCACCAGAAAATTTCGACGGCACAGTTCTTAGCGATCTCAGCGCAAAACCGGCCCGAGACCAGCTTTCCGCCCTCTGCAGCTAAACCGGACGAATATTGAGCTGGGTTTCCTCGGTCGGACTGCCTCCCTCGGGGAGATTGGCATCCGCACCATTAGCCGATTTTGGCGGAATGAGATCCGCAATCAACACCGAATCCAGCGAGGCGAAAAACGCCTCCTGCGCAACCGCTAGCTTGCCACGCAACAGGCACGTCGGCAGCAGCGGGCAGTCAGTGCCGACGCAATCGACGACCTCATTATTTTCCAGGGTGCGCAACAGCTTGCCGACGGACTTCTCCGTAGCCGACTCGCGCAAATAGATGCCGCCGTTGCGGCCCTTCACCGCATCCAGGAAGTCCAGCTCAACGAGCCTCGAGACGACCTTAGAGACATGCGCGCGAGACGCATTGAGGGACTCCGCCACCTCGGCGGCGGTGTACTTTCGCCCCGGCTCCCCCATCGCCATCAAAGTGATGACACGCAGGCTTAAGTCAGAGAAAAGCGTCAATTGCATTGCGTGTCACCCTTCGTCGTCAAATTGCGCAAACCACCCCCTTGCCAGCCACTTCGGGCAGCAAGGGGGTGGTTCCAAGTTCTAGCTTTCAGCATCTAGCAAAGCTAGCTAGCTAGCGGACTCTTAGTCCTGCAGGCTCTTCTCGATACGAGCCTTCAGAGCCTCGAACTCGTCCCAGACTTCCTGCGGAACGCGGTCGCCGAGGAACTTCAGCCACTCCTCGTTGTCCGGCAGGTCACCCTGCCACTTAGCAGCCGGTGCCTTCAGGGCTTCCTTGACATCTTCAAAGTCGATGTCCAGACCGGTCAGGTCCAGGTCCTCTGCCTTTGCGGTGTGGCCAACGACGGTCTCCTTGGCACCAACGCGGCCCTCAATGCGGTCGATGATCCACTTAAGGACGCGGGCGTTGTCGCCGAAGCCCGGCCACAGGAAGCGACCATCCGCACCACGGCGGAACCAGTTAACCAGGAAGACCTCTGGCATCTTGTCGCCGCCCTTGACGCCCATGTCGACCCAGTGCTGCAGGTAGTCACCGACGTTGTAGCCGATGAACGGCAGCATTGCCATCGGGTCGTGGCGCAGGGAGCCAACCTTAGCCTCAGCGGAAGCAGCGGTCTGGCCGGAAGCCAGGGTTGCACCGATGAAGGTTGCGTGGTTCCAGGACAGAGCCTGGGTTACCAGCGGCACGGTGTCCGGGCGACGGCCACCGAACAGGATGGCGTCAATCGGGACACCAGCGGGATCGTCGTACTCCGGTGCAGCAACCGGGCACTGCGAAATCGGGGTGCAGTAACGGGAGTTCGGGTGCGAGGACAGCTCGTCGGAGTCCGGAGTCCAGTCATTGCCCTTCCAGTCAATGAGGTGATCCGGCTTGCCTTCCATGCCTTCCCACCAGACATCGCCATCGTCGGTCAGTGCGACGTTGGTGAACAGGGTGTTACCGGCCTCCATGGTCTTCATGGCGTTCGGGTTGGAGGAGTAGTTGGTGCCCGGTGCAACACCGAAGAAGCCGTTCTCCGGGTTGACGGCGTACAGGCGGCCGTCCTCACCGAACTTCAGCCATGCGATGTCGTCACCGACGACCTCGGCCTTCCAGCCCTCGATGGTCGGGGTCAGCATAGCCAGGTTGGTCTTACCACAAGCGGACGGGAATGCAGCGGCGATGTGGTAGGCCTTGCCCTCCGGGTTGGTGAGCTTCAGGATGAGCATGTGCTCAGCCATCCAGCCCTCTTCCTTACCCATAACCGAAGCGATACGCAGTGCGTAGCACTTCTTGGCCAGGATGGCGTTTCCGCCGTAACCGGAACCGTAGGACCAAATCTCCTTGGTCTCCGGGAACTGGGTGATGTACTTCTCATCGTTGCACGGCCATGCAACGTCCTCCTGGCCCTCCTCCAGCGGAGCACCAACAGAGTGCAGTGCGTGGACGAAGTCGCCGTCCGGACCAATCTTGTCCAGGGCCTCCTGACCCATGCGGGTCATGATTCGCATGGAGAGAACCACGTACTCCGAGTCGGTCAGCTGAACACCCAGCTTCGGCTCCGGGTCGGTGATCGGGCCCATGCAGAACGGAACGACGAACATGGTGCGGCCCTTCATGGAACCGCGGTAGTGCTCGGTCATTTCCTTCTTCAGCTCGACCGGATCCGCCCAGTTGTTGGTCGGACCAGCGTCCTCTTCCTTTTCGGAAGCGATGAACGTGCGGGACTCCACACGAGCAACGTCCTTCGGGTTCGAGCGGGCAAGGAAAGAGTTCGGGCGCTTTTCCTCATTCAGCTTGATAAGAGTTCCCTTATCAACCAAGTCCTGGGTAAGGCGGTTCCACTCTTCTTCCGAGCCATCAGCAAAGACAACCTTGTCTGGCTGGGTCAGTTCTGCGACCTCAGCAATCCAGCGCAGCAGTTCGGCGTTCTCGGTCGGGGCCTGGCCCTCGAGACCAGGAATAGAAGGTGCGGACATCAGTTCTCCTGACTCATTGATTCGCGTCTTGATTTAAGACTACCGGGGGTTACTGAAAGTTGCCGGTCCCCAAATCGGCAATCAACCTGCTCCACCATTTTCGAGCGGTTTTCTCACGGGTTTACGACAAAATTTTTCGCCCGCCCCATTATCGCGACCTGTTCATTTACGGCTACAACCAGCAAATGAGGCCAGCCTCACCACACAAATCCACAACCATTAATCGGCCGGCAACAGTTACCCCCATTTGTAAGCAACGAGAACACAGATACCCCCGCGAGCAATGTTTCCAAAGTCGTTAGTTCCAATTCCCTCGCGCGGATTGCTCCCATGAGTACGCATCCCACTTCCCCGCAGATGACTCAGCTTCCCCCGTCGATTCTTCCGTCCTGTCAACAGCCTTCACATCATCACTGCTCCATGATTCCCAGGTGCCGTCAAAACGGACCGTCGTAACGTGATCCACCGTGCCGTCACCGTCCAAATCCGAATAGATTGACAACCCGGAATCGTCGGCAAGCGTGATTGACCCCTCGTCATCACCGAGGTCATAGAGCTGTCCGTCGACCTCCACGACCAGCCCAGCGCCCTCGCCGCCCACCGACTGCCCATCAATCGGCGTCGCTGCCTCCAACCCGCACGGCGTGCCGAGCGACTGGTTCCCCAACCCGCCATCGGACGGAGGCTGTTCGGAAAAGTACTGCAATAAAGAAAATTCGTCCATCGTTCAGTTCCCCGTTTCTCCTAATAATTCTCCTGGTTGTCACAGCTATCTGGCGGATGCTCCGGTGTACTCCGCCAGCTGTTCTATTCGCCATCCCGGACCACGCACGCCGAGCGATTCCCGCACCGCAGTCTCCACGGACTGCGCCCATCTTCGCCGCAGGTGGGCAAGATAGTTTGCCCGCCACTGCGCAGTGCGTTGGCGTGCGTTACGACGAATCGTTGCGCCCACCGCCACCACCGCAACACAAAGCCCCACTGCCAGTGCGACCAGCTGCGCCGCGATTATCGGCACCCCGACCCACATCAGCACCCCGTGGAGGATCCGCACCGCGCCGAACGCCACACCCAGCGATGCCACCGCCACCACAGCTTCCATGACATAGTTGGGACGAGCTGGACGCTCTGGAGCGGGGACCTCGGCGTTGACACGGAAGCCCAATTCTTCGCTACACCGCTGTTGAAGTTGCGCCGCTGCATCTTCGGCACGGCTCTGCAGTTCAGCTTGGTCACCTGCGGGTTCCTCGGCCACGACCCGCAGCGCATCCCTCACTGCCTCTTCAGCGGCAAGCTGCAGTTTCCGCTGCAATCGCGCCGCCGCCCCGGCTCCGCGCGATCGCTCCTGTGCCAGCTGCGCTCGAGCGTTTCGAGCCCGGCGGGCCCTCGAGTTTTCCCCTGAGCTTCTCGGCGGGCCCTCAGCAAGGAGAACAAGGGTTCTGGCCATCCTCGCGTCCAGTGCTCCCATCGGAATTGTGCTGTCGATTTCTTGACGCCAAGCTTCGGCATACTCACCATTGCCAATCAACCCGACGGCAACACGGCCGGTGGCCTGGCTAATTGCCGCAACCGTGCTGACGCATTCCCGCGTTGGCTGCACCTCACTATCGGCGACATAGAGCACGACGGCGCTGCGTTTATCCACAAACTCCAGACGACGGGGCGGAGTTGCAGTGTCAACAATCTGCGAGAAGTCCGCGCGGTCCGCTGCGTTCCCAGCTTTGGTGATAAGGATTGGCGGCTGCTCTGGCACTTGTGGAGGTGCCTGCATAGGCGCTGGCCCCGCTACAGACGCAGGTTCCGGCGCTGCCGCAGGCAACTTCACCTGCCCCGACACTTCTGCCGCCGTACTCGCCTCCGTCTCGGTTACGTCAGTTACGTCAGTTACCTCGGTTAGCTCCGGTGCTGCCATAGCAACTCCTCCAGGCTGTCTCGTGCAGAGGGAAAAGCCACTGCAATCTCGGTCAGCTGCATTGCGAGTAGGCGGTCATCATCGTGGAGCCTGCTCTGTGCGCTACGACGGTCCATGATTTTTCGCAGCGCCGAGGTGAACAAAAAGGTGTGTTCAGCTGGCTCGTTTGTGGTGATGTCGCAATACTCGTCGGCAAGCGAGCGGCGTATCGGCTGTTGTTCGATGACCAGCGCGACCGTTTCGGGCAAATCTTTAGCCAGCTCTGCGTGGCATTGCGTGAATGCCTCACGAACTGCGGACTCCCTCACGCCTCGGCGCAGCCGCGCGCAGACTGTCAGCGGTTGTTTCCTCCGCTCGAGCGCCGTGGCAACGAGCACTTCCGCCCCGTCCGCACTCGCAGTGTCCGACCGCACCCGCTGACGTGAAGACAGCCAATCCACAACAGCGGCGTGCAACGTCGACGAAGCGGATTCCCCTGGCACCTGCATTGTTTCCGTGACATCGGTTGCGGAAATAAGGTCCATTCGTCCTAGTCCCCTCCCATAAAACCCCGTGCGGTTCCGCGCGAACCCCACGTAACCCCCGTACGACCCGTAAGCCGGATTCCGCGCTGCACGAAAGGACTGTTTGAAACAGCTTTCACATATTTCTTCAGGAAACGAACAAGCGCGGCTTCGCGTTCAGACTACAACGGACCGCGGATTCGGCAAGTCGGCGATTGGATAGTTCGACGTTGTCGTGGACAATAGGAAACGTGACTACTTCTGATTTTTCTGAAAATATTGAACAGCCTGCAGTTTCGCAGGAATCTGTACCATTGTCGGCGCAGGAATCTGCACCAGCAGAACAGCAGTCCGAGCAGGGTTCGGAGCAGCAGGCAGAACGGGCCCCTGAACGGCAACCAGAACGCCAGCCGAAGAAGGGCGAGTTGCCCGCTGGCCGCCCGGAAAAGACCCAGTTCGACGACGGTCTTGACTACCCGCGCATCGGCAATCTGTCCTTCCGCCGGGGCACGCTGACCCCTAACCAGGAAAAAATCTGGGAAGAAAACTGGGACACCTACGGCAAGGTCCTCTCCGATGAGGTCATTGACGTGGAGGAATGGTTCGGCCGTAAGGGCCCGACCATCGTCGAGATTGGCTGTGGCACCGGAACCTCCACCGTCGCGATGGCCCCGCAGGAACCGGACCACAACATCATCGCAGTTGAGCTCTACCGCCCTGGCCTGGCAAAACTGCTTTCCGCCACCGTGCGCAATGAGGTGTCGAATATTCGCATGGTCCGCGGCGACGGCGTTGAGGTCCTGCAGCGCATGATTGAGCCAGAATCGCTGGCCGGCGTACGCCTATTCTTCCCGGATCCGTGGCCGAAGGCGCGCCACCACAAGCGCCGCATTGTGCAGTCTGGCACGTTGCGCTTGATTTCCTCACGACTGAAGCCCGGCGGCATCTTCCACGCCGCCACTGACCATGCGGACTACGCCGAGTGGATCGAGGAACTCCGCGAGGTAGAACCGACGCTGGAACCCATCGCCTGGCCATGGCCGGAATCCCCCATGCTTCTCGACCGCCCGACTACTAAGTTCGAAGCCCGCGGCCTGAACCTCGACCACGACATTCACGAGTTCATCTGGCGCAAGAAGGAGGCCTAGGAAATGAGCACCACACAGAACACCTCCGCCAGCTACAACACCGCTGAAACGCACCCCACCGCGCTGCTCGTGTGGGACGCCCCGAACTTGGACATGGGTCTTGGCGCCATCCTGGGCTCCCGCCCGACCGCCGCGCACCGTCCACGCTTCGACGCCGTCGGCAAATGGCTTATCGACGAAGCCGAGCGCGTATCCAAGAAAATCGGCTCCGATGTCCTCCCCGAGGCCACGGTCTTCACCAACGTCAACCCGGGCTCTGCGGAAATTGTCCGCCCCTGGGTGGAGGCTCTGCGCAATGTTGGTTTCGCGGTCTTTGCAAAGCCGAAAATCGAGGAGGACACCGATGTCGATCCGGACATGATTGCGCACATCCAAAGGCGTTACGACGAGGGCGTGCTGCGCAGTGTCGTCGTTGCGTCTGCCGATGGCCAGAACTTCCAGGAACTGCTGGAAAAGCTCGCCTCCGAGGGCATTCCGGTAACCGTCATCGGTTTCCACGAGCACGCTTCCTGGGCACTGGCCTCGGATGCGATTCGGTTCGTTGACCTGGAGGAAATCAAGGGTGTCTTCCGCGAACCACTACCGCGTATCGACCTCGACCGCCTGCCCGATGGCGGTGCCTGGCTGCAGCCGTTCCGTCCGCTCACCTCGTTGCTCAAGGAGCGCGATACCAAGAGCGACGACTAAGGCGAGAGCAAACGCTAATCCAGGACTCCACTGAGCACTACTGCTCACTGCTTTCATCGCCGTTAGGATGAAGGGACACCGAACAGGCTTCTTACTTATGTCACGACTTAAAAATGTCCTCAAAACCGGCAATACGAGCTGGCTACGATTGATAATCCTCGTAGCCCTCGTCATTGTCGGTGTTGTCCTGACGGTAAGAAACTGGGACAGTGTCGTCCAAGGCCTACACATCCTTGCAGATGTTGACACCAAGTGGCTGCTTTTTTCCATTGGCTCTGTGGCTTTTTCGCTCTACGCCATGGCGGAAGTGATGCGACTGCTGCTGCGGGCCGGAGGCGTCAAAGCAGCCACCCGCCGGAGCACCAATGCGCTAACCCTCGCCTCCAATGCGTGGGCGGTCACCGTTCCCGGCGGCGCCGCATTTTCCACAGCGCTGCAGATCAAGCGCATGATGCAGTGGGGCGCGTCTGCGGTCCTGGTCAGTTGGTTTGTTCTCTTTTCGGGCGCATTGTCATTTTTAGGCCTGGCATTTCTGGGGCTTGGCAGTCTCTTCTTCGTCGGCCAGGGTGGCACGACCGCAGTGCTCGTCGCTATGGCAATCGTCGTGCTACTCGCGACCATTTTGCTGTGGCGGTTTTCGCAGAACCCAGCTTTTGTCAACAAGGCCGGCACGTGGTGCCTGCATGTCTTTAACAAGATTCGAAAGAAGCCCGCTGACACCGATATCGACCGGCTTGAAGAGTCCGTCACACAGCTCACCAGCGTGAAGCTCCCCGTGCAGACGTTGGCCCTTTCCTTCACCTGGTCCTTTATCAACTGGGTGGCGGAAATCGTCTGTCTCTACGCCGCTATCCGTGCTGTTGGCATCGACGACATCTCGGCGACAAAGGTGCTGCTGGCCTTTGTGACCGGCAAACTCGCCGGCTTCATCCAGGCCACTCCGGGCGGCATCGGCACTGTTGAGGCCGCCTTGACCGCAGCTCTCATCGCGGGCGGCACCACCGGCGCCGAGGCGTTTGCGTCAGTGCTGGTCTACCGCATCGTTTCCTTCGTGCTGGTGGCAATCGTGGGCTGGATCATCTACGCCCTCGGCTTCGACCACAAGGACGAGCCCAAGCGTCAGCCGGTCACCAACCGTTAACCGCCACTTTTGGGGCTAGCCTCTGGTCACCCCACCAATCTGAGGGGTCGCTAGACTATGGGCATGAACATACGCGTATCGACGTTCTTGATTGACATCCTCGCCATCTTTATTTTCGCCGTGTTAGCGCGCCTGGCTCACAACACGCCGGAGGATCCTTTTACGTTCATCAATATCCTCGATACCTTCTGGCCGTTCGCCTTCGGTGTCCTCCTGGGCACCGCACTGATTAAGAATGAGCCGAACCCGCGCGCCGTGAGCGCAGGCGCAATTGTGTGGCTCGGTACTGTCGTCGTCGGCCTGGCTGTGTGGGCCACCCGCAATTCGGCGGTCCCGCACTGGTCCTTCATCCTGGTCGCATCGGTCATGAGTGCCTTGCTGCTGCTGGGTTGGCGCGCAGCCTCGAACGCGGTGGCCCGCAAGTCACTGGACTAAGTCTTCGGGCCCGTCCCCTACGCCTTCGGGTTTGTCCCTTGGTCTTGGGGGTTAGGTCTCTACGCCTTCGGGTTTGTTCTCTGCCTAAATCTGGTTTTACCCAAATCCAGTTTTTAATTTCTGTCCTGCACCTCAATAATTGAAGAATGGACAATTCTTCTGACGAGGCTCTCGGCAACCAACCAACTGCCGAGGCCCAAACATCAACTAACCCCACAGGGGCTACACAAGAACGTACATTTATGGGCCAGCCATGGGGCCTTGCCAACCTCTTCGGCGTCGAAATGTGGGAGCGCTTCAGCTTCTACGGCATGCAGGCCATCCTGGCTTTCTACATGTACTACGAGACCACACAGGGCGGTCTCGGCCTGGACAAGGGTGCCGCGACATCCATCGTCGGTGCCTACGGTGGTCTTGTCTACATGGCAGCGCTCCTCGCCTCCCTGGTCGCTGACCGTCTCCTCGGCTCGGAGCGGACACTGTTCTACTCCGCCATCCTGGTCATGATTGGCCACATCTCCCTGGCGATTATTCCCGGCGTTACGGGTCTGGCCATTGGTCTTGTCGCTATCGCAATCGGTTCCGGTGGCGTGAAGACCAATGCACAGGTTGTGCTGGGTCAGCTCTATGCCAAGGACGACCCGCGTCGTGATGCGGGCTTCTCCATCTTCTACATGGGCGTCAACATCGGTGCGCTGTTCGGCCCACTGCTCACCGGCTGGATCTGGGGCATGAAGGGCTTCCACTGGGGCTTCGGCCTGGCTGCTATCGGTATGGCTGCCGGCCTGATTCAGTACATTCTGATGCGCAAGTCCACCATCGCCGAAGCTGGCCATGACGTTCCGAACCCGCTGCCAAAGAAGCAGTACCCGGCATGGATTGCTATCGCCGTGGTCATCGCTGTTGTCTCGGTTGCGCTAGTTGCCACCGGTATTGTTCCGGTCACCGCTCTTTCCACTGTGGTCACTGTTATCGCACTGATTGCCGCTGTGGTGCTGTGGTGGCAAATGTACTCCTCGCCACTTACGACGGCATCGGAGAAGACTCGCCTGGTTGGCTTCATCCCGATGTTCATCTCGGGTGTGCTGTTCTTCGGTATCTTCCAGCAGCAGTTCACGGTGCTGGCCATCTACTCGGATATCCGCCTCGACCGCGAGATTTTCGGCTGGGAAATGTCCCCGGCTTGGATTAACTCAGTCAACCCGATCTTCATCATCGCCTTCTCGATGGTCTTCGCAGCCGCCTGGTCCAAGCTTGGTGACCGCCAGTGGTCCACCCCAGTGAAGTTCGGTGTCGCCAACATCATCATCGGTATCTCGCTGTTCTTCTTCATCCCGTTCTCTGGTGGCGGCGAGAACTCCACTCCTCTGTGGGCGATTATTTGGATTCTCTTCCTGTTCACCATGGGTGAGCTCATGCTGAGCCCGGTCGGCAACGCTCTTGCCACCAAGGTCGCTCCGGCGGCATTCCCATCGCGCATGATGGCTGTCTGGCTGATGGCGATTGCTATGGGTACTTCGCTGGCAGGTACGCTGGCCGGCTTCTACGACTATGAAGATGCCGCTGCTGAGAACACCTTCTTCATCACCCTGGGCATCGCCTCTGTTGTCCTGGGCCTGATTCTGCTCGCACTGCGCAAGTGGATTGTCAAGGAGTTCGTCGACGTCCGCTAGGGCTGCAGGGCTGTAGGGCTGTAGGGCTGCAAGGCTGCAAGGCTGCAAGGCTGTAGGGCTGGCTCCCGCCCTAGCATGGCTGCGTACCCACTTCACGACACCGGTGTCACCTCATGCCACCTCCACAGCTGGCACAAGGTGCCATAGGTGTCGTGAAGTGGCGTTAGTGGGGAGTGAGGCCCCACCACGCACACCACCCCACCGGCTAAAATTGAGGCCATGTTTGCCATCATTACCGTCACCGGCGAGGATCACACCGGCATCATCGCCGCCGTCACCACTGCTCTAGCGGAGCAGGACGTCAACATCGTCGATGTTTCCCAGACCCTCATGGACAAATGGTTCACCATGATCCTGCGGGTGGAATTCAACGAGAAAGCCACCCCTATTAGCACGCTGCAGGGTTACATGGATTCCGTCGGCAAGCGGGAGGGGCTTGTCATCCGAATCCAGTCTGAGGCGCTATTCAACGCCGTCAACGAGATTTAAAGGGCGCGACCAGGATGGATTTCAACTTCGCGCAATCTAAGTTCCTCGACACTATTGACATGATCGAGAAGTACCGCCTGGATATCCGGACGGTCACCATGGGTATTTCGCTGCTCGAATGCTCTCGCTCCGAGATGGAAGCCACCGCGCAGGCGGTGTACGACCGCGTGACTCGGCAGGCCTCTCGTCTCGTAGAGGTCTGTGAGGGCATCGAGGCGGAGCTGGGCATTCCGATTGTCAATAAGCGTATCTCCGTCACTCCTGTCGCTCTGATTACGGCCGGTTGCGAAGGCGACCCCACCGTGGTGGCCAAGGCGCTCGACCGCGCCGCCCGCGATTCGGGCGTGAACTTCCTCGGCGGCTACTCGGCGCTCGTCGAAAAGGGCGCGACGACCAGCGAGAAGCGACTCATCGACTCCATTCCGCACGCTCTTAGCGAGACCGAGTTGGTGTGCAGCTCGGTCAACGTTGCGTCGTCACGCGCGGGCATCAACATGGATGCGGTGCGCCGCATGGGCGAAGTGGTGAAGGAAGCCGCGGCGCAGACCGCCGACCGCAGCTCGATTGCCTGCGCCAAGCTGGTGGTTTTCGCCAATGCGGTGGGTGACAATCCGTTCATGGCCGGCGCGTTCCACGGCGTCGGGGAGCCCGATTGTGTCGTGTCCGTCGGCGTTTCGGGTCCGGGTGTGGTCGATCGCGCGCTCGGCAATCTGGAGGGCGCCAGCTTCAACGAAGTCGCCGAGGAGATCAAGAAGGCGGCGTTCAAGATCACCCGCACGGGTCAGCTGGTCGGCACGATGGCATCGGAGCGCCTGGGCGTGCCCTTTGGCATCGTGGATCTCTCGCTCGCGCCGACGGCCGAGATGGGTGATTCTGTCGCTCACATCCTGGAGCACATGGGGTTGGAGCAGGTCGGTACGCACGGCACCACTGCCGCGTTGGCGCTGCTTAACGACGCCGTGAAGAAAGGTGGCCTGATGGCCTGCTCACGCGTCGGTGGTCTGTCCGGGTCGTTCATCCCGGTCTCTGAGGATAAGGGCATGATTGATGCTGTGCGTGCGGGGTCAATCAGCATGGACAAGTTGGAGGCGATGACCTCTATCTGCTCGGTGGGCTTCGACATGATTGCGATTCCGGGGGACACCCCTGCGACCACGATTTCCGGCATGATTGCCGACGAGGCCGCCATTGGTGTGATGAACCACAAGACCACCGCTGCCCGCCTCATTCCGGTGCCTGGTACTAAGCCTGGCGATGAGGTGAACTTCGGTGGCCTACTCGGCTATGCGCCTGTTATTGATGTCAATGCCAAGGGCAATGCCGAATTCATTGCCCGCGGCGGCTACATCCCGGCGCCGGTGCACGGATTCAGGAACTAGCGCGCCTGCAGCTACCGCCCCGCAGCTACCGCGCCAGCGATTGGTCAATCAGTTCGCGAGTCCAGCCCTCAGTCCAGGCCAACGGAGTGGTTCCCGGAATTGCCACATCATTCGTGGCGTAGGTCGCATGCGCACCCGCGCCGGCAATCATCTCCTGCGCCCGGGCAATTGCGTCGGCAACTGCCGGCGGCACATCGCAGAAGGAGTCCGACGGCACGCAGACGTTCTGGACCTTGTCGTTAATGGAGCCAAAGCCAGGTCGGGGGCCGCGCATCGATGCGCCCGGAACTACTGCCTGAACAATGCCGCCGAGTGGGTGCAACGACAGTTCGACACCCACACCCGCCAGCGGAACGCCCTGGTTAACACCCTGGTTTGGGTCACGTCGAGGATCACCCAGCAGTGCCACACCCGCAATGCGCTCGGCGGGAACCGCACCATGGCCATTGCCAATGTCGGAGGCCAAATCGCCTGCAATGGCCGCGCCCTGCGAGAAGCCCATCAACACAAAGTCCGTCAGTGGGCACTGCCCGTGCAGGTCAGCCATTTCCTTGGCGGTGACATCGCGCCCAACTGCCTGCGAATCATCGTAGGTCAGCTGGTCTGGCATCTGATGTGTCTTAATCTGGGCCGGGTACGGCGTGGTCCAGACCTTGACATCGCCCTCCGCGTAGGACTGCGAAATCGAGTTCGTGAGGCCTAGGAGCAGCGAGTGTGGGTTCGCGGTCGGGGCCATCGGGTCGTCGTCGGCACGCGATTCCGCGGTGCCGGGAACCGCGATGACTTCAACGGCCGGGCACCACTCGGGTTGTTCGGCCAAAACCCCGCCTTCGTCACCGGGGGGCGGTGGGGTTGGGGCGCTTTGGTCGTCGCCAAGCCATTGCACGACGCCAAAACCAATCGCGGCCACCAACACGATGACCGCCAGAATTGTCAGCACTTTACGCATGAGTGCTAGCAATACGCCTTTTTAGCGGAGGTTGCAATGATCTTCGCCACTTGCTCGGCGCTGTCCTGCGAGCGTTCCTGTGCGACCAGCTGCCCGGCAATCGCCAGCGCGATGACCTGACGATCCTCCTCCGGCGCTTCCGAGCATGCCGCGCGACCAGTTCCGATGAGCTGATCCTCCACCCCGTCGACATCGATTCCCGCTTTTTCCAGCGCTTCGAGGTACGAATCGTCAGCCTCACTGAGCTTCATCTGCCCATCGGGAGCTTTGTCGACGCGCTTGGCTTGGGGGTCGGTAATCTCCGACGCTTTCTTGTCGCTCGACTTCGGCGCGGAGGTCGTCGTGCTTGACGACGTCGTGGAGGTCTTCGTAGCCGTCGACGAGGTGACCTCAGAGGACTCGACAGTGGAACTGCCACAAGCGGCCACTCCGAGGGTCAGCAGCGCGACAGCTGCGGTTGTAGCCACTGCGCGGAAGGACTTGTTCATGGACATTTGGCTATCCCTTATTCAGTGTCCTACGTTGATTGGCTTACTTGTCGTCACCGTTGTCGGCGGCCGGGGCTGGTGCTTCTGGCGTATTGCGCTCCTCGACGATCTTGCCGTTGAGCTGGCGGATCCAGCCACCTTCGAACTGCTGCTCCAGTCCACCGGCCTTCACTGGCTGCAGGGGGCCGACCGGGTAACCGAACGGGCCATTTTCGTAGCCCGTGCTGCCCCAGTGGTCGGTAATGTCATTGTCCCGCACCGGCTGTGCGCCGGTTTCCGGAGTCCAGTAGATGGCGCCGTGTTCGAAGCGCTGGAAAGCGCCGCGGGTGAGCTTGAGCTCGTCGGCGTCGACAGGCAGGCCCAAGTCAGACCCTGCGCCGCCGAGTTCCTTGTAGATACGGCCGATTTCGCCGCGGACGATTCGCGGTTCTTCGCCGCCGATCTTGACGATGGTGCCGCCCTGGAAGTCCTGAGCTACACCTCCTGGGATGTCACGGTGGTTGGCGATTGGGTAGCCCAGCGGGCCGGTCTCGAAACCGGACTTGCCCCAGACGTTCATGATGTCGCCGAGAACCTCGTGAGCTCCGCCTTCCGGAGTCCAATAGATGGATCCCTTTTCGAAGTGGACGAATCGTCCCTTCCCGTCCGGGGTGGCCAGTTCGTTGGTCAGCGGGTAGCCAAGTGGCGAGGATGGGCCACCGAGCTCGTTGTAGCGCGAGCCGATGCGCCCCCAGACCACGTGTGCTCCGGTATCCGGGTGCCAGTAGGCGGTACCGCCGGTGAAGTCCTGGGCGACGCCGTTCTTGGCGGCACCGTACTCATCCGACAGGCAGGTACCGATTCCCGGCAGTGAGGCGACAGCCTTTTCAATCGCGCCGCCTACGCGGCAAACTGCACCTCGGTCGGACTCTGGCAGCTGTAGCGCGTCGGCGAGAGTCGGCCAGGCCTGGCTGACTTCGAACTGCCAGTACGGCCAGGTGTGCGTGCCCGAATTGCGGAAGTTCACAACTGGTTCGACGCCCTTGGCTTGAGCCTCACGGATAAAGGTTTCGCTGGTCATGCGGGAGAGCACTTCCAGTGCGTAACCGGTCGGGTTTTCCGGCTTGGTCGGGTCGACCTTTGACGGCACGTCCCACTCGCCGGTGTTACCGTTACCCGCCGAGATGTACAGCGACATGCCCTTGAGCTTGTCGATGTTCAGCTTCGGGTCATTGTCCTTCCAGCGCTGGGAACCGAGCGGACCCCACATCTTGGTGGCATCGTAGCCGCCAGTGTTTTTCATCGCCAGGGCGATTGCCTGTGGCATGCCCGGCGAGCTCATATCCAGGTAACCGGAGAGGCTACCGGCGAACTTCCACAGTTCTGGGGAGTGCGCTGCGACATTGTAGGCACCGGTCGCGCCCATGGAAATGCCGAAGATGCCGCGGTCGTCGTTGCCGCGGAAACCGTTGGTGATAACCGGCACGAGCTCCTTGGTAATGAAGCTCTCCCACTGGTAGTTCTGGCCGTTATCCGGCTGGTCCCAGTCGGAGTAGAACGAGGACGTACCGCCGGCCGGCATAACTACCAGGACGTTCTTATCCTCGTAGAAGCGCTCGATGTTGGTAGCACGGATCCAGCCGGAGTAGTCATCAAACGATGCCATACCGTCGAGGTGGTAGACGCTCGGGAAGGTGCGTTCCTTGTCGCGGTACCAGTCACGTGGCAGCAGAATCTCTACTTGAATCGGCTTTTCTGGCATAACGGCGGAGCGAATGTGGGCAATGACGTGGTGGTCCGTGAACCACTCGACCTTTTCCACACTGACGCCACTTGGCAGGTTCGCCACTGCCGGGGTATCGACCCTGAAGGGTGTGCGCTCTGGCCCGGGCATCGGCTTTGGCATTCCCAGCCCAGGTAGCTGCTGGCCTGCGGCCTGCGCTGCTTCAGCTGCCTTGGCCAGCTCCTCCAAGTTCTCCGCACTCCCTGCCTGAGGTAGCTGGCCCTGAACGGCCTGGATCTCCTCGTAGCTGGGCAGACTCTGCTGTGCTGGCTCAGGGGCTGCCCCTGCGGTCGGCGCACCGAGAGCAAGTGTCAGCGGTAGGGCTAAAACTGCGGTCAACGCTCGCGCCGGCGACGTCCGCAGGTTCTGGCCGACGCCACCTCGGAGGAATTTAGCGGTTACGCGCATATGAGGGCTTCCCTTTACAAAGTCGCTAATGAAGATTGATTGGCAAAGAGTGCTCAGCTTCGCTCATGCCACCCACAATCGCGCTAACTGCATACCGTGGCGAGCAACGATTCCGGAAGTTCCCCTCTTCCGGCTTTCGCCACATGCTATCTGCCACGTGTTTTTCGCAGTTGTTCGCAAGTGCAACGGCACAGCTACTGAAATAGCTTCACCCTTTACTTTAAGGTTCGGCTTCTATTTTTACTCTCTCCGCAGCCAAAACCCGTGGAGACACACGCAAAAGGTGCTGATTTCAGCTTTCTTAGCGCCTCTTCTCTGACTTTCCTCCGCTTTACGACGGCCCGTCGCCCACCCCACTCCGCGCCAAAAGGCAAAAAGACTGTCCCCGTGGGCGACCCACGGGGACAGTCTTTTTAGTCCGAGTTAGAGCTTTTTCAAGGAACTACACACCAAGCGCGCGGAGGATATGCGGGCGAGCCAGCGCTGCGTCACGGCCCCACAGCTCCCACGAATGGATGCCGTTCGGGCTGTAGACAAACTGAGCGTTCAGGCCAGCTCGGCGAGCATCCTGCTCAAACATCTGGGTCGATGCGCGAGAGACCGACTCCATCACCGAGCGCCAAACGGTATCTGGCAGCTCCGGAACCGGACGGTTCAGGACCGACGGATCACTCCACAGGCTGGATACACCCTGTGCCGAGGAGATGTACATCGGCAGACCCTGGAGCTGGTTGAGAAGCAGCGACGGATCGTGAGCCAGACGCTCCGGCGATGCCGGGAACGGCACACCCCACATATCAAACGGGTTGGCGACACCAGTAGACGCGACCATCGCGGTGGTACCGGTGGCAACAATCGGGTTGGACGTCTGGTAGTAACCGGACAGGGAAGTTACGTGCTTGAACTGGTCGCGGTGGCGCGCAGCGAGAGACATAGCTGCCGCAGCACCCATGGACAGACCGGCAATCGCGTTGCGGTTCGGGCTGACACCGAATTCACGCTGCAGGTAAACCGGCAGCTCCCGGGTCAGGAAGGTCTCCCACTTCTGGATCTTCGGACCTTCAGGGGTCTGGGCCGGGCGGTACCAATCGGCGTAGAAGGAGCCGTCACCAGCAGCCGGTGCGACGAGGGTGATGTTGTCGTGGTTGAAGGTCTGCGCGACATGACCCGACCAAATCCAGCCGGATGCACCGGGGTTGAAGCCGTAGAGGCCGTCGAGCATGTAGAGCGATGCATTGCCGCCGCCGACGGCCGCGCGAATCTGAACCGGAATTTCGCGCTGCATGGATGGCGAGTACACCTTGCAGTACTGGACCCACCAGTTATACGGATCCCACACACATCCCGGACGCAGACGATCACGGTTTGCATCCGGCGCTGCGGCTGCATCCTTGGCGGAAACAACCATCAAGCCAACGAAAGCCATCGCAACAGCGACAAGGGCGGCCACAACCTTCACGGCAAAGTTGCGCCTCACTGTAGTAAAGCTCATTGTTCTCCTCTAATTACTTTCGGACTATCCCCACGCCATTCTCCGCTGAGGCTACTGCCCAAAAACAGGCTTCGCTAGCTGTTTTCAACTGTGACGCAATATCTGAGGACTACTCCTCAGGGAAATCTCAATTACATAACAGTACTAAAGAGGTGCCCAACACCCAAGCGGAAACGTAATCTTTTCGTGATATTCACAATGTTTATCTACAAAATAACGGCACGAGCCCTATAAACACCGCTAGATGCTGGGAGAACTACAAATTTGTAATTCCACCCCCGAGTTAGGTTCTCATCCAAAACCTGAGTGCAACCCAAGCCCTACCCAATAGCCAGCCCAAGCGTTATCCAAGCGCCAGCCAAGATGCTTCCGAAAGGAGCACCCGCGAGCCGAGCCCGCAATCAGAAACCGCGAGCCGACTAGAAAGTTACGCCATAGCCGGAACAGCGTAGACAGCGATGGCAATGGACAGCAGCCATAGAACGGCCAGTGCCTGCAGTGGGCGGTCCTTCAGTGCGATCTCATCCGGGCTACCCGCATCACCGCGGTCAACGTCAGCGGCAAAACGCAGGATGGCGACGGTGAATGGGACCATCGAAATCTCGTACCAAATAGCCGAAGCGGAGGACGTGCCCGGCGCGCGGCCCATCTCAAAGCCCCACAGTGCGTAGCTGAGTACCACCGCAGTCGCGGCCAGTGTCCACACAAAGCGCAGGTAGGTCGCGGTGTAGCCCTGCAGAGACTTGCGAATCTTCTTACCCGTACGTTCCGCCAGCAACAGCTCTGCGTAACGCTTGCCGGCTGCCATAAACAGGGAACCAAAGGCGGCAACCAGCAGGAACCACTGCGATAGGTTAATGTTCGCGGCCACACCACCGGCCATTGCACGCAGCATGAAGCCCGAGGACACCAGCGCAATATCAATCACCGGCTGGTGCTTCAAGCCAAAGCAGTAGCCAAGCTGCAGCGCAATATATACAGCCACGACAATTGCCAGCCCCGGCCCCTCGGAAGCAACCCAGGAAACCGCAATCGCACCAACAATCAGCACGACTGCCATGACATACGCCACGCTCACCGGCAGCACGCCAGCGGCAATAGGACGGAAGCGTTTGGTCGGATGCGCGCGGTCAGCCTCGACATCGCGGGCATCATTAATCAGGTAAATCGACGATGCCGCCAAGCAGAAAGCAACAAACGCCACCAGGATGTCGACAGCCAATGTGCCAATCGAGCGTCCCGAGTCCATAATCTCGTTGCCGGCTGCCAGCGGAGCCGCGATAACCAGGACGTTCTTCACCCACTGCTTCGGGCGAAGCGCCTTAATCATGCCGTCCAGCAGATTCTTCGGCGGATGTCCCTGCGGGTGTGCAGGCTCATCGATGCCGGAAGTATGCGGCTCAGATCCAATCCTTGATTGAGAAGTTCGTCGCTGATTGGCCGACACATTGGCCAAGTTGTCGTTCTCCGCCTGTGTCACTGTGCATTCCTTTCCGCAATGGAGGGCTGTCCGCCCCGGTTAGGCTGGTTATGCTGCGCCTTTTTCGGCTCGATGACCTTATCACCAATCTTGTCCACCGCAATAGCGGTAGCTGTGCCCAGCGCCGCGCCGAGAGCAACATCTGTTGGGTAGTGCACTCCCAACACCAGCCGCGAGAGCATAATCGCTGGCACACCCACAGCCGGCGCTGCCGGGTAACCCAACTTTGCAATCCCCATCAGTGCTGCCGTCGTCGACGTCGCGTGCGAGGACGGGAAGCTCAGCTTGCTCGGCGTACCTACGCCAATTGCTATACGACGGTCATGGGGACGCGGGCGGCGGACAATGCGCTTCAATACCACTGATGCCGCATGCGAGGTGAAGGCTGCCACACCAACCTTTGCCCAACCAATGCGTCGCTCCTTATCCACCGCCGCCCCGAGGGCCGCGAGCCCCATCCAACCGAGGGCGTGCTCGCCGAAATAGCTCATGGCACGCGCGGTGGGCAGCACACCCGGAACGTCGTTAAGCGTGTGCTGAATATTAACGAGAACGTCGGACTCGCCGAACGGATCGCCTTTAATTTTCGAAGACATTCGCCCAGGCCTTCCTACTGGTCAGATCGTCATAGGCGGCGCGGTAGCGTGCCTGCATGTGCTCAAAGCGCTCCTCAACCTGCTTCTGCAGCTCCCAGGATTCCTCCAGCAGCGCCTTGGCCTTGTCGCGGTCACGCTGACGGTACACCACGCCGCGGCCATCAGCGGTGGTCACAGTTGCGCCATCGAGACGAGACAGAGAGAACCAGCGAGCCTCCAGCGGAGCCAGGTTCGCCTGTGGCACTGCGTGATGCTCGGACTTTTCCGGGCGCACACTGTGGAGCAGACCCTTTGCCAACCAACCGACCTTCTTCAGCTTGCCCAGGCGACCACCGACATCCTTAGTCGGAACCCCCGGAATACCGGAGGGCTTCGGCAGATCGCCTGCACTCGGCAACACAACCGCGTCGGGGAAGTTCTTCCGAAGAGTATTGATGCGCGGCAGCGAAGACTCAAGAATGTCGAAAAGATGCTCCGGGCCTGCCAGGAAGTCCTTCATGGCTTCATTCTGAATGGCAACAGTGGAGTACTCCAAGCACAGGAGGTGCTTGAAAGTGGCCTTGCGCATCGAACGCACGATGCCGGCAGTATCGCCCTCGTGCTGGAGAGCCGCGACAATCAGGCGGTTGCGCAGGTGGAAATACGCCTGCCAGTCAATCGCGTCGTCCTTATCCGACCAGGCCATATGCCAAATTGCCACGCCCGGCCACGTGGCCGTCGGGAAGCCGGCCTTGCCTGCACGCAGACCGTATTCGGCATCGTCCCACTTAATAAACAGTGGCAGCGGCTGACCAATAGTCTCTGCGGCGACGCGCGGAATCAGGCACATCCACCAACCGTTGAACTCAACATCGATGCGGCGGTGGAGGTCCTTCGAATCCACAACCTCACCGGACGCATTCGTGCCATGCTCACCGCGATCGCGCAGCGGATGAGAGTAAAAGTCGTGGTCATAGTGGACATGCGGAGCGGAGGTCCACATGAAGTCGTGGCGGCCGATGACCTCGCCCATCGAGTGCAGATGACTGCGCTCCTGGAGGTTCAGCATCTGGCCACCAACCAGCATCGGCGACTTCGCGAATCGGCCCACAGCAACCGCGCGCAGGATGGAATCCGGCTCGATAGCGATGTCATCATCCATGTAGAGAATGAACGGGCTGTCAGTCGCGCGCTTCGGATCGGAGTCCGCGCCACCGAGGGCCTCGTACATAATGCGGGAGTAACCGCCGGAACCGCCGAGGTTCCCCTGCGGGAAAATACGCAACCGCTCACCGAAGTGCTTGGCGACGGCATCAAAGCCCGGCTCATCCGCCGGATGCTTAGTGCCCTGGTCAGGCATCAAAACAGCATCGATAATAGCGTCAACTTCCGGGTCCGAGGACAGCGCCTCAAGCGCGGCAACCGCATCGGTCGGCCGGTTGAACGTCGGAATGCCAATAGTGACGCGACCCTCCGGCGCCGGGCGCTCCGTGCCGTCCGGGTAGGTCTGATTCGGAGCGGCAATGTCGGAATACCAACCTGCGGAGTGAATTACCACGTCCGTCTCACAGGTCAGGTCGAACCAGATCCAGCCGCCGTCCTCGAACTGAGTCAGCGGAACCGCAATCTCGCAGACGTTGATGTTCTCCTCGTCCACCTTCGCGGCCGCCCCTTCAGAGGCGTCGACAAGCGAGCCGACAACCTGACCGGTCACGGCGATACGAGCACCGTCGATCTTGGAGCGGTAAATGTCGACGCGGGCGGTGCCGGAAATCTCAAGCCGCAGGACGACATTGTCCAGATTGGTCCAGCGACGCCAGTAGCTGGCCGGGAAGGCGTTGAAGTAAGTTTCAAAACTGACCTCATCACCTGCGGGAATGGTCGCCGAAGTGCGCGAATGCGCCTGTACGCGACCAGCGTTGGTGTCCGGCTCTACCAAGTAGAGGGAGCGGACATCGCGAGGTTCGCCGAGCTTCGGCAGCAAGATGCGCTGCAGACGCTCCACGGCAAGGCTTGACGACGTAGTCGGATTTTCTCTCCGCTGTTGTTCGGGCTGTTCTGCCATGAGACGTATCAACCGCTTTCCGTGTGGTTTACCGGGTATCGTCGCCGATGTTTTACCGACGTTTCTGTCTCATAGCATCCTAATGCCAGTGGCGGATTGGCACTGTTTGCCACGCTATCGGCTCCCCAGAGAATGTGGCGCGGTGGGAATCATCAACCGCTCCGACATCAACCGATACCTCGTATCGACGTTCGTGGACGCGGCTGAATAAGGCCGGTCGGCTAGGAGTAAAACTCAGGCTTGCGCTGCCAATCCTCGCAGCTCACGCGATTCCCGCGCCCCACGCCAAGTAATAATTGCGCCGGCTACCGCAATCAGCACGATACCCAGCGCCATGGACCAGGTCAGCCTGTCACCGGAGAACGCCCAGCCCAGAATTGCACCGATGACCGGGTCCAGCGCGAAGAGCGTGCCAACGACCGCCGCCGAGACAATCCCCGCAGCGATGGTGTCCATCACGTAGGGAATGACAGCACCAATGAACCCGGAAATAACGATGGTGACCCACATCGGACCGTCGACAAGCGGTGCGGCGGGAACAGAAAACGGCGCGAGCACGATTGCTGCGACGACCACTGACAGCGCCAGGTCCGGCATGCCGCCGCCCTCGGAACTGCCCATTCGGGCGGAAAAGAGCGTGTAGGCGCCGAAGAAGATCGCGCCGATCACGGCGTAACCAATGCCGATAGGATCCAGGTCATTGGAGGATTGGGCGATTAGGGCAACGCCGATGAAAGCGACGACGGCCCACAGGCGGGATCGCCACATTTTCAGCCCCAGGAAAGACACGACGCAGGGGCCAAGGAAGTCGATGGTGACAGCGACACCCTGCGGGAGGCGGGCGATGGCGGCGTACACCATCATGCTCATCATGCCCATGGCGACGCCGTAGACCACAATGTTGATGGCGCGAGCCCGGGTCATTCCGGATAGTTTTGGCCGGAACAGAACCACCATGATGATGGCGGCAGCGGTCATGCGCAGGCCCGATATGCCCGGCGCGCCGACCGTGGAAAGCATGTCCGTGACCAGCACGGCCGCGGCCTGGGTGCCAAGAGAACCGATGAGAACCAGGATGACAGGTGCCACCGGCAGGGTGAGAAACCTGTTCACACCCTGCAGCAACGGCCCTTGTTGGGGAACCTGCCCAGTTCCCTGCTGGAGAATCTCGGTTTGGATTTTCTTACGCGACACTCGCGCAATACTAGTGCGCGGGCCGCACGCGACAAACTAGTGCCCGCGCAGCTAATCGATAGATTCATCGCAGGTCATACCGGCGCAAAATTTTTCCTGGAGCCAGATTGAGCGGGACCCTATGGCCAGGTTCACATCTAATCTCAGCCAGACACCCCGACATCTAAGCCGGAAGTGCACCCCAAGGCGCGTTCACACGATACTGTGAACATAGCTAGACCACATCTAAACACACGCAACTTCCTTCAAAAACCATAATTGACCAGCATTTCCCGACTGTTAACGTACATACACTTGACATATCTGTGAACATAGGTCTAATGTATTCATTGCAAGCAAGAGCAACACACCGAAAGAGACACAAGCAATGAACACAATCCGGTCCACCAAATCCCTTCATTCCAATACTGGTCCCCGTCGACTAATTCTCATCGATATTGAAAACTTCAATGGAGGCCCAATCCAGAGCTCCAACCAGGTCGAATGGTGCAAGACCATGCTTACCTGCTGGCTGGATATTGAAGATGGCGAGATTATTGTCATCGCATCAGACGAGAGCGGTCTCCTGGATGTGAACGCAGGTTGGAAAGGTCCCCGCCTACTTATGGGAGTGGGGGCTGACGGCGCGGATAATCAACTAATCGAGGAGATTGAATACATGAACATCGGCCAGTTTGACGAGATTGCACTCGTCTCCGGAGACGGAATCTTCGCTAAGCCCGTTGCTCGCGCTGCTGAGCTCGGAGTGCCGACCACGGTTTACTCCCACAAGTTCCAGCTTTCCAAGCAACTCCAGCTTGCAGCAGCAGAGGTTTACCTAGCCGAGGATGGCTACGGTCGAAAAACTACTAAGACTGCTACATCCACAACTACGAACGCCGACATTATTCAGCTTTACCCAAACTCCAAGGAGACCGCATAAATGGTTGCCACCACCGGACATCTCACCCTCAAGGACATCGCAGAACTCGCCGAAGTCAGCCGACCAGCTGTCAGCAACTGGCGAAGGCGCCACGATGACTTCCCCATGCCTGTGGAGGAATCCACTCCACGTAAGCCACTTTTTGAAGCAGCGGCCGTTGTCGCTTGGCTTAAAGACAACGACCTCTTACCTAAAGATGCTGAAAGGGAGCTACAGCTCACGGGCCTTTGGGCTGTAGCGAACCTACTCCGCAATGAAATCGCCGTTGATGACATTCCATTAGTAATTCTCACGCTATTAGCTCTCGATAAAGACCCATCGTTTGAGCCCTCAGAGGAATTCAACGAGCTTCGGTCACGGATAAGTGCCGATACGCTAGAAGACGTCAAGCAGGGCATCGTCAAACTTAATGTAGATAATCACGGCGAAGCCGCCCGCTCAGTGGTCGACCGTTTCCTTGGTGTCGGATCACGAGGCGACCGCAGCCAGTACGGCACTGCCACCTCGCTTTCCAGCGCTACAATCGTAGCGGCCGCCGGCACCTCTGCTGAAAATGCTGACACTGTTTTGGACCCAGCCTGCGGCATTGCCGGGACACTTCTCGGAGTCGGACATTACACCCCAGAGGCTCAGCTATTCGGTGTCGAACTGCACCAACAGACTGCAACTCTGGCGCGCTTGCTTGTACACCTGACTAACAATGATGCGACCATCGTGACTGGTGATTCACTGACGAACGATCCGTTTGCGGACGTACGGGCCAATCTCATAGTTTGTGAACCTCCGCTAGGCATGCGCATTCCCCGAGAAATCTCAGAGCAGATGCAACGCAGTAGCTTCTTCGGTCACTCATTACGTAGCCCGCTCGGTGAGGAGCTGTTCCTGCTTTATGCGGCTCAGCATCTGGCCGCCGACGGTCATGCGTACATCCTCACTAGCATGTCCCCCACCTTCCGAGCACCGTTCAAGGAACAACGGCAGCGCCTCACAGCAGAGGGGCATGTCGAAGCCGTCGTAGAGCTACCAGCTGGACTGTTCTCAGCTACGCGCATACCTGCTGTGTTGTGGGTTCTGAGCTCCGAGGAAGTGAAGGAACCGCTGCTCATCGATGCCTCCACTCAGCCACCGCAATCGGTCCCCAACCGAATCGCGGAATGGTTGTCTGCTGCCCGCAACCATGAAGACACCGACGTGCCGTACAGGAGGGTGACACTGGCAGATGTTGTCACCAACGATGGTTCACTGTGTCCGTCGACCTATCTCACCGAGCCCACCAACCCCGCTGAGGCAAGGTCCACTTTCGACGCCGCTGTTCAATCCCTTGAAGAAGCCACCAAGGAACTCATGCATATCCGCACTCCACGCGTCACCGCAGACGTGATTCCCGTGTCCACCACGTTCACCACCCTCGGTGAGCTCATCCAAGATGGCCACTTCAAACGCATCAACGGCACTTACAGCCGCGACAAAGACATCGAGACGGGCAGCGCCTACCTCGCTGTCCCCAACCGGAATGCAACTCCTGCGTTCGTCGATGACTACGACGGCGCCGACGTCCTTCGCCCCGGCGACATCCTCATGCCTCGCGGCGGGCTCTCCGCCTGGGTCCACGAGGACGACGACAAGACCTGGGTCCCGTCGAACATGGTCACCGTGCTCCGTCCGCGGTCGGAAGAATATGACCCATACTTTATCGTTGCGTGCCTCAATGCACCTGCGAATATCGACACTCGAGGCACAGGTACAGTGACTCGCCGCCACCCGCTGTCCCGGATTGCCATCCCAGAGCTCAACCGCACTCAGCGTGCAGTCATCGCCGACACCACCCGCGCGCTCAGCACTGCTCACTCTGTTGCCCTCCAGCTCACCCACGAAGTCGAACAAACCAGCGATGCTTTGTTCAGCCTCATCCTCTCCGGAAAGTAAGCTCACAGATATGACTCCCACCCCCGCCAAGGAATTCGAGGACACTCTATGGAAGGCCGCCGATAAACTGCGCGGTTCCATGGATGCCTCTCAGTACAAGGACATCGTCCTCGGACTGGTGTTTCTGAAGTATGTGACCGATGCCTTTGACGCACGCCGCGAGGAACTCCTGGCAGAGCTGGAAGAAGATGGCGCAAGCGAAGAGGATATTCTCGAAGACCTCGAAGACCGGGACGCTTACCTGGAAAAGAACGTCTTCTGGGTAGCAAAGGAAGCCCGTTGGGATTACCTCCAACGCCACTCCAAAGGCAAGACCGCGAACGCCGGCAAAGAGTTTAAGAGCATCGGCAAGCTTATCGACGAGGCCTCTGAAACCCTTATGGCCGATAACCCCTCCTTGGATGGCACACTGCCGCACAATTACAACAGTGAGAGTGTGGATCAGCGCCGTCTGGGTGAGCTCGTGGACATGTTCAGCACGACTCGCTTCACTGCAGAAGGCCCGGAACGCGCACGTGACCTACTTGGGGAAGTGTACGAGTACTTCCTCGCACGCTTCGCTGCTGCTGAAGGAAAGCGTGGCGGAGAGTTCTACACTCCTCGCTCAGTGGTGCGCACGCTGGTGGAGATTCTCGAGCCGACAGAGGGCCGCGTCTACGACCCGTGCTGCGGTTCCGGCGGCATGTTCGTCCAGGCGGAAAAGTTCTTGGATGCCAACGATAAGGACCCGTCCGCAATCGCTATCTACGGCCAGGAGCTAAACGAGCGCACCTGGCGCATGGCGCGCATGAACTTGGCTATCCATGCACTTAGTTCGAAGGGCCTTGGTGAGCGTTGGGGCGACACCTTCGCCCGCGACATCCACCCGGGCGTGGAGATGGACTACATACTGGCCAACCCACCGTTCAACATCAAAGACTGGGCGCGCAGCACCGATGACAAGCGTTGGATTTACGGTGTGCCGCCGGAGAAGAATGCGAACTTCGGCTGGATGCAACACATCATCTACAAGCTCAGTCCTCAGGGTGAAGCGGGCGTGGTGATGGCTAATGGCACCATGACCTCCAACACCTCAGGCGAGGGTGAAATCCGTAAGAACATGCTTGAGGACGACATCGTCTCCTGCGTGGTCACGCTGCCTGCTCAGCTGTTCCGCGGCACGCAGATTCCGGTGTGTGTCTGGTTCTTCGCTAAAGACAAGGGCGCCGGTTCCAAGGGCTCCGTGGATCGTCGCGGGGAGTTCCTGCTGATCGACGCCCGCGAGCTCGGACACATGGTCGACCGCACCGAGCGCACCTTCTCAGACGAGGATGTCCAGAAAATCGCGAACACTTTCCGCACCTGGCGTGGCCGCTCGTCCGCTGAGGGGGAGTACGAAGACATCCCTGGTTACTGCAAGTCCGTTTCGTTGGATGAGATCCGTGAGGCTAATTACGCTCTCACCCCAGGCCGCTATGTCGGTTTCGCGGAGGAGGAAGAGGACGGCGAGCCGATCGACGAGAAGATCGCGCGCCTCACCGCAGAGCTCACAGCAGCCCTGGACGAGTCCGCGCGTCTCGACGCCGTGGTCCGCGAGCAGCTGGGGAGGTTGGTGTAACGATGCGACAGCTGAAAGATATCGGCCAGATCTATGACGGCCCTCATGCAACCCCCAAGCGCATCAACACAGGTAATCTGTACTTCCTTAATATCAGTGGACTATCCAATGGTCGCTTAAATCTATCTACTGCCGATAGACTCTCCCCTGCGGATTTCCGCACCTGGACTAGAAGGGTTCAGCCCAGGCAGGGCGACCTGTTGTTCTCGTATGAAACTCGCATTGGCGAAGCAGCCTTGATGCCACCAAAAATCGATGCTGCGCTCGGGCGTCGAATGGCTTTGCTAAGACCAGACATGAGTCTGATTGACCCCCGTTACCTTCTCTACTTCTGGTTAAGTCCCAGGTGGCAGTCTTTCTTGCAGGAGCGAACGCTATATGGGGCAACGGTAAACCGGATACCAATCGGCGAAATGCCTAATTGGCCAATTGATATCCCGGCAATCGCTATGCAAGAAAAAATCAGTGAAGTTCTCGGTTCCCTCGACGACAAGATCGCCGCGAACAACCATATTCTCGGAATCATCGACGAAACGATTCAATCTTTGTGGAAGCACGCTATTCAGTTGGGGGCAACCAATACCCGACTCGACGACGTGATTCAGATTAACCCAAGGACTCCTATCCCTAAGGGCACGGTAGTCAGGAAAATCGAGATGAAGAACCTTCCTGAAGCTGGGTTTTCCATCAGTGAATGGGAAGAGCACGAGGCCAAAGGGGGGTCCCGCTATCGAAACGGCGACACCCTTCTAGCTCGAATAACTCCCTGCTTTGAGAATGGAAAGTGCGGGTTCGTCGATTTCCTCGAAGCCGATGCAGTTGGTGCCGGATCAACGGAATTCATCGTTATGCGTCCACAGCTGGACATTCCACTCGCAGCACCATACGCAGTTGCTAATTCAGCAGATTTCCGCGCCTTTGCGGCACAGACAGTGACGGGCACTTCTGGCCGGCAGAGGGTTCAAGCTCGTGACCTGGCAGCATATGAAACCGTATGGCCCAACGAAGAGCAGCTCTCTAACTTTGGCTCCAGAACCACCCCGCTACTCGATTTCGCTGGCGAACTGCGCGACGAGGTTCGAGTCCTCACCAAAACCCGCGATGAGCTGCTTCCCCTGCTCATGAATGGGAAGATCACGGTGAGGGAAGCAAGCCAGGAAGCAGCAGCCGCCGGGGCACAGGTCTCGAGTGAGGAGAACGAGGTATAACCATGGCTTACAGTGAGGCGATGCTCGAAGTCGACGCGCTCGAGCTGCTCGGCGAGCTCGATTGGAAGCCGACCGAAGGTAAAGAACTCGCCCCCGGCAGCGGGGAGCGGGAGAATTGGCGCGACATCGTGCTTCGAGGTCGCCTCCTCAACGCCCTGCGCAACCTCAACCCCGGGGTTCCAGACGAGTACCTCCGCCAAGCAATGGCAGAGGTTCTCACCCCGCAATCCCAAAGCGCGATTGCGGAGAACCACCGCCTCCACCAGATCCTCGTGGAAGGCTACCGCGGCATCGAATACACCGACGCCGAGGGCAAGCACCAGAACCCCACCATCACGTTCTTCTCCCGCGACCCGAACAAAAACGACTACATCGCGGCGAACCAAATCACCATCCGGAACCTGGACAAGGAACGCCGCTTCGATGTAGTGCTCTACGTCAACGGCATGCCCCTGGCCATCATGGAGCTGAAACAATCCGGGTCCACCGCAACGGTGGAAGACGGCTACAACCAGCTGCGCACCTACGTCGAAGAATTCCCGATGGCTTTCCGCTTCGCCAACGTCGTCGTCGCCTCCGACGGGCTCGAAGCGATTTACGGCACCCCGTTCACCCCGCGGGAACACATGAGCAGCTGGCGCGTCGACGACGACGGCGAACCCTACATGCAGGGCCCACTCGTCGTCGTGGGCGGCGAGCAGATGACCGAGTTCGACATGCTCATGTGGGGTCTGTTCAACATCGAACGCTTCGGCCAAATCTTCATTGATTTCACTGCATTCGACGAAATCAATGGTGAGCTGCGTATGCGCGTAGCCAAGCCACACCAATACTTCGCCGTCTCTAAAGCCGCGGGCAGGACTATCCAGGCCGCCCGCAGCGACAAGAAGGCTGGCGTGGTGTGGCACACCACTGGCTCCGGCAAGTCCATGGAAATGGAGATGTACACCGCGAAGATCATGCGCGACGCGCGGCTGGACTCCCCCACCGTGGTCGTCCTGAACGACCGCAACGAGCTGGATAAACAGCTCCACGACACCTTCGCCGTCTCCACCCTCTTGCCCGAACCCCCGACCCACATTTCCAGCCGGGAGGACCTGCGCAATCAGCTTAGCCAGCGCCAATCAGGCGGGATCTACTTCGCCACCCTGCAGAAATTCGGCCTGAAGGGCGCAAAGGAAGACAGAGAGCTAGAACACCCTGTTCTTTCAGAACGCCACAACATCATCGTGATCTCCGACGAGGCGCACCGCTCCCACTACGGCTTCGGCGACACGAACGCCGACGGCTACGCGCACCACCTCCGCACCGCGCTGCCCAACGCCACGATGATTGCGTTCACCGGCACCCCGATTGACGAGTGGGACCGCAAAACCCGCGAGGTCTTCGGTGGTGAGATTGACGTCTACGACATGAACCGCGCGGTGGCTGACGGCGCGGTGGTCCCCGTATATTTCGAGCCGCGACTCATCCCGCTGGAGCGCATCCAGGGGATCACCGACGAGGACATCGACGACGCGGCAGCGGAGATCCTCGCCGACATCGAGGACGAAGACCGGGAGAAGGCGCAGCGCTCCGTCGCCGTGCTGAACACCGTGTACGGCTCCAATCAGCGCCTCAGCACCCTCGCGCTGGACTTCATCCTCCACTGGGAGGATCGCCGCGAGAACATGCGACAGTTCATCGGCGGGCCAGGTAAGGCGATGATTGTGGTGCAGACCCGCGACATCGCAGCCAACCTGTACGAGAAAATCGTCGAGCTGCGTCCCGACTGGCACAGCGACGATGACCTCGCCGGCAAAGTCAAGGTGATTTTCTCCGGCGCGGCCTCCGACCCCGCGCACCTACAGAAACACATCCGCAACCAAGCTCGGATGGATGCAATCAAGGACCGCATGAAGGACGCGGACGACGAGCTCGAAATCGCAATCGTGCAGGGCATGATGCTCACCGGTTTCGACGCTCCTCCGCTGCACACGCTATACCTCGACCGGCCGCTGAAGAGCGCTCTGCTCATGCAGACGCTGGCCCGCGTGAACCGCAAGTTCCGCCACAAGGAAAGCGGTCTACTGGTGGCCTACGCCCCGCTCATCGACAACCTGCAGAAGGCCATCGCTGAATTCACCAAGAGCGCCCCCGACGAAGATGAGAAGGTGATCGGGCAGAATATCGAGGAAGCCCTCGGCATCGTCCGCGGCTTCCTTGGCAAGCTCCACACCCTCGTGGGCGAAGACTGGCGCGAGTTAGAGGCCAATGGCGAGCAACGCAAGGCCCGCCTGCAGATCCTGGCCAAGCTTCGCGACCCACAGACCGCCGATGAGGAGGGCCGTTACCCGCTCGCCAAACAGTTCACCGAAACCGCAGGCAAACTAGCCCGGGCGTGGGCGCTGGCTTCCGGTAGCCCCGACGCCGCCCAGTACCGCGAGGACGTCCGCTTCTACTCCGACGTGCGCAACCAGCTGGCGAAGATGGACGCTGCCGACCGTCGGGCCAACGGTGAGCCACTGAGCGACGAGGTCCTCACCCTGCTCAGCCAGCTCGTCGTCGACTCAAGTGCCTCATCCACCGTCATCGACGTCTACGAGGAAATCGGCCGCGACCTGCCCAACCTGCAGGACCTGAACATCGACGCCTTGAAGACCAAGGACAAGACCGCCTCAGAGACCGCGCTGCTAATCGACGCGCTGCGGCGCTCCCTCCTCCAAGAATCCCGGGTAGCCACCGGAAACAACGAGGTTCGGGCGAAGCAGTTCTCCGAGCGCATCCGTGAGCTGATGAACCGCTACACCAACCAACAGCTCACCTCCGCCGAGGTCATCGCCGAGCTCATCGAGCTTTCGAAGGAGATCGTTGCGGAAAGCAAGCGCGGGGAATCCTTCAATCCGGCGCTCAGCAACGATGAGCTCGCGTTCTATGACGTCATCGCTGATACCAACTCCACCGATGAGGTCCTCGAGGACGATGTGTTGGCCCAGATTGCGCGCGATCTCGTCGAGACTCTCCGCCGGGATGCGAAGACAGACTGGACCGTGCGCGATGATGTGCGCGCCAAGCTACGGCGCTCGATTAAGACCTTGCTGCGCAAGCACAAATACCCGGCCGACAAGCGAAGCGAAGCTGTTGTTCTCGTGTTAGAGCAGATGGAGCGCTTTGCGCCCCGCTGGGCGGAGGCTGCGTAGTGAAGGAGCTTTTCAATGCTCATATCCTGGTCCCCCTGCAAAGACCAAACTATCTTGGATCTGAATACTGGAACGCTATTGACCTTGAACATCAGCGGCTCTTGCGAGCTCACGAAGCTAATGACCTAGGTGAGGTCGTTGGGCAGTGCAAGGCCTTGGTCGAAAGCATCAGCCGTGTGACGTTAGAGCTGGACGGAAGGCCCGCAGCCAGCGATGATTCTTTCGACAAGATTGTTAAAAATGCGCACAATCTACTGGTCGACCAACGAACTGAAGGCGACTCAGTTGATAGCGCGGGGCGGACAGCCGCAACACAGATTCGGAAGCTAGTTTGCTCTCTGGGGCCCTACCGAAACTCGAAGGGCTCGGGCCATGGACGAGCCTTCGTACCGGAAATCCTTGACGACACCGCCGGCCTGATTACCGTGTCATCCCTTGTTTGGGTTCATTGGGCGCTACCTCGAGTTGGAAAGTTTGCATACGGTCGGCCTGAGGCTCTCATTCGCGACCTCATCCTCGAAAGAGCCATCTTCCACCGCAACAGCCTCCTCGAACGCCTCCGAGATGCGGGCCTCCCAGAAATGGATCCGAAACACCAACGGGAAGTTGGCGTCGCTGTGGCCAGACGGGCAATGCAAGAAACCTTCATCGTGCAGCAGGAGGGCGTCGAGTCATGCAATCGATCAGATTCCTTGGATTTCTGGACCGAGCAATACCGACTTGGGGTTGCCACGGGGCTGTTCACGGACAAGAACGGCGAACTAACAGTGAATAAATGGGGAGTTGAACATGCACTCGCAGTATTGAACCCACTCAAGAACTTTGCGAACGAAATTGACAAAATCAATAATCTGCTCTGCCACTCATTATGGCCAGCCAAACCGTTCCTCACCAAAGAAGAAAAAGATCAGCTGGCTGAGGTCTTCACCCTCGCTGAGGAGTCCCACACCGGTGAGGATCTTCGGGCTATCCAAGCACTCCGCGAAACTCTTGACGTTCCGCCCTTCTGACCCGCCTACCTGTTCGAGCTAAGACGACGATCCAGCTATCCCTAAAAAGAGCCAGATTCCCAGAGCCAGCCGACCAGAGGAACCACAGCCCCCGAAGTCCGTGCTTAGTGCCCGCGCTCCTGCTCAATCGCTTCGCCGTCGTTGAAGAACGGTGCAATCTTGTTGTCGAACATCGACAGCGCCGAACCAATGGCCATGTGCATGTCCAGGTACTGGTAGGTGCCCAGACGACCACCGAAGAGAACCTTGTTCTCCTGCGCTTCTGCTGCAGCGAGCTTGCGGTAGGCCTCCAGCATCTCGCGGTCTTCCGGAGTGTTGATCGGGTAGTACACCTCGTCGCCATCGTCGGCGAAGCGGGAGTATTCCTTAACAATTACCGTCTTGTCCTTGACGTAATCGCGCTCCGGGTGGAAGTGGCGGAACTCGTGGATACGGGTGTATGGCACATCAGCGTCGTTGTAGTTCATCACCGAGGTGCCCTGGAAGTCGCCGGTGTTGAGGACTTCCATCTCAAAGTCCAGGGTGCGCCAACCCAGCTTGCCCTCTGCGTAGTTGAAGTAGCGGTCCAGCGGGCCGGTGTAGACGACCGGAGCATCCGGGGAGACAGCGCGCAGTTCGTCGCGCACCTCGAACCAGTCAGCGTCGACAACGACGTCAATCTTGTCGGAGGTCACCATGTTTTCCAGCCAGGCGGTGTAGCCGTCGACAGGCAGGCCTTCGTAGGTGTCGTTGAAGTAGCGGTTATTAAAGGTGTAGCGAACGGGCAGGCGGGTGATGTTTCCAGCCGGCAGGTTCTTCGGGTCGGTCTGCCACTGCTTGGCGGTGTAGTGCTTGACAAAAGCCTCGTACAGCGGACGACCGATGAGGGAGATAGCCTTTTCTTCAAGGTTCTTCGCGTCGCGCGGATCCAGGCCATCAGTCTGATCCTTAATCAGTTGGCGAGCCTCGTCCGGGCTGTAGTACTTGCCGAAAAACTGGTTAATCAGCCCCAGCCCCATCGGGAACTGGTACGCGGTGCCCTTGTACATAGCGAACACCCGGTGCTGGTAGTCGGTGAAGTCGGTGAACTGGTTGACGTAGTCCCACACCCTCTTATTAGAGGTATGGAACAGGTGCGCACCGTACTTGTGCACCTCGATGCCGGTTTCCGGCTCTGCTTCCGAGTAGGCGTTGCCGCCAATGTGGTTGCGGCGCTCGACAACGAGCACGCGCTTACCCAGCTCATTGGCGGTCCGCTCAGCAACGGTCAAACCGAAGAAACCCGAGCCGACCACGATGAGGTCGTAGTTGTTGTCCTTGATGTCCTGTAGGGACTTCGGAGCAAATTCATTGGCAGTGGTGTTCTTTTCGCTACTCACGCCTTAAAACCTATTGCATTTCCATCCGGTTTGCGGGTGTACACGCGGGCTTTACGACGTCCACGTGAACGTCCCCCAACGTTCATTTGGTCACACAATTCAATATTTTCCCCAAAATTAACGTAGAAAAACAGTGGCCTCACTAGATTTTTCTAGTCACACTGGTAACATCTTTCTCAGTATTTTCTGTTGCTGTGCAACTTTTCTTCAATTCGACCCCGGGCGACACCCCGGGTTGATGACTCTGTACCCCACATTTTTGGAGCTTTTACCGTGCCAACTCGCCGTCGCATCAATGCCCCGTCGATGGGCCGTCGTACCTTCCTCTATGGACTGGCAGCCACCGCTGCCGCAGCTCCGCTTGCATCCTGGGGTGTCCGCCAGGCGCCCACTCTGGTAGAAAGCCCTGGTATTTCCCCCATCGCGGCTAAGATCTCGACCTCGCCGCTGGCCGACGCTGTCACGATGATGATTGATGACGCGGCCGTCGGCACGCATGCCATTGCCGATGCCCTGCACCCACTTCGCGGATTCGTCAAGGACATCACCCGCGACGAACCGTTCTCGCAGTTCGCGCTGACCTGGCCAGGCGCTGAAAACCTGCAGCTCTACGTTCGCGCTGAGCGCGAAGACGGCACCTTTGGCCCGTGGTTCCACGCCGATTCCCACGGTCCGATGAACAACTCCGGACAGTCCGGCACTGAGCTGCTGTTCGTCGAGCCAACCAAGCGCGTGCAGGTCTCCACTGTCGGCCTGAACCTCCTCGAGGGGCTGGATCCGCGTAGCATCATTGGTGCCGACAACCTCGACCCCGCCACAATTGGCGACACTCTGCAGGGCCTTATCGACGGCACCGCATCGCTGGCACTCAATGCTGTCCAGGCGGTCTTCGTCGACGGTGTCGAGCAGTCGGGTGAGATTATTCAGCCGGTTGCATATGAGTCTTCGATTGCCGGTGCGCCGAGTGTCATCAGCCGTGCCGCATGGGGCGCTGACGAGTCCGCACGCGGCGGATCGAGCTCCTACAGCACTTTCAAGGGCACCTGTATCCACCACACCGCTGGCTCCAATAACTACTCGGAGTCCCAGGGGCCGGCCATTGTCCGCGGTATTTACGCCTACCACGCAAAGACACTGGGCTGGGGCGATGTTGGCTACAACGCGCTGGTCGACAAGTACGGCAACATCTACGAAGGCCGCTACGGCGGCCTGGACAAGAACATCGAGGGCGCCCACGCAGGTGGCTTCAACAATGGCACTTTCGGCATCTCGGTGATGGGTAACTACGACCAGCTGCCGATTCCAGCTGCGGCTATCACCGCGCTGGGCGAGATGGTCGGCTGGCGCATGAAGGTCGGTGGCGTTGATCCGATGTCCACCGCCGCGCTAACCAGCTCCGGATACTCGAAGGCCCGCTACGGTTCGGGCCAGACCGTGAACCTACCGGCCATCTTCGGTCACCGCGACACCGGTTACACCTCATGCCCAGGCAACTTCGGCTACCAGCAGATGGACGACATCCGCGCGGCAGCCAAGGCCAAGTTCGACGGTGCCAGCGGAGCCGGCATTCCTGGCGGTTCGGCGGAGCCGGGCAACCAGGATGGAGAGGCCGCCAACCTCCCGCCAGCTCCGGGTGCCGGTGAGTCGAGTGACGACGGAGGTTCCCTCGGGAACGCGGAAATGTCATCTCCAGCCCAGGCGCTGGGCGAATATCTGACCGATGGGCTCCCGGCCAACCCGGCCGAAGCCGCCCAGGCACTGTTCGCACCACAGAACTAAGTCCCCTTCCCTCCCCAGTACGCATAACCGCATCACATTGTGGTGCAGCAGCAGATTCTCAGTTATCACGCAGGAGTTAATAACGTGTTTAGTCGTCGCCGCATTAATCGCCGCGCAGGCACCAAGCAATCTTTGGTGCTCGCTGCTGTGGCGACCCTTGCCCTGACCCCAGTTGTGGTTGTCGGTGGGGGCGCCGCTTATGACCTCATCGAAGACAACGGTTCTGGCCCCATCGACCCCGTCGTCCAGAACAAGTCACTTGCCGACAGTGAATCGGTTCTCGTCGATGATGCCGCGATTGCGACCCAGTCGATTGCCGACGAGGAGCACCCCAACCGCGGTGTCGTCAAGGAAATTACCTCCGACACCGAGTTTTCCCAGTTCGCGCTTACTTGGACCGGTAACCCTGATATCGCCAGCTACGTCCGCGCCGAGCGTGCCGACGGCTCCTGGTCGGACTGGTACAGCGTCGAACCGGACTACCCCGCGGACGGCAACGGCAGCGGCCTGAACGGCACCGAGCTGATCTACATCGAGCCGACCAAGCGCGTCCAGGTTTCCACCCACGGCCTCAATATCTTCGGTCCGGGCTCCGGTGTGGAGCTGGAGGACGTCAAGGGCGCCGAGAAGCTGGACATGTCCCAGATCAACCTCGACGAGATTAATGCCGAGGGCGAAAAGCAGGCTCCGGAAGCCGCTCCAGAACCTGCTTCTGAGACCACTCCCGAGGACGCATCCGAGGAGCAGATGGCTCAGGCCGACACCAAGACCGATGCCGACGCCCCGAAGCACGAATCGGAAAACACCCCTGTGAAGTGGACTGACATCGAGCCAGTCGCCGATGAACTGCCTATTAATCAGGTCGACGCAGTACTTATCGACGGCCAGGCCGCCGCATCCGGCATTGACCCGATTGTGGATGCCAAGAATGTCACGGGCATGCCAAAGGTCATTACCCGTGCCGGCTGGGGCGCCAACGAAAATAACCGCTGCCAGGGCGCATACTACGACAATAAGCTCGTCGGCGCGACCGTGCACCACACCGCTGGTTCGAACAACTACACCGAGAGCCAGTCCGCTGGTATCGTTCGCGGCATCTACCAGTACCACGCTCAGACTCTGGGCTGGTGCGATATCGGATACAACGCGTTGGTCGACAAGTACGGCAACATCTTCGAAGGCCGCTACGGTGGCCTGGACAAGAACGTCCAGGGCGCCCACGCAGGTGGCTTCAACACCGGTACTTTCGGTATCTCGATGATGGGTAACTACACCTCGGTTGCGCCGAGCCAGGCAGCACTGAACTCGGTGGGCAACATGATTGGTTGGCGCCTGAAGGTCGCCGGCATCAAGCCGACCGGCCAGATTCAAATGACTTCCGGTGGTACCAGCTACTCCAAGTACGCATACGGCACGAAGGTCACGCTGCCGACAATTTTCGCGCACCGCGATGTCGGTAACACCACCTGCCCGGGCGACGCTGGCTACGCCCAGATGAACCAGATCCGTTCGATTGCCGAGAAGAAGTACAACACCCTCACCAGCGGAAAGGTCGAAAACGAGGGCCCGAATGGTCCGAGTGACCTACTCGTCCCGCAGGACAACGATGCCGACAAGGGCAAGACGACGCAGTCGAGTACGTCGAGCACTTCGACCACTCCGAGCACGACCAAGTCGAGCACGTCGTCCAAGACGACTACTTCTACCTCCAGCTCGGCAACCTCGACCAAGTCGTCCAAGTCGACCACCTCGACTAAGTCAAGCTCGACCACGTCAACCAAGTCGACCACCTCGACTAAGTCAACCTCGACCAAGTCGACCACGTCGTCCAAGACCTCCTCCAGCACAACGAACCGCTCCTCAACGCCGAGCACCAAGTCGACCACCTCTACTACGGCAGAGCCAACCGACGCTACGACCACCACTGGCACTTCTACGGCTAAGCCCCCCGCCTCGTCGTCAAGCGAACCGAGCGATTCCGCCGCACCAGCCACACCGAATGCACCTGTCGATCCGCAGAAGGCACAGGCCCTGGAAGCAGTTGCGGGCGCACGTTCGATGCTGGCCTCCGCACTGGGAATGCTGGGCGCACCGGGCCTGGGACAGACCGCCGAGGCGATTCTGGGTGCCGTTGGACGCTCGATTGAAAACGGCCCATCCATCGCCGACCTGCCAGTTCTGATTGATCAGATCATCGCGATTGACGAGCAGAACGATCTGGCCGCCGAATGGCGCCATGTCACCGAGGAAGTAGGTTCTGTGCTCGGCTACGCAATGTCCGGCATTCAGAACGGTTCCACTGTGGCGAACAACGCTGGCCAGGCCGATGTCCTGCGCTACGTGAAGTTCTCCAACGGTGTCATTACTGACTCCGAGACCACCGGCGCCCACGCAATCTGGGGCAAGATTGCCGACGAGTGGGCTCGCCAGGGCTTCGAGGTTGGCAAGCTGGGCGCCCCAACGGCAACCCAGGTTGTCGACGGAGATGTCGAGCGCGCCGAGTTCCAGAACGGAACGATCATCTACATCCGCACAACCGGCGAAATCAAGGTTGAGCTGAAGTAAACGCTGAAGGCAGCCACTGTCGGAGCGCTGGTCAGCTAGCTGGCGCGGTAAATAACCGCAAGATCAGCTAGAACCAGCGCTCCAACACACGAGCAACACCGTCATCATCATTGGTGGCGGTGATTTCGTCTGCAATCTCCTTGACGTTGTCGGCCGCGTTGCCCATTGCTACGCCCGTGCCCGCCCACGACAACATCTCAATATCGTTCGGCATATCGCCGAAGCAAACCACATCTTTCGCGGTTGCGCCGACCAATTCAGCCACGTATTCCAGCCCGGCGCGCTTGGTCACACCCGGCGCGGACACCTCCAACAGCCCGTCAGGCATGGAGTACGTCACGTGCGCGAGGCTTGCATCAATTGCAGGGGCAACCAGCTCGAATAGCTGCGCACTGTTCACATCGGAGTTACGCAATAGGAGCTTCGTCGCGGGCTCCGAAAGCACGGCATCTTCAGCAAGCTCACCGTGCTCGTCCGATTCCCACGCATGGTCATAGGACGGTGCCACCACGAAGAGCTCATCGATGGCATCGTTCGCCGATGTCCCAGCGCGCTCAGCCGCAATACCAATTCCGCCGATGGACCGCGTCGCTTCGCGCGCACGCTTTACGACGTATCGCAGCGTCTCCGGCTTCAACGTATTAGCGGCGACCATTTCATCACGACTGGAGTCATAAATCACCGCGCCATTAGCGCAGACACACAGTGGCCGAACCGGAAGCTGCTCGAGCACTGGCTGCAACCAGCGAGCGGGCCTTCCCGTAGCCAACACCAGCGGGGTGCCGCGGCGTAGCATCCGTGCGACAGCCTGACGCAGACGCGGAGTCACCCGTTCCCGGGAGTCAATGAAAGTTCCGTCAATATCCGAAGCCACGAGTAGTGGATGTAGTCTCTCGGTCACGGCGAATTACTTGCCGTCCTCAGCGTTGTCATCGCCAGAGTTGTCAGCCTTACCGTGGGCATCCTCCGCATTGTCACTGAACCGTTCGTGCAACAACTGCAGCGTCGCAGCCACTCCCCCGTGCTCGACGGTGTCGATGACCCAGTCCGCAGTCTTCAGCAGAGGCCAATCTGCATCGGCCATAACAACTGGCATACCGACGCGCTGCGTGGCCTCTTCAAAGTTCGAGCGAGCCGCAAAAAGCATCGCGGTCTCTTCCCCGCGAGCCTGCTTGCGCAGGGTCGTCACTACCGCATTGGTCACATCCAGCTTGCTGGCGTCCTCCGGCAGTTCCACAACCTGCAGGTCAGCGCATTCCAAAGCCGACAAGTCCGGCTTATCCCCCGGCTCATGCAGGACGACGATTGTGGCGCCGTCATCACCGAGCTGCTGCAAGGCGTTCAAGGTTTCTTCGCTGATGTTGCCCGCATCGTCGGCAAGCGAAACGGAGTAATCGAAGATAAACGTCTCCGGTTTAGCGGTGATGAGCTTGTTCAGGCGCTGTGGCAGCTTGTCGCGGATCATCTTCGACTGGCCGATGAGACGGTAGACGCTCTGTTGTGTCAGCTCAGCGCCGGAGGCGGAAGCCTTCTCCAACTGCACATACGTTTCGCGGAACGTCACGCGCATCGAATCCGTGGCAGCGCGAACGGAATCCTTACTTTCCTTGGCGCCGGCGACGACTTCATCGGCCATCTGCTCCACAGACTGACGCAGCTGTGCGAGCATCGCGGTTGTCTGTTCCTTAGCGCGAGCGGACTCCGCGCTCATCGTTTGAGTCATCGTCTGCGAAGCTCCTGTGAACTGCTGCTTCGTCTTATCGCCGAATTCACGTGCGTTATCAGCAAATTCACGTGCCGACTCAGCCAGCTTGTCCTTAAATGCGGCCAGGTCACTGCGCAAACGACGGATGCGCTGACGCTCTTCTTCGACCTTGAGGTCTTCTGCTTGGGCCTCTTCGAAAGTCGGCGCGCCACCGCCTAGACGTGCCGGTACCCAGTAGGCGCCCTTCGGCAGTGGCCCTTCTTCAGCTGCGTACTCGTCCCAGAGCTGACGAACGCCCTGATCCATGATTTCGTGCAGCTTCTCCGTTTCCTCTACCGGATCTCCCTCCGGGTACCACGGCGGCAAAACCGAAATGTGAATCGGAGTATTGCTACGGCCGAGATGCTTGGGGTGTCCCTTCGTCCACACGCGCTGGGATCCCACAATCAGCACGGGGATGATGGGCTTGCCGGTGCGCTGCGCCATACGCACTGCGCCGGACTTCAAATTCTTGACCTCGAAACTGCGCGAGATAGTCGACTCCGGGAAGATACCTACCAACTCGTCTTTTTCCAGCTTCTTGCAGGCCTCTTCGAAAGACTTCGAGCCGTCGGTGCGGTCGACCGGAATGTGCTTACAAGCGCGCATGATTGGCCCTGCAATGGAATGGTCGAAGACCTCTTTCTTCGCCATGAAGCGCACGTAACGACGGTACTTGCGGAAGGGAAGACCGACATAGGTGAAGTCCATGTATCCGGTGTGGTTAGTAACCACCACGGCGCCAGAATCCTTCGGTACGTTTTCCCAGCCCTTAACGGTGAACTTCAAACCTTGGGCAAAGAAGACGGTGCGCGCCAATCCGATAATCGTTAAGTACACAGGATCCTTGAACATGACCTTTACTCTACAATCTTTCGCACCCCTTAGCGGGGCAATATGTGCTGGTATCTGCATCGGTATCTGCATCGGTATCTGTTGCCCGCGAATAAAGGTCGTTACAGGTCAATAGTCGTGTGTAACAGCCGATACGACCGGCAGTCGCCGCCCCTGCATGCATTGCGTGCACTACCAGCCTTTTGCTACCCCATCATGGGGGTATTTCTAACAGCCCTCGTCTCCGGTGATAAAAATAGGAAAATTCTAAAATTATAGCCCCTACCTGGGACTATATGAATAGTAGCTTCAATGCCTTTCGCTGGCCTTTTCAGACCTTTGTTTATATCTACGTAACCGTAGGTTAGCGCTCACGAATGGGCGCATTTTTTGTTAACGTGAGCCGTGAACCGAGAAATTCTCTTCGACGAAATACAACGCCCACACCGGGAAGGATTGGAAAATGTCGTCCTCTTCATCTCTCGCCCCCTCTGCCGTTCTCAACAAGGAACAGCACGAAAAGACCTGGGAGAAATTCGGTAACGAGCAATACGACGTCGTCATTATCGGCGGCGGTTCCGTAGGCGCTGGCGCTGCGCTCGATGCTGCTACCCGTGGTTTGAAGACTGCAGTCATTGAAACCCGCGACTTCGCAGGCGGTACCTCCAGCCGCTCCTCCAAGATGTTCCACGGCGGTCTGCGTTACCTGCAGATGCTGGACTTCCGCCTGGTTGCCGAATCCCTGCGCGAGCGCGAACTGTCCATGTCCCACTTGGCACCGCACCTGGTCAAGCCACTGCGCTTCGTCTTCCCACTGACTCACCGTGTGTGGGAGCGCCCGTTCATGGCATCCGGCTTCTTCCTTTACGACGTCATGGGTGGCGCTAAGCAGGTTCCGATGCAGAAGCACTACTCCCGCAAGGGAACCCTGAAGCAGGCTCCGGGTCTGAAGGAAGACGCTGTGGTCGGCGGTGTTCGTTACTACGACACTCTGGTTGACGATGCCCGTCACACCATGACCGTCCTGCGCACCGCTGCTCACTTCGGCGCTGATGTCCGCACCTCCACTCAGGTCGTCGACTTCGTCAAGGAAGGCGAGCGCATCGTCGGTGCAAAGCTCCTTGACACCGACACTGGCGCTACCACCACCATCCGCGGCAACGTTTTTGTCAACGCCACTGGCATTTGGTCCGATGAGATTGAGAAGCTGGCAGGAGTGACCGGCAAGTTCCGCGTCCACACCTCCAAGGGTGTCCACATCGTTATTCCGAAGTCCGCTCTCGAGGGCTCGGTGGCAATGACCTTCGTGACCGAGAAGTCCGTCCTGTTCGTTATCCCGTGGGGTGAGTACTGGATCATCGGTACCACCGACACTGACTGGACCATGAACCTGGCCAACCCAGCAGCTACCCGCGCTGACATCGACTACATCCTCGATCACGTCAACGCCAAGGTTCGTCGTCCGATTACTTACGACGACATCGTCGGCGTCTACTCGGGTCTGCGTCCGCTGGTGGAAGGTGACTCCGACTCCACCACCAACCTCTCCCGCAACCACGCTGTTGCCCACGTTGCTCCGGGCATGGTCTCCGTCGCAGGCGGTAAGTACACCACCTACCGCGTCATCGGCGCCGACACCATTGACGCTGCAGTCCAGGATGTCCCACGTAAGGTACCGGAGTCCGTCACCGCTGATGTTCCGCTGCTCGGTGCTGATGGTTACCACGCACTGAACAACCAGAAGGCAGAGCTGGCCAAGCAGTTCGGTATCACCGAGAAGCAGGTCGAGCACCTACTCAACCGCTACGGCTCCCTTATCTACGAGGTTCTGGCTCCGGCAGCTGAGGACAAGTCCCTGCTCGAGCCACTGGAGGCCGCTGAGCAGTACATGCGCGCTGAGGTCCTCTACGCAGTGACCCACGAGGGCGCAATGCACCTCGACGATATCCTGGAGCGCCGCCTGCGTGTCTCCATGGAGTACGCACACCGCGGCGTCGACAGTGCCCGGGCCACCGCAGAGCTGGTTGCCCCGGCTCTGGGTTGGGACAAGGAGACGATGGAGAAGGAGATCAAGGTCTTCATCGAGCGCGTCGAAGCAACCCTGGCAGCTGAGCATGAGCTGACCGACAAGGCCGCTAACGAGATTGCCGCTCACGCAGTGGAAACTCGCGCGGACGTAGACGTTAGCCTCGACCGCTAGATCATTTCCCACCCTCCCCTAGGTGGCCATACGAGTTAGCTCCTGAATGGCCACCAGCGCTGTAGCCACAACGAAATAGCTTCCTTCTTGAAAAATGGCTTCGCACTTCAAAGGGCTGATGGGGTCGAAATAAAAGTGCCGGCGAAAAATAGTTTCTCGCCGGCATTTCTTATACCTAAAGAATTCTACGTTGCAAGATTCATCGTGACCTTGCCCGGTCACGACTCACAGAGAGTTTCTACATCTCATGGAGACAATCACAGGATCCCAGGCATTCCTCTGGGAGTTTTTCGGAACCGCAATTTTGATTCTTCTCGGTAACGGAGTCTGTGCCTCTGTCAACCTTCGGACAACCCGTGCGGCAAATGCCGGATGGCTAGGCATCGCCTTTGGTTGGGGTTTGGCCGTTTTCGCCGGTGCATCTATCGCTGATGTATCCGGTGGCCACCTGAACCCGGCGGTAACCGTTGCCCTGGCGGTCAAGGGCAGCTTGGAATGGAGTCTCGTCCCGTACTATGCCGCAGGTCAGCTGTTGGGCGCATTCGTCGGAGCCATCCTCGCATGGGCCGCGTTTAAGCAGCTTTTCGACGCCAACGGTGTCGACGACAACGGCAACCCAACCAATGCCAATGCCGAAACAGGCGGCAACTTCTTCACCGCACCGGTTCACCCGAACAACTTCTGGAATGCCGTCACTGAGTTCATCGCAACCTTCGTTCTGCTGTCGTTCATTCTGTTCGGCCCAGCTGGCGGCGAGCTTGGTCCGCTGACCTACTTCGGTGTCTCGTTCATCATTGTGTCGATTGGTCTTTCCCTCGGTTCCCCAACCGGTTACGCCATCAACCCGGTTCGTGACCTCGGCCCCCGTCTGGCCTACGCTTTCGTTCTTCCAATCAAGGGCAAGGGCGATCCGAACTGGGCCTATGCATGGGTTCCAATCGTCGCACCGATGCTAGCGGCTGTGGCTGCAGGCGCTCTTGCCTTTGCCATCGGGTAACGGGAACATGAGAGCAACCGCACAATAAAGTAGCGCGAGTCTGAAAAAATAGCGCTAGTTCACAACTCACATCTACACACAATTTCGCTAGGAGTATCCCCCATGATGCACAGCAAATACGTCCTCGCCATTGACCAGGGAACCACTTCCACCCGCTGCATCATTTTCAACCATGAAGCAGAAATCGTCACTGTCGCTCAAATGGAGCACAAGCAGATCTTCCCGGAAGAGGGTTGGGTCGAGCACGACGCTCAAGAGATTTGGACAAACACCCGTCGCGTAGTCAGCGAAGCTCTCGCAGACGTCGACATACCCTCCGAGGATGTTGATGCCATCGGTATCACTAACCAGCGCGAAACCACTGTCGTCTGGGACAAGCACACTGGCGAGCCGATTTACAACGCCATCGTGTGGCAGGACACCCGCACGAATGAGATCTGCAAGGAGCTCATGGGTGACGAAGGTCCCGACCGCTGGCGCGAAACCACTGGCCTGCGTATCAACTCCTACCCGGCCGCACCAAAGGTGCGCTGGATTCTCGACAACGTCGAGGGAGCTCGCGAAAAGGCTGAGGCCGGCGACCTGCTCTTCGGCACCATCGATACCTGGCTGCTGTGGAACCTCACCGGTGGCGCAGAGGGCGACAACGGCGAAGATGCAGTTCACGCAACCGATGTCACCAACGCCTCCCGCACTCTCCTCATGGACCTCAAGACCCTGGAATGGGATGAGGACATTTGCCGCGAAATCGGCATTCCGATGTCGATGCTGCCTGACATCCGACCGTCGGTAGGCGACTTTGGGCGTATCCGTGCCCGCGGCTCTCTTGCAGGTCGGCCGATTACTGGCATCCTCGGCGACCAGCAGGCTGCCATGTTCGGTCAGGGGTGCTTCGGCGAGGGCGACACCAAGAACACCTACGGCACTGGCCTGTTCATGCTGATGAATACTGGCGAGAAGCCGAAGTGGTCCGACCACGGACTCATCTCCACCGTCTGCTACCAAATCAAGGATGAGAAGCCGGTCTACGCTCTCGAGGGCTCTGTCTCCATGGGTGGTGCACTTGTTCAGTGGCTGCGTGACGAGCTGCAGATGATTCCGAATGCCGCGTCTATCGAGAACAAGGCAAAGAGCGTCAAGGACAACGGTGGCGTGTACATCGTGCCGGCCTTCTCCGGTCTGTTTGCCCCTCGTTGGCAGCCGGATGCCCGCGGTGTCATTGTCGGCCTAACCCGCTTTGTCAACCGTAACCACATTGCCCGCGCCGTACTGGAGGCCGCTGCGTACCAGACCCGCGAGGTCCTCGACGCTATGGTCGCAGAATCGGACACGGACATTACGACGCTGAGCGTCGACGGTGGCATGACCATGAATGAATTCCTGATGCAGTTCCAGTCCGACATCCTGGACGTTACTGTCACGCGCCCGAACAACATTGAAACTACGGCTCTTGGTGCGGCATACGCTGCGGGTCTCGGTATCGGCTTCTGGTCCGACCTGGATGAGGTCAAGGCTCACATCACGATTGACAAGAAGTGGCGTCCGAAGATGGAAGCCGAAGAACGCGACCGCCTGTTCCACCAGTGGAACCGTGCTGTTGAGCGCACCTACGGCTGGGTCGAGGATTCGGATGCCGAAGAAGCACCGAAGCCCGAGTAGAAAGCGCTTCCGGACGTCCGAGCGCTGCTGTCAAAGTTTATGGACTCTTCGTCCATGGGCTCTCCGTCGACTGGCGAATTCTCGTTAGAGCCAACTCGATGGAATGAGGGACGGTTGCCTTTTGGCAATCGTCCCTCATTTTTCTTTGCGCTCTTTTGTTTTGCACTGTTCTAAATATGCTGCCTTTAGATGCGCTGTTTCAGGCGCTCCCCCCACATTGCACAGCAGGAATCGACTCAACAGTCCTACACACAGCGCTTCATCCACAACCCAACCACTACTTGGCAATACAAACTACTGCGCCTATAGTTGGCATTACAAGGTACTAGGTATGGACAGGGTTCCATTCGAGCAGATCTCTCCATACCGCTGGAAAGAAGGCAGAACGCAATGCCCAAACGCCCACAAACGCAACTGAAGAAAGGGGTACTTGAGCTCGCCATTCTCAAGCTGATTTCTCGCGAAGAGCTCTATGGCGCGGCACTCGTCGCAAAGCTCAATGCCTATCCTCACCTCAGCGCGCCCGCAGGAACTGTCTACCCCCTACTCTCGCGGCTGACCAGCAACGGCTTGATCAGCAATCGCTGGGAGGAGTCCCCCAAGGGACCACCTCGCAAGTACTACTCGCTGACAGAAAAGGGGCAGCAAACACTCACGCAGCTACATCAGGACTTCATCGACCTATCCGCCGACATGACCGCACTATTTTCCGAGGAGCCCCAATGAACACCTACCTCACCGCCATTGACCGCAAACTGCGTGAAATCGGCACGCCGCACGCGCAACGCCAGGCAATCATTTCCGAGCAGGAGAGTCTTCTGCAAGAGCTTAACGACGTCCACGCGGACCTGGCCGAAGAGCTGGGAACGGCGACCGAATATGCCGAGCGAGTCGCCGAACAAGTTGGTGAACCGAGCGTTTTGCGCAGGTACCTCTCCAAACCGCTTCGGGTATTTTCCAAGCAAGGTCGCACTTCCCTCTGGAACATGGATGACCCGCGGATCCTCCAACCTCACCTGCTCGGTTTTGGCTGGTCAATCAATTGGGCTGCGGTAGCGATCAAGCTGGGAATCGTCCGCCCGGACGATATCGACGGCGAGGTCGTCTCTGAAATTCCGACTCGCGCACTGCAGGCGACTGCTCTTCTGCCTGCGGCCATGACGGTTGCACACGGGCTTGCACTGACCATGTCCTGGAAGCAGTTGCCTTCAGAAGTCCACACAAAGTGGAAGTACAACGGCGAGGCAGTTCAGAAAACTGCACCAAAGGGCGCCCTACTTCTCCCCTTGGCAATTTCTTCCGTCGGAGCTGGGCTTTCGGCCGCCTCCTTGCTCAATGACGGCGACCGTGAAGACACTTTGCGAGTTGCATCCCTGGGCACTCTCGCAAGCACAATTGCGCCATCTCAGCTGATCGGCGTTCTCACGGAAGAAAACTCCAAGGTCAATCCAGCATTAGTGCGAGCTGGTGTTGCCTTCACCTCGGCTGTGGCTTCGTCCGCCTGCCTCACCCTTCCCCTCCGAGCCGGACTGAAGGCTACCTGGAAGAAAGCTGGGGTGTCGTAAATCACGGTGCAGCAACGTCAGCGCAGCTGTTGTAATCCCGAATGTTGCAAACAACCTCTACCGCCTCGAATGAGGCTATCCCCTGGTTCGGTTGCGTTTTTAGTTGTGTTTTCGGTTGTGTTTCTACTATCAACCTTCCTGGTGTTTCCACCTTCTCAATCCCCCCAATTAATTTTTTAGCGCAGTTAAACGACTCGCGCCCGAAAAAAATAGAAAATTTTTCAAACAGAATCAATCAAAGTTAGTCAAAGCTGGTCAGGGCCGGTCGGAGCTGGTCGGAGCCGACCGAAGTTCCGCCACCCCCGAGCCGGCCGAAGCTCCCCCCTAGGGCACTTCACGACACCTATGGCACCTCATGCCACCTCCGCAGCTGGCATGAGGTGCCATAGGTGTCGTGAAGTGAATGTGTGGCTGTGTCGGGGCCACACCTACTTAACCGGCTCGAGAACTTCCTTGCCCATCATGAACGGACGCAGCGCCTCCGGGATCACCACAGAACCATCGGCCTGCTGGTGGTTCTCCAGAATGGCGACCAGCCAACGCGTCGTGGCCAGCGTGCCATTCAGGGTGGCGCAGTACTGCGACTTGCCGTCGGCATCGCGGTAGCGGGTCTTCAAACGACGAGCCTGGAAAGTCGTGCAGTTCGAAGTCGAGGTCAACTCACGGTAAGTGTTCTGAGTCGGCACCCACGCCTCGGTATCGAACTTGCGGGAAGCCGATGCACCCAGGTCACCACCAGCAACATCGATGATGCGGTACGGAACATCAACCGCGGCCAGCATCTCGCGCTCCATGTTCAGCAGCTTCTGGTGCTCCTCCTCCGCCTGCTCCGGCGGACAGTAGGAGAACATCTCCAGCTTGTCGAACTGGTGCACGCGCAGAATACCGCGGGTGTCCTTACCGTAAGAGCCCGCTTCACGACGGAAACAGGAGGACCAACCCGCGTAGCGACGCGGCCCCTCCGACAGGTCAATAATCTCGTTGGAGTGGTAGCCGGCCAGCGCGACTTCCGAGGTACCGACCAGGTAGAGGTCATCTTCCTGCAGGTAGTAGATCTCATCGGAGTGCGCACCGAGGAAGCCAGTACCCGACATGGTCTCCGGTCGGACCAGCACCGGTGGCACCATCAGCTGGAAGCCGTTCTGGATTGCCTTCTGAGCAGCCAAGTTCATCATGGCCAGCTGCAGCATGGCGCCATAGCCGGTCAGGAAGTAAAAGCGGGAGCCGGAGACCTTGACGCCGCGCTCCATATCAATAAGACCCAGCGATTCGCCGAGATCCAGGTGGTCCTTGGGCTCAAAGTCGAACTGCGGAATCTCGCCAATCTCCTCCAGCACGACAAAGTCATCTTCGCCACCTGCAGGCGCACCGGTAACGATGTTGCCAATCAGGTACTGCAGACGCTCGACCTCAGCCTCAGCTTCCTTCTGCTCCGCTTCGGCTGCCTTCACGGCGTCGGAAAGCTCCTTGGCCTTCTCCAGCATGGCCGGACGCTCTTCCTTCGACGCCTGACCAATCTTCTTACCGAAGCCCTTCTGCTCCGAACGCAGCGCGTCCGTGGAGGCAATAACCTCACGGCGCTTAGCGTCAGCCTCCAGCAGCTGATCGACCAATGCCGGGTCCTCACCACGGGTGCGCTGGGACTCGCGGGCTACTTCAGGGTTTTCGCGGAGAAATTTGAGATCAATCACGTCACCTAGAGTACCTGGTTTACGTCGATAAGCAGGTACGCGTGGTCTAGAGCGCCGCTTCCGCTCCTGAAGCGACCAGCATCGCGCCGAGGACGAGGAAGATTACGCCGGCAACGGTGTCAATCCACGGCCCTGCCAGCACCATTCGCTTCACGACGGCATCCGTCGACACCACGATCGCGATAAATAGGAAGAAAGCAATTTGGGAGGCGATTAGCACCAGCGTACAAAGCACAAGCGTGCCCACGGATGCGCCTGCGGGAATGAACTGTGAGAGCACTGCCGTGAGGAAGAGAACAATCTTCGGGTTCGACATATTGGTGAAAAAGCCCTGGCGGAATGTTGCCTTCGGCGATTTCAGAGTCTCGCTACCGAGAGCCGGGGTGGCGCCTGCACGCAGTTCGCGGAGGGTGCTGATGCCCGCCTTGGCCATGCTGATGCCCATGTAGATGAGATAACAACCACCGACGAGCTGAATCACGCCCATCAACAGCGGATTTGCAGTAATGATGGCTGCAAAACCAAAAACGGTAAGCGTCATCCAGATAGTGGCACCAGTACTGATGCCCGCAACTGCCGCGATGGCATGCTTACGGGATTTGGTGGCAAGGCGCAGAATTAAGAAAACGTCAGGCCCTGGTGAGGCCATACCAATAATATGGACGCCCAACAGGCTGAGTAGTGCAGTCCAGGTCAAGAATCGTGTCCTCGGGTAGCGAACAAATACCGGACTATTGTAGTGCTTAACGCTTCTGAACGAACTCGGGCAGGGCATAGGCGCCAAGGCAGCAACGCTAATGGGGGCGTTGCCGCTTTCTACGCGTTGCCTTGTCCACAGGCTCGCTACCGATGCACAATAGGGACACTATGGCTGATGACAATTTGAACCAGGATTGCGGGTACGCTGCCGCCACAGACAACGCCGCCACAGACACTGATGCCGGCACCGATACTGGCACAGCGGCCGGTGCTGGTGCAGCTGCCGCAGCCATTAACGACACCAACGCTTCCGGCACTTCACGCGGAAGTTGGGGGATGCGCGCTCTGTCGACAGCAATGCTGGTAGGTGCCGCGGGCATGGCTTTCGCTCTGCAAGTGGGGGCTATCGAACCGCCGACGGGGCCGCTTGGGGGCGGGGGCACGTCGTCAAGCGTGACTTCGTCGACTACAACGAGCATCGCCGATAAAGAGACGACGGCGTTCACCAGCGCGACCGCGGGCGACTGCCTGAATTGGAACCTGGCGGCGGATTTGAATGTCTCTGACTTCCGCGTCGTTCCCTGCTCGCAGCCACACGCCTATGAGGTGGCAAAGAAGCTGAACCTCTCCGACTACGAGGAGTATTCGGGTCAGTACTCTAAAACAGCCGCTTACCCGACCGCAGAGAACCTGATTGCCCTACAAAATGGTGTGTGTAGCGAGACCGTGACGGAATATCTGAACGGCAAATACGATCCGCAGGGGCGGTTTATTACGGCGCCGATTATTCCTTCGCCCAGCCAGTGGGAAAAGGGCGATCGCACCTTCCTGTGCGGCATCCAGGTCGTCGATGAAGACGGCAAGACGGCGCGCATGGCCGGACCGGCCGCGGGACAGGATCAGTCCCGTGTATTCGACGGCGGCCGCTGTGTGACGCTGGATGAAAACGGTTCCATCCAGCAGGTGCCCTGCACCGAGGATCACCTGATGGAATCAACCGGCATTGTTAATCTGCGCGACCACTTTGGTGACTATGCTCCCACTGACCAGGAGCAAAATGATGTGCTCGCAGAGCAGTGCGTAACTCTGGCGCAGAATTACCTCGGTGGCGATGACGCGTTGTACAACTCCACGCTGCTGCCGTTTTGGACATCGCTTTCGCCCGAGTCAGTTAATGCGGGCTCGCGAAGTGTGAACTGCTGGCTGATTAAGGACAACGGTCAGGGCGGGTTCTCCACCCTCAATGGTCATGCCAACGAGTCCTTCACTATCGACGGTCAGCCGCCAGTGGCTCCGCCGCCGCGCAACCCGCTGCGGGAGGAGCAGGGTGAGGCGAGTGCTGGCGCCGGCCAGTAGAACGACCGCGCCGCAAAACGACGAGATAGTACAACAGCAGGACAGGTTGCGAGGCAGCATCAGAAATGGTTGACGTGAGCCCGGAGCATTTCGATGCGCTCGTCGATGAGGCCATCGACCGTATCCCTACGCAGTTTCTCGACCAGCTCGATCAGGTCATCATCCAAGTTCACCCGTACAACCTCGACAAGCCCACGCTACTGGGACTCTACGAGGGCATACCTCTGACCGAACGTGACAGCGCCCACTGGGGGCCGCCCGACCAGATCAGCCTGTACCGCGACATGCTCTGCCACATCAGCCACACTGAAGAGGAGCTGGTGGAACAGATTCGGGTCACGCTCCTGCACGAAATCGGGCATTACTTCGGTCTCGAAGAAGAAGATCTGGACCGACTCGGCTACGGGTGAGTTCGTCTTCCCTCACGTCTTCTTCCCTGTAGCCTTATCAACTATGAGCGACAACTCGAGCAACACACCAGAGATCCGAGTCGGCGATAGGGAGCGCAACGCCGCCATGGAGCGTCTTGGCAATCATTTCGCTGATGGTTACTTGGATATCAATGAGTTTTCCAAGCGCACCGAAGCTGCCGCCGTCGCAAAGACCCGCGCTCAGCTGCAAACACTCTTTGCAGATCTTCCCGCTGAGGTAGAGTCAGACAGCTCACAGAACACTCCTGCTAACGCGCAGCACCAAAGTGTCGATCAAGAGCTGCAAAGCCTGCTGAAAAAGGGCCGCCAGCTCAACATTATTGACTCTGCTGCAGGCGTAATTGTCTTAGTCACTATCGGCCTGATGATTTTCACCGATATCGACAAGGCGTGGTTCGGCTTCATCGCCGCTGCGGCCGTAGCCATTATCGGGCGCGCTGCCCTGAACATCGATGATGACGAAGAAGAACTCCTCAACGAAATCAATGAGGAGGAATCCAAACGTCGCGCTGACCGCCTCCGCCTGGCAGCTCAAAAACGCCGCGAAATTCAGGAGGGCCAGCAGTAACGGCCAGCGGTGACGGTCGCCGCCTAGCTCCCCTTCTACGGCAACTCGTTGTCGCCCCAACGGCGCACATCCCACGTGCCCGGCTCGATGCCAGCACGCTTGTCGACGGTCGCTGCGTTCGGAACCAGCTCAATTCGCTCGGTATTCGCGATGCGGTGTCGCAGTGCGTATTCCGGGTCCACGCCGGTCAGGTACTGCCCAATCAGTCGGATAGCCGCACCGTGGCTGACAATGACAACATCCTTGACATCCTTGTTGCCGTCCTTCTCGGATGCTCCACCTGTCGCTCCTTCCTGCTCCAGCAGCTGCTGTAGCGTCGGTAGGTAGCGATTCAGCACGTCTGTCCCGGAGTCACCGCCGGGAAGGCGGTACTCCAGCTCCCCGTTGAGCCACTGGTAAAAGGCGCGCATGTACTCCATGTGCGCATCGCGGTCGTTACGTCCCTCCAGGTCACCGGCCTGAATCTCGTGGAGACCATCCTCATGGCGAATACGAACGGAAGTCTCTCCAAGGTGGTGCAGGCTTGCGACCGCACCCGCGCCAGTTTGGCGTGCACGCAGGGCATGAGATGTGACGATGTCACCGATTCTGTGGACGTCGGGAAGCAAAAGGCGCCCCAGGCTGCGTGCCTGCCTCACGCCGAGGTCGGTGAGCGGTGCGCCCGGCAGCGCGGTGTCCAGACGGCGGTTGATGTTGCCGGTGGTCTGACCGTGGCGGATGAAAATAATGCGCTGCGAGTCCACCGGCATGATAGATTCCGGGTGGTCAGGACGGTCGTCGAGGAATGGCAGCTGTCCAACTGGGTTTTCGGGCGCGGCGGGAGTCATGTTTTACCTTCGTCCTTCCTTCAGTGCGTCGACCCATTCGATTGACTGGGAGAGGTCTGGCGGCGGGGTCATAATGCTGCGACGGCCACCCTCCGCGACTGGCCAGGATCCCAGAAAACGCAGATCCTCGGCGTATTCGTGCAGTGCTGCGAGCGCAGCGGCAACCTGCGAGTCATCGACGTGACCATTGCAGTCGATATAGAAGCGATAGAGGCCGAACAGCTCGCGCGTTGGGCGCGACTCGATGCGAGTGAGGTTAATCTGCCGCACTGCAAACTCATTCATGGCACGCATCAATGTTCCGGGCTGATTCGGCAGCGTGAAGGAGACCGAGGTGCGGTCGGCACCCGTGCGCGGCGTCGGCACGCCGGGGCGCCCCACCAACAGGAAACGAGTGCGGGCGCCGCGCACGTCAGCGACCTCAGTGGCCAGTGCCTCCAGTCCGAGCAACTCACCCGCGCGAGCCGGGGCCGCGCAGGCATCGTGGGTACCCTCAGCGACCTGGTGGGCGGCCGCCGCATTAGAGCTGGCCTGGTGAACTTCCACACCTGGAAGGTTGGCATCCACCCACTGTTTAACCTGCGGATACGCTACCGGATGTGTTGTAAAAGTACGTACCTGCTCCGCCTTTGTGCCGGGGCGAACCAGGATGGAGAACACCACTCCGACCTCGGTTTCGCGGAAGACCTGGAGCTCCGGACCAGCGGTCAGGGCATCAAACGTTGGCGTGACCGGACCATCCACGCTGCTTTCGATGGCCACGCAGGCAAAGTCCGCCTCACCTCGGCGCACGGCTCCGAGCGCGGTCGCAGGGCTATCCACCGGCACCGCCTCGACTGCGGATTCCCCTGCCGGATCAATTTCTCCGGCACGCGCCATATCCCACAGCGCCTGCTCGGTGAATGTTCCCGCAGGACCCAAATAAGTAACCGTTGTCATAAGCTCAGATTAGAGGGCTTCTACACTTATTGCATGACCTTTTGCCCTGAGATGCCCGCCCGCGCCCTCACCGAAGCCGTGCGCAGTGGCGCAATCTCGGTATTGGAAATCGCTTCGGAATTTGCCACGCTTGCCGACGATGCCGCGACCACCCCCGCTCGTTCCGGCATTGCCACGTCCCTGGCTGGACACGCTGTCGACCGCGCACGCAGCCTCAGCGGCGAATCCGAAACCACCCGCCGCGCAGGCCACGGTCTCCCGCACGACCTCCTGGGCCTGCCAGTGGCGGTCAAGGATCTGTTCACCATCGCCGGTGTCGAATGCACGATGGGCTCGACCAACTTGGCCTTCACAGCGATCGAAACGTCCGAGCCCGTGGCGAAACTCCTGGCTCGCGGTGCCGTTCTTACCGCGACTACGCACACCTCCGAAGTTGGGATGACGGCCTACACCGAACCGATTGGCTACACGGCCCCGGAAAACCCCTACTTCACCGCGCCCAACCAGCGGCCTACTCGGCTGTCTAATCAGCCTGCCAATCCCCTCGGCGGCCAGCCGCGGACTCCCGGCGGCTCCTCGGGCGGCAGCGCGGTGGCAGTGGCCACTGGTGTCGTTCCTGCAGCTCTGGGCTCTGACGGTGGCGGCTCCATCCGTGTGCCGGCCGCCTGCTGTGGCCTCGTCGGGCTGAAGCCGGCGCACGATATTACGGGCGGAAATCTCTCCACGCCCGCCTTTCTTACGCGCACAGTCGATGACGCAGCGCTGCTGTCCGGGGTGCCATTTTCCCCAGGCCAGCTCGCTTTCCGACGACCCCAGCGCCCCCTTCGCATCGGTGTTACCGTCAGCCCTTTTCATGCTGAAGTGGACGTCGATAAGCGATGGGCAAACGGTGCGTGGGCGGCGGCTGACCGTCTTGCCGACGCCGGGTACGACGTGGTGGAAGTGCCCAGCCCCTATGACCCGTCGGGACCGGACGTGTTCGAGATTTTTCGACGGACCATCACGAGGATGTCCACAAAGCTACCGCACGCGGACTACTCCGAGATTGTGCAGTGGATTCGAGCCTGTGGCCAGGAGATTTCTGCCGCAGAGGCGGCGGCGACACATCAGCAGCGACTGGCCCTGCCCGGCGTGATTCGGTCGCGTTGGGACGTCGATGCGGTAATCACGCCCACGCTGGCGTTTGATCCGCCGCGCCTTGGGCACTTCTCTGCGTTGGCGCCGTGGGAGGACTTCGACGAGCAAACCAGGTGGACACCGTGGCTATCGCTATGGAATCTGACCGGCTGGGCGAGTCTTTCGGTACCGATTGCCGTGGCGGACACTAGCGGCGCTAGCGCAGCACTCCCCGCCACCAGCGTCAACGTCGGTGCGGTGCGCTGTGGCGAAGCAGAACTGCTGCAAATTGCTAGCGTGCTGGAGGGTTCTACGAACGGTTAGCGCACATACTTCGCCGCAATCGCCGCAGCCTGTCCGGCGTATCCGCCACCAAATAGCACTGCGTGCATGAGCACAGCGTACAGCTGGTGGAGCTCGCAGCTCTCGGCGAATCCAGGCACGGGATGCACGGACTCGTAGCCACGTAAGATCTCGTCGAAGTGCGTTGCTCCGAATAGCGCCAGCAGTGCCAGATCCTCCTCGCGGGCGCCACCGTGTGCCGCCGGATCAATCAGAATCGCGCCGGTTGCATCCCACATGAGATTTCCCCACCACAGGTCACCGTGGACGCGCGCCGCATCTGGTTCGTTGTCAAAGTCACCCGCCACGAGCCTGTCAATGAGCTGGTCAAAGATATCTAACTGACGATTATTGTAGGAGCTTTCCAACTTTCCCAGCGCGGGCAGTAGGCGCCCTTTCGCCCAGTATTCACCGAAGCTTTCCCGTGGTGTCAAGTCCATTTGTAGCGGTTGATCCAGCGGACCGAAGTAGCCGTTCCCCTCCCAGCCATCGGGGCCGGCACCCCAGCCAGCAGCACCCTGGTCGTGGGTGATGGCCAACGATTTTCCAAACTCGTATGCGGCCTGTGGGGTTGGTGCCGCGGACTGGACTCGACGCAAGTGCAGCGCATGCCCACTGACACCCAGCACATCCACCACGCGCGCACCGCCCTCGGCCTCCCCCTCGCGCAGCCAGTCCAGTCCTGCCGCCTCACAGGCGAAGAAATCTCTCGGGACGCCATGCCGACTCTTGACATAGGCATCCGAGTCGCTGACTGCACGATCGTTTTTCTGGCTCATTCCGGACATAGCTCGACCATATTCCTCTTCGCCCCTAGCCCCGTTTAGGGCGCTGAAATTACGCTAGCGCCAGCACTACCACGAGTTGTATTGCTGTCGAGGTTCTCTAAGTGCACTGTCGTTGCCTATTCTTAATTGCTATGGAAGGCAACTTCGACGACTCACGCATTGCCCGCGACCGATATGGTCGGCCGCTTAAAGATCGCTACGGCCGCCCCATCTACCGCCGCGTGGACGAGGCGACGCCGAAGCCTGACCGCCCGCTCGGGTCCAATTCGCATCGTGCTTCACGACGGCCCATTCCTCCCCGCCCCGATGCCTCTTCTCGGGCAGGGGCAGCTCGTCCGGCGGAAAAGCCTCAGCGCAGGCCAGCGCCGCAACCGGAACGTCGGCAAGCGGCGCCCAGCAAGGAGCTGTTGAACGAAACTCGTATTCAGCCCCGTCCGTCGATGCGTAGCGATGGCAGCGATCCGAGGTTTCCGCCACCCGGCTATGACCCAGATGCAGATTTCCGCTCCTCCTCGCGGGGTTCGTCATACGGCGGCTACAGCCGAACTCAGCAGCAGAACTTTTCCCCGGCCCCGCAGCCAGGCGGTTCTGGCCGTGGCGGCGGCATGTCCGGTCTTCGAAAGCCACGGATTCGGCGTCCGCGCATGCGTTTTAAGGGCATCATCCTGGTTCTCGTCATCTGCCTCGTTGCGGTAATGGCACTTGTCGACATCCGGCTGACCAGGGTCGACGCCTTCTCCGGCCTGCAGAATCGTCCCTCCAACACCATGGCCTCCAACTGGCTACTGGTCGGTTCGGACTCCCGCGCGGGCCTGTCTGAGGAGGATGGGGCGAAGCTGGCGACGGGAAGCGGCGATGTCGGTCAGCGCACCGACACCATCATGATTGCCCACATTCCGGTTTTCGGTAAACCAAAACTGGTCAGTATCCCGCGTGACTCCTTTGTGGATATCCCGGGCAATGACAAGAACAAAATCAATGCGGCATTCGCATTTGGTGGTCCACAGTTGCTGATTGACACCGTGGAGAAGAACACCGGAATCCACATCGACCACTATGCCGAGATTGGCTTTGGCGGCTTCGCCGGTGTTGTCGACGCCGTCGGTGGCATTGAGATGTGTCCGGAAGAGCCCATCGACGATCCGCTTGCGGGTCTTAATATTCAGCCCGGTTGCCAGAAGTTCGACGGCCCAGGCGCCCTGGGCTACGTGCGCACGCGCGCCACTGCACAGGGAGACCTGGACCGCGTGCAGCGACAGCGTGAATTCATGGGTGCGCTGATGGGACGGCTGAAGTCACCTGCGGTATGGCTTAACCCCTACCGCGGACTTCGCCTTGCCAATGCCGCCACCAAGGCCATGTTCGTCGGCGATGGTGACCACGTCTGGCATATCAGCTGGCTGATGTTACGCATGCTCTTCGGCGCCGATTCGATAACCGTGCCCACTTCTGGCGCCATGGATGTCGACTACGCAGGCAATGTGCTGCTCTGGGACGAGATCGAAGCGCCGGCATTGTTTGCGGAACTGAGATAGTTCCCCCCCCAAAAAAAAGGAACCTAGTTCCGAATGGTCACCTGGCGCGACACGATGGTCTCGCGCGACTTACGCTCGTCAGCGGTCAGCGGCTCTTCGCTGGCCAGCGCCTCAGCGATACGTTTGTCGGCCTCTTCCACGGCAGCAATCCAGTGGTCGTGCGGCTTGGTGTTGTCCAGGTCCCAGACCGGCACCAACAGGCCATCGGTGCGGAAGACTCCGGCGAACTTCGTGCCCTCGCCCAGCGAGAGGTTATCCGCAGCGTGTACGCGTGCCAGGGCATCCAGTAGTGGCTTTTCCTCTTCACGGCGGACCCAGCGGATGTGCGCACGCTCGCCCGGATCAATCCACCAGACAGCGCCAGCGACCTTCGCATCCAGGCGGTACGACGGCAGGACCGCGTCATTAGCCACGGCCAGGTTCTGCTCAATCATCGGGGTGCGCTCGGTGCCCTTTGGAATCCACCACTCGAAGTCCTGGTGGACCTCCATATTGTCGAGATCCACGGCGGTCAGAACGTCGGTAAGCGGTGCGGCCTCGCCGTCGGTGGCAGCGGAGAGCTGCTGACCCGACTCTACGTCGCGAGCCCACGCCAGCGCACGGGAGAGGTCCGCAGCGCCGTCATTGGTGCGAGCCTGCGTCTGCAGCGCAACGAAAGCCTCATTGCCCTGATCAGCGGCACGAGTCAGCGCGGCAACGCCACCCGGTAGCACCGTGCAGAGCTTAATGTCGCGCTCGGCGCCAGCGACCGTGACCGGAATGACCACAGACGGAGCGAACTCGCGGACGGCCACAATGTCGGCTTCTTCGTCATAGTCCTTGAATGGACGCGGATTGCCCAGCAGTGCCGCACGCTCAGCGGCGCGGGCAGCCAGTTTCGCCTGACGGCGGCTCATGCCCTCCGGGGCCTGATTATTCTTCTTACGAGATTTCTTTCCCACAAGGCCACAGAATACCTATTCACCGTCCGGTCTGAGCGACTACCTCTGTCACTTATAAAAATCGTCGACGAAATCGCTCGCCGTTCCCTCGAAAAGCTGCTTGTCGACGGCCACTGCGCCCTCATCCCCCTGCTCATCGGTAGCTTCACTGGGAATGAAACCCTTGGACCAGAAGCCGGGCTGGGTGCGCTCCCGGCCGGCCCCAACGGGAATGTAGCGGTGTACTTCCTCGGGAGCCAACACGTAGCGGAGTAAACGCGCCGTAACAGCGGTCGTCGCACAGGCTAAAACGGTGATGATACCGGCCTGGAAGTATGTCCGGGATACGTCGGCGGCGATAAACCAACCGACTGCAAGCGGCCACAATATGCAGGTCAGATACCAGATAAAGCGGCCTGGCCCCATCACGGCGGTGACTCCTGTTTCCGCCAGAGCGACTACCGGTCCCGTGATGTTGCGCACCGGCCACATGTGCATCGTGGCCACATCCGTCGCCGTGCGCGACAGCAGCGGCCGGGCATACGTTGCGCGGTCGCGCAGCACTTGGAGTGTCTTGTAGACCGAAAATCCCAGGCCAATGAGGGAAACCATGCCGCAGAGACCGAAAACCCCCGCCCCCAGTTCACCGAGAAGGGAAACCACTAAATCCTGGCCTGGGCTCAGGATGCTCATCCAAACAAAACCGGAGAAAGCAGCGAAAACTCCGGCACCGCTCATCGCCCACCGAAAGACGCTGTCCGAGCGTGTGCGGACAATCTCATCGGCCTTCCAGCGCGGTGTCGCACCCACTATGGTCAAATCCGACACAGGCGGCTGCCAAGCCTGCGGCGATGGCATCACCACCTGTGGTGGCATTTGGGGTGCCTGCTGCCTCTGTGGCGACGGCGACGGAGACTGAGGCGGCGGGGACTGAGGCGGCACGGCCCACCCCGCGTTTTCTGCCTGTGCATTAGACATCTTCCGCAGGGCTCCTCTCTCGCGCATGACCGGATTTCTTCCGCAGTCTTTTCCGACCGCGGTCTTTGTAGGCGCGCTCCCTAACCTACCTAAATTAATCCGACCAGCTGCGAATCTTCCGCAGCATGATGCGGCTCTTACGCTGCGAGCGACCCATCTTCCGGGCCAGGTTGTTCAAAATTGCGATGGCCTCAGTGATGTGCGGTCCCTTGTTCAGCATCACGCACTCGGCACGCAGGGCGAAGGCCGCATCGGTAATCTCCGCGCGGGACGGCAGGCCGGCCTTGGCCATGTTCTCCAGCACCTGAGTACCCAGAATGGTCGGCACACCGGCTGCCTGCGCCAGCGTCAGAATCTGGCCCGGAACCTCGCCCATGCGGTCGAAGCCCAGCTCCACGGCGAGGTCACCGCGGGCAATCATCAGACCGGACTTGGCTCGCTTCATGCTGGTGATGATAATCCCCGGCAGGTTCTGGAACGCCGGAATGGTCTCAATCTTCAGCACAACGCCCAAGTTCCGAGCCCTCGACGCCAGATCCTCGCGGCCTTCCGCCTCATGTTCCGCCGCAATCTCGTCGAGCACCTTATAGACGTACTCAGCATCCTCCTGCGTACGAATAAAGCTCACCGCAGCAATGTCCGCATGTTCCACAACAAAGCGCAGGTGCTCGATGTCCTCATCGGTAAGTGAATTGAGCGGCAAATCGGTGTTCGGCAGATTGATGCCCTTGTGCGCTGCCAACGGCTGCCCATTCGGCTTGGTGCGCAGGACACGCAGACGGGCATCGACGTAGCCATCTTCGCTTGCCGACGTCTCGGAGACCTCAACCACCTCAGCGCCGAGTGCACCGTCGTCGAAAAGCACCGGATCGCCCGGCTTCAGAGCCGCCACGGCAGACGTCAGCGAGCAGGAGACGCGCGGAATCTCGTCGTCGGTGCGTGGAATGGTGGTGATTTCCTCGCGGCTGGTGAGGATGAACTCGTCGCCGGTGTGGAAACGTAGCTTCTGCACGGTCGGCGGCACTCCACCAGCGCGAGTGACCTCGTAGTTGCTGCGCAGGTGTGTGCCCTCGGCAATCCAAGCGTTCTTTTCGCCCTCCGCGAGCACGGCCTCGACCTCGCCCTCGGCGTCGGTGTCGATGCGCACAACAGTGAAGTGGCGCTTGGCCGAGCGGGAGTCATGCAGCGTAATGACATCCTCTAGCTGCAGCTGCTCCAACCACCCCTGATCTGCTTCCAGCGGCAGAGCTGGGCGACCCGGCAGGTCACTCGGAGCGGGCTTCGGGTGCTCATCCAAACGCGGGGTCAGCCAGATCTTGGACTTGGAGATGACCGTGCCGGCGTCGTCACGCACAACGCGGGCGCGACCCACGCGCGGCCCCGGTTCAATGTCACCAGTGCGTAGCTTCGGGCCGGCCAGGTCCATGGACACGAAGATGCGACGGCCGACCTTCTCAGCTGCAGCATTGACATTGTCAATCATGCGTCGCCACTGCTCAGGGCCGTCGTGGGCGCAGTTGATGCGGGCGAGATCCATACCGGCGACAGCGAAGCTCTCCACCAGTTCGGCATCGTCGGCGGCCTCAGCGGGCAGGGTCACCATGATGTGCGAAGTGATGTCTTCGCGCTCCTGGCCGAACAGTTCCGTGGCGTTGTTATCCAGGGCGATGTCCGCGCGCTCATCGTCGGCGATAATGCGGGCGACATCGATGTCCGAGGTGCGTCCAGCCAGCGCCAACAACGCGTTGAGAGCCAGCTCAAGGCGGCCCCGAGTGAAGGTCTCCACCGTGGTCAGACTGGTCACGCCCAGGTCATGCAGATTGTTCTGCAGCTCACGGATGTCAATCGTGCGCAGGTGTGCGTAGTGCAGCAGGTTCTCCGCGTGCCGACGGCGCTCCTCCGGCACCTCAGCGAGCAGTGCAGATGCCTCCCGCGAGACGTCATCCAACTCTGTAATCAGGTCAGTGACCTGGCTAATGAGGTCATCCAAACGCGGTACGACCGCGTCGGTCTCAGTGTTGTCAGTTGCTATGTCCTGGGGGCTCTGCGCTGCCATAGAGAAGGCACTCCTTGTGTAAAGACGAAGCGTTGGCCGGGGTCGGTCACGCGGGCCAATAGAAGGTGGGCATTCTCATTCTCAAATGAGATGGCCGAAAGCGCATGTCGAGAAGACCTCTACTTTCGCTACCAGCACTTACTTCCAGAACGGATCTTGCACCTCACGGAGAGTCTGAACAGACTTATCCAGCTGCTCCTTTTCGTATTCGTCGAGCTCAAGCTCGATAACACGGCGGATACCTCGGCGGTTCACAATAGCCGGCGTACCGATGAAAACATCCTCATGGCCATACTCACCCTGCAGGTAAGCGGATACCGGCAGAGCCACCTCTTGGTTTTGGAAAATGGCGCGCGTGATGCGGGCCAGGCCCATACCGATTCCGTAGGAAGTGGAGCCCTTGGCATCAATAATCTCGTAGGCGGCATCGCGAGTGCGGATGAAGATGTTCTCCAGCTCGTCGTGAAGCGCGGGTTCATCGGCGAGCCGCTTGGACAGGCTGACACCTGCGACGTTAGCGCTCGACAGTACTGGCAGTTCCGAGTCGCCGTGTTCACCGATAATGTACGCGTGCACGCTCATCGGGGAAACATCGTAGTATTCGCCCAGCATGTAGCGGAATCGCGCAGTGTCCAGGATCGTGCCGGAACCGAAGACACGGTTGTGCGGCAGACCGGAGTACTTCCACGCGGCGTATGTGAGTACGTCGACGGGGTTGGAGGCAATGAGCAGCAGCCCATCAAAACCGCTGTCCATGACGGATTCGATGATGGACTTCATGATTTTCATGTTCTTGTCCACCAGCTGCAGGCGAGTCTCGCCGGGCTTTTGAGCCGCACCTGCGCAGATGACCACCAGCGCGGCATCGTCGCAGTCAGCGTATGTGCCCTGGGTGACCTTGGTGCGCGATGACGCCCACACCACGCCATGGTTTAAGTCCATGACGTTGCCCATCGTCTTCTTTTCATCGATGTCAATGATTGCCAAATGATCGACAGTGCCCTGATTGACCAGCGAGTACGCGTATGCCACGCCCACGTCGCCAGCGCCGATGAGTACGACCTTATTTCCTGTAGATAGCTTCATAGCTCTCGAATCCTTCTCAACCGATTCGGAAAAAGTGCGTCACCGACAGGCTACGCTCTGTGCGGACAACCGGCGCGGGATGAATGACCCCGGCAGAAAAATTTTTTGCCATGATGGGAGGCATGGGATTCCTGCGTCGCGCTGTTACTTCGATTGCGCCCTCGATTGCGTCTGCGAGCACCACACATGTAGCTCAGCCAAACGAGACCGCCAAGGCAGCGCGGGCAGGAATTGCAGGGCTAGCTGGCACGGCCAGCGCACTCGGCGCAGTTGGCACCGGCAGCTTAATGGCCGCCAACAAGGTCTTCCGCGAGCGTCTATTGGGCTCTGGGCCAGGAACTATCCGCAGCGCACTGCGAGCGGGCATTCCCTCCAACCCGGGTTTGATTGGTGCAGAAATTGCCTCATGGGCTGCCTTTAGCCCTTCGCTGATGCCACGTACTCGGACGGCTACTGTCACCGTGACCTTCACTGCACAGCTGGCAGGTCACGTCACCGGTGTGGCCGTCGGCTACGGCTACAACACGGTCCTGCGACGCCTAGCCCGCACTCCGCTCAGCCGCTTCGCACTGGCACCTCGGCACGAGCGCGCACTAGCAGTGACCTTTCACGTGGCCACAACGGCCACCACTGTGGCACTGTGGCTGCGCTCCATTTCGCAGCAGCGCGAAATCGGCAGATTGGTGGGCAAGGACGAGCAGGAATCGGCACGCAGTCAGCTCGCCTCTACGATGATTGCCAGTGGCCTCTACCTGACTACCCGCGGCCTGTCCGCACTGGCCAACCGCGGCTATGACCTGCTGCGGGACAACCTTCGCCCCTGGCTTCCCCGGGGGCTTGCCCCGGTTCTCAGCGGCGCCATCGTCGGCGGCGCGGTGGCCGCCAGCATTGACCAGCTGCTGGTCCGCCGCACCCTTGAGTCCATTGCCAAGAAGTCCCGCTACTTAAACACCCTGGTGGTTCCCGGCCGCATGCAGCCGTGGGAGCCGGAACGCTCCGGGAGTCCGTGGTCGCTGGAGCCGTGGTATGCCCTCGGCGCCGAGGGCCGAGTCTTTGTCGCCGAAGGTCCCCGCGCCCGGGATTTGGCAGCAGTCACCGGGAAACCGGTTACTGAGCTGCAGGAACCCATCCGTATTTATGCGGGCAAGGTGCCCGGCCGGTCACTTCGGGAACAGGCGGAGCTCATCATCCGCGAGATGCACCGCACCGGCGCTTTCCGGCGCGACCACTTGGTTGTCTTCACCACTACCGGCACTGGTTGGGTGCCACCATGGTCGTCACAGGCCGCAGAGTTCTTGACGCTGGGCAACTGCGCCACCGTCGCACTGCAGTACTCCGACCTCCCCTCGCCAGTGGCTTGGCTGACAGACCATGACACGCCGATTGCCGCTGGTCGCACACTTATTCATCGGGTACTGCAGGAAGTCGACAAGATGCCGGAGAACGACCGGCCAAAGGTCTATGTCGCCGGTGAATCCCTCGGCGGGTTCGGCGGTCTCGGCGCATTCGATGATTCAGCCGACATGCTCTCGCGTGTCGATGGCGCGGTCTGGACTGGCGCGCCGCAGTTCTCCGCGATGTGGAAAGAACTGACGCATCGTCGCACAAAGGGTTCGCCGGAAATCGCTCCGGTCATCGACGAGGGCCGAAACATCCGCTTCGCCACGCGCCCCGACGAGCTCTACCACTCCTTCTACGGCACCAAGTTCGGGCCGTGGGAGTTCCCGCGCGTCGCAATCCTGCAGCATGCCTCCGACCCCATCGTGTGGTGGGACTACCCCTTGGCCTGGCGCCGCCCAGATTGGCTTGCCGAGCGCGTCGGCCGCGACGTACTGCCGTCCATGCGCTGGTACCCGTTCGTCACGTTCTGGCAGGTGCTTATCGACGGCCTCGCGTCCGTCACTGTCCCGGGTGGTCACGGCCACCGATACGAGGAAGAAATGCTGCCCACATGGGCATCCATTCTCGACATTCCGCTTGACGACGACCTGGGTGGCGCGGCCGGGATGCGCTTCAAGCGCGTGAGTAAATGGATTCGCCGCAATCAGCCACCCCGTTCATAGACTTGTGACAATCACCTCTGAACAGTGCTTTTCGCTAATTTCGCACTAATTCTATTGTTTAATTGGTTGCGCATCCGCTCATCTTGAGTACCATCGACGGCACAACGTTAAAACGTGTTGAGGAGGAATTTTCCTAATGGCTAAGTACGAGCTTCCTGAGCTGGATTACGCTTACGACGCTCTGGAGCCGCATATCTCCGGCGAGATTATGGAGCTGCACCACAGCAAGCACCACGCTAATTACGTCAACGGTGCAAACGCTGCACTGGAGAAGCTCGCCGCTGCTCGCGAGTCCGGCGACTTCGCAGCTGTTACCGGCCTGTCCAAGGACCTGGCCTTTAACCTGGGTGGCCACACCAACCACTCCCTGTTCTGGAAGCTGCTGTCCCCGAACGGTGGCGGCCAGCCGACCGGTGAGCTGGCTGAGGCTATTGAGCGCGACTTCGGCTCTTTCGAGAAGTTCCAGGCTCACTTCAACGCTGCTGCCCTGGGCCTGCAGGGCTCCGGCTGGGCTGTTCTGGGCTACGACACCATCGCAGAGCGCCTGGTTATTGAGCAGATGACTGACCAGCAGGGCAACCTGTCCATCAACCTGAAGCCGGTTCTGCTGCTGGATATGTGGGAGCACGCTTTCTACCTGCAGTACAAGAACGTCAAGGCTGACTACGTCAAGGCTGTCTGGAACGTCTTCAACTGGGATTACGCTGCAGAGCTGTTCGCAGCTGCCAAGTAATCTGCTAATAAGCGCGCGGCTTTCTTACGCGTCCCTGTCGCGCGTTTTATTTGAGATGGCTTACCGGCTCGCTGACGGGGTTGTACCCTCAGCGGGTCGGTTTTTTATGTCCTGATTCTTGGTCACTTTTGACATTTCCAGGGCGGCACAGGTGGCCGTCGTTTAGCGTTAGTGCCCATGAGCACCAGCAATAACGTCACCGTCACCTATGAACACCTCGCCGTGGATAATGCCGAGGTGACAAAGATTGCCGTCGTCAGTTTGGACCGTGGGAATAAGCTGAACGGTCTCACACTAGAGATGCTGACCGAACTGTCCGCCGTCTCCCGGAAACTGGCGGCCGACCGCGATCTGCGGGGCGTGATTCTGCGCGGCGAAGGCAAGTCATTTTGTGCCGGACTGGATTTTGCCTCCGCGTTTAAGAAGCCCTCGCGTGTCCTGCGTTCATTTGTCCCCGATATTCACGGCACAAACTTGTTCCAGCGTGCCTGCTGGGACTGGAGTCGCCTACCAGTGCCGGTCATCGCGGCGGTTCATGGACACTGCTACGGCGGTGGGCTTCAAATTGCACTGGGTGCCGATTTCCGCATTACGACGAGCGACGCCAAGTGGTCAATCCTCGAAGCGAAATGGGGCCTGATTCCGGATATGTCCGGCATGCGCACCATCCTCGACGAGGTCAGCGCCGATACCGCACGCTGGCTGACCATGTCCGGCGAAGAGCTCAGCGGTGCGGACGCCACTGAGATTGGTCTGGCGACATGGACTGTCGAGACGGAAGCGGCCGCGCTTGACCTGGCCAAGGAGAAGCTAGCGCAGCTGGCGACACGTTCGCCGGATCAGCTGGCGGCGACGAAGCGACTCTTCCGCGATGTGCACCGCTCTCCGCGCGCTACATTCCGCGCCGAGCGCACTCAACAGCTGATTCTGCTAGCCCGCAAGAACACGACCATCATCCGCAATGCCGCAATGAAGAAGGTCTCACCGAAGTTTGCCCGGCGCGGCACGTGGGCTCGTGGTTAAGCCACGCGACTCAGTTCTGTTAGGGAACCGGCAGGTCATCGCCATGCGGCAGGTCCGCTGCCGCTTTCTGCGAATCCAGCCAGTCGCGGACGTGGGCAACCGAGCGGCAATCATCGCCGTTGTAGCGCAATAGCATGGCACGCGCCTCGGCTTGAGTCAGCTGTTCAAAGGACTGCTCCGCGACGAAGTCGAGGTCGGTGGCCGTCGCAATGCGGTACAGGTCGAGCGATGCCTCGCCATCGACATCGGCGTCGCGCCAATGGAATCCCGACCACGGTGCCACCACTTTAAGCCCCATACCGACGGTAGAAAGAATCTGGCGGCGGGCGACCTTCAGCATGTCCACCCACTCCTCCGAGTCAATGAACTGGTCCACTTCTTCGCGAGTCGGCACCCGCATAATCTTCGTGGGAGACCCTGGCACGGAACCGGAACCGGCCGCATTGCCCGCGGTCACATTCACCGCATTCGCAGGCACCACAAACTCCTGACCACCGAACCGGGTAGCGCTCTGGCGCAGCCAGTAGTTTTCTCCCTCAGCCGCCCAGCAGTAGGCGCGGAAAGTCTTAGCCTGCTCATGCGCTGCATTGCGGCGCCCCATCAGGTAATCCCAGAAAATGGCAAAATTCCTGGCCTCCGCCGTGCCACCTAGCCCCTCCGGCCCCGGCGGCTCCCAGGTGATGAATCCGCGGTAGTCCTCACCGGGTACCCATGTCCCCCACAGGTAGGCGCCATCGTTGGGGTACGCCTCCATATCGATGTCCATCTCAATATCGCCGCGCGGGGCCGATGTCTTGGTGGTTACCCGGAGCGCGTCGACGTCGGCAAGCCGCGCCCGCGCCATCCACACCTGTTCCTTGCTGACGTGTGGGGTGTTGGTACTCGCCTGCGCCAGCGCTGTGACCGTGTCGATACCCACACTGCGCAGCCGCATGGCCTTATCCCCCGGCAGCAGGAGGGAAATATCGTCGTGTGCGGTCAGCTCGTCGAAGCAAAAGTCGTGGTGACGGCAGGTTCGGCACTCCCGGATGCGTCGCGGCGCCAACGGCCAGGTCCCCGGCGTAAACCGCGATGGTCGGCCCTGTGAGGCAGCGACCGCATCCCCCGCGTCCCGCAGCGCCATTCGATACGACGCGACACGCGAGCCCTCATCGGCTATTACGATATGCCGGGTATCCAGGTTCATTCCCGTGGCACTGATTGCCCCCACCAGACCACAGGACACGCCCAGCCGGTGCAGCATCGCCGCCGCCTGCCCGAGCTCTACCGCGTCGGGCCCATAATGGCGCAGCTTCCACTCATCCGTGACAACCATCGCCTGACGCAGCGTCCGCCCCATCACACCGTCCCGTCCGAGCCGCTCCACGCCAAGCAGTCGCACCTGCATCGCCGCCGCACGCGCCGCATTGCTTGCCGACGGTGGCTTGCGCCGCCGGCCCTGTTTGCGCTCAGAGAGCAAATGTCGAGTGACAACGAGCACTGGCATATACGTCGGGGAGGTTGTCTGTGGCGCATCATCGACTTTGACCAGCAAATCAGGGTGACAAATCTCGTCGATTCCCGAGTACACGCCGCCGGGAATGGGGCGCTCGTGCAGGAGCACAGCACCGGCGATGACGTTTTCTCCGCGAGCGATGGCCTCAAGGGTATCCAGGTGGGCGTCCGGCCCTGGGGACACGGTGTAGAGACCGGGGATGGACGCAATGGACATCGGCAAGCGGTGCTCGCGGTGGGAAGCGGGTTCGACAAGCCGCCCCTCGCAGAAATCGAGGCTCAGCCGATAGCGGCAGCCGATGAGGTCACTCGCGTGGAGAAGCGGGCGCGAAACGGATGAATCAGTCACAATGAGAATTAGCGTATCGCCACTCGGTAGGAAGTTTCACGTTAAGCTTGGATGGCAAGAATCGTGATGCAGCCGCTGCATCTGGCAAGCGCGCTCCGGCGCGGTGGGGTTTTAAGGGTTTTCCCGCCCCTCCTTTCCGGAGGAACTATCTGCGAGCAACTAGGCGAAGGAAAAAATGAGCTTCTTGGGTGACATCCGTGAGCGTCGGCGCGAAACCGCCAAGCAGGTTAAGGCCGCCAAGGCGAAGGCCAAGGAAGAGGCTCGCCACGCGGCTCGGCTGAACCGAAAGGCACACAAGGCCGAGGTCAAAGCTGCGAAACGCGACCAGAAGCACCAGCACAAACTGGAGCTGAAGGAAGCCGCAAAACGCGTTCGTTCTGAGGAAAAGCTTGGCAAGAAGGAACTGAAGCTAGAAAACCGTGCGCTCAAGCGCGCGGAGAAGATGCGCAAGGCAAGCGTCAAGGACGAGAAGAGGGCTTTGGCCGCCAAGCAGCGCCACCAGGCCAAGATGGCGGAGAAGATCCTGGAACAGCAGCGCAACCAGGGCTTTACCAAGGACAAGGCGAAGTCGTGGATTGGCGGCGCCCGCCTGCTGGTACCGGTTCTGGTTCCGCTGGCTTATCGCGCCATCACCGCCGTTCAGCGCCGTGAGCACTCCGCGGTAGCGCAGAAGTTCGGCGTTTCCGCTGACGATGCCGCTCGTTACCAGGGGCACGGCGCACCGCTGCTCGCCCGCATTGAAGCCACTCGCGGTTCGCTGACGGAGCTGCGTAAGTCGGGAGCCAAGGGCACCGATGGTTTTATCAAGGACGCTAACTCGCGTTTGGACGTTATGGCTGATGCAATTAACGCCGCTGAGAAGATGACTCCGGAGCAGCGTCGTCGCGCGCACCACTCCATTACTGCAGAGCTGGACTCCCTGGACCGCCAGATTATCTCGGAGCTGGGCGCGTAGGCCTAACCGCCTCGCCCCCTGGCCGCTTCGACACATCGAGCCGCGCGGGGCTGTTATAGGGGGGCAGCAACAGCCACTCCTTCGCTTTTTGCACCCCCGTATCGGGCTAATTGCCTCGGCTTGTATCTCTTCCGATAGCGCGATTGTCGGGGAGCCCTTGTAATTAGGGCTATGCCATCTTCAGATAAAGCTCAGACTGCAGCCTCGAACCTGAACGGCACAGTCTCAAACGGCGACGCAACAGCCCAGAAGCCTTTTACTCCTTCTCGTCGTGCCGTACTGCGTGCCGGCGCCACCGGTGCAGCTGTCGGTGCTATTGGCCTGGCAACTGCTACTGATGCAGCGGCCAATATGGAATCCCAGCCGCAGCCGCCCGCCGATGCTGCCGGCTCCAGTGATTTCCCGGTCTTCCAGCACAGCGTGGCCTCTGGCGACCCACTGCCGGACTCTGTTCTTATCTGGACCCGCGTTACCTCGCACCCAGGCGATACCGCAGGTGCTAACCAGGGGCGTCCAGTTGCCCTGAAGTGGGAAGTTGCTTCTGATGAGGGTTTTGGCAACATCGTTGCCTTCGGCGCCCTGAACACCGACCCGGATGCTGACAACACCGTCAAGATTGATGTCAAGGGTCTCGCCGCAGATTCGCACTACTTCTACCGGTTTACCGTTACCGCTGGTGACTACGCTGGTCAGGTCTCCCCGATTGGCAAGACTCGTACTGCGCCGCCGGTCAACTCTTCGCCGGACCACCTGGGAATCGCGTTGACTTCCTGCGCTAACTGGGAAAGCGGCTTCTTCTCCGCGTACCGCGATATGGCGGACAATGACCGCATCGACATCATTATGTGTGTCGGCGACTACATCTACGAGTACGAGGCTGGCGGTTACTCCGGCAAAGGCCCGGTTCGTGACCACAAGCCGGAGCACGAGATTATCTCTCTGGCCGATTACCGTCTGCGCTACGCCACCTACCGCACTGATGCGGACCTGCAGGAAGCCCACCGTGCAAAGCCGTGGATTGTGACCTGGGATGACCACGAGGTTGCCAACGATGACTGGCACAGCGGTGCTGAGAACCACGACCCGGAGACCGAGGGTGACTACTTCGCCCGCCGCGATGCCGCTATCCAGGCTTACCTGGAGTGGCTGCCGGTCCGTGCTGTCCCGTTCTCGGAGGGCGGCAAGCTCTACCGCAGTTTCCGCTTCGGCGATCTCGCCGATCTGACCATGCTGGATCTGCGCACCTACCGTGATGAGCAGCTGAAGTTCATCCGCGCTGGCCAGACCGATGATCAGAGCCGCACCATGCTCGGCTCTGAGCAGCTCAACTACCTGCTCGGCCAGTGGCGCTCCTCTAGCGCAAAGTGGCGTGTCGTGGGCAACTCCGTCATGTTCACCCCGGTACTGATTCCACCGCTGGATCCAGAGGCCACTCGCGCTGTCACCGAGCTGTTGGGCCTGCCGCAGGACGGTCTGCCGTACAACCTCGATCAGTGGGATGGCTACGCTGCTGAGCGCCGCAAGCTCATCAACATCATGGGCCAGGAAGGCTACGACAACATCGTCTTCCTCACCGGCGACATTCACTCCTCCTGGAGCTGCAACGTGCCGCAGGTTCCAGGCCAGTACCCGCGCGCTGGCATTGCTGCCATGGAGATTGTCTGTACTTCCGTCAGTGCCCCGAACATCGACGACATCGTAAAGCTGCCGCAGGACAACCCAATTTCTCTGGCCGCAACCGCTGGCCTCAAAGCTGCGAATCCGTACGTCAACTACCTCGAGTTCGACCGCCACGGCTACACCGCTGTTTACTTTGGCCGCGAGGACATTATCGCTGAGTACCGGCTGCTCGAGGTCAAGGAAGTGCCGGACCAGCCGCTGCGCGTCGCTGCAATCTTCCGCGGCAAGCCTGGTCAGGGCTTGGCTCCGGCTTAAAGTCTCGCGCTTTTCGCTTTACGACGATTACCGAGAACGCACCCCTTTATCACCCTCGGCCGCGTAGTTGCTGTTCAGACTGGCCCTGCACGATATACAGGGCCAGTTTTCTTTTCCCAATTACCCAGCACAATTAATCGAATTATTAACAAACCATGTATTTAATATAAGTTGCGCAATCTAGCTAAATTATCGCCAATGGACATTAAAATTCTTTGCACTTATACTGTTGGGGAATAGAAATCGGACTTGATATTAAAGTGAAGTTTCACTATCAGTTTTCTTTATTATTACAAGTCCAACCCCAGTTTTAGACAGGAATTCTATGGCACGCCGCGAACTAATTCAGTACATTGACGACCTCGACGGGACGCCCCTTGATTCTGATGACCACCAGGTCGTTCGTTTCTCTTTCCGCGGAAAGAACTACATCCTCGACCTTTCCCAGGAAAATGCGGAGAAGTTTGAACAGGTATTAGAACCGTATATTGCCAAGGCCACTATTGACCACAGCACGGTTGTTGCTCCGCGTAAGCGCACCTCCACCAACCCCAACGCTGCCGAGGCCCGTGACCGCAACCGCAAGATTCGTCAGTGGGCACGGGAGAATGGCCTGGAAGTAGCGGACCGTGGTGCGCTGCCGAAGTCCATTATTGAACAGTATGAGAGCGCTAACTAGCTTCTCAATTCATTGATTTTTCATCGGGCTTCGTCTGGTCCCATTGGTATGCTGGAACCAAAGCGGTGGAAATCAACAACCGAAACTCGCATTGGCCCGCGATTGCCAGCCATAAACCCAGCCGCTAACTTGCATTGCGGCAAGTGGGTTTAAATTGGGGCGTGCAATTTAACTCGCTAAAGAAATCGCCCTGATATGGCAGGCACTGATTCAAATTAAGTAATTACGTGACCAGGTCGCGGGCGAGATCACGCGCCATCTGCAGCGGGTTTAAGTCCTTGGACATCTTGGCGCCAGCAAGACCACCATCGAGGTAGAGCAGCAGCATATTTGCGTGGGCTGATGGCATGCTGCAGCCATTTTCAGCCAGCAGCGTGTGTAGTTGCTGCCACACCCAGGCACGGTGATCAGCTGCAGCCTGACGGATATCCTGCTCTGACTCCGTTTCCGGTCGCGGGTATTCACTTGCCGCATTTTGGAAGTGGGAGCCACGGAAGTCAATCGCAGGCTGCTCCGCAATACACTGATCGAAGAAAGCGAGAATCTTCTCTGCCGGGGTATCCAACGACTCCACTCGCTGCTCCCAGGCCTCGCGCCACTTGGTGTCCAGGTCTTGCAGATAGGCGATGACTAGCTTGTCCTTGGAACCGAACAGCGAGTAAAGGCTGGCTTTGGCGACATCGGCTTCCCGAAGGATGCGATCGATACCGACAACACGAATGCCTTCCGTTGTAAACAGAGTTGTCGCGGAGGCCAGAAGGCGCTCCCGCGGACTAGGCCGGTTACGGCGGCGAGACGAAGCTCGGCCGCCTTTTGCGCCCTTGCCCGTTGTCGCTTCTGCCACGGCAGTACCTCTCGTCCTTCCAAAGTCGCACCCTGTTCTAGCAGCTGCTTTCTCGCGAGTTCTGCAAACCAAGCCAATGCTTTGTTGTCATTGAACAGGGTGTTCGTAGTCTGTGATATTCCATTGTAGGCGTATCCGCGACTGTGATTTTGTAAAAGAACAAACTAGTCGGTCTTAGAGCCTCTAGTCCTACTTTAGCGTGCGAGGTTTGCTGCCCCAACAGATACCGGGGGAATCTCGGAAAGCAATCTCGCCACAACTGCACAGGAGCTGCACAACAAAAAGGGGCATCCCACTGTTTATGGGATGCCCCGCGCTCTAATCGCGCTGTGTATTCAATTACTTGGTTACTTGCGCTTCTGAATCATGCCAACAATCCACAGCAGAATTACCGCGCCGATTAGACACGTGAGGAAGCTGAAGAACTTTCCACCACCGGCGACATCAACACCAAACAGGGTGAGCAGCCAACCGCCGAGAAAACCACCGACGATACCGACGACGATATTCAGGGTGATACCCATCTGCTCATCGGTGTCCATGATCTTAGAGCCAATCCAACCGGCAAGACCACCGATGATGATCCAGCTGATGAAGCCCATAGTGGGAGTAAATGTTGCAGCAAGAAGAATCTCGTTCATGATAGATATTCCTTTCCCGAAATCGTTCTGACTCAACTATAAGTCTTTCCAAAATATCTTGCACCCACTACAAGCATCATCACAGTATTTTGGACACGGGGAAACCAGCTAGATAACAGACGGATAACTACACGGAACCTCTTATGGAGCCTGTAATTTCTGCATGAAAACAAGGTTTATGCAGCCGAGAGGCCCCATTTCCGCAAAACCAAAGCCGGCCTCCGATGACTATCGGAAACCGGCTAGGTTCTACTTATAAATATTCGGTAACGGTTTCTGCGCACAGCGCCAAACGCGACTTCGCAGATGGCACCGTGTCGTTTCCCGGCTGCTCCAGGAAGACGATTTAGGCGTCAGTCTCCGGACGGACAACCATCATCGGGCAAGCGGCTGCCTGCAGCAGTGCACGCGAGGTGGAGCCGAGCAGCATGCCCTTGAAACCACCGCGGCCGTGGCTACCGACGACCAGCAGCTGAGCGCCCTCCGACGCATCGGCCAGTGCACGAACCGGACGGTCCCGGGTGACAACCTTCTTGATAGCGACATCCGGGTACTTCTTAGCGAACTTCTCCAGGCGGTGGCCGAGCAGAGCCTTCTGCTCGTCTTCCACAACCTGCCACTGGCTCTGAGCTGCAGACAGACCAGCCAGAGAAGCCTGTACCTGCATGTCCATCCAGGTGTGAACCGCAATCAGCTCTGCACCACGGGCATCGGCCTCACGGAATGCGTACTCCGTTGCCTTCTCTGAGATGTCGGAGCCGTCGACACCGACAACGACCGGGCCGTACTTGGTCTCATCAGTGACCAGGTTGTCCTCGCGGACAACAACAACCGGGCACGATGCGTGGGAAACAACAGCGGCGGAAACGGAACCCATGACCATGCCGGAGAGACCGCCCAGGCCACGGGAGCCCATAACCACCATGGTTGCCTGCTCGGACAGGTCGAGCAGCATGTCAATCGGGCTGCCCTCTTCAATCTGGTGGCTGACATCTACCGACGGAGCGAAGTCGAGGGCAATCTTCTTGGCCTCATTAATCTTCTCCAGGGTCTCGGCCTCAAGATCGTCGTAAAGCTCCTGCGGCGGAACCATGCCCTCTGCGTAGAGGAACTGCGGCATAGAGTAGCTGCTGACCAGACGGAGCGGCTCACCGCGCTTGACTGCGGTGTTTGCGGCCCACTTGACGGCGGTCTTGGATGCCTCTGAGCCATCGACCGCGCACACAATGATGTTCTGCCTTGGCATTGATTGCCTCCTTATTATGCGATCCATAAAAATTGGCTCTCCGCGGCCCGACTGCAACGCAGCTACACCTATCGCACCTGCTTGGATGCCATTTTAATGGACAAGCTCTGCTATTTAGCCGGCCCTTCCGAGCCGACCTTTTTGTTACTTTCACCTCCACCCTACCCCCATTATGTTGAGATCAACAGGTCAAAATGTTGGCTATCTATGCCATTGAGGGCGATGCCAACACGACCGCGCACTAGCAGCTCTGCTGGCATCAGATGCATCCGGGTCACCTGTTAGAGTCAGCCCTATGCGTCGCATGCCACTGCCCATTCGCGATGGGCTCAACCCATCCCGCATCGCTGCTCCCGGGCGCCGTGGCGATGCCCCCACCCGTGCGTGGAATCTCCTCGCGGAGGCTATTAAAGGCCAAACACACCGCCACCCGGACGACAATGAAGCTGCCGTGGCCAAGCGTTTTGCAGATGGGCTCGTCGTTCGCGCCAACTCGGTACCGTACAGCCCGGATGACATGGTGAAGCCCGGCGCGGAAATGTGGTTTTACCGCACTCCGGCACCGGAGCGCACAATCGCGGGGCCGATGCCGATTGTCTTTCAGGATGACAACCTTGTGGTCGTCGACAAGCCGTCGTTTTTGGCAACGATGCCGCGCGGCCGACACATTACGGAGACCGCCGTGGTGCGCCTGCGGCGGGAGTTGGGGAATCCGGAGTTGGTTCCCGCGCATCGGCTCGACAGGCTGACGTCAGGGTTGCTCATCTTCACCGCCCGACGCGAGGTTCGTGGCGCTTACCAGGGGCTTTTCGCATCTGGAGAGGTCACTAAGCGCTATCACGCGCTGACGTCGCCCACGCCTGGCACCGGCGCGGCCGTGGGAACTCTTCCCGAAGCCCCGCTGGAACTGCGCACACGACAGCACAAGATTGCCGGCCAGATGCAGGCCTACACTCTCGAGGGCGAGCCGAACGCTCACACCATCGTCGAACGCATTTCGCTTGTCGACGTGCCTTCGGACGCCGACGGCCTCGCTGCCGACAGTGGGCGCGTTGCGCTGTGGCAGTTGAAACCGATTACAGGACGTACGCATCAGCTGCGGCTACATTTGAGCGAGCTGGGCTTTCCCATCCTGGGTGACCAGTACTATCCGGAGATTCAGCCGCTGGAAGCCGAGGATGTCTCAGAGCCCCTGCACTTGGTCTGTGTGGAAATGAGTTTTGCGGACCCCGTAACAGGTGAGCAGCGTACGTTCCATTCCCGTCGCAGCGTGTTTAATCCGCTTTCGCTGCCGGATATGACCGATATTGATTAGACGTATAAGACCAGTAGTTAGAAGAGAGCCCTTTCCCCCATGTCTGCTAAACATGCAAAGCCATCTGCTAAAACCTCCGCTAGTTCTTCTTCTGAGCACTCCGCCACGCAGGCAGCCGCATACGCTGAGGGGCTAACCAAGAAGTACGGCATCGGCAATGCCGCAGTTACCGCACTAGACCATGTTGATATCTCTTTTGCCGCCGGTGAGTTCACCGCGATTATGGGTCCGTCTGGATCCGGCAAGTCGACATTGATGCACTGTATGGCCGGCTTGGACTCCGCGACGTCGGGAAGCGCGTACATCGGCACTACGGAGCTGTCGAAGCTGTCCGACAAGGAAATCACTGCCCTGCGGCGTGACCGGCTGGGCTTTGTGTTCCAGTCGTTTAACCTGGTGCCGACGTTGACCGCGGCAGAGAACATCACCTTACCCATCGATATCGCTGGTCGGAAGGTGGATAAGCAGTGGTTCGAGGAAGTCACCACGCGTCTTGGCCTGAAAGAGCGGCTTTCGCACCGCCCAGCGGAACTATCCGGTGGCCAGCAGCAGCGTGTTGCCTGTGCGCGCGCCATTGTCAGCCGGCCGGAGATTATCTTCGGCGACGAACCGACGGGCAACTTGGATTCGAACTCCTCCCGCGAGGTGCTGACAATCCTCCGCGATGCGGTTGATGACATTGGCCAGACCGTTGTCATTGTGACGCATGATGCCACCGCCGCGTCTTATGCAGACCGCGTGGTCTTCCTCGCCGACGGTCACGTGGTTGGAGAACTCCGCAATCCCACGCCCGCCGATATTTTGGCGCGCATGGCAGATATTGAAAATCTTTAGGAAGGCAGGTCATCTCCCTCATGGCATCATCGTCTTCCACGCTGGGCCGCGTCGCCTGGCGAAATATCACTGCACACAAGTTGCGCCTTGTGCTCACTATCATTTCGGTCGTACTGGGCACGGCCTTCATCACCGGCGCTTTCGTGTTCACGTCCTCGCTGGATAAAGCCTTTAAAGGCGCGCTCAGTACCGCTTATGACGGCATCGACGTGGTGGTCACGGCCCCGGCGGACAATCCCGCGGCGCTCACCACCGAACTCGAGCAGGAAGTCGAAGACTTCCCCGGGGTGCGCGCCCTCAACATCGGCAATCCCAGCAACAGCATCACTGCCACGGGAGCCGACGGTAAGCCGATTCAAACCAATGGCTCGCCATCGATGGGGCTTCCCTACTATCCGTCGGCCGAAGCGGTGGGCAACAAAGTTACCGTCACCGAGGGGCGCGTGCCCGAAGCTCCAGGTGAGGTGGTCATTAACTCCGCGACCGCCGAGCTCGGCAACCTCCACGTCGGCTCTGAAATCAAAGTGGCCACCCGCCTCGACCAGGCGACGGTGAAGGTCGTCGGCATCGCCGATACCTCCATCGATGAAACTGGCTATCTCGCGGTCTTTTTCACTCAGAATCAGTGGCGAGACCTCTACGGTGAAGACGGCCACGTAGACATGTTCACTCTCGCTGCCGATTCCTCTACTGATGCCGCCACGCTCACCCGCGACGTCGCGGCTGCATTCCCCGACCTCAAGGTAGAGGCCGGCTCTAAACTCGCCGACGAGGCCTCCGAACGAGTCTCCTCAGCCTTGAGCTTTGTCAATTACTTCCTCATCGCCTTCGGGCTCATTGGCCTGCTGGTCGGCATTTTCATCATCTCCAACACCTTCACCATGCTGGTCACTCAGCGTATGAAGGAATTCGCTCTCCTCCGCGCGCTCGGCGCTTCGCGACAACAGCTCACTGCGTCCGTCCTACTGGAAGCACTCATTGTTGGCCTCATTGGTTCCGCACTGGGGGTAATCACGGGATTCGGACTGAGCCAGGGACTATTCCTGCTTCTCGATGCAATGAATATCTCCATGCCCAGCGACGGCCTGACATTCGAACCAGTGGCAATCATCGTGCCCCTTATTGTCGGCGTGGTCATCACCATGATTGCCGCCTGGACACCAGCCGCCCGCGCTGGCGCTGTACCACCAGTGGAGGCCATGCGCTCTGGGGATCAAACTACTAACAACAGTCTTGGTGCCCGGACGTGGACCGGCGCTGTGCTGGCCTCCGCTGCTATCGCAATCATTGCCTGGGCGCTGCAGTGGAATGATGCGGACACCAACACCCGCGCCATTTTCGTGGGCATCGGGGCAGTGTTGGCCGTCGCCTCTATCTGGCTTGTCGGCCCCGCGCTGTCCATGCCTCTACTCGGAGGGCTGGGACGCGTTCTCGGGGCGCCTTTTGGAACCGTCGGCAAGCTGGCGGCGACCAATTCCCACCGCAATCCGCGCCGAACCGGAACCACCTCGTTTGCATTAACGCTCGGGCTTGCACTGGTGACCGCAATTGGCATGTTCGGCGTGTCCATGAAAACGGCGATTACCGAATGGTCAGAGACCAATCTGACGGCAGACTTTGTGCTCTCGCCCCCTCTGTCCGCGCATTCGGCTTTGCCCCTCGGTATCGAGGATGCGGTGAAGGATATCGATGGTGTAGAGGACACCGCGACGTTCTCGATTGGTGCATTTCTGGTTGTCTCGCCTGCTGAAGCCGCCGCACTGACGGAATCCATGCCCGAGCAACTCGAGGGTGGCCCGGAAGGTGGCGATGCATCTGTGTTCAATGGTGACGTTGCCAAGTGGTACGGCACCCACGCCGTTCAGGGCTCTCTCGATTTGGCCGAGCCGGATGCGGGCATTGTCATCAGTGAATCGACGGCTCAGAAGAATCGATGGCAGGTTGGCACCGAACTCGCAGTAGTCGCTAAGAGTGGCGTCGTGAAGTTCCCCGTCACCGGTATCTTTGCCGAAACTGGTGACCCCGGCCAGTCCATCATCATCTCCGATGCGGCCATCCATAAGCACATCAACAGCAGGCTTATCCTGCCCTTCCAGACCTACGTCGATGTCTCCGATTCCATTGCTGCTAACAGCGATTCTATGGATGAGATGAAGCACAAGCTTAGCGACGCAGTTGCGGACTACCTCGTGGTACAGGTGATGACTGCGAAGGAGTTTGCGGGCATGGCCAATGCCTCTATCGATGTCATGTTGGGAATTGTCTACGCGCTGCTGGCATTGGCGGTCATCATTTCGATTTTGGGCATTATCAATACTGTTGCGCTCTCAGTTGTCGAGCGTCGCCAAGAGATTGGCATGCTTCGAGCCGTCGGTATGCAGCGTTCGGGAATTCGCCGCATGATTCGTCTGGAGTCTGTAGAAATCTCTATTTTCGGCGCAGTTGTGGGTATTGTCCTCGGCCTATTCCTTGGTTGGTCGCTGCTGACCGTGCTGGAAGATGAAGGCTTGAATACTATCGTGGTGCCGTGGCTGCAAATCGTGTTTATGCTGCTAGGTTCCGCGCTTGTAGGAGTTATTGCGGCTCTTGGACCTGGTCAGAAAGCCGCGAAGACGCCGCCGCTCGCAGCTATTGCGGACGAATAGACCTCGATAAACGAAAGCGCCCCGTGCAGATACTGTTTCTGCACGGGGTTTCTTGCGCTGTAACTTTTTATGTGGGAGCGCTTATGCGGCGACGTTTGCCTTGCGGATGTCTCGCTCACGATTCTTCAGCGCCTTATTGAGCAGCATAAAGAACCACACAAAACCGACCGTCAGAATAATATGGCCGAGGCCGGCAATTCCCGAGTACATCGCGCCCCAAGCCTCCGGGCCGGAAACAATGTGGACGATGCCATTTGCCGTCATCATGCCGATTGTCCAAACAATGCCAACATTCTGGACAATGAACCAACGATCAAAGCCCTTGACCGCTGAGATATTAAACTGGCCGTCCAATGCCAACGCAATCAAGAAAAAGAGTGTGCCAAGCACTAGGAAATGAGTGTGCAGCGTATTGAGCTGCGTTTTATCCGCGAAATCCATCGCACGGGTGAACTCACGATAGAAAACGCCGGAGAATAGACCAAAACCAAGATAGACCGAAGCAGCAGTGAATAACTTACGCATGCCTCGTAGCCTACTCAGATAACACTGGTTTCTAAATGGATTAAACCCAGGGGGTTATACAAAAGTTTGATACGCCGAATTCGAATGCGAATCACACCAGACTCGCCAATCGCACAATTACACCCGCCGGCAGAATTCTAAATGCTGCCATTACCAGGCTATATACACCGGGAGTCACTTCTGCGCGTCCCCGCTCGGCCGCACGCAACGTTCGCCTCACCAAATACTTGACGCTCTGCACTGGCATAAGCCGTAACTTCGCCGACGCCGCTTGCTTTACGACGTCGCGGAGAGCCTGGGTCCGAATCTTACCCGGGTAACAAATGGTGACAGTTACTCCATAGGGCTTCAATTCCTCTCGGAGACTCAAACCCCAATGCCGAATGAAAGCTTTCGAAGCTGTATACACCGCCAATCCCGGCGTCGGCGCTAAGGCTGAGATTGATGACACCAGAATAATGTGGCTGTCTTTCTCAAAGAGAGTTCGTAGTGAATACACCGCCGACACAGTGCCACGAATATTCGTGTGAATCATTTGGTCGGCTTGCGAGAAACTTTGTTCATCAACAGAGCCATAGTCAGCCTGAGCCGCATTGAGAATTAAATAGGCAATTGATGCTCGATTTGCTTGAGCATAGTTGAAAAGACTTTCCCCAAAACTATCTACAGATTGATCGAAAGCTATCTGCCGATAACGGGGTCCACGATGCGTTGAGACTCCCTGCTTATCAGCAGCGACAGTGCGCATTCCAGTACGAGAAATACACCAAATCTCATCTAAATCCGGACGAGCCCCGCCCAGCTGTTTGGCAAATTCGGCACCTATACCCCGAGATGCGCCAGTAACGATTCCAACCCGCATGCACATAAAGATACCGCTCGCCGTCAGCGGCTAGGCCAACTGAACTAGCAGTAGACCTGAAAGCTCATTCCAAGAAATGCAGAACTATCATGCGCGATACATAATAAACGGCATTCACCCGTGGGTAAACAAAAAGTGTGGGGCGCGGTCCCCCACCCCCACAACAACAAGGAGGTAGGCAACCACGCCCCACACACACAATAAACTTTTATGCCGGCGGCGACCTACTCTCC
>NZ_CAMQAZ010000002.1 GCF_946998835.1 uncultured Corynebacterium sp. | reverse complement strand
GGGCCCATGATGGTCAACAGGTTTTCACGACCGTCGGCTGAGCGACGAGCCAGCTTCACCTTGCCATCAATAATGATGTAGAGCCGATCGCCTGGCTCGCCCTCATTAAAGATGGTGGTTCCACGCGGGAAGCGAACCGTCTCGAGCTCTCCGAGCAAGGCCTGCACGGCTTCCTGGTCGACTCCCTGAAATACACCGGCACGGGAGAGAATCTCCTTGACGTCATCCACGGTAAAATTCTCCTGTCTTGGGCGCTGGCCACCGTAAAATACCGGCCAGCAGCCACTAAATTTACACTCGACTACAGACTGCAGTGGACAAACAGGAAGAGAATCCGCCCCATCCCACTACTTTCAGTCTTTCCCGGTAACGCCGCTGCCTAGCTTTCAAGGCACGTTCAACCCTGGACGAATTTCGCGACAAATCGACTCTGCAGGTGTATCCCAAAAACTACGCCGTCACCAAGATGTGATAGACACCACTGTATCAAAAGAGTGCCTACGGCTGTGGATAATTCTGATGAAAAGCTTCTGAACTGTGGATTTCGAAGCCGCAATGCGCTAACGGTGTTCCAAGTTGTGGTTGGGCATGACTCTTTGCGACTTTCTGACCGTATACGCCCGAGCTGCTACCGATTCCATCCACATACCGGACGAATCGAAGAGCCCTGTCCGCTAAAAGAATCCTGTCCGCTAAAGGTACGGAAAACATACGCACGCTAATTGCAATCCGGGGTAGCCGATACACTACGACCATGGATACGACCGGCAAGGCATCGTCGTTAAGCATGCACCAGATAAGCAAACCCCAACCCACGCACCCGCAGGGATCCCTGACGTCGAAGAAGCGTCGGGCGGTGGGGGCGCATCCGGCGGCGCGGGGGAAGGAGACGCGCCTGGGGATGGTGCGGCGTGCGCGGCGGATTAACCGTACGCTGGCGGTGGCGTACCCGAATGCGCACTGTGAGCTGGACTTTCGTAATCCGTATGAGCTCGCGGTGGCGACTATTCTGTCGGCGCAGTGTACGGATGTGCGGGTGAATATGACCACGCCGGCGTTGTTCGCTCGGTACCCAAGCCCGGCGGAGCTGGCGGTTGCCAATCAGGAGGAAGTGGAGGAGCTCGTTCGGCCGACTGGTTTTTATAGGAATAAGGCGGCGAACATCATCGGCTTTGCACAGGGGGTCATGGAGCAGCACGGCGGCGAGGTACCGGGCACGTTGGAGGAGCTGGTGAAGCTGCCGGGTGTGGGGCGCAAGACCGCGAATGTGGTGCTCGGGAATGCTTTTGGGGTGCCGGGGTTGACGGTCGATACGCATTTCGGGCGTTTGGTGCGTCGCATGGGGCTCACGGAGCAGGAGGATCCGGTGCGAGTGGAGCACGAGATGATGGAGGTGCTGCCGCGCGCAGAGTGGACGTGGTTTTCGCATCGGCTGATCTTCCACGGGCGCCGAGTGTGCCATTCGCGGCGCGCAGCGTGCGGGGCATGTTTCTTGGCGGCGGATTGCCCGTCGTATGGCATCGCGGGTCCGGCGGAGCCGGAGACGGCGGAGAAGCTGATTAAGTCGGACGACAGGGAGTGGCTTCTCTACCTGGCCGGTCTTAATGACGGCTACAGTGGGGAGGAACTTTCCGCGCTTGACGACGGGCACAGCGCCCGCAACACCACAGCGACACAGGACTAGTCGAGGAGCACTTTTTCGTGAATGAGCAGGACGGTCGTAGTCACAATGGTGGCCACAATGATGATCGGCAGGCGGACGTTAACCGTTCGGCCTCGCTGATTACTCTGCTCATCGCGGGAATTAGCATTGTGGGTCTGGTGATTTTCGCGATTGTGAATACCACCGGCGGCAGTGATGAGGTCGGTGATGGTGTTGCTGGCAATGGCGATGCCGGTGCTGGGAGCGAACCCGCAGCCCCAGCAATGTCCAAGGACGACATCGCAGCGGTAGCGGGCACCGGCTCGCTGAGCGGCGTGCGCTTGCCGATGTTGGCCGACCAGGCGGAATTGCTGGACATGGGGCAGGTCGTCGAGGGCAAGCCAACTGTGCTGAATGTGTGGGCATGGAACTGTGCGCCGTGTCGTCAAGAGCTGCCACTTATCCAGCAATGGGCTAAAGACAACCCAGATGTGCAGGTAGTGACGGTGCATGCGGCTCGCGAGGCAGGGCGTGGCCAGGCCTTACTGCAGGAAATCGGCGTGGATCTGCCAACCTACTCGGACACGGTCGACGTGGTTGGGCCAGCGCTGAATCTGCCGCGGGTTGTCCCCATCACCGTTGTGTTTGGAGCCGACGGCACGGTGGCGGCCATGCATCCCGGTGAGTTCACCGATGCGCAGCAGATTACTGACCTTGTGCGAGGTGCATTGAAGTGACGCAGGGGAGTTCGTGGAATCGAGATGCGAGTTCGGGGTTGTATCTGCCGAAGTGGTTGACCAATAGTTTGCCGCCGCGTCTGGTTAGTGTTGACCACACCGCCAGCACGAGCCACGTCACCTCAAGCAACATGGATCAGCAGGAGGCTGGGCACTCGGCTGCGTCGTCAAGCGTGAAGCGTGCGTTTGCGAAATTGCGGCGAGACTCGTCGACGCAGGAGGAGCCTCTGCGGAATCCCGCACGGTCGGCGGTGTTGGTGCTGCTCAGCGGTGATGCGCAGGCGCACCAGCGGCCGGACGATGCCAGTGTGGTCCTTACGCACAGAGCGACTACGTTGCGTAAGCATGCAGGGCAGATGGCATTTCCAGGCGGTCGTGTCGATCCGGAGGACGTGGACGAGGTCGATACCGCACTGCGTGAAGCTGAGGAAGAGACCGGCCTGAACCGGGAGACGGTGACACCGGTGCGGGTGCTGGACTCAATTGATATTTCGCGCACAGGCTTCGCAGTCAATCCGGTGTTGGCCTATTGGCACGCGCCGCATCCGCTGCGTGTGGTCGATCCGGCGGAGACGGAATCGGTACTCAATGTGCCAATTAGCCACCTGACGAATCCGGAAAACCGCATGATGCTCGGTTATCACGGCTGGACAGGTCCGGCTTTCAACGTTGGTGACTTCGTCGTGTGGGGCTTTACCGGTGGCGTACTGTCCTATTTGCTGGACGTGGCCGGCTGGTCAGAACCGTGGGATGACGCCAATGTGCAGAAACTTTTGCCGGTACTCGCGCGTTCCGCTAATGGTGAAAAACTGTCGATTCTGAAGGGAGGCCGACGACGATGACTTCAATTGCAGTGTTCGACGTTGCGCTGGTAGCGGTTTTTATTTTCGCGCTTGTCGTCGGCTGGCAGCAGGGTGCCGTGTCGTCGATTATGGCCATTGTGGGTGTCGTCCTGGGCCTGGTCATTGGCGTGCCCTTGGCGCCGCTGGCGATGTCGCAGGTAGAAAATCAGTCGGGAAAGGTCGTACTGGGCCTCGGCACCGTTATTCTGCTCGCGCTTGTTGGCCATGTGGTGGGTGCGGTGGCGGGGCAGTCACTGCGGAATACCATCCGCTCGCCGCTGGCAGTCGGCCTGGATTCGGGCTTTGGTGCCATCGTGCAATCTGTGACGGCGCTGGTGGTTACGTGGATGATTGCCGCGCCTCTGGCCGCCGGTGTGCCAGGACAATTTGCTGACTGGGTGCGTGAGTCCAAGGGGATGAACCTCATCGACCAGGTCGCACCTGATGAATGGAGCGATGTATTCAGCGGCATTCTCCGCCAGCTCCGCGATGATGGAATGCCCGCAATCGCTCCGCCATTCGGCTACAAGCAGGAAATTCCCGATGAACCCGCCGACCCCAATGTGATTTCGCAGGGTGTTGTCGACAGTATTCGACCGTCTATTGTCCGTGTCCTGGGGGAGGCTCCACAGTGCGAGCGCTTGCTGCAGGGCACGGGTTTTGTGATCGCACCGGATCTGATTCTCACCAACGCACACGTTGTCGCCGGCGCCACCACGGTTCGGCTGGAAACCGTGGTGGGCATGGCTGATGCAAACGTCGTGCACTACGATCCGCTTGACGACGTCGCCCTGCTCCGAACCACCGACCTTCCCCTGGAGCCCCTGCAGTGGGCTGACCAGGAAGCTCGCCCTGGTGATGACGCGGTAGTGCTTGGTTTCCCCGAATCCGGGCCGTTTAAGGCCACGCCCGCGCGTGTGAACGAGAACATCATTATTCGAGGGCCGGATATTTATTCGTCGACTCGGCACGAGCGGCAGTCGTATGTTCTGAAGGCGGATGTGCGCCACGGTAACTCGGGCGGCCCGCTGATTACGCCACAGGGCAAGATTCTGGGCCTGGTATTCGGTGCCGGCGTGAACAATGACCAGACCGGTTACGCGCTGCCGCACTCCGAGGTGCAGCCCCACATCGATGAGGCGATGGATAACTACGGGGCCATCAGCACGCAGGAGTGCGTCGCGGGCTAGTTACTGCTCGCGGGCCCCAGGCCCGCGAGTGCTTAGGAGCCCTCCGGCAGCCAGTCCACGTGATCTCTGATTGCCTGCACCACAGCCTGTGGTTTCTCCACCGGCAGGAAGTGCCCGCAATCCGGTACGACGCGCACATGCGCCGAGCTGAGCTCCACCAGCGCGCGAGGGGTGCGGGTGTCCTGTTCGCCGACGAGCAGCACCGTGCGCTCATCGCTTCTCGACGAATCCTCGATTGCGCCCAACCACTTGCGAAAAGCGGCCGGAGCCGGTCGTGTCCACCAGTTCATGTGCGCCAGTGCGGGGCGGAGTGCACCGCTGGCCAGGCTGTCAGCCATGAGTTCCGCTGTCTCTTGTCCTTCTGAGGTCTCGACGAAACCCTCTCCGGCGGTGGACATAGACTCGCGCACGATGCGGTCAATGAGTCGCTGTTGGCGATTCTCAGCCGCTTGCGTGCTGAACTTATTGCGCCGGAATCGTGGCACCCGTGGCCGCGAGTCCCACCAGGAACGGCGCAGCAGCGGTGCCAAGCTGCTGCGGAACTCCTCCGACCACGGGCTTTTCAGCTGGTTGAGCCACACCTTCGGGTGCGCAGCGCCGCAGCCAATAATCCCGGCGACTAGGTTCGGCTGTTTGGAGGCCAACGTCCACGCCACCCACGTGCCGAACCCCTGGCAGACCAGCACTGCAGTCGAGTGCCCGAGCGAGCGAATCGATGAGGCGATGTCCTGGGCTGCCTCAAACGGGTCGTAGCCATTTGGTGTGCGGTCGGATTGACCGTAGCCGCGCATGGAGATAGCCACCGCATGCACAGGAAGGGGGTCGCCCGAGTCGTCGTTAAGCAGTGGCAAGACCTTGCGCCATTCGAACCAACCGCCCGTCGAGCCGTGAATAAACAGCACGAGCGGATCGGAGGGGCGGCCACACTCGGCGATGTGGAGGCGCTGGCCGCGGACGTGAATGAGTCGATGCTGCCAGGGGCCAGTGAGGGAATCGCTGCGGGAGGTCATGAGGGAGAAGTACCTAATCCGAAGGGCTTAAACCGGGGGTGAATAAGACAAAAGGGCGAGACCGACAAAGTCCCGCCCAATATCTCTTAAGTATTTAGGTGTACATGCCGTTCGACTGCGAAGACTTCTTCGCGGCCTCCGAAGGCACGACCGACTTGAGTTCCTGCACCGACTCGATGGTCTTTTCCGGCTTGCGAATCGACTTGACCTTCTTCAGGCCCAGCAGCGCCGCGACACCGGCGATGACCAGCATCAGAACGAAAACGATGAGGAATGCAGCCCAGGTCGGCAGCCAGACATCCAGCAGCCAGCCGAGGAAGAAGAAAAAGAAGAACGAGGAGTACAGCGCGACGACGCCGGCAACCGCGAAGAAGCCACCGCCAACTGCGCCCTTCTTAGCCTCACCAGCAATTTCAGCCTTAGCCAGCTCGATCTCAGAGCGAACCAGAGCGGAAATCTGCGTAGAAGCATTGGACACGAGCTGGCCGATGCTGGCATCGCCCGAAGCGTTGCTATCCACATCGCTCAGCGGGATAGCGGTAACACGCGGTTCGGTGCCGTCGGTAAAGAGACCCTTCGTATCGTCGTTGCTCACGTGTACTTCCTCCTACGCAGATGGTTGGAAAAGATGGTTGGAAACTTTAAAACTGCAGTTACAAACTGCCATACTACCTTTCATTGTGGGCAGAGCGCGCCACAAGGGCGAAAAAGCTAAGAACTCGGTGAAGATTTTCTCATCGCTATTCGTTTCTATATAAGTTTGTCACTTACTTGGCAGTGAAGAATTAGGGTGTGGGATATGAGTAATCAGCCTGAGAACGTGCGTGGAGCCAACGGAATTGGTGCCGGAGCTGGCAATGGTGCCAGTGCCGGAAAAGGCGGCCTGGCTGGAATGAGCCTGGGTGTGTCATCCGTGTCGGCGAAGAAGCGCGCAGAGCGTGAAGCCGCACAGGCCAAGACACCTGCTGAGGGCGTTGATAGCGCCGGTTCAGCCGAGGGGCCGGAGGGGGCTGTGGAGGCATCCGCTGCTCCTGCCCCGCAGCTTGACCCCAAAGACCCCCTTGCGCCTCTGTGGCAGCTAGAGGGCGTTGCGCACGCCGCTGATGTCGCAGCTAAGGCGATTCAGGCTGTTCACCGACACAAGGCCAACCTGCGCAAGCACAATGTCACCGGCGCCGAGTCGGTGCTGCGTGGTGCCCGCGCATCGGCGTGGCTAGAAGGCGGCGAGCCTTCGCTTCCCGACGACGGCAATGTCACCGACCCCGTGCTCGCAGCAGCTCTGCGGGTTGCTGACACTATCTCCCCGGAGTCAATCGGTGAGACCACCCGCGTGTGGCAGCGTGCTCCGCAGCAGGTGTTGGCCAAGTTCGCGTTGAACGCGTCACCTGCAGGTGAGACCGAGGACGGTTCGGAGGCTCGGATGAAGGCCGGTCGCCCAGTTGGCGACGACAAGCTCTCGTCAGCCATGAAGGAGCAGCGTCTGCACGTGCTGGGTGACTTCATCACCGGACGCAGCCAGGTTCATGCAGGTGTGCTATCTGCAATCGTGCACGGTGAACTGTTGACTCTGCGCCCCTTTGAGTATCACAACGGCATCATTGCCCGTGCTGCTTCGCGGTTGACGACTGTTGCAACCGGTCTGGATCCGCGTGGCTTGGCCGTGCCGGAGGTCTACTGGACTCGCCACCGTCAGGAGTATTTCGAGACCGCTGAAGGGTTCGCGTCGGGAAGCGCCGAGGGCTTGCGTGCGTGGATTCTCCTGCACCTGGAGGGGTTGAAGGCCGGTGCTGTGGAGGCGCGCGGTATCGCCGACGCCGTGTAGGCGGGGTATCTGCTGACCTGTGGAGGTCAGTCGGTCTTAGATTCGCCGTCGTTTTTGCGCAGCGCCAACAGCGTCGCTCCTGCGCCAAGCGCGAGTGTGACACCTGCAACGATTGCAGTATTGCGTTTCGACGGGGCGCGGAACAGCGGGACCGGATTCCGGAATTGGTGCACTGGCCATTCGCGCTCTGTCGCTACCTTGCGCAGTGCTCGGTCGGGATTGACCACGACGGGATGACCGACCTCGGAAAGCATGGGCTCATCGGTGATGGAATCCGAGTACGCAAAGCATTTGGCCAAGTCGAGCTGGTGCTTCTCCGCTATCCGACGCATTTGCAGAGCTTTATTTTTCCCTCGGCAGAAGAACTCCGTTTCGCCGGTGAAGACACCGTCGCGGACTTCCAGCTCCGTAGACACGACGTTGTAGATTCCGAGTGCGTGGGCAATGGGCTCGACGAGCTGGCGAGCCGATGCCGAAATAATGAACACCTGATGCCCCTGCGCGCGATGTTCGCGAATGAGGTCCAGCGCCTCGGCGTAGATGTACGGCGTTATATTTTTCTCTAGTGTTTCGGTAGCGACCTGTCGAAGTTCTCTGGCGCTGTGACCAGCGATAAGGGCGGAAAACTGCTCGCGGGTGGCCTCCATTTGAGATTCGTCGTGCCCCTGGGACATATACAGGGCATGGCTGAGTGCCATCTGCATCATGTCCTTCGGTGAGATGATGCCGCGCTCGAGGAGCTGCTTATTGAACGCGTAGGCCGAGCTCTTGGCAATGATGGTTTTATCCAGGTCAAAGAACGCAGCGACGCGATTTTCGGGGATGACGCGAGAGCCTGCATTGTCGCGAGGCCCTGCATTGTCGCGAGGCCCTGCAGTGTCATGAGCATCTGTAGAAGCGCGCGGCTGCGGCGTTGTTGAAGCCTTGTTCTCGCCGGTGTCCATAGCTTCTGAGCTTACCCATGGTTGACCTGCCTGGGGAGAGCATCTTGGGCGTTTAGCTGCTCGGTGGTGACCGGGAAGGTCAGCTTCAGCGCGTGGTTGTGTGCGGGTTCTGGTGTCGGTTGAGTAGGGATGCTGAGCCAGGGTGAGTGATGTCGAACATATTTTCCGGTTAATTCATTGAAGGTATTTGCAGTTTGCTCGCTATATGCAATACTTGGACGTGGCAGGCCCCTTCTAGTTCTTTTAAGAACAGACTGCGAGGCCGCCCCGGCTCAATCCCCCCCCGAGCCGGTTATAGACGCCTCGCGCCAATCCCCCCCCGGCGCGGGGCGTCGCCCCTTTCCTGGCCCGATGTTGATCCCAAAAATTACGGGCTGCAAATGTGAAACTGTGCGAGTTTATAGCACTTTCAAGCCATTTTTCGGGCCATTTTTGCCATAAGCGTAGTCACTAACTCGCATCGAACCGCTGTCGCTAACATAACTGCACTCACTGTCTCTCGTTGGGCAAGTGGCAAAAGGCGCCCACTCGCCGACACGACGAGCGGGCACATTTTTGCTATGTAACCCGATGTTGATGAGGAGTGCGGATATTGGCCAGGCCGCGGAGCGGTCAAAAGGCCAGGGCAACGCGGCTTTCTGTTGTTATCCACAGTCTGAAAATTATCCACAGACGGCATGGATTTAGTCCTTTGCGAGCATCATTGCATCCGCTCTGTAGTGCACGCTATGGCCATGGCGATCAAGAAGTTGTCCATGGCTCAGCGAACCGAGACTCCATCCAATCCAGTAGTAAACGCCGTCGATGATGAGGCGCTGCGTGAAGAGGTTGCGCTCATAGTCGCTGCTACTGGTCGCGTTTGCGCGCAGGAGTCCGTGCCTTCTTTTGGCTCCGAGTCTGTCCCGATGCCAGCGTCGGAAGGAGCGGGAGTTTCATCGGCCCTGTGGCGTAGGGCACCAGCAGTGTTTGTCGATGTGCCAGCAGCTCGGAGATTAGCTGGACGGCCTCATTGTGAGGGAGCAATCTTTCTGGTTCGCAGTGATACCGAGGCGGAGGATACGCAGGTCGCAAAGATGTTAGCGCCTGTCTACAGTGCCAGCTTGCCTGCGGATAACGTCGATATTGTCGAGTTGCTGGGCCGTGGTGACATTCGTCCGGGTAATCCAGTGGCATCCGATAGGGAAGAACGGTGTGGGCAGACCGCGCGTCCAGATCACTTAGATTACTCAGAACGCCCGGCGCGACCGACAGGCCTGGGAGTAAGTACAGCCTCGGGTGCAGCGTTTGAGCCGAATGTGCTGACAGCTGTAGATCCGGTGTCGACGGTACCTGCCCCGGGGCCAGCGCAGTTTCAGTCATCGCCAGCGACTACCGATGCTACGGCTACGTGCCTGATGTTTGTTCCTGCCGTTGGAGGTGCTGGTTCCTCTGTTACGGCCGCAGCTAGCGCATTGGTGCTCTCCCGTGAAAAGCCCGTGTGCCTGGTGGATGCGGACGCGCTGGCGGGTGGCATTGATTTGGTCCTCGGCATGGAAACGGAGCCGGGGCTCAGGTGGCAGGACTTCTCGGCGGCAGATGGCCGGCTCGACGGCGCGGCGCTCTACGAGGCGCTGCCATCATGCCCTCGGTCACCAGCGCTGAAAGTATTGACCTGGACTCGCACTCGCGCACACGAAGCCGCCGATAATCACGTACACATGGATACCGGTGCTGACAATGCCAGGGTTAGGCATATCGCAAGTACGGTTAGCTGCCTCATTCACGCCGGAATTACGGTCATCGTTGACTGTCCGAAACTAGGTGAGTACATCACCGTGCTTGGTGCGCTTGCCGACCACACGGTCATCGTCGTCCCCACTTCCGTCCGAGCTATCGCAGCCACTGGGTATCTGGCGGCTATCTGCGCACTGGCTGGGTTCACACCGAGCCTTGCGGTTCGACATCAACAGCACCGCGATATCAGTGTCGAAGAGGTCGAGTATGCGCTTGACCTGCCCATTGTCGGGGAGATTGAGTACTGCAAAAAAGTAGCTCACGAGATAGATGTGGGAGGGCTCGCAGGTAGCGTCGTCAAGCTGACGCGGGGATTGGCGGCCATGTTTGCCCTTGTTCGCGGTGATGGCGATGGATGATGTCAGGCTGCTGGCAGCGGTGAGGACAGTGCTTGCGGAGCGGTCTGGAGCGGTGTCGCATAGTGAAATTGCTGACATTATTCGTGCGGAGACCTCGGGTGTGGTCTCCGATGTGAAGGTGCTGGAGCTCCTACGCACGATTCGTGAGGAAACTGTGGGTGCAGGTGTGCTCGATGTGTTGCTACGGCGTCCTGGGGTTAGCGATGTGCTGGTCACCGCGCCGGGCGAGGTCTGGGTCGACGCCGGTAGTGGGTTGCAGCGCGCCGACGTGACCTTTGCGGACGAGGACGCGGTGCGCGCGTATGCGGTGCGGCTGGCGTCGAGGTGCGGGCGCAGGCTTGACGACGCGCAGCCCTGGGCCGACGGCCATATTCCCGGCGGTGTTGGCGGCTGTGGTGTGCGAGTTCATGCGGTGCTTTCACCGCCATCGGCGACCGGCACGCAGATTAGTCTGCGGGTGCTGCGTCCGGCTCGGAGGGGGCTGGCGGAGCTGTGCGAGGTAGGGCTGTTTCCGCCGGAGATTCTGCCGGTGTTGCGGGGGATTGTGACGGGACAGTTGTCGTTTATTGTCGCTGGTGGCACAGGTGCGGGAAAAACCACGCTATTAGCGGCGATGCTCACAGAAGTAGACCCTGACCAGCGCATTGTGTGCATTGAGGACACTCCAGAGTTGCAACCACAGCATCCGCATGTGGTGAAGCTGGTGACTAGAGCCGCCAACTTGGAGGGCGCCGGCGCGATCGGGCAGCAGGAGCTGTTGAAACAGGCGCTGCGCATGCGTCCCGACCGCATTGTCGTCGGTGAAATCCGCGGTGCTGAAGTGGTGGATTTGTTGGCTGCGCTGAATACGGGTCATCGCGGTGGGGCGGGGACAATTCATGCCAACCGCATCGGGGATGTTGTGGCCCGTTTTGAGGCCTTGGGATTGATTGGTGGGCTTGGTCGAGCCGGGCTGCATGCGCAGTTGGTCTCGGCGGTGCAGGTGGTACTGGTGGTCGAACGCACCGATGTGCGGAGGCTGGCGCAGATCGGGCTGCTGCGAGGTAACCCACCGGAGATGGTGGAGGTCTGGACTGCTCGGGATGGGCCGGGGCCGGGGTGGGAGACGTTACAGAAGCTGCTGGTCGGCGGCGAATAGCCAGGGGATTAGAAGGGGGAATTAACAGCTATGGGGGAGGGGTTTAGCGTGACGATACTTGTTAGTGGCGTAGCTGCGGCAGTCGCGATCTGGCCGGACAATTCGGCAACAGCGCGCTCGCGGGCGCTGGCAGGTCGTGCTCGTGAGGTCTCCGGTGGGCTGAAATGGTTGCAGCGCATGGCTGGTCTGGGCACCGACGTAAACGGAATGGGTGCACCAAGCACCGGTGGCGTGAGCGGGGCTGCAAGGGGATCAGCTCTCATCGTTGTGGGCCCCGCGCTCGTGTTGCTGTGGGTTGCCGGGATTCCAGGGGCCATAGCTGGGCTGTTGCTGGGCCGCACTGCGGGGGCGGTAGTGCGCGCTGTGAGGGGGAGGCGCTGTGAGCGTCGAGAAGCGGACAGCGCGGCGGTAGCGCTGGAGACCTTGACCGCGCAGATGCGCGCGGGGGCGGCACCATCACGGGCGCTCAATGCGGCAGCTGTGGAATTGCGCAGGTCAGGAGATGGAACTGTGCTGGCAGATCATCTCGCGCACGCGGCGCATCGGGCGAGTTTCTCCGACTCGTGGGCAATTGAGGAGTCCTCGGAGCAACTGCACCGGATTGGGCGCATGTGGGCAGTGGCGCAGCAGCATGGATTGAGTTTGGCCGGGTTGTTGGAGTGCGCGCGGGGAGATTTACAGGCTCGTCAGGCGCATCGCTCCCAGACGTCCGCCGCACTGGCGGGACCACGCATGACAATCGCCATCTTGGCTTCACTGCCGGTGTTCGGTTTGGCCATGGGACAAGCGTTCGGGGCAGCTCCCTTCGAGTTTCTCAGCCGAGGCATGGGAGGAATTGTGCTGGTCGTCGGTGTCGGTTTAGTGTGTGCGGGCATCGAGTGGGCCGTCGCCATCATCGATCGTGCGGAGGCTGGACAATGATTGCCGCCGCGCTACTCATCGCTGGCTATCTTTGCTTGCCGACGTTCAATCCCGTCCGCAGCCGCCTGCCTGAATTCGTAGCCGACTCGGATGCTCACTTGCGACGCAGCGTGCGCCGGCAGGTGACCGGCTGGCTGTCGCGGATTGCTACCCAGGTTCGGGAGCGTGTGCGAGCGGTCATCGGCGGTGAACGCATCAGTCCGGCTGTACTCCTCGATGCCGCAGCGGCCCTCGACATCATTGGCGCATGTTTGAGCTCCGGTATGCCGTTGTCACAGGCCATGGCCGCGGCCGCCGATGGCGCGAGTCCAGAGCTGGCCGAGCCACTTCGGCAGGCCTCCGCCAGGTTGTCCGTGGGGGCGCACTCCGCGTGGGACGAGCTTGCTGCCACCCCCGCACTGGAGCCCTTGGCGACCGCTGGGCGCCGCGCAAGCGAATCCGGCACTGTCCTGGCACAGGGCTTGGAGGACACTGCCGCCACATATCGCAGTCAAGCGCACGATGCCGCACAGGCCGTAGCCGAAAAGGCCGGCGTTCTTATTGCCGGGCCGTTGGCACTGTGTTTTCTGCCCGCCTTTGTGGTGCTGGGATTAGTCCCCACGATTGCCGGGCTTGCCGATGAAATGTTTGCGGGATTGATGCCGCCATGATGCTCGGACTCCGTTGTGCTCTCGGTCTCGGTTTCGGTCTCGGGTACGCGCGCGGGCCACCTGCCGCGCTGTCATCCAACACACGCATACGCACACCACAACCTCACCACTGACTTTTCATTCGACTTCCACTTAAGGGGGAAACACTCATGACCACTCAGAACACCAAGCTTCCGAGCAACCTTCCATCCAATCCGCTGGCGGCTGCTAAGTCTCATCTGTACTCGTATCTGCACAAGCGCCTGCACGCACTGGCTACCGAGGAAAACGGCATGTCAACCGTGGAATACGCTTTGGGGACGATCGCGGCAGCCGCTTTCGGAGCCCTGCTCTACACCGTTGTGACCGGCGGCGATATCACCCAGGCCCTTACCGACATCATCGAAAGGGCGCTCAACACCAATGTCTAGCCGCATCCGCTCCACGCTGTACCGCCTGTGCGTCGACGACGAAGGCCAAACCACGGTAGAAACCGCCTTCGGGCTCGCGGCACTGGTCACGGTCATGGTTACTGCCCTGTCCGGATTGGTCACAATCGCGATGTATCTAGGGCTTACCGACGCAGCCGGAGCCATCGCACGGGCTGAGGCGCGGGGCGATGCGGAGACAGTCGCCGAGCTTCGCACGGAGGTCAATGGTCAGGTAGCGATATCGGAAACCTCCGGTACAGTGCGCGTGACCATTCGGCGCTCAGCGGGGCCATTTTCGCTGGAAGCACGCGCGGTCGCACTGCGGGAAAGAGCGGCATCATCATGAGAAACGCGACAGCCCGCCTTCTCCGGGAAGAAGACGGTTCCACCACTGTCGCAGCCGCACTGTTCATCGCCGCTTTCGTCGTTCTGACCTTGGTTGGAGTTACAGCCGGGGTGAGGGTAGTGCAGGCTCGGCAGGCAGCAGTGGCAGCGGACCTGTCCGCAGTGGCCGGTGCTGTGGCCGCGCAAGAGGGCGACGATGCCTGCGAAGCCGCGGGAAAAATCGCACAAGCTAACCACGCACACCTTGTGAACTGCGAGCTTGACGGGGAAGACGTGCAGGTAAGCGTCGAACGAAAGGAGAGAAAAGCCACATCAAGAGCGGGCCCGGTGGCGATGGAGGATGCCTCTACTGGACGTCGTTAAGCGCACGCGAAACACCACTGAGCACTTTGATCGCGCCGGCCTTGTCCAGCGGATCATTGCCATTGCCGCACTTGGGCGACTGGATGCACGATGGGCAGCCGGATTCGCACTCGCAAGCGGCGACGGCATCGCGGGTCGCGCGAATCCACTGCGCGAATGCCTCGTAGCCACGGTCGGCAAAGCCCGCGCCGCCGGGGTGCCCGTCGTAGACAAACACAGTGGGCTGCTGAGTGTCAGCATGCATGACGGTGGAAACACCGCCGATGTCCCAGCGATCACAGGTGGCAATCAGCGGCAGCATACCGATGGCTGCGTGCTCGGCTGCGTGGAGAGCACCCGGCGCAATGTCCGAGCTCACACCCCACGAGCGCAGGGTGGACTCGGGCATTGTGTAGGCCACCGCGCGGGTGACCAAGCGCTGCGGAGGGTAGTCAAGTTCAACGCTGTCGAGAATCTCGCCGGTATCCAGGCGACGAAGATAGGAGGTGACTTGGTGAAAGACCTCGACCTGGCAGGAGGCGACCTGTAAGCCCTGGTAGTGGCGCATGTCGTCGATATCGAGGATACGGATGGTGGTATCCATGCGCGCACTGGTGGAATAGCGTGGCTGCTCGGGGTGAACGAGGGCGACGAGGCTGTCGAAGTCCAGCTGGTCGACAAGATAGGACTCGCCACGGTGCAGGTAGACGGCACCGTCGTGGACCTGCTGCATCGCACGGCCCAGGTCGATTGTGCCAAGCAGGCGACCATCGGTCTGGTCGACGATGGCCACTTCCTGGCCATCACCACCGCGGACGTTCACAGCATCGTGCGCCGCGGCAATGCGCGGTCCCTCATCGCGGTCGGTTGGGTAATAGACGGGTTCTTGTCCCTCCCAGGTGCGCTTGCGCAGCCAGCCTGCGGCCACCATATCCTCAGCCACGGACAGGGTTCCCCATGTCTGAAGCTGGCTGGTGGTGACAGGTTTTTCCACGGCCGCGCAGTAGAGGTGGGACCACACCACATGCGGGTTGCGGGGGTCGAAGACAGTCTTCTCTACCGGCCTGCCCAGCAGGGCAGAGGGGTTGTGGACCAAGTACGTATCCATGGGGTCATCGCGGGCCACCAGCACCACAAGCGCGCCTTGTCCACGACGGCCCGCGCGACCTGCTTGCTGCCAGAAAGAAGCGACAGTCCCAGGGAAACCGGCCTGCACCACCGCGTCGAGGCCACCGACATCAATGCCCAGCTCAAGCGCGTTGGTGGTGGCCACACCTAGCAGGGTGCCGTCATCGAGCATGCGCTCGATGTCACGGCGCTCTTCCGCCAGGTAACCGGCGCGGTAGGACTCGATGCGCTCAGCAATGTCGCTGCGGCGGCGCTTCTCCAGGCGCTCGCGCACTCCGAGAGCTACCTTCTCGGCGCTGCGTCGGGAGCGAGTGAAGGTCAGGGTGCGGGCGCCCTCGACAAGCAGGTCGGCCATGATGTCCGCGGCTTCGGTCGGGGCGGGACGGCGCACCGGGGCACCATTTTCCCCTTGTAGGTCAGGGACTAAGCCGGGCTCCCACAGGGCGATGGTTCGTTCCCCGACCGGAGCGCCGTCATCGGTAACGGCCTGGACTGGTTCGCCAATGAGGCGACGAGCCTGGTCGGCCGGATCGTTGGTCGTCGCTGAGGCAAAAATCACGGTCGGCGAGGCACCGTATTCGCGGGACAGCCGCAGGAGGCGCCGCAGAATCTGCGAGACGTTGGCGCCAAAAACACCTCGATAGGCGTGGCATTCATCAACGACGATATAACGCAGGTTGCGCAGCATCCGCGTCCACCGAACATGGTTGCCGAGCACCGAAACATGCAGCATATCGGGGTTGGTAAAGACCCAGCGAGCATGATCGCGGATTGCGCGCCGGGCATCTTGTGGGGTGTCGCCGTCGTAAAGCGAAATCAGCGAGCTCAGCGACACCGGTGACATCGCACGTGCCGTGTCCAGCTGATCGGCACCCAGCGCCTTGGTCGGGGAGAGGTACAGCGCGGTGGCCGCGGGGGTGGCGGACAGTTCTGTGAGCACGGGCAGCAGGTAGCCGAGCGACTTACCCGACGACGTACCCGTCGCGACGACGCAGTGCACGCCCTCGCGGGCGAGGTTCGCGGTTGTCGCCTGATGAGTCCACAGGCTTTCAATTCCGCGATCTACCAGCACTTCTTTCAACCAGCCCGGTACCCACTCGGGCCACGGCGCGGTCACGCCAGCGCGCGCAGGCAGGTCCGCAATGTGTGTCACCGTCGCCCGCGGATGCGCACGAATAACCGGCCCCAGCAGCTCCCGTCCAAACGACTCCACCGGCACCGACCTTTCCCGCAAACGAGCACTTCACATGCTTGACGACGTTACTTGCCCGCCACCTTTTCCCTAAAACGTGACCCGGTTTTCCAGATGTCGAGCACAGGGTTTACGGGGGTGGCAAGAAGCGGTTCTTAATCGGCGCTTGCGCCCCAAACGTGGCAGACTTTTTGAGTGTATCGCCCGCCAAAGGGCGCCCAGTAAAACTCGCACGAGGTCGAGGGTGCTTTGGCCGTGTTTCCCCATTGTGAGTGGCCGGACGTGTGTGGCGAATACTTGTTTTATCGAATCCTGAAGTTGGGAAGTTTTGTAATGGCACAGGGTACTGTGAAGTGGTTCAACTCGGAGAAGGGCTTCGGGTTTATCGCCCCAGCTGACGGTGGCAACGACGTGTTCGTTCACTACTCCGAGATTCAGGGCACCGGTTTCAAGACGCTGGAAGAAAACCAGGCAGTTGAGTTCGAGATCGGTGAGGGTCAGAAGGGCCCGCAGGCTCTGGACGTCAAGCCTCTGTAAGGCTTAGTAGTCCGGGGCTGAGTTCGGTTCTGAACTGGGCTTTTGCTCGGTTTGGCTCGCAGGCCTCGGCTTACAAGGTTCATGCTGCGTTCAGTTCGTACTGCGTTTAAGCTGTGAACTTTGATTCTCCCACGTGGAAAGTAATTTCTGCGTGGGATTTTGTATTTCTGGAGGCTGGGGTGCGCGATAATCGCGGGGTAATAGGCAAAAAGTATGTCCACTCAGCGTGTCGACCGGTGCGTCGGCGGGTGGGCGCCTTTTGCTTCTTACCTCAATGCGAGTTACTGACCGCGGTTATGGCAAAAATGACTCGAAAAATGGCCTGAAAGTGCTATAAAGTTGGACAGTTTCACATTTGCAGCCCGTATTTACAAGCCCGTATTTACAGGTGTAGCCCGCAATCACGCGCCCGTTGCGGCCAGCCAGGGCCAGCCATGACCGACCACTGGGATAATCATGGCCAGCCGCACAGCAGTCGTCGGGCCGGCCACTGGGTATCTCTCCCCCCCACAGCAGCCCCTTCAGTCACACCCACAATCCGCCCGATACTTGAGGATTCCACGCGACAAACTAGATTGTGTGTACGGTATTCCTTATATTCTTCATATTCTTTCCAGATATTCTTCCGGGAGAACGCGGCCGGGAACTGATGTGAACCAATCAGAACCGGTTGGATTCGATTGGGTTTTGGTTGGAACCGGTTGGAACCGATTGTGGGTTTCTTACAGCTGAAACCCCAGCCACAATCCGGTCAAGAAACCAAAACTAAAAATCAAAACCAGAACCTAAACAGTTAAAAACAGTCAACGTTGCAGGATAGAAAAACTTCTATGGCGAATTCAGACGGCCTCAAGCGCCTTGTAATTGTCGAGTCGGCGACGAAAGCTCGCAAGATTCAGCCGTATCTCGGCGATGATTACATCGTGGAGGCGTCGGTGGGACACATTCGTGACTTGCCCCGTGGCGCAGCCGATGTTCCGGCTCGCTACAAGAAGGAACCTTGGGCTCGTCTGGGTGTAAATGTCGACAACGGATTCACCCCTCTGTATGTTGTCAGCGCTGATAAGAAGAAGAAAGTCGCCGACCTGAAGGCCAAGCTCAAGGAAGTCGACGAGCTCTATCTCGCAACTGACCCCGACCGTGAGGGTGAGGCCATTGCCTGGCACTTGCTGGAGGTTCTGAAGCCCAAGGTGCCGGTGCGCCGCATGGTGTTCCACGAGATTACCAAGCAGGCCATCTTGGAGGCCGCCGCCAACACCCGTGAGCTGGACCAGAACCTGGTCGATGCCCAGGAAGGTCGCCGGATCCTCGACCGTCTCTACGGCTACGAGGTCTCGCCGGTGCTGTGGAAGAAGGTCATGCCGCGCCTGTCGGCAGGTCGTGTGCAGTCGGTGGCAACACGCGTCATCGTCGAGCGCGAGCGCGAGCGCATGGCGTTTATCTCCGCTGAGTACTGGGATGTCGCCGCAACTCTGGACACCGGTTCGGCCTCCTCCGATGCCAACCAGCCGAAGGAATTCGTCGCAACCCTGACTAGTGTTGATGGTCAGCGCGTAGCGCAGGGCCGCGATTTCGATGACCGCGGCCAGTTGAAGAAGTCGGATGGCATCCGGGTCGTCGATAAGCAGCTCGCCGAAACTCTGGCGGCGGACCTCGTGGGCTCTGAGCTCAAGGTCGCGTCGGTGGAGGAGAAGCCGTACACCCGCCGCCCGTACCCGCCGTTTATGACCTCCACGCTGCAGCAGGAGGCAGGCCGCAAGCTGCATTACACCTCCGAGCGCACGATGCGTGTGGCGCAGCGTCTGTACGAAAACGGTCACATTACCTACATGCGTACCGACTCCACGACGCTGTCCAAGGCCGGTATCGACGCCGCGCGTAAGCAGGCACTGGAGCTCTACGGCTCGGAGTACGTCGCCGATGCGCCGCGCCAGTACTCGCGCAAGGTGAAGAACTCGCAGGAGGCGCACGAGGCAATTCGTCCGGCGGGTGAGACATTCGCAACGCCGGGTCAGCTGGCAGGTTCGCTGGATGCCGAGGAGTTCAAGCTCTACGAGCTGATCTGGCAGCGCACGGTCGCCTCGCAGATGGCCGACGCACGTGGCACCTCCATGAAGGTCACCATCGCCGGCGCCACTGACACGCACGCCGTCGAGTTCGCCTCCACCGGACGCACGATCCGCTTCCCGGGCTTCCTCAAGGCATACGTCGAGGTCTCCGCGCTTTCCGACGGCCGCAAGGTCGCCGACAACGCCGAGAAGCGCCTGCCACAGTTGGTGGAAGGCCAGGGCCTGACGGCCACGGACTTCAGTGCCGACAGCCACTCCACCAACCCGCCTGCGCGCTTCACTGAGGCCAGCCTGGTGAAGAAGATGGAGGACCTGGGAATTGGCCGTCCGTCGACGTACGCGTCGATTATCAAGACCATTCAGGATCGCGGCTACGTCTACTCCCGCGGCAACGCTCTGGTGCCCTCGTGGGTGGCCTTTGCCGTAGTGGGGCTGATGGAGGAAGCGTTCTCCGACCTGGTCAACTACGATTTCACCTCTGAGCTGGAAGACGAGCTCGACGAGATTGCTGCGGGCAATAAGGACCGCACGACGTGGCTGACCGGTTTCTACTTCGGCGATGAGAAGGATCACCGCCACAAGGGTGCCGACGCCATTGCGACCCACGGCGGTCTGAAGAACATTATCGACGTGAACTTGGAGTCGATTGATGCTCGGAAGGTCAATTCGCTCTACCTTTTCGACGATGCCGAGGGCAACCCCATCGTCGTTCGCGTTGGCCGCTATGGGCCGTACCTGGAGCGCACGCGCCCGGGTGCCGGTGAAAACGGTGCCGACGAGGTGCAGCGCGCCAATATCCCGGAGGCCATGACTCCGGACGAGCTGGATCTCGCTGCCGCCGAGAAGCTGCTGGCGATGCCGCAGGGTGGCCGTGAGCTGGGCATTAACCCGGCCAATGGTCGTATGATTGTCGCTCGTGATGGTCGCTACGGCCCCTACGTCACCGAGCTGGTCACCGATGAAGAGCGCGAAGGTGTCGTAGCCAAGGCTGAGGAAATTATCGCAGCTGAGCGCGCCGAAGAGGATGCCCAGCGCGCTGCGGAGGGCAAGCGGAAGAAGAACTGGGAAACCAAGACCGCTGCCAAGCAGAAGGAAAAGCGCACCGCGGAAATCATCGAGGAAACTCTAAAGCCGAAGACGGCCTCGCTGTTTTCCTCCATGGAGCCGTCGACTGTCACGCTGGAAGAGGCTCTGAAGCTGATGAGCCTGCCGCGCGAGGTCGGTGTCGATCCGGTCGATAACGAGGTTATTACTGCTCAGAATGGCCGTTATGGTCCGTATCTGAAGAAGGGCACGGACTCGCGTTCACTGGCCAACGAAGAGCAGATCTTCACCGTGACCTTGGAGGAGGCCCGCCGTATCTACGCTGAGCCGAAGCGCCGCGGTCGTGCTGCTGCGAAGCCGCCGCTGAAGCAGCTGGGCGACAACGATGTCTCCGGTCGTCCGATGTCGGTGAAGGATGGTCGCTTTGGTCCGTACGTCACCGATGGCGTTACCAACGCTTCGCTGCGCAAGGGCGATACGCCTGAGACGCTGACCGATGCCCGCGCCTGCGAGCTGCTGTCTGAGCGTCGTGCGAAGGAGGCCGCCGATGGTGGCACCAAGAAGGCGGCGAAGAAGTCGACTCGCAAGACCACGAAGAAGGCTGCGAAGAAGGCTGCGAAGAAGACCACCAGGAAGGCGGTCAAGCGCACCACCAAGCGCGTGGTGAAGGCGACACGCCGGGGCAAGTAGGTCTTAAGTACCCGTCGAGCCCGCTGCGCCCGGAGCGTCCGGCGCACCCTCCGTGCCTGTCGCGCCCGCCCGGCCCAGCTCCTCCTGCGGAGCCGCCTTGGGGCCACCGACCCCAGTCAGCTCCGCCCGCATCGTCGGCCCGTACGACAGTCGGCGATGCACCTTCTCAAACGGCCCCTGCATGCCGCCGCGCTCCATCGCCCACGCGGCCAACAGAGTCACCAACCAGACGCCCACAGCGATGAGGGTTTGGGCGAATGCGCCCATGTCGCGCGGGATACCCAGCATAAACGGGTACACCAGCACAAAGAAGATGACCGACTGCATCAGGTAGCCCGTCATCGAACGCTTACCGAGTGCCACAATCGGCACCAACCAGCCAGGCACAGCCGCGCCCTCGTTCAGACGTCGCTGGAGGGGCTGCAGCGCCAGCGCCAAACCGGCCAGAATTCCCGGGCCGGTAAAGACTCCGGCAAAGCTATTGATGACCAGGAAGGCCATGTGTTGCTCGGCTGGAAGTACGTCAATCGCGGTCAGCCCCATAGGGATGCCGACACCGAAAGCGACGACTACAGCCACCACGAGCCACCGAATAAGCAAGGGGCGGTGCGCGTCGACGTCGTCAAGCACGCCCTTACGCGCCCACACAAAGCCAATCATCATGACCGGCAGGTAGAGGAACAGCTGCAACGGCAGGGTAGTGATACTCATTGCCAGCACCTGGAGATTCGCGGCGAGCATATCCAGGTAGCTCGTTTCAATCGCGCCGCCGTTGACATGTGTGGTCATGTCGGAGTCGGCTAGCCCGGCGGAGGGCATCGCAATTGCGAATAACAAAAACAACAGGCTCAGTGCAGCGTTGATTGCCAGCGCTATCCACGCGAGGATCGTCAGCACCTTGTTGCTGGCGGCCATGAGTAGCCCCAGGATGATGCCGCAAATGCCATAGAGAAACATGATGTCTCCAAAGAACAGAAACAGCATGTGTGCGATGCCGAACAGCCCCAGGAACGCATATCGCTTGACGACGACTACCAGCGCCCGCGACAGTGGAAAATTCCTCCTGGCCAGACTGCGGACGATGAGTCCGACACCGAAGCCGAGCAGTGTTGCGAACATCGGCAGCCCGCGGTTATGCGCGGTCACAGCGGTAAAAAGCACGGTGGCTTTGTCGGCCGCGCTGTCGTCTATGACTCCGCCGAAGAATGCTCCGGGTAGCTCGGGGCTGGCAACCAACCAGGCGGTGGCAATGTTTGCGATAGCAATGCCGAGGAGAGCGAACCCACGAGCCGCGTCGGGGACGAGCATGCGAGGTCTGGGGCTGGTGCTAGAACTGGGTCGGTTGTCATTCATTCCTCAAATGTAAAGGAATTATGGGCGGGAGTGCAGCTTGGCGACGGGTGGCGCGGTGAGGATAGTGATTGTCGTGATGTTTTGTTGCAGAAGTCTTGCGGCATATCGAAAAGCGATATAGTATCGAAAATCGATACATCGAATAACGATGTGTTGGTGTTGGGTGGCGGTCCCAATCTACCCGCAGAACAATTCACTAACCGCGCCAATTATGGTGCAGCAAGGAAGTTAGCTATGACATCTCCCCAGGCCAAGAAGCCAAATGACCCGTATGTTAATCAAACTAAGGAACGCCGGGATGTAGTTGCGGGCCTTTTTGTCGGAGTGCTTGCACTGGCTTACATTTTGCTCCAGCTCCGCCACCCGGTTCTTCACCAGCAGTTCCCCAGTGATCTGACACTGCTCCTGCCCGAAGCCCTGGGAAGTGACAAGGGCGTTCCCATCGAGGTCATGAGTGGTGGAGCCCTCTCCTTGTTTATTGCCGCGACTGTTGTTCGATGCGCTATCGTCGCCGCGATTGCCGTGCTCTGCGTGTTGTTCTCACTCTCGTATCTGAAGGGTGAGTTCTTTACGGTTAAGACTGCGCGACGCGTTATGGCTATCTCCTGGCTGGCAGTAATCTATCCGGCAAGTGGTTTCCTGCAACTTATGGGCGAAAACTGGGTCGCAGGTGACCTGAATCTGAGCACATGGTTCCAGCGCGACCATGCCGATTTCTATCAGCACCTAGGAATATGGTTTGTTCTTATGATGGTCATCTCCACTCTCGGCGTTATGCTATTCCGAGCTGCACGAATGCAGGAAGATCAGGAAGGGCTCATTTAAATGGCGAAGGTTGTGTGCCACTTGGATGAGTTGCTGGAAAGCCGCGGCATGACGCTCGCAGCCCTTTCTGAGCAGGTCGGGGTCACACCTGTAAACCTGTCAGTGCTGAAAAACAACAGGGCGAAAGCCGTGCGCTTCACGACGCTCACTATGTTGTGTGAAGCCTTGGACTGCCAGCCAGGGGATTTGTTCTCGGTGGAGTAAGTGCGCTCGCCACGTGAGATGTTTCGGGATGCTAGGTGCCCAACGAGTGCAGCGATCCCAGTGAGTCCGACGGGCGCAACGAGCTCTAGGCCTCGTCGGCAAGCGTCGGGCGCACCGGGCGCGCAAGCTGCGTCATGTGCGTGCGGCCACGCAATTCCACGGACTTCAGGGTGGTCCAGCGAGCCTGCTCGTCCTCATTGGCCAGGCGAATAGTGGAGGCCGTAGCCAGCACGCGGCCCGGGGTGTCCTTGGCCAGCTCGGTCAGACGAGCAGCCTGGTTAACCGCGTCACCAATAACCGTGTATTCAAATCGGTCGCGAGCACCGATGTGGCCGGCGACGACGTGGCCGGCGGAGACGCCGATACCGGCAGTGAGTTGGAGGTCGAGCAGTTCCTCACGCAGCTCGCGGGCCGCAGTGAGGGCGTGACCAGCAGTGTCATCGAGGGGTAGGGGAGCGCCGAAAACAGCCAGAGCCGCGTCACCCTGGAACTTGTTGATAATGCCCTTATTGCGGTGCACGCAGTCAACAACGTGGTCGAAAAACGCATTGAGTTCGCGGACAACAACCTCTGGTGAGTTCTTCTCCGCGAAGTTGGTCGAACCAATGACGTCCACAAACAGCACTGCGACGAGGCGGTTCTCTCCGCCCAGAGTCGGCTTTTCTTCCAGTGCCTTACGGGCGACCTCAGAACCGACGTAGCGACCGAAGAGGTCACGCACCCGCTGGCGCTCCTGCAGACCGCGCATCATTTCATTGAAACCCGCTTGGAGGACACCCATCTCGGAGCCGTCGTAAATGGGAACGCGCGTTTCCACCTGGCCCTGGCGGACCTTGTTAATTGCCCCTGTGAGGTCCCGAATTGGGTCAACGATAGACATGCTGGCCAGCATTGTGCCGAAATAGCCGGTAATCAGAGCCAGGATCGCCAGTGCGGTGATGGTAGGCAGGAGGTCCGCCGCGTCATCTGTAAACAGACCACGACGCTGGCCTAGCAGCACAAGCAAGATTGCCACCACCGGAACGCCACTGGTTAGAACCCATGTCTGACGCAAGCGGTGACCAATCGGTGGCTCCAGCGAAGAATCCGGAGCCCTACGCGCCAGTGCCTCCACCGCGACTGGGCGCACCATGCGCTCCGCAATCAGATAGGTCAACAGCGCCACCATGGCGCCACCGAGCACCGAGGTAATCAGCACCATCATGCCAATCTTGCTGTCATAGGTGAATGCGACCGCGCTGAAAACAATCACGCCCAAAGACCAGATGACCGTGCCCAAGAGTGCCTGGTAGACCGGTACGCGCATAACCAAATAGCGCACTCGCCGCGGATCATGCAGCTCTGGGTGACGCTGCCATTTCAGCAGCGGCTTGAAAAGCATCCAGGTAGTGCCGATGCCCGCGACAATAGCCAGCACCAGGTACCCAGCGAGACCGTAGATAACCCCATTGGGAATCCGCGGCAGATGGGTTTCCTGATTAAGCGGTAGCAATATGCCCAAAAATAGGCCGACAATCATGGCTCCGACAAGGTTGCAGACGAAGACAAATGAGGCATAAGCAGGCCACATTGTCCTACTTAGCCATTTCAGATTTCGCCAGAGCCGTTGCATGTCTTCTACCTTAGTGGCAAGCCCGGATTGCAGGGAGTAGTTACCTCACAAGAGTCCCGAGGGGCGCGCTAGAGTTGTGGCCATGACAGAGCCCATGACAGAGCGCAGCGTGTTTTCTCGTATGCCCGAAACCGGTGGGGTTCGTCAGCGGCTGCAGGCTGCTGTGCGCGCTGCGCATTATCGCTTTGCCAATGGTCAACCGCTGGCAGGCGATGGGGCGGAGGTTTCGCCGGAAGGTGGGGACGCGGGGTCGTCGTTAAGCGATGTGCCACGCGACTCGGACATGACGCACGCCTGGCTGTTCACTGGTCCTGCGGGGTCGGGGCGGTCGGTGACGGCGACGGCTTTTGCGGCGGCGCTGCTGTGCACGAGGCATGACAACCCCGGATGCGGTGAGTGCGAGGGCTGCCGGACGGCGCTGGCGGGAACGCATGGCGACATCAAAATCGTGCGCCCGGAGGGCACCATTATCTCGGTGGCGACGGTGAGGGACGAGCTGCGGCCCTGGGCTTACAAGATGCCCACGACGGCGGATTGCCGCGTGCTGATCATCGAAGACGCCGACCGGCTCAACGAATCCGCATCAAATGCGCTGCTCAAGGTGGTGGAAGAGCCGCCTCTGCGCACCGTCATCATCATGTGCGCACCAACGACGAACGCGGAGGATTTCTCCGTTACGCTCCGTTCGCGCTGCCGCCATGTCTATGTGCCGACGCCGCATATCGACGACGTCACAAACCTCCTGCGCGCCGAGCGGCCAGAGCTTACCGACGAGCAAGCGGTCTGGGCCGCGACGGTGTCCAACGGTCATATTGGGCGTGCGCGTGGCTTTGTTTCCGATGAGGGTTCGCGTACCTGGCGGGGAAAGGCCTTGGATTTCGTGGAGGCTGTGTTCGATCCGGCGAAGTCATACGTGGCGGCGCGTGAGCTGGCCAACGAAGTGGCTGGCGAGGTGAAGCGGCGGATGGAGCCACTAGAGGCTGAGGAGCTGGAGAACCTCGAGCGCTCACTGGGCGTAGGTGCGTCCGGCAAGGGTGCGCAGGCGGCGCTGCGCGGCTCTAAGGGCGTGATCAAGGAGCTGGAGGAAAATCAGAAGCGGCGGCGCAGGCGTGCGGAGTCAGATCTGATTGACCTGTCGTTGACCGACATTATGGGGCTTTACCGTGACGCCCTGGTGCTGGCGTTTGGGGCCGAGCGTGGTGGGTCGGCTTCTGACGCTGATTCCGAGTTTGGGGATGGCTCCGTCTACCTCATTAATCCCGATCGTCGCCGGACAGCCACGGAGCTAGCCCGGCGCCTTCCTCCGGAAGCGATATTGGCCTCCATCGATGCTGTCACCGAGGTGCGCGGCATGCTCGTGACTGCAGTGAAGTTGACGGTCTTGATGGATGAATTGATGGCTAAGTTGCAGATTGCAGGGCAGGTTGGTCGTAGGTAAGCCGGTAGCCGCGCCTAATGCAGCGGACTGCAGGCCCCATTTTGGTAGCGATGGGGGCAGTACAGTAGTATTACCGCTTGTACATTTTGTGCAGGGTTATTTCTGCTTGCTTGAAAGCTCGGCGCAATGTGCGTGCCGCCTTAGCTCAGTCGGTAGAGCGTCTCACTCGTAATGAGAAGGTCGCGAGTTCGATTCTCGCAGGCGGCTCCATTAAGCCCCAGCTAGAACAGTGTTCCAGCGGGGGTATTTTCCTATCGTCACTGGCTAAGTTGTCCCAGATTATCCGTGCTATTCCGAGTGTAGACAGGGCACAGGCTGAGAACACCGAAGAGGTGAATCGGGAGCAGAAGTTAGAATGGTCCCTCGTGGATAAGGGACAGGAAGAGATCATTGAGCGGCTCCTAGAGAAGAGTTAGGAAGCTTTTGCTCTTGCAGTGGAGCTGTACAACAGGCCAACGTTCTTATAGGTGGTGCCAGGTCATGCGCTGTGTACAGGAAAAGTAGTGCTAGCGCTAGTGACCTTCACTCTCGTGGGAAACACAATATAGAGCATGAAAAAGCTTGTGGTTGGCATGATTGCCGTGGTGGCCGTGATTGTGGTGGCGTTTGTCGGGTTTGTGGGATTCATGCAGTGGGTCGATGCAGACAGCGTGACCGGTGATGACGGCGTGGCTGCCGGGTATAGCGCTGAAACGGGTGGCCCGCTGGAGGCATCGTTCGCGGGCGAGGGGCCGCACGCAGTCGACGTGCAGCGCGACGGCGACGTGACCATCGCGGCACCGACGGGCGCGGGGCCGTTTCCGGCGGTGGTCATGGCTAATGGCACGAACACGCCGTTGAGCAGCTACCTGCCCGTGGCGGAACACCTGGCTAGTTGGGGTTTCGTGGTTGTCGGCGATGAGACTCTCCAAACTGGAACAGGGGAGAATGTCGTGCACTTAATTGAGCGATTGCCGGAACTGGATTCTCGCGTGGACCGATCACGGGTTGGCATTTTCGGGCACTCACAGGGCGGTGCGGGCGCTATCAACGCTGCGGCCCACACGGAGGTAGCAGCTGTGTATGCGGCGAGCCCGGCCTCCCACAAAGTGGCAAAGTCCAATGACTGGGACTACACCACCGCGAACGTAGAGGCACCGTTGTTCTTGATGACCAGCGATGGTCGTTCGGACCGCTGGCTTGTCAGCCCGTGGTCAGACCTAGAGGAGAGCTTTCAATCAGCTGGTGGTCCGGCGGTCATTGCACGCCGCCTGGGCGCGGATCACAAGGACGTCTTAGAGTTCGGGGACGGTTACGCCACCGCGTGGTTCCGCTACATCCTTGCTGATGATCCTGAGGCACGAGACGCGTTCGTTGGTACTTCACCAGCGGGCGTCGGTGAGCTGGCGAGCAACGCTCTCTGGGACCGAGTGGCCACCCGCGGCTGGTAACTCGCGGGGTCTTTCACCATCCCGTGCGGTGTACTGCTCACCCCCCTTCGGCGGAGGCGTGATTCAAAAAAATCAGCAGCCCTGATAAATTTCAAATGAATTGTCAACCGGGCTGCGCCACGCCAGCCTGTACAAGCAGAATCGAATGAGTAACTCAGACAGAGGCGAAAGGCCACGTCGAGGGCCTCTACAGCGATACCTCTCGGTGATAACTCCTGAAAATCCTGCATACGCTTCGGCGTGCAGTGGTTTCCTGGAAACGAAAGGGGAAGATATTTCGGAGCCGGCGACTCTCAATCGGGTGTTTGCTACTGTTACTCAACACATGGCAGGTGCGCGGATACTAGGAGAACGCACGATGCGGCAGCCCGGACACCAGCGACTAACAATGCAACAATCAGCAGGGCGACTAGCTGTGGCTTTGGTGGCTGCGGCAATTTTGCCAGCCGGTCTTGTAGCCTGCACTATCGACACGGAGGCTTCCAAGGTAGGAAGTGCTCAGCAAGCTGCGTCGACGGAAACGCAAGCATCCTTTGTCGCTGAGGAAGAGTCCGTGCAGATGCCGAACCCCACGCCGCCGAATGAGGAGTCTGCAATGCCTGATTCTGCTAACCCCGACGCAGTTGCTCCGGGGGATGCACAACAACAGCAAGCTAATCGCGCTACTTCGCGTACCGACGGCTCTAGTGCTGTAGCCGGCAAGGTCATCTACCTCGACCCGGGACACGCCGGCACCCCACCACCTGCAGACCTGATGGTCACGGACGGCCGTGGTGGCCAAAAGCCGTGCAATACCTCCGGCACTGCTTCCAACGACGGCTTTCCAGAGCACGAGTTCAACTGGCTGATGGCACAGGAAATCAAGCAACTGCTCGAACAACGCGGTGCCCAAGTATTACTCAGCCGTGCTGATGACACCGGTCGTGCAGACTGCATTGATGTCCGAGCAGAGAAGGAAAATGTCTCCAACGCCGATGCTGTGGTGAGCCTCCATGCAGACGGCGCTGGGGAGGGCAACCGCGGATTCCATGTGTCTGCGATTTCGCAGCCGCTCGGCAATAATGACGAGCAGGGCTCTACCGCGCTGGCAACCGCCCTGCGTGATGCCTTTGTAGCCGCTGGTTTTGCTCCATCCAACTACCTCGGTAGCCAGGGGCTGAATCCGCGGGCAGACCTCACCGGACTAAATCTCTCGACGAAGCCAAAGGCGCTGGTCGAATACGGCAACATGCGCGACAGCAGCGACATTGCCCTCCTGACCTCCAACGAAGGCCGTCAGCGCTTGGCAGAGGCCACTGTGGCTGGGCTGGAAGGTTTCTTAGCTCAGTAGCCGCTAACTGACCAAGCCGCTAATTAGCCGGGTTGGCCTTCGTCTTTGGAGTCATCGCGTCGTAAGGCTCCATCATGGGGATATCCAGCATGGTGCTGGGCACACCAAACGCGTCGACAAGCACCTCAGACCAGGGGCCAAGGGAGTCAACGAGATCCGCCAGGCCCGCTCGTGCACCCTTGGTGCGAGTACCGGTGAGCAGTGACTGCTCCAAGAACCAGCCTGCGTTATCGCAAACCACCGACAGGAAGAACACATCGCGGACCTGTTCAAGCACCTCCTGGGAGCGCTTGTCTGTGAGTGAGGATTCGGCTTCGAAGAATGCTTCCAAAATGATGCGATCGATGTGCGCCCAGGCGCAGGAAATCATGTGGTCCTGCGCCTTGTCCACCAGCTTTGCGGCCTTCTCAACAGGAAGTTTCCGCGCCGGGCGCAACCTGCGGGCAAGAGACTTGAGAAGCCGGTTCTCACGCTCGATGAGTAACTGCATCTGGCTGGCGGGATCAAAAAGCGAAGATTCATCAGCGTCCGTCAGAGCGTCCAGGAGGTTCTGGACGACGGCGTCCGCACCAGTGCGACGGCGCAATGTGCCACTGAAACTGTCGAGGCCGAAGCGCACCATTTCTAAGTTGGAAAAACTCTGCACTTCCCGGGCGAATCCTCCCAAGAGTTCCTTGGTGACCAGCTGCAACATCACCACGTTGTCGCCCTCAAAGGTGGTGAAGACGTCGGAGTCTTCCTTGAGGATGGTCAGCAGGTTTTCTGCCATATATCCCGCTCCGCCGGTAGCCTCACGCATTTCCTGGATGGCATCGGTGGCGTGTGCTGTGTTGGCGACCTTCAATGCGGCGGCATGCGCCTCCGTCTCCCGCAGATTACGAGCCTGCTCCGGAGTCAGATTCGCGCGATCTAGCCCTTCTGCTTCGAGGTCGTGAATCCGCTTGATTAGAAGGTTAGTGGCAAATTGCAGACCGTAGGAACGCGCAATGCGGGGGATAAGTCGGATACGGTGCTGGCGGTATTCAATAAGCTTCTTTTCCGGCAGCGAATCGTCGGGAGCAAACTGGCGTCGCAAGTTCGCATACTTTGTGCCAATGGTCAGTGCGGTCCGGGTCGCCGCACCAGCAGCCGCACCGACTGTCACTCGGCCGCGCACGAGAGCACCCAGCATTGTGAAAAACCGCGCATTGGGGCTGTCAATATCGCTGCTGTACTCGCCAGCAACTGAGACATCTGCAAAACGGTTCAGCAAGTTCTCTCGCGGCACGCGGTAGTGGTCAAACACAAGAGTGCCGTTGTCCACGCCCAACAGGCCACCCTTGGTGCCATGGTCGCCGATAGCAACTCCGTCGACAGGCGAACCGTCATCGTTGCGGATTCGGGCGACAATGCAGTGCACGCCATGAGATTCTTCCTGTTCTGGCGTGTAGAGCTGGCAGAAGACCGCTGCCCAGCGCCCATCGCGGGCCGCGTTACCCAAAAACCACTTCTCAGAGGACGCGGTGGGCGAATTGAGGATGAATTCTTCCGTCTCAGGGTCGTAGTGTGCCGTGGTTTCGAGCGATTGCACATCCGAGCCGTGGCCGCGTTCGGTCATTGCAAAACAGCCGAGAGCCCGCAGCTCAATGAGGTCACGCACCAATTCGCCGTGACGTTCGGTTCCCAGGTTGCTGACAGCGCCGCCGAAAAGGCCCCACTGCACACCGGACTTCACCATCAACGACAAGTTGGTGTGTCCGAGCATTTCAATCCCGGAGAGAGTTCCGCCGGTATCTCCCGTGCCTCCCTGGTCAGGGCGGAAAGCACCATAGGGCATGCCGGTCTCCAGCACCTTGGACAGCGCCTCGGTGGTGCGCTGCCTGGCCTCGTCCACGGCCAGCCCGTAGGCAGGTCGCAGCGACGGGTCTTCTAAAAGAGTGCGGACATCAGCGCGCGCCTCGGGGAAATAGCCATCCAAGACCTTTTGCAGTGCGTTTGCCACTTCCGGTTCGGGCTGGGTGGGGAGAATCTTCGGGGCATCGGTTGAGCGTCGGCGGGGGATTCGCGTGGAACTGGAGGAAGTCTGTGCCATAACCCAACGTTAATGGGATATTGGGGACTTGTCAGGCACTTTTGGCTGAGAAGCTCATGAGGAAATCGGAGGCTGCGGGCTTGGAAAACGAGTCACCGTGATGAGAAGGAGGCGGAAATGCAAAAACCGTCGTCAAGCAAGTGCTGCGTTGTGCAGTGCTTGACGACGGCTTGCGTAATCAGTTCCGCGTTGGAAGGGATGCGCCTTTAGCTGTGGGAACTAGACGTGCGCCTTAACCTCTTCGAGGTTAGTTTCCGGGTGTTCGATGAGGTCTCGGTTTTCGAGGCCCTTCGGCAGCAGGAACAGGGCAATCAGGGCCGGGATAGCCATAGCCATCAAGTAGACGGAGATGTAGAACGGGTTGCCGGTGGAGTCCATGATCATCTGAGCAATCATCGGTGCGAATGCGCCACCCAGGACCGCGCCGATGGCGTAAGCGATGGACGCACCCGAGTAGCGAACCTCAGCCGGGAACATCTCCGAGTACATGGCCGGCTGCGGGCCGAAGGTCAGGGCCAGCGGCAGAGTGAGGACTGCAACGGTCATGACGTAGAGGAACGGACCCTGCTCCAGGAGGCTCCACATGACGGCTTCCCAAATCATAATCAGGACGTAGCCGATGATGAACGTCTTGGCGCGACCGATGCGGTCGGACCAGGCACCGGCGAGGAACATGAAGATGGTCCAGCAGATACCGGCGACGAGAGTACCGGTCCATGCAACGGTTGCCGGGTAGCCCAGTGTCTTCTGTGCGTAAGCGCCAAAGAATGCAATCACGAGGTAACCGGTAGCCTGCTGAGCAGCGAAGATCAGGGCACCCTGGATAACCTTGCCCCAGTGGTTGCGGAAGAGCTCTGGCAGCGGAGCGGAGCGCTCGGCCGACTCGGCCTGCATAGCCTGGAAGACCGGGGACTCGTCGACGCTGCGGCGAATCATGTAACCAATCAGAACCAGGATGAAGGACAGCAGGAACGGCACACGCCAGCCCCACTCCATGTAGGCTTCTTCGCCGATGATGGCCATAACAATCAGCATGGTGCCAGTAGCCAGGGTCAGACCCAGCGGAACACCGGCCTGCGGGAATGCGCCGTAGAGACCGCGCTTTTCCTTCGGTGCGTACTCCACAGACATCAGGGCTGCGCCGCCCCATTCGCCACCAGCGGAAAGACCCTGGAAGATACGAAGCAGAACCAGCAGGATAGGCGCGGCGATGCCGATTGACTCATAGGTCGGCAGCAGACCGATGCAGAAAGTAGCGGCACCCATGCCAATGAGGGTGAAGACCAGAATCATCTTGCGCCCGTAGCGGTCACCGATATGGCCAGCGACAATAGCGCCAAGCGGGCGGAAGAGGAAGGAAATACCCAGGGTGGCCCAGGCGAGTACCTGGGCCACCTGTGGGTTCGACTGTGCAGCCGGCTCAATGAAGTGCGGAGCGAGCACGATGGCGGCAGCCTGCGCGTAAATCAGGAAGTCGTAAAACTCAATGGTCGTACCTACGAGAGTTCCCGTGAGCACCTGACGGCGCTGCTTGGGATCATTCGCGATGATCGAAGTAGTCATAAAAACAAGACTTTCTTTACCGGCCCGTTCGCACGGCCATCGAGTCCATCGTCGCCTCGGCGATTGCGTAGAAGCGACACAGGTTTTCCTCAGCCAGCGTTTGGGGAAAGGGGGCAGAATGTTTGACGGTGTCGAATTGTTACACAGCTGCATTGGTGACGACCAGCGGTTGGGGCCGGGTTCGATGGAGGGAAAAATACGCAATGGGGGTGGAGCGGGGTTAGTGTGGGGCTTATATTCCCTTTAATTGAGGCCCGTTTATGTCACGGCCATGTCTGAAAGGTGGGGTAGTGGGGGTGGGGCTTAGGTGTGGGGTGGCGGGCTTCCGATTCCTGGCCGCTTCCAATTGGCGTTGAGGCGACCTCAATTCAATAGGGCTCGAATCTGTCTTAAGTGAGGAAAATCTGTGTTTATGGCAGTTTGTGCACCCCCGATTTTGCTAATTCCATAACTGGTCAATCAGTCCTACTGTGTCTCATGTGACTGAAGTGATGGACGGGACGCGCTAGATTGCAGAAAAATAACGGCGTAGTCTCGAATGGGGAACTGCCCCCGAATGGGGCAGGGGGTTTGAGGTGCGAAATACCTACCCCAATAAGGGGGCGCGTGCCCTATGTTCAAGGGGCATTTAGACGGGAAAGGGAATAAGGCTCCAGCCCGAGTGCAACACACCTTCTGGGTTAGCTATGTGGCCCAATTCCCTCTATTGGGCATAAGGCGCAGGGGCCCGTCGTAAAGTAAACGGCATGTCTTCTCGCGCAGGAATTAACGGCAATGAAAACGAGGTACCTCACGGCAACGCCAAGGCTAAAGGCGGGGTGCCGATGTGGTTCCTTTCCGCGATTGCAGTCTTCGCCGTCGCGTGGGGTGGCAATGAATTCACTCCGCTGATGGTGATGTACCGCGAGAACGCTGACCTGGCTCCGGTATTCATCGATCTTCTGTTGCTGGTCTACGCCCTCGGCATCGCACCGGCACTGCTGATTTCTGGCCCGATCTCGGACCGCATTGGCCGTAAGCCGGTGATGCTCACCGCACCGGTGCTGTCCATTTTGGGCTCGACCCTTATTGCGCTGGGCGAGACCACCGCCCCGCTCATCCTCACCGGTCGCTTTATCTCGGGATTGGCGGTCGGCATTGTCATGGCCGTGGGCGGATCCTGGGTGAAGGAGCTTTCTGACCCCCGCTTTGACCCGAAAGCCAAGTCCACCTCGGGTGCGAAGCGTCAGTCCATGGCGCTGACCTTGGGCTTTGGTCTGGGTGCAGGTATTGCTGGCACGCTGGCGCAGTTCGCGCCGCTGCCGGGGCAGCTGGCTTATATCCTCCACATCCTGATCTCTATCCCGACTATTTTCGGGCTGTTGGCTGTGCCGGAGACTCGCCAGTCGCCGCACTTGGTCGGCAGTAATGTCCCGCGGGAATCCCTTTGGGAGTCCCTGCGCACCCCGTCGGTGACCAACCGTCGCTTCCTGCTCGTCGCCGCAATGGGCGCACCGTGGGTCTTCGGCGCGGCGGGTGTCGCCTACGCAATCATCCCATCGCTGCTTCAAGACCACGTCTCTCAGCCAGTGTTTTACTCCGCAATGGTCACGCTGTTCGCATTGCTGTGTGGTTTCGCTATCCAGCAGATTGGTCCACGCTTTGTGACGGATTACAACGCGCGCGGTTCGCTGATTGCGATTGGCATCGTGGTCATTGGCATGGGACTGGCCGCGTGGATGTCCACCAATCCCACCGCAGTAACGGCATTCGTCGCAGCGCTGGTACTGGGTACTGGTTACGGCCTGTCCATGTTCACTGGGCTCAATGAGGTGCAGCGCATCGCTGGCCCACGCGATATGGCGGGATTGACAGGTATCTTCTACTGCTTGACCTACATTGGCTTCGCATTCCCGGCAATTCTGACGAAGCTGTCCGATTCCATTTCCTGGATGACCTATCCGGTCATGCTGGGCGGCGGTATGGTGATTGCCATCCTGATGGGCTTGGTTATTTTCTTCAATTCCACGGTCAACCTGCCACAGCGGGGCGAATAGCTCCACATAATTCCGGTTACAAGCCCCATTGTGTTGGGGCGGACGCGCACAATATAAAGGGGTTTTGCCTACCAAGCGCCTATAGTTCTTCCTATGGGAAAGCAAAACAACGACTCATCGGCCACCGCGATGACCGCGCCGTCGACAAGCGCGAAACCTCGCGCACTGGTGACAGGCGGCGCCGGGTTTATCGGTTCAACGCTGGTCGACCGGTTGCTGGCTGAGGGCTATGCAGTCACGGCGCTGGACGATCTCTCCCATGGAAAGCTGGCGAATCTCGAACAGGCATCGCTTAACGACGATTTCGAGTTCGTCACCGCCGATGTGCTGGAGGTTGACTGGGACGAGCTTCTTGACCGCATTCGCCCCGAGGTCATCTTCCACCTAGCGGCGCAGATTGACGTGCGGATTTCCGTGGCCGACCCGGTGCGGGATGCGACATTGAACATTATCGGCACTATCAAGCTGGCTGAAGCGGCCCGAAAGCATGGTGTCCGCAAGGTTGTGTTTACTTCTTCAGGCGGTGCCATCTATGGCACCCCGGAGGAACTGCCGGTCTCCGAGAGCGTGCCCGTCAATCCGCTGAGCCCGTATGCCGCCTCTAAGGCGACGGGTGAGCTGTACCTGAATATGTTCCGTAACCTCTACGGTCTCGAGTGCTCACACATTGCGCCGGCAAATGTGTACGGCCCGCGGCAGGACCCGCACGGTGAAGCCGGAGTGGTGGCTATCTTCTCCCAGCGGTTGCTGGCTGGGGAGTCGACCAAGGTGTTTGGCGACGGCGGAAACACCCGCGACTATGTGTATGTCGACGATGTGGTGGATGCGTTTTACCGGGCATCCGGCGAGGTCGGTGGCGGAATGCGCTTTAATATCGGCACCGGTGTGGAGACCTCGGACCGACAACTGCATTCACTGGTGGCGGAGGCTGCCGGGGCCGAGGACAATCCGGAATTTGCGCCCGCGCGCACTGGCGATGTGGCGCGCTCGGCATTGAACCCCACGCGGGCGCGCGAGGTACTCGGCTGGGAGCCAGCTGTGAGTATTCAGGAGGGCGTGGCTCGCACTGTTGAGTACTTCCGGAATCAGGGCTAGCGCAGCTTACTTGCCGGCTTCTTCCATGCGCTTGGCGTGGATGAGAGCCAGCTCGATGTTGTCCTCGAACACGTCGAGAGGCTGTGCGCCCGAGACGAACTGAGTGCCAACGAGGAAGCCCGGAGTGCCGGAAATGCCCAGCATGGAACCGAACTGGGTGGCATCTTCGACCGCCTTGGTCCACTTGCCTTCCTCGAGTTCCTTTTCAAAGCGCTTCATATCCGACACACCGGCCTCACGAGCAGCGGCGATTAGTTCGTCTTTAGTGAACTCCGGGTGGCCTTGCCCCTTTTCCCCGGCCTTCTTAAACAGCGCGCGTGAGAACTCCCAGAACTTGCCTTGAGCTGCTGCGGCACGTCCAGCCTCCGCGTCCTTGATAGCCTCATCGCCATTGATGGCCATATCGTTCCACTCCAGGCGGACCAGGCCCTCGTTGACGTACTTTTCCACAAGCGTCGGTTCGGTCTCGTTCGCGAACTTCGCGCAGAACGGGCATTCGTAGTCCGAGTAGATCGAGATTACGACCGGAGCATCAACCGCACCGAGCGCAAAGGGATCATTTTCATTGCGGCGGTGGACATTGTCCATATCCTCCGGGGACTTCAGCTGTGCTCCGGCCTTTGGGCCGTAGATACTGGCGTCAAAAGAGCCGTCCGGTCCTGGCACAGGTGCTATCTCGCCTTTACCTGGCGCAACGCCTGCCATGTTGACCGTATTTACACCGTTGAAGCTAGCCGAGCGTGAACCAGCGAAGAAGCCCGCTGCACCAACCACAATCAGCGCGACGACGGCCAACGCCCACGCTGCATTTGGAATCGAATACCACGACTTGGTCTTCACATCGCTACCGGTAGACCACGTCTCCAAGTCCTGTTCAGTCGGCATCTGCTGTGAATCTTGCTGTGCTTCGGCTGCGGAGGGCTGCTGCGGATCGCCACTGTTGTCAGCGGCGGTGTTGTCCTTCTTTTCTTCGCTCATGGCTTCTATGGAACCACAGTTCCAAACTCACATGCGCATAGCGTTCCGCTTAGTTGGCCCCGTTGTTCTTCCCGCTGTTTTTCCGGCTGCCCGGAATTACAATTTCTTCCTCTGGACGCACTGCGGTCTTCAGCGCCACCGCACGCGCGAGTCGCGCGTAGCGCAGCTCCAGTTCGCGGAAGCGGATGTAGGACGACACGGTGGTAAACACGAACGCCAATACCAGCGCGTAGAGCAGCAAGTCGGTGCCGCGGTTCACACCGATCCAGTTGGCCACCACCGTCAGATCGTCGGGACGCACGATTGCCCACAGGCATGCGATGACGAAGACGACGAATCCCAGCTTCACGCCCGCCTTGGCGCGCGCTTTACGACGGTTTGCGAGGAAGTAACCCACCAGGCCCACCATCGCCAGCAGCAGAATAATTTGAACGATGGATGCGGTCATGGCAGCCTCTTCGAAATCAGGGAGTCGGCAAGGATATTGACACCGTTGAACAAGGATTGTCCCTTGGACATTGAGTATTCCGTGTAGAGAATATCGACCGGCTGTTCAGCGACGCGCCATTTTTTATCGTCCATGAGCTCGACAAACTCGGAGGCATGGCTCATGCCGTTCATGCGCAGGTTCAGTTGCTCTGCCACTGTGCGGTTGAAGGCGCGCAGGCCGTTGTGGGCGTCGGTAAGCCCGAGTCGGCGTGTACGTGGTGACAGCATGACCACGGTCTTTAGAACAATTCGCTTGATTAGCGGCACCTGGTCATCCTCTACGCGAGGGCGGCCAAAACGGGTACCCACAATGATGTCAATCGGCTCGGTGCGCAGCCGCTGCACCATCGCGACAACATCCTTGACCTGGTGCTGCCCATCGGCATCGAAGGTGACAAAGTACTTCGAGCCAGCCTGCGCGCGGGCGTACTCCACGCCGGTCTGGATAGCGGCGCCTTGGCCCAAGTTGACGGGGTGGTTGACCAAGTGTGCTCCGGCCAAGTGGATTTCCAGGCTGGAGTTATCCGAAGAGCCGTCGTTGACCGCGACAATGTTGGGGAAGGTTTCGCGAGCGTGCTCGAGGACCTCACGAATGACCTGGCCCTCGTTGTAGCACGGCACAATCAGCCAGGTGTCCGAAAAATCCATGTTGTCAGTCATCGCTCCGAAGCCTACCGCACAAACAATCGTCGATATGCGCGGGACATGAGCTTGGTTGGCAAAAGCCGGAAAAGTGTCCGTGCTGCCAAGTTAAACGCTGCCCGCGGCCGAGAGATCAGTCCTTCTTCCACGAGCGTATCTTGGAGCTTACGTTCGCTGTCGATGATGCCGCGCGAGGTACGCCGCTCGAACATGTCGTCAGCACGGAAGTACACCAGCGGCTCGGGCAGGTTTTCAAACTTCGCGCCCGCAGCCATAAGGCGCGCCCAGAGGTCGTAGTCCTCCATCAGACGGATATCGCGGTATCCACCGACCTCCCGCACCTTCGCCGTCCGCAGTATCACGGATGGGTGGTTCACAGGCGAATTGATTTTGATATAGCGTGCAATTTCGGCGTGTGTCTTCGGTAGAGTCCGCACGCGCACTACGTTGTCCGGCGTGCCTTCGAACTCCGCCATCGCACTGCCCAGCACATCCAACTCCAAATCAGCGGTTAGCGCGGTCCACTGCTTTTCAAAGCGATCCGCACGCGCAATATCATCCGCATCCAGCCGCGCCAACCACGGTGTTTTCACCAGTTGAAGCCCTGCTTGTAAAGCCACTCCCAAGCCGCCATTTTCCGCACACCGCAGCACCGTCAATTCCGGGTGCTCCTGTTCATGCTTGACGACGACTCGGTCGAGGTCCTGCCCAATTGGGCCATCGATGACCAAAATAACGTGCGCCGCCGGTCGTGTCTGATTCCACAGCGACTGCAGTGCAGCATCGAGCTGGTCGGGGACAGCACGGTGATAGACGGACATAAGAACCGTGAGATTAGTAATGGTGGACATGTGAGTCTCGAGTCTCGGGAGTTACAGGGACGGTAGGGAACAAAGGGGACGCTAGGAAATAAGGACGATAGCGAGGTGACGATAACGGAGCGCGGGGGAGGAACTATTCCACCGCAAATGCCTCCGATACCGCCTCCTTGGCAGCACGCGGCGGGAGCGTGCGCAGCGCAAGCAGGTGAATGACAACACCTACCGCAGAGCCTACGGCGATAGCCGCGACCGTGCGCACCGACAAGTGGCCGGGGAGGAACAAAATGAAAACAGCGGTTGTGGTCGCAGCCAGCCAACCGGCCAGGTACATGTTGTGTTTTTCCACAGCCAGGGTGACCGAGCCGGTGATCATCAACATGGCGGTCAAAGTCGCACCGAGCGTCAGCGCTGCGAGCACCGGGCCAGAGACACGGTAGCTCTCATCCAGAATGAGAGTCATAATCCACGGGCCGATGAGCCATGCCAGGCCAGCCCCGACAGTGCCGAAAGCCGCCAGCGCTGCCAATGGTTTGGCCAGCGCTGCCAGCACGCCTTCGGAGCGGTGCCGGACAAAACTCACAATGATGGCGTTTTGGAACTTCTCCAGCGGCATGAGCAGCGGGGCACGGGTTAGCGTCACAGCGTAGGCGATACCCGCGATGGTCACCGCTGCGGTGAAGTTGTTGGCATGTGGTGGAGTGAGCGATTCAGCTATCCCGGAGCCGGTGGTCACGGCTTCGCCGGCAATCTTGACGATTGTCGGAAAGCCCGTGACCAGCACCGCGGATGCGCCGGATGCGCCCATGGCCGTGACCATGAGAGCGACGAAGCGGCGCACCGGGACGTCGGCACGCGCGAACATGACCGAGCGAGTTGCCGGCGAAAATATTGCGAGAATCAGCCAACTGACCGTGCCGAAAACGGTAATAATCAGCCAGGCCAGAAGTCCCCAGCCGAAGTACCAGGCCACAAGCGCCAGTGCCACGCGCACAAGAATGTCAATCATGATTAGCGCGGCGTAGGGACCCCACAGTTGGCGACCGCTGAGTAGACCCGATGTGGTGGCCTGCATCGAGTACAGAGCCAGACCAAAAGCCATGAGAAGAACTGCCAGCCCGGTGTCATCCTGCACGACCAGCGGCGCCCACAGCGGGCCCGTCGCAGCCATGGTGATGAAGGTAATCACGGCCATGCCCAGTGAAACTGTGATGGGGCGGGCTCCGAGAGTCCGAGCGTTTTTGGCAGCTGTCTGCTCCTGCTCACTGCTGTGCTCCCGCGTCCGATTCTCTGCATCTGCGGCACCGATTGCGCGAGTGGTCTCCTGCATCAGCCCGCCGAGGACACCGGTGAGTGCGAAGAAAAGCCCCCAGTACGCCACGAACTGCAGGTTGACGGCATTGGGGAGCGCGCGGGCCGAGATAATCAGCACCGCAAAGCTGCCTATCGCGGCGACAATCGTGGCCAGCGACAGCCATTTGAAACCGGACATTGACGTGCCTCTAGTTCTCTAGTCCTTGGCCTTCGAGTAGCCGAGCTTGTCGAACTGAGCAGCCAGCTCCTCGTCCACGATTGGGGTACCGTCATCGTCGATGCCCTGGTCAGCAGGGGAGCGCGTCGGGTCAGTTGGGAAGTCCGGCAAAGGGCTGCGTGACAGCCAGGAGTCAAAGATGACATCCAGGTGCGAGGTGGTGATGCCACGCTCACGGCACACGCGATTGGCCAGTGCCCGGAAGTCCACCGCATCGACCACACTGTGGCGGTTAGTAGTGGTCCACTTACAAACCAAGTCGAAGAACACCTCGTCGCCGAGCAGCAGACGCAGAGCATGCACAGTCAGCGCGCCGCGCTTGTACAGGCGGTCGTCGAACATCAGCTTTGGCCCCGGGTTGGCGATAACGATGTCCTGATCTTCTTCAAGCAAATCCAGGTAGTGCTTGCGGGCGTGCACATCCGCACTGGCACCGCCGCTGACCTCGGACCACACCCACTCGGAGTAGCAGGCAAAACCCTCGTTGAGCCAAATATCGCGCCACTGCGAAATGCCAACGCTGTTGCCAAACCACTGGTGAGACAACTCGTGGGCAATCAGGCGGTTCCACGTGTCCTTGCCGTCGGCGTGGTTGGCGCCGAAGATGGACAGGCCCTGTGCCTCAATGGGGATCTCCAGGTCATCTTCACAAATGACCACCTGGTATGCGCGGAAGGGGTAGGGGCCAAAGAGCTTGGCGAATTCATCGAGCATGCGCCCCTGATCGCGGAAGTCATGGCGAGCATTGGCTACAAGTTCAGAGGGCACCCACGCCACCACGGTCGAGGTCTGGCACGGCAGCTCGACCTTCTTAAACTGGCCGACATTGATGGTGGCCAGGTAGGAGGCCATGGGCTCCTCGGTGACAAACCGCCAGCGGCGGCGCGATCCGCCCACGTTCACCGGAGCGTCGGCAAGCCCTGGTGCGACGACCTCGTAGGGAGCGTCGGTGACCATCGTGAACTCGTAGAACGCCTTGACCTCAGGATCGTCATCGCAGGGGTACCACGATGCCGCGCCGACCGGCTGCGATGCCACGAGTGCGCCGTTTTCCAGCTCCTCCCAGCCAATCTCGCCCCACTTCGAGCGCACCGGACGTGGCGTGCCCGAGTAGGTGACAATCAGCCGCAGCGTCTCGTCGGGAGCCAGCTCGCGGTCGAAGGTGACACGCAATTTGCGGCCCGAGTGACGCCAGCGCTTCACATCGATAGAGTGTGCCTGCGAATCGTAGATTGCATCCACCGAATCGACCCCCAGCGCATCCGCAAAGTCGAGCGTGAGGTGCGAAGTCCAAGCATTGATCTCGATGTGCAGAGTTGCCGTCGCCTTCAGACGATTCGGCCCGACCCGATAATCGAGGTCCAGTTCGTACTTGTTCACCCGGAAACCCAGGTTGAACGCAATACCGGTATATGGATTAGTGAAATCAGCGCTACTCACGGCTGTTACCTTACTTGAGCTTGTTCCACAGCCACGTAGATATGAGCGCCTCGACAAACGCGACCTGCGAATTATCCGCCGCACCGGCGTGCCCTCCCTCGGTGTTTTCGTAATGATCCACCGGTTGACCCGCTTCTGCCAGCAGCCACGCCAGACTCCGCGCATGTGCTGGGTGGACGCGGTCGTCCCTGGTAGACGTCGTAATCAACGCTGGTGGGTAGGCACGCTGCTCTCGCTTGACGACGCGCTGGACCGGCGAATACTGCGCAATCGCAGCCCGTTCGGTGGGGTCATCCGGGTTTCCATACTCGGCCATCCACGAGGCTCCCGCGGACAGCCTGTGGTAGCGCATCATGTCCGCCAGCGGCACCTGGGACACCACTGCGCCCACCAACTCCGGGTAGGAAGTCAGACACACAGCGGTCAACAGCCCACCGTTGGAGCCGCCGCGCACACCCAACTGTTTCCGGGTGCAGTAGCCGCGCGTGACCAAATCGCGCAGCACGGCCTGATGATCCTCATAGACCCTCATCCGCTCAGTCTTGACCACTGAGGAGTGCCAGGTCGGACCAAATTCACCGCCACCGCGCAGGTTGGCCTCCACGAAGTAGCCGCCGCGCTCGAGCCAGGTCAGGCCACGGATCGCTGAGTACTGCGGGACCAGCGAAACCTCGAAACCGCCATAGGCATGCACGAGGGTGGGGGCTGGGGTTGGGGCACTTGCGTCAGCGCCTGCACCTGCGTCAGCTCCCGAGCCGAAGTGGCCGGTGATGCGATACGGAATCCGCGTGCCATCGGCCGACGTCGCCCAGTGCTGTCGCGTCTCCATGCCCTCACTGTCGAAGAGCGCCGGAGCACGCCGCACTTCCGTGAGTTGGCCGCCGACCTGCCCGTACCAGAGCGTGGCCGGTTGTGTCGTCGCGGTCGACACCAACCAGATCTCATCATCGCGCTCCGAGGCCGTATCAATCACGCTCACAGTGGCCTGCGCCGGTAACTCGCTGAAGGTTTCCACCGGCTCCCACGAGCCCTCCCGCAGCACGACCAACTTCGTCGCGACATCCTCCAACAGCGTCAACACCAGGAAGTTCTTCGTCCACACCAGCTGCTGGAACGACGTGTGCGCATCAGGGGTGAAAACCACCTCCACCTCACGCGAGCCCGCCAGCCACTTATCCAGCTCCACAATGGCAACGCCACCAGCCGGAATGCCATTGAACTCCGTGCGCGGCATCAGCACCAGCCACTGTCTATGGACACTCGTCCGGCAGTCCTGCGGCACCTCCAGAATCTGCAGCGAAAAGTCCCCGTTCTGCTGCACCGCCAACTTGCCCGGACGCTCCGCCGCCACAAACCGCTGCGAATTATAAAAATCATGCGCACGCTCGACAAACAGCCGCTCAAAGCCTTCCGTCGCATCGAACCAACCGCCCACCGCCACATCATCGCTGTGGCCCGAGAAAATCACGTCCGCGCTTGACGACGGCGTGCCGCGCCGCCACCTACGCACCTGCCGCGGGTAGCCCGAATCCGTCAGCGAGCCCGGACCAAAGTCACTGCCAACGAGAATTTCATCGCGGCCCACCCAACAGACATCGGACTTCGCCTCCGGGAGGTAGAACGGCTCCTCCTCCACAAAAGAGCAGGTAACGAGGTCGAACTCCCGCACTACGGTGGCATCGGCGCCGCCGCGGGAGAGCATAATCAACGCGCGGTCATACTCCGGATAACGGCACACCGTGCCCTTCCAGACCCAGTTTTCCCCCTCGGCTGCCGCCAGCGCATCGAGGTCGATGAGCGCCTCCCATTCGGTTGCCTGCGGATCTTCCTGGCCAGCTAGATAGCTCTGCAAGGAGGTGCGCCGCCACAGACCCCGCGGATGCTCGGCATCCCGCCAGAAGTTATAGAGGTACTCACCGCGCCGCACCGGATACGCGATTCGGGCATCGGTGTTGAGCGCAGCCAGGATGCGTTGTTCCAGGTTGGTGCGGTCGCGGGTGTCGTCGGCAAGCGAATCGACGCCTGCGACGGTGGCCTCCGACTGCGCGCGCGCCCACGTCAGCGCCTGGGAACCGTCGATATCGTCCAGCCAATCGGGGACAAGGTCGGTGGAGAGGAAGGAGGAATCGTTACCCGTGTTGTTGCCGGTGTCGTTGCCCATGTCCACCACCGTAGCCCACCGCTGAAGGTAAAAAGTGGGGTTTGCCGGGTGGGCTTGCGAGGTGAAGTAAAGCTAAGTCGTGCGTAGACTTGTGCACGTGGCTGAACATTTTGATCTTGTAGTACTCGGCGGCGGTCCTGGCGGATACGTCGCAGCAATCCGTGCATCCCAGCTGGGTCTGAAGACCGCTGTGGTGGAGAAGCAATACTGGGGCGGTGTCTGCCTCAACGTTGGCTGTATTCCATCCAAGTCTCTGTTGAAGAACGCCGAGGTGGCGCACATTTTCAACCATGAGGCTAAGACCTTCGGTATCTCCGGTGATGTCTCCTTTGACTTCGGTGCCGCACACGCGCGTTCGCGCAAGGTGTCCGCGGGCATCGTCAAGGGTGTTCATTTCTTGATGAAGAAGAACAAGATCACCGAAATCAACGGTTTCGGTGAATTCACTGGCCCAACCTCCATGGCCATCACTGAGGGTGATGACGAGGGCAAGGAAATTACCTTCGACAAGGCGATTATTGCGACCGGCTCTGTCGTCCGTTCTCTGCCGGGTGTTGAGGTCGGCGGCAACATTGTTTCCTACGAAGAGCAGATTCTCTCCGACGAGCTGCCGGACTCCATGGTCATCGTCGGCGCTGGCGCCATCGGTATGGAATTCGCATACGTCCTGGCCAACTACGGCGTGGACGTCACCATCGTCGAGTTCATGGACAACGTTCTGCCGAACGAGGACGCAGACGTCTCCAAGGTTATTGCCAAGGAATACAAGAAGCTGGGCGTCAAGCTCATGACCGGTCACAAGACCACCTCCATCGTGGACAATGGTGACTCGGTTGAGGTCAAGGTCGAGGCCAAGGACGGCGGCGACGAGCAGACTCTGACCGTCGACCGCGTTATGGTCTCCATCGGCTTCGCACCGCGCACTGAGGGCATTGGCCTGGACAAGGCCGGTGTTGAGCTGGGCGAGCGCGGCGAGATTGTTATCGACGAGTACATGCGCACCAACGTTGACAACATTTACGCCATCGGTGACGTCACCATGAAGCTGCAGCTGGCACACGTTGCTGAAGCGCAGGGCGTTATCGCAGCTGAGCACATGGCAGGTCACGAGACCGAGACCATCCCGGACTACAACATGATGCCGCGCGCAACCTTCTGTAACCCGCAGGTGGGCTCCTTCGGTAAGACCGAGGCGCAGGCCAAGAAGTGGGCAGAGGAGAACGGCCGCGAGATTAAGGTCTCTACCTTCCCGTTCTCTGCAAACGGTAAGGCGCAGGGCCTGGCGGAGCCGGCAGGATTCGTGAAGCTCATTGCAGATGCCGAGTACGGCGAGCTGCTGGGTGGCCACATGGTGGGCGCCAACGTTTCCGAGCTCATGCCGCAGCTGGTCCTGGCTGAGAAGTACGAGCTGACCACTGAGGAAATCGGCCGCGCCGTCCACATCCACCCGACCATGTCCGAGGCCATGAAGGAAGCTGCCGAGGGCGTTATGGGCAAGATGATCAACCTGTAAAAGGTTTGGGTTCTGGCTTGGGATCAGCCTTCGCTGGTCTCGGCTCGGGCAGATACGAGTTAGTGCCCAGGTTTATAGCAGTTTGACCGAGAAATTCGGCACAAAAGTGCTATAAACCTGGGCACTTTCTTTTTGGGTCTTCCTTTTTTGGGGCATTTTGCGCGAACCAAGCCCCCGCGAACCAAGCCCCCGCGAACCAACCTTCGCCAACCAGGCTCAAGCCGCAGGCCCGCCCTGCGCCCGTCGTAAAGCGAATTAGTACGGCGAGACGGTGGAGCGGTGCATGTTGATGTCGATATCGCGATGAATCGGTGGGAACGCGCGCTGCGGGCAGGCCTCGCGGGAGCAGACCCTGCAGCCGGCGCCGATGGGCGTGGCGGCGTCGAGGTCCGCGAGATCGAGACCATCGGCGTATACGGTGCGCTCGGCATGCCGAGCCTCGCAGCCCAAACCGATGGCGAAAACCTTACCTGGCTTGCCGAAACGAGCCGCGTGATGTTCGACGGTACGGGAAATCCACATGTACGGCCGGCCATCCGGCATGAGCGCAACCTGGCGCATGACCTTGCCGGGGTAGGAGAAGGTCTCGTAGACGTTCCACAGTGGGCAGGTACCGCCCGAATGTGTGAAGTGGAAGCCGGTGGCGGATTGGCGTTTGGACATGTTGCCCGCGCGGTCGACGCGCACGAATGTCCACGGAATACCGCGCAAGCTGGGGCGTTGCATCGTGGACAGGCGGTGGCAGATGGTCTCGTAGCCGACTCCATACGTGCGTGAGAGCAGCTCGATGTCGTAGCGTTTCGACTCTGCCATCGCATGGAACGACTCATAGGGCAGAATCAGCGCCGCCGCGTAGTACGTCGCGACTCCGCGCTGCGCCAGCTTCCGAGACTCCTCTGACATGAAATGCCCAGACGCGACGGCCTCGGAGATGGTCTCCCCCTGCTCTAAAAACCCTAGCTCCGTGGCCATACGGAAGGCGCGCTGCCCCGGTGAGAGGTGCCGCGCGAGGTAGAGCGTCTTCGTTCGCTTATCAAGGCTGTGCTGCACATCGCCTAACGACGATTCCAGCGCAATCCGGATCCCATGGTCGTTGGACAGCCTGTCGGCCAGCATAGAGACGACATCGGTGGTCTCATCGGTAATCCGCAGCTCGCGGGCTAGTTCCTCGGCGGCGGTGTCGACTGCAGAGATGTAGTTCTGGCGGGCGTAGAAGTAGTCGCGGACCTCCTCGTGTGGCATGGTCAGCGCCTGTGAGCCGGAGGAGGTGTCGGTGCTATTGCCGAAGTTGCGCTCCTCGGTAGCCAGGGAAAGTTTGTCGGTGACGTTGCGGTAGCGGCGGTGAATGTCCACCATGATGCGGGCGATGTCGGGGTGGTCGCGGACCATCTCTGAGATTTCCTGCAGGTCCATGGGGGACTTGGCAATCTCTTTGTCCATCACCACGTCTTGAACCTCAGCGAGGAGACGGGAATCGTCATCGCGGGAAAAGAACGTCGCATCAACGCCGAAAGTGTCTGTGATGCGAAGCAGAACGGGCACGGTCAACGGGCGGACATCGTGCTCAATCTGGTTGACGTAACTAGCCGAGAGGCCCAACGCCTGCGCGAGCGCGGCCTGGCTGAGGTCGCGCTCGCGGCGTAGCTGGCGGAGGCGAGATCCGACATAGGTTTTCGACATACTGCCCAGCATATCCCGAGGTTAGCTGGATTTGTGTAGAAAACCGTTGCAACCTTTGCTCCCGGGTTGAGGTGCGCGAAGGTGTCAGTCGCGTTTAGTTGCCGGAGGTCGGGAGTTCGAGCTTCGGTAGGCTTGGCGAACCCAAGGAGTCGAAGAAGCCTCGACGGGTATTGACCTGAATTTCGCGTGCCTCGGACTTGGCATCACCACGGTTTGCAGTGACGGTGACAGTGCCAGAGATAGCCGGCAGGAATCCGAGGTTGCAGGAGAATGCTCCCTCGTCGTTGGTCTGTGCCACGCAGCGAGTGCCACCTGGGCCGAGAGCCTCAACCGTGGTTCCCGGTTCAGCCTTTCCGCTAATCACAGTCTGTGCCCGGCCGAAAGCGTTGGCGGGGTCGGCCTTCAGCTCAGAAGGTGCCTCAGGTGGGGCGATGGTGACGTTGATGGACTTGGTGGCTGAGCTGCTGCCGAGGATTTCATCGGAGTCGTCGAGAACTGCCTTGACATCGAAGTTTCCGGTGCTGGTTGGAGTCCAATCGCACGCGGCGGTGTCCGTGTCCGCTGCAATATCGGCGGTACACAGCGTGGTGCCACCGGCAACGAAGTTTACTGTCTTGCCGGTCAGAGAAGGAATCTCTACGCCGTCGTCTGCACTGACAGTTACCTTTGCCTTCAGGGGCAGTGGGCGGTCGACCGCTGCTGTATCCGGAGTGTCGACGAGCTCAATCGAGGTACGGACGCGGCTAGTGTCGACAACCGTAATTGCCGGTCCACCGTTGAACTTATCGCTGCCGTAGGTCTTTGAGCTCCAAAAATTGCCGTACTTGTAATAAAACCCAGAAGTCAGTTCGGTGTCCTGCACGCATGAGTCACCTACCTTGTACTGCAGGGTGAATGTGTGCGGGGCGTCCTTGTTAAAGGTCCAGTAGCCGGAGCTATCCGTCGACTTGATGGCAGTGGCTCCTGGCGTAGCAGTTACTTTGTCCTCGGGGAGCGCGGTTGCGGAAGCGTCGCCTACCTGCAGGGTGGCAGAGCCCGGCTGGTATTCGAGGCAAGAGTCTACGTTGTTTTTCCAGTCGTAGATGTAGTCGTTGCCGGAGGTCGTGGTGAAGGTCTGGCTGTAGGTGATGATTTCACCTGGAGCCGGTGTCGTGTTGCTGACAGTGCGGCTGTAGACCGATCGGCGGTCGGTATGCGTTTCGGTTGCGCTGTCGGCAAGGGCCGCCGGTGTGGACAACAGGGCAAACGTGGAGGCGCAGGTCACTGCTGTGGTGATGCGCAGAGTTTTGCGAGAGGTCATGGAATTGCTTTCTGTCGGAAAGGCCGGGGATTGTAGCGGGAAAACTCGGAGGTCCCGGACTCAGTAGCAGGCGCTAGTATCGGTGCTGGTGTAGGTTCCGGCGCCGGCATCGGTGCTGGTTAGGAATTAGCAGGGTTCTTTGCGCCAGGGCTCTGAATGCCTGGGCTCTGAGGTGACTTCAGTCCCGGGGAACCGAAGGAGGCGCTGCCCGGTGTGCGGGTGCCCTCCTCGTAGCCGGTGAAGGCGTATGCGGCATTGCTCTCATCGGTGCACATGATGAAAGCTGCGGCATCGAAATCCGTGCGCGGACCCGAGCTCGGGTTGTTCAAGTAGGCGGAGAAGTCGTGAGTTGCGCCAGGCTCAATGGTGAAAGCATTGATGAGACCTGCGTGGCCCTTCACCCGCTCAGCGGAGTAGTCCTGTGCAATCTGGTTGCGCTGGGCATTCGGGTCGCCCAGCGTACCGCCGAGTCCCTGCAGGAGTGGGCCGAACATTCCCAGATCAAGCTGCCCCAACGCAATGTTGCCAATGAGGGGGATGCCGCCAAGCTGAATCGGCACCTTTGGCAATTCGCGGAAGGTGTTCTTGCGGTAGTAATCCTCAGAGGCTGCCACCAGCTTCGACGTGGTGACATCGCCCGCGACCTTGTCGGTACCACGTGGGCCAGCGCAGATGAACTTCTTAGCCGAGTTGTTTGTAACCTTTCCGGAAATCTCAGTTGCGCCCGCATCAGCCGCATTGACTGTAACGGTCAGCAGCTTCGTGTCAGTGTGGACGACAATCGAGGACTGATCCGCGCCGGGCACCACATTGCTGTGAGGCTCGGCGAGAGCAGGAGTAGTGGAAAGCAGAGTGACGGTGGCGGCAAGGGCCACTGCAGGTGCGGCAGCCTTGGCTGCACGTGACAGAGAGAAAGTCATGGAATCCGAGTCCTTAGAGGTGATTGGGGCAGGTGGGCCGGTAAGGGGAATCGTCGTAAAGCTGAGGCTTGCTACGACATCTTCAGCGAGGGGGAAGAAAGGCCAGGAGAGCCGAGCGAACCGCTGGAGCTACCGCCCCTGGGAGCCTTTCCGGACTCGTAGCCTGCGAAGACGTAGTGCTGCTTGTGCGGATCATCGTTGTCCGTGCAGTAGACGAGGGCAGCGGCGTCGAAGTCCTTACGCTCGCCAGCACCCGGCTTGTTCAGACCGACCTGGTGAGTAGAAGTACCGAAAGGCTCAAGCTCGAATGCGGGAATCTCGCCAGTGTGGCCTGCCAACTTAGCTTGCTCCCAGGCGCGGAAGAGCTCGGCGCGAGCGTTCAGCTGCTTGCCCAGGGCAGAGCCCACCAGTCCGCCTGGAACGAATTCCAGAAAGCCATTGGTCGGGATGACTCCCAGAAGCGGAACGTTGATGCCGTCAGAAGGAACATATGGCCAGGTACGGTAGTAATCCACGGCCTTCGTTACGATACTGGCTTCCGTCACTGTGTTGGGCAGGCGGGCTGGCTTCTTTGGGTCAGTGGAAACGCCTGGAGCGAAGCAGGAGAATTTGCTGTCGTAGTTGTTCTTGACTTCGATGGTGACGGTATCTTCGCCCTTGTTCTCGTTGACAGTGACCTGGATTCGTGGGCTGTCGGTGACGACCACATGGCCGTTGGCGGAAGCGCCGGGCAGAAGGCTGTTCATGTCCTGTGCGGAGGCTACGGATGTGGACCCGAGAACCATGGCGGAAGCTACTGCAATGGTAGCGGCGGTCTTGACTGAATTCTTGGTGGAAAACATGCTGGACATGCGTGAGAAGAGTCCGGATTTCATAAAAGTGTCTTTCGTGGAGAAGTGTGTAGTCCCCCGTGTGTCCACGCGCAACTGAAATCCCGAAGGGTTGGCGAGGAAGAATCGCGATGATTCGAAACTATCCACGGTGGAGCATGGGGTACGGGCAGGTCGCTGTATCCCATGACCGCAAGGGCGATAAGAATGTTACCAGTGTGACTAGAGTGACACACGATGTAAAAGTGACATGGGGGTAACCTTATAAGTCCAGGTGAGACGACATTTATAAAAACAGATTTATTGCCGTGGGATGTGGCGATAGCTGAACTCGTCGAAAGGTTTCGCGCTTTACGACGGCGCGGAGTCGACACGTCGATGAAAATACAAAAACACCCAGCGAAGGCTGCGGGTGCAGCCCTCGCTGGGTGTTGAAGTTAGGTCCGAGACCTAAGCCCTAAGCCAAGTGGCTTAGAACTGACCCTCCTCGGTGGAGCCCTTCAGGGCGGTGGTGGAGGAGTTCGGGTCGACGGTGGTGGCGATGCGGTCGAAGTAGCCGGCGCCAACCTCGCGCTGGTGCTTGACAGCGGTGAAGCCGCGCTTCTCGGCAGCCTCGAACTCGCGGTTCTGCAGGTCGACGAATGCGGACATCTGCTCGCGAGCGTAGCCGTATGCCAGGTCGAACATGCCGTAGTTCAGGGCGTGGAAGCCAGCCAGGGTGATGAACTGGAACTTGAAGCCCATCTTGCCCAGCTCGTTCTGGAACTTGGCGATCTCGTCCTTCTCCAGGTGAGCGGACCAGTTGAAGGACGGGGAGCAGTTGTAAGCCAGGAGCTGGTCCGGGTACTCAGCCTTGACGCCCTCAGCGAACTTCTTGGCCAGCTCGAGGTCCGGAGTACCGGTCTCCATCCAAATCATGTCAGCGTACGGAGCGTAGGACTTCGCACGATCGATGCACGGCTCCAGGCCGTTCTGGACGTGGTAGAAGCCCTCGGAGGTGCGGTCACCGGTGATGAACTTCTGGTCGCGCTCATCAACGTCGGAGGTGATGAGGGTAGCGGCCTCAGCGTCGGTGCGGGCGATGATGACGGTCGGAGTGTTGGAGACGTCAGCAGCCAGGCGAGCAGAGGTCAGGGTACGGATGTGCTGCTGGGTCGGGATCAGGACCTTGCCGCCCAGGTGGCCACACTTCTTCTCAGAAGCGAGCTGGTCCTCCCAGTGGGTACCAGCGGCACCAGCGTTAATCATGGCCTTCTGCAGCTCGTAGACGTTCAGAGCGCCACCGAAGCCAGCCTCACCGTCAGCGACGATCGGCAGCAGCCAGTTGTCGACGGAGTCGTCGCCCTCGATGCGAGCAATCTCGTCTGCGCGGAGCAGAGCGTTGTTGATGCGGCGAACGACGTTCGGGACGGAGTTAGCCGGGTACAGGGACTGGTCCGGGTAGGTGTGGCCGGAGAGGTTAGCGTCACCGGCGACCTGCCAACCGGAGAGGTAGACAGCCTTCAGGCCAGCGCGAGCCTGCTGAACGGCCATGTTACCGGTCAGTGCACCCAGAGCGTTGATGTAGGAATCATCCTCAACGTTGACGCCTTCCCACAGGATCTCAGCGCCGCGGCGAGCGAGGGTGTTCTCCTCGACGACGGTGCCCTGGAGCTCAGCAACCTGCTCAGCGGTGTAGTCGCGGGTGATACCTTCCCAGCGCGGGTTCTCGTCCCAATCCTTCTGGATTTCGGCGGCGGTACGTGCCTTACCAACGTTAGACATAAACGGAGTCACTTCCTTTTGCTTGCTTTTTGAACTCCGGGTGCTGACTTAAGAACAATTCCTACAGAACCGATCTACAGGCTGACCCGATGGTGACCGCGGCGCCAGTTGAATGCAGGCAGCATCTGGAAAAATGCTGTACCCCTGCACACAAACATGCGAACAAAAACAATGTCCGCTTCCGCGTGTCATGTTTCACATTTTGGGGCATAGCGCGAAGTTCGTCAAGCAGCTTCGGGTGTGAATTCAAGTATGTAACCCGAATAACACTTGTGAAGATTGCAAACATTGTGATGCGTAGCTTGGCTTTAGCGATTTTCGCCTGTGACCGGCCGGTACATTTGTACTGTTATTTCTTCATTGCAGTCTCGCGAATAACATTCCCCCCGCTTTGGGGTGTTTTATATTTTGGTAAATAATCGAGTGCGCGGCTAACGGCGTTTGGGCTTTAGGGGGTGCCCAGCTACCCCCGAAAATGCGGCATCTGGCTCGAAAACAGGCTCCTAAGTACACCGTCCGTACACCGGTCAATGCGCCACCGATACGCGGTTTGGGGTTGGAGTTAGCTCCGCTTGTTATTTCGTCTTTCTTGGGCGTTTTGGAGGCAGGTGCCGCCTTTAGGGCTTCTGGTGGTGAGTGCTGAGATGCAGGTCGCAATGCTAAATCTCTGTAACGGGCGACACATTTTCCCTCCGTGCAGTTCTTCGTGGCGAAGCGGTAAGCGGGGCGGGGAGGTCGCATGTATGACGGGTGGGAGCCTAACTCCATGGTCCCAAGGTTGAATGCCCGAATGGTCACCTGGAGGGGGTGGGGGTCTGCTCGCGAGAGGCGCGTCGTCAAGCGAAAGAAACGGCAAATGTGAGGGGCGCAATATCGGGCCGACGGATGGCGGTTCTGGAAAAAGAGGGTTCATAAGTGTGCCGAATCACATACAGTAGGAGGACAACGCATCCAGTGCGTGAGCCGCTGACGTGGCCGTGACTGGGTGAGCAAATTGCAATCAATAGTTTTGAGGAGAGCAATGGCACAGCGTATTTCGGCAGGTGGAATGCAGGTCGCGAAGGTTCTTTACGACTTCGTTAATGACACCGCACTCCCCGCCGCCGGCATTGAGGACAAGGACGCGTTCTGGAATGGCTTTGGTGACATCGTCGCCAAGTACACCCCGCGCAACCGTGAGCTGCTGGCCAAGCGCGATGAGCTGCAGGAAAAGCTCGACGCTTGGTACAAGGAGAACCCGGGCAAGCAGGATCAGGACAAGTACGTCGCATTCCTGAAGGAAATCGGCTACCTCGTTGACAACCCGGGTGACTTCCAGGTCACCACGGCTAACGTCGACACTGAGATCACCTCCACCGCCGGCCCGCAGCTGGTCGTGCCGGTGCTCAACGCCCGTTTCGCCATCAACGCCGCGAACGCACGCTGGGGCTCGCTTTACGATGCGCTGTACGGCACCAACGCTATTGCTGAAGATGGCGGTGCGGAGAAGGACACCCCGGGCTACAACAAGGTCCGTGGTGACCGCGTTATCGCATGGGGCCGTGACTTCCTGGACAACGCTCTGCCGCTGGTCGACGGTTCCCACGCGGACGTTACCTCTTACGACATTGTCGACGGTCACCTGCAGGCAACCCTGGAGGGTGGCGCTACCTCTGGTCTGCGCGAGCCGGAGACCCTGGTCGGCTACACCGGTGACAAGGACGCACCGGAGTCCATTTACTTCAAGCACAACGGTCTGCACATCCAGTTGCTGATCGATCCGGAGTCCCCGGTCGGCAAGACCGACAAGGCTGGCGTCAAGGACATCGTCCTGGAAGCCGCTGTCACCAACATCATGGACCTCGAGGACTCTGTCGCCGCAGTTGACGCTGCCGACAAGACCCTGGGTTACACCAACTGGCTGGGCCTTAACGTCGGTGACCTTGCAGTCGAGTTCACCCGTGGCGGCAAGAAGCTGTCCCGTACCATCAACGACGACCGCACCTACACCGCTCTTGACGGTTCCGAGGTCACCCTGCACGGTCGTTCCCTGAACCTGGTCCGTAACGTCGGCCACCTGATGCAGAACCCGGCCATCCTCGACCGCGACGGCGAGGAGATTTTCGAGGGCATCATGGATGCCGTCGTCACCGCTGTCTGTGCAATCCCGGGCCTGGATCAGGACAACGTACGTAAGAACTCCCGTACTGGTTCGATCTACATCGTGAAGCCGAAGCAGCACGGCCCAGATGAGGCTGCATTCACCAACGAGCTGTTCGCAGACGTTGAGAAGCTGCTGGGTCTGCCGCACAACACCCTGAAGGTCGGCCTGATGGATGAGGAGCGTCGTACCTCCGTCAACCTGGATGCCGCCATCAAGGCTGTTTCCGAGCGTGTCGTTTTCATTAACACCGGCTTCATGGACCGCACTGGTGATGAGATCCACACCTCCATCCAGGCTGGTCCGATGTTCCGCAAGGCAGTTCAGAAGACCGCTCCGTGGATGCTGGCTTACGAGGACAACAACGTTGACTCCGGCCTGGCACACGGCCTGCAGGGCAAGGCTCAGATCGGTAAGGGCATGTGGGCTATGACCGAGCAGATGGCTGAGCTGCTGGAGCAGAAGATTGGTCAGCCGAAGCAGGGTGCTTCCACCGCGTGGGTTCCGTCCCCGACCGGTGGTGTGCTGCACGCTACCCACTACCACGAGGTCGACGTCTTCGGCGTTCAGGACAAGCTGCTTACCGACGGTCGCCGCGACACCTTTGGTGACCTGCTGACCATCCCGGTAGCGGCAGCTAAGGCTGGCGAGCCGGGCGCTGACTGGTCCGATGAGGACAAGGCTAACGAGCTGGACAACAACTGCCAGTCCATCCTGGGTTACGTTATCCGCTGGGTTGAGCAGGGTGTCGGCTGCTCCAAGGTGCCGGACATCAACGATGTTGACCTGATGGAGGACCGCGCTACCCTGCGTATTTCCTCCCAGACTCTGGCTAACTGGCTGCTGCACGGTGTTGTCACCGAGGAGCAGATCATTGATTCGCTTCAGCGTATGGCCGAGGTCGTTGACCGCCAGAACGAGGGCGATGAGGCATACCTGCCGATGGCTCCGGACTTCGACAAGTCCATCGGTTTCCAGGCTGCCAAGGAGCTCATCCTTGATGGTGTGAACCAGCCGTCCGGTTACACCGAGCCGATTCTGCACCGTCGTCGTCTGGAGTTCAAGAAGCGCGAGGGCATTGACCAGGACTAATTCTTGGTCTGGCCGGGGCTTGTCAGCAGACCCGTTAGTCAGTGCGATTAGCGGGTTAGCTGGCAGCGACCGAGCTGAAAATAACTAAATAACCACCCAAACTGCCGGTGTGTATGTCGGGTTGGCTGATTTAAGAGGCCGATTCCGCGTCCACCCGGCAGTTTGTTTTTTTTGGGGGGGGGAGGGCTGACATTTGGGCGCCCGTGTTGGACGTGTTGGAAAAGCCGCGGCCTCGGGGTTTGAGCTACCCGGCTTCGCAAGCGGGGTAGTGGCAATATTGCTAGCGTTGGTTGGGAAGTTAATTGCGAATATGCAGTCTGCAATGTCCAAGGAGCTGCGACCCCATGACTAATTCCACGACCGACAGTGCTACCAACCTTGCCAAGGCCAAAGAATTCCTCCATAACGCGGGCGCAATCCTGTTTGACCTCGACGGAGTGATTACCCCCACCGCCGATGTTCACGAGCAGGCGTGGGCGGACATGTTTAGCGACTACTTCGAGCACAAGGGAGTCACGGCTTATACGGAGGAGGACTACTTCACCTACCTCGATGGCCGTCGCCGTGATGAGGGGATTGCGGCAATCCTGGAGTCCCGGGGCATCTCGCTGCCACACGGTAGCGATGAGGACACTGCGGAAGACGAGACGATTGTTGGACTCGGAAAGCGCAAGAATGATGACTTCCTGGCGCGAGTCGCCAGGGGCATTGAGGCATACCCGGGGTCTGTTGCGTTGCTCGATGAGTTGCAGGGCGCGGGGGACTCGTCGGCAAGCGACAAACCGCAGTTGGCGGTGGTTAGCTCGTCGAAGAACGCGGTGCCGGTGCTGACGGCGGCGGGACTGCGTGAGCGGTTCGTGGAGATTGTTGACGGCGTCGTGGCGCACGAGAATAACCTGCCGGGCAAGCCCGCGGGCGATACCTTCGTGTATGCCGCGAAGAATCTGGGGGTGGCACCGCGCGATGCCGTGGTGGTCGAGGATGCCATCAGCGGTGTGCAGGCGGGCGCAGCGGGTGCATTTGGCCTCGTCATTGGTGTTGACCGCGGTGCCGGTGCGGAAGCGCTGAGCCGAGCAGGCGCTGACATTGTGGTCAGTGACTTGGCGGAACTCGTCTAGGCTGGCTCGTGACAAATGGCTGAGACAAAACCGGAAGGCATCATGGCCAAAGATTCGACCACAGCAGCAGTCGACGAGACCGAGCGTGTGATTCCGCAGGGACGGGGACATGACGAGGAGACCGAACAGGCTGAAAAGCAGGAGGAGATGGTGTCTCCAGTTCGTCGGAAGCAGCGTCGCAACTTCCCGGCGGGTCGTGCGGATAAGCACCACCACCTGGTGAATGCCGAGGGACTCATGGACCGAGACATCACTCCGGTCGATGAGTGGCGTTTGATTGAGACGAAGCCGAACGGCCTCCCGCTCGGTTTGGGCGAGACGCTGTTTGCGCTGTCGAACGGGTACATCGGCATGCGTGGCAACCCGCCGGAGGGCCGTGACTCCAGTGAACACGGCACGTATATCAACGGTCTGCATGAGACATGGCCCATTAGGCACGCCGAGGACGCCTACGGCTTAGCCCGCCAGGGGCAGACGATTGCCAACGCTCCGGATGCCAAGGCAATGCGTCTCTATATTGACGACGAGCCCCTGCGCCTCGGTAACGCTGAGGTCAGCGACTACGAACGTAGCCTGGACTTCCGCGAAGGTGTGTTGCGTCGTCGGTTCATTTGGCGCACCCCGGGTGGCAAGCACGTCCGTGTCACCTCCGAGCGCATGGTGTCCTTCCAGGAAAAGCACGTCGCCGCGATGAGCCTGGAAGTCGAACTGCTGGACGCGGATGCTGCGGTGATGATTAACTCGCAGATCCTCAACCGACAGGACGGCGAGGACGAGTACCACGACGCGGCCAAGGCACAGGGCACCGAACTGGATCCCCGTCGCGCCGAGGCGCTGGAAGACCGCGTTCTCATTCCGGCATTTCAGTCGGAATCGGCGCATGGGCAGCGCTCGACACTGGGCTATCGCTGCGCAAACTCCGGTATGACTGTGGCCACCTCCATGGACCACACCTTTACTGTCCGCACTCCCGACGGCACCGAACCGTTCGTGGAGGTTTCGCAATCGACCGAGCCGGATGTGGCCAGCGCCCTGTTCAACCTGGATGCGCCTGTCGGAACCGTCATCCGCCTGGAGAAGCTGGTGTCCTACCACTCCTCCCGCAAGGTGCGCGCCGAAGAGTTGGCATTCCGCTGTGAGCGCACGCTGAACCGCGTCGGTCGTATCGGCATGCTGGGCCTGATGGAGAACCAGGAGGAGTGGCTCGAACGCTTCTGGGAGCGCTCCGACGTCGTCATCTACAACCAGCCGGAGATTCAGCAGGCAGTGCGCTGGAACATCTGGCAGATTATCCAGGCCGCCGCTCGCGCCGAATTCCAGGGCATCCCGGCCAAGGGTATGACCGGTACCGGCTACGGCGGCCACTACTTCTGGGACACGGAAATCTATGTGACCCCATTCCTTACCTATACGTCGCCGCAGTTTTCCCGCAATGCCATGCGTTTCCGCTGGGACATGCTCGAAGCCGCGTGGGCGCGTGCCGACGAACTGGCGCACGACGGTGCCCTCTTCCCTTGGCGCACCATCAATGGTCAGGAGTCCTCGGCCTACTTTGAGGCCGGCACGGCGCAGTACCACATCGATGCCGACATCGTGTTCGCGATGATGAAGTACGTCTATGCCTCCGGTGACGAGGAGTTCCTGCTCAAGGAAGGCACGGACTTGCTGCTCGGCACGGCCAGGTTTTGGATGTCGCTGGGATTCTTCGATGCCGAACATCGGGAATTCCAGATTCACAGCGTCACCGGCCCAGATGAGTACAACACGGTGGTGAACAACAACCTGTACACCAACGTGATGGCGCAGTATAACCTGCGGGTTGCGGCGGACGTCGTCAAGCAGATGAAGCGCGATCGCCCCGCCGCCTACCGCGAATTGACCAACCGCTTCGATCTCACCGAGCGCGAGGTCGAAGAGTGGGAGCAGGCAGCTGATGCGATGTACATCCCGTTCGATGAGAAGCTCGGCATTCATCCGCAGGATGATCAGTTCCTGCTGCGTAAGCGTTGGAATCTCGACGATCCTGAGGTTGGTCCTCTGCGCCCGCTGCTGCTGCACTATCACCCGCTGACGATTTATCGTCACCAGGTCATTAAGCAGGCGGACGTCGTCCTCGCCCTGTTCCTCATGGGCAATCGCTTTACGACGGAACAAAAGCGCGCAGACTACATGTATTACGATCCACTCACCACTGGTGATTCCTCGCTGTCCGCCGTTGTGCAGTCCATCGTTGCGGCCGAGTTGGGCTTGCAGGAGCAGGCGATGGACTTCTTCCTGCGCGGGCTCTATGTGGACTTGGCGAACCTGCACGGTAACGCTGCCGATGGTGTTCACGTCGCTTCTGCCGGTGGTGTGTGGCAATCCCTGGTCTACGGCTTCGGTGGTTTCCGTGACCACGATGGTCGCTACAGCATTGACCCGCGACTGCCGGAGGACTGGAGCGGCCTGACCTACCGAGTCACCATTCGTGGCTGCCGTATCCGGGTGACGGTACGTGGCCGCACAGTGGAAGTTGTCCTGGAGGAGGACGACCACCAGGTTGGGCCAATCATGGTTGCGGGCCATGAGGTGATCATTGGGCCGGAGCCGTTGACCGTAGTGATGGCGCACGCGGACCAGAGCGAGGATTAATCGGGCCTATTCGGCTGTAAACGATGCTCGATGAGGGGCGCTTGCCGGGTATGTCCGTTTTCTTTGGGCGCTCCGGGATTACCGTCAGCTTGCCCCTATTGATCGTCCCGGGCTTGCTTCTGGAGGTTGCCCAATTGGAAAAACTCGGTAGGGGTGAAAATAGCGAATTTCGCAACATATTTGTTGAGAATTTTTACCGCTCACCTGAGAAAGGTGGGCGGTTTTTTATTTTCGTGCTATTTATGTTGCGTTATTAACCATTTTGGGTGGGTCGGAAAACGGTAAACATCGGGGTAGGGGCGTTTTTGTGGCGGGAGAGAGCCTGTATGCAGTGACGACGTCAGAAATGGCGGAAATGCGATAACCTGAGAAAAGGCAGAGAAAAGACCTAGGTAACCTGTGAAAATCCCCACCCAAAAGGGGGAAAAATGTTTACCAGGCGCTGAGTGACTTTAGAGTGAATATGACACTGGAGGTGCCATGACTGTTAAAAGTTCAAACCGTGACGCAATCGCGCACGGCAAAATTAATGTAGAACCGCTGCGCGAGCAGCCTAAATACCCTTCATGGGCTCTGAAGCTGACCATGGCCGTCACTGGCGTGCTGTTTGGCCTCTTCGTGATTGTCCACATGCTGGGTAACCTGAAGATTTTCGCTGGCGAGGAAGACTTCAACGCATACGCGACCTTCCTGCGCACTGTTGGTGCTCCGGCAATCCCGGATGAGGGCATTCTGTGGGTCTTCCGCATTGTCCTGCTGGTAGCTATTGTCCTGCACGTTTTCGGTGGTATCACGCTGGCAAAGCGTGCCAAGCAGTCCCGCGGCAAGTTCCGTCGTGAGGGCATGGTGTCCAGCTGGAACACCTTTACTGCACGCTCGATGGTGATTACCGGCATTGTGCTGCTGGCCTTCATCATTTTCCACCTGCTGGATCTGACCATCGGTGCTGGTGTTGCTCCGGCTTCGTTCGAGCATGGTGCGGCATACCAGAACGTGGTTGCATCCTTCTCCCGTCCGGGTGTTGTTGCTTGGTACATCATTGCTCAGCTCGCTCTGCTGATGCACCTGTCCCACGGTCTGTGGACCGCTACTTCCGACCTCGGTATCACGGGTAAGCGCTGGCGCAAGGTTCTCCTGTTCCTGTCCGGCCTGCTGCCGCTGCTGGTTGTTGTCGGCAACATCATCATCCCCGTTTACGTGCTCGTCGCGTTGTAGGTCGAGGAGGAAAATTTACAATGACTAACACTGAAGCAACCGCCGCTGCGGACTTCCGCGCGCCGGAAAGCGTTGTCGACGGGGTCAAGATCGGCAAGGTTCTGACCGATAACTCCCCGGGCGACAAGGTCTCCATGAAGGACCACTGGCAGTACCAGAAGGATCACGCCAACCTGGTCTCGCCGCTGAACCGTCGTAAGTTCCGCGTCATGGTCGTCGGTACCGGCCTGGCTGGCGGCGCTGCCGCCGCCGCTCTCGGTGAGCTCGGCTATGACGTGAAGGTCTTCACCTACCACGACGCTCCGCGCCGTGCGCACTCCATTGCTGCACAGGGTGGCGTCAACTCCGCCCGCGGTAAGAAGGTCGACAACGACGGCGCATACCGCCACGTCAAGGACACCGTCAAGGGCGGCGACTACCGCTGCCGTGAGAACGACTGCTGGCGTCTGGCTGTCGAGTCCGTCCGCGTCATCGACCACCTGAACGCAATTGGTGCTCCGTTCGCTCGCGAGTACGGCGGTACCCTGGCAACCCGTTCCTTCGGTGGTGTGCAGGTTTCCCGTACTTACTACACCCGTGGACAGACAGGTCAGCAGCTGCAGCTGTCGACTACCTCGGCTCTGCAGCGCCAGATTGGTCTTGGCAACGTCGAGATCTTCACCCACAACGAGCTGGTTGACATCATCGTCGCTGACGGCCGTTGCCAGGGTGCCATCATGCGTAACCTCATCAACGGTGAGCTGACCATTCACACTGCTCACGCAGTTATCCTGGCTACCGGCGGTTACGGCAACGTCTACCACATGTCCACGCTGGCGAAGAACTCCAACGCTTCGGCCATCATGCGTGCATACGACCAGGGTGCATACTTCGCATCCCCGTCCTTCATCCAGTTCCACCCGACCGGCCTTCCGGTCAATGCGCACTGGCAGTCGAAGACCATTCTGATGTCCGAGTCCCTGCGTAACGACGCACGTATTTGGACCCCTAAGAAGAAGGGCGACGAGCGCCCGGCCAACGACATTCCGGAGGACGAGCGCGACTACTTCCTGGAGCGTCGCTACCCGGCATTCGGTAACCTCGTCCCGCGTGACGTCGCTTCCCGTGCCAACTCTCAGCAGATTAACGCCGGCTACGGTGTTGGCCCGCTGAAGAACTCCGTCTACCTGGATCTGCGTGACGCAATTGAGCGCCTGGGCCAGCCGGTCATCAAGGAACGCTACTCCAACCTGATCCAGATGTACGAAGAGGCAATCGGTGAGGACCCGTACAAGGTTCCGATGCGTATTGCTCCGACCTGTCACTTCACCATGGGTGGCCTGTGGTCCGACTTCAACCAGATGACCTCCATCCCGGGTCTGTTCACCGGTGGCGAGGCATCCTGGACCTACCACGGTGCAAACCGTCTGGGCGCAAACTCCCTGCTGTCCGGTTCGGTCGACGGTTGGTTCACCCTGCCGTTCACCATTCCGAACTACCTCGGCCCACTGCTCGGCACTGACCGCCTGGCTGAGGATGCCCCGGAGGCCAAGGAAGCTCTCAACCGCGCTCAGGCTCGCCTGGACAAGCTGATGAGCATCCAGGGTAACCACGGCGCAGAGTACTTCCACCGCCAGCTTGGTGAGATTCTCTACCGCGACTGTGGTGTGGCCCGCAACAAGGAAGACCTGGCTCGCGGTATCAAGGAAATCCGTGAACTGCGTAAGGCATTCTGGTCTGACCTGTTCATCCCGGGTGAGCCGAACGAGATGAACCAGCAGCTCGAGTACGCTAACCGCGTTGCTGACTACATCGACCTCGGTGAGCTCATGTGTGTCGACGCCCTCGACCGCGATGAGTCCTGTGGTGCTCACTACCGCGATGACCACATCTCCGAAGACGGTGAAGCAGAGCGCGATGACGCTAACTGGTGCTTCGTTTCCGCATGGGAGCGAGGCAACAACGGTCCTGCATGGGATCAGACCGGTTACGAATACATTCGCCACGCCGAGCCGCTCACCTTCGAAGCCGTCCCGCTCATGACAAGGAACTACAAGTAATGAAACTGCACCTTGAAATCTGGCGCCAAGCAGGTCCAAACGTCGAGGGACACTTTGAATCCGTTGACGTTGACGACGCCGTCGCAGAGATGTCGATTCTGGAGCTGCTTGACCACGTCAACTCCAAGTACGTCGAGTCCGGCAAGGAGCCGTTCGCGTTCGCATCTGACTGCCGTGAGGGTATCTGTGGTACCTGTGGCCTGAACGTCAACGGTCGTCCGCACGGCCCGGGCCAGAACACCCCGACCTGTCAGCAGCGTCTGCACCAGTTCAGTGATGGTGACACCCTGAAGATCGAGCCGATGCGCTCCGCCGCATACCCGGTCATCAAGGACATGGTCGTTGACCGCTCCGCTCTGGATCGCGTCCTCGAGCAGGGTGGCTACGTCTCCATCAACGCTGGTACCGCTCCGGATGCAGATACCCTGCACCTGAACCACGAGACCGCTGAGTTCGCACTTGACCACGCAGCCTGCATCGGCTGTGGTGCTTGTGTCGCAGCCTGCCCGAACGGTGCTGCTCACCTGTTCACCGGCGCAAAGCTGGTTCACCTCTCCCTGGTCCCGATGGGCAAGGAAGAGCGTGGCAAGCGCGCCCGCAAGATGGTTGACGAGGTCGAAGGTACCTTCGGTCCGTGCTCCCTCTATGGTGAATGTGCAGACGTCTGCCCGGCAGGTATCCCGCTGACTGCGGTTGCCGCCGTTACCAAGGAACGAGCTCGTTCGTTCTTCCGCGGTAAGGACGACTAAACTCTTTCTCAATTAGAGTTTTCCAGAAGGGACATAGATTATGGCGAATGCAGTCAAGCGTTACCAGGGCGAAGAGCACTTCGTCGACGGTTACGTGCCTCAGAGCATGAATGCTGAGTACTCCTCGCTCCACAAGAGCATTACCTGGATTGGCATGGGTCTCATGCTCGCCTCCCTGGCGGCCTGGGGTACCTTCATTTTCGGTCTCGCAACGACCATTTTTGCCGACCAGACTGCTGCCTCTCACAGCAACGGTTTCCTGGCTAAGGATGCCGCCAGCTACACCGACTACACCGGTGGTTGGAACTTCGACGGCAGCGTATTCATGTGGGCTGGCCTGGTAGTTGGACTGATCATGGTTATCGCGGGTGTTGCCTGCATCTCCATCGGTCGTCGTGACTACAAGGCCTACCGAAAGGAATTCGGCACTCACCACTAAAGGCTTGCCCCTTTTTAAAGGGGGCTCGCCTCTAGGCGGTTGCAGCGCTAGCCTTTTGAACTAGCACCTCCACAGCTGATGCCATCGCGCACGGTCCGCTGGGGTGGGGAAGTACTCCTATGTACCTCCCTCACCATCAGCGCACTGCGGCGCGGTGGCATTTTCGCGTTTTCGGTGCCTAATCTATACACATGGATAACAACGCTGCCAAGCTTCCGGTAGCTGCCGATTCGGCCTCTAGCCGTCTCGATGTGCCCGGGCCATCACCAGAGGTCGAAGCGGAAAAGCGAGCACAACTGCGCAAGGCCAAGGCCTTCGCTACGATGCTGCTGGTCATCGCAACCGCCGTGTACTTCACCTGCCGCGGCATTGAATCTTCGCACTTGGCCGCAGGAGAAGTCGTGCCAGCATGGGTTGGCTACGTCCGTGCAGCGTCTGAGGCCGGTATGGTTGGCGCTCTCGCTGACTGGTTCGCGGTTGTCGCTCTATTCCGCCATCCGCTCGGGATACCCATTCCACACACGGCCATCGTTCGTCGCAAGAAGGATCAGGTTGGTGAGTCTCTGGCGCAGTTCGTCGGTGACAACTTCCTGAACCCAACGCTCATTGTGGACAAGGTGCGCAAGGCCGAAATCCCTGAGCGTATTGGCGAATGGCTGGTCGCTCCAGGAAACGCTGACAAGGTTTCGGCGGAGGTTGGTAAGTTCACCGGGAACGTGCTGGAGGCCATCGATCCCGACGATGCCGCTGCCGTGCTGAAGGCTGCGGTTATTGACGAAGTCGCAGCCCCGGAGTGGGGGCCGCCGGCGGGTAAGGTTCTGGAGCAGCTCATCGAAGAGGGGCGTACTGAGCCCGTCGTCCAGCAGATGACCGAGTGGTTGCACCGGAAGTCCCTGGGCTCGCAGAACCTTATCGACCGTCTTGTCGGAGAGCGAGCCCCTTCCTGGGCCCCGAGTTTTGTCAACGACCTCATCGGCGACAAGGTCTATCGCGAGCTGGTCGACTGGACCTGGCAAGTGCAACACGATCCAAAGCACGATGCCCGTCTGGCGCTCCACCGTTTCCTCACGCAGCTCGCCAATGACCTCCAGAACGACGAGAAGACCATCGCCAAGGTCGAAGAGCTCAAGACCGATATTCTTTCGTCCGCCGCAGTCACGCAGGCACCGGCGAAGATTTGGGCATCCACGTCCGCCAAGCTTGTCGACGCCGCCCGCGACCCAGACTCCCTGCTCCGTCGAAAGGTCTCGGAAACGGCCGCCCGCTACGGCGAGCGGGTCCAGTCTGATCCCGAGTTGCGCAAGCGAATGGACCGCCGTCTGGAAGCAGCTGTCGTCTTCATCGCGGAGAACTACGCGGGCGAGATTACCTCGATTATTTCCGAGACCGTTGAGCGTTGGGATGCCGACGAGGCTTCCGACAAGATTGAGCTGATGGTTGGCCGTGACCTGCAGTTCATTCGCGTCAACGGTACGGTTGTGGGCTCATTGGCCGGTTTGGCTATCTACACCCTGTCGACCTTGGTATTCGGAGTTATTTAACCGCGCACCCCGGCACCGTTGCCCGTGTGCGTTAGCATGTAAAAAGTAATGCGTCCCTGTTAAAGGAGTTGTTCCCCCGGTGTTCCCATCATTGCCCAGCTTCACGGATTCACCGCTGTTGGCGATTTCCGTCTATGTGGACATTGTGTTTCAGTTTGCTATCCCATTCCTTATCGGCATCATGGCGCTGATTGGTGCAGTTCTCGTTATCACTACCCGCGCGGATGCCTTTGACGCTGCAGATCGAAAGAGCCGAAACGTGTGGGCTGGTATGCTGGTTGGCTCAGCTATCTTTCTGCTGTTGCCGTGGATTGGCTGGGCAATGCTGGGTATCCCGCTGATTGCCGGGCTGGTTATCACTGGCATTTACTGGCTCGATGTTCGCCCGCAGATTAAGGACATCCTGTCTAACGCCCAGGGCGGATACTAACCTCGGGCGGGTATTAGTCTCAGGCGGTTAAGGGCGAGTATTAGCCCGTAAAGCCGAGAAAGTGTGCGCGCTTATGGCAAAACAACTGGGTTTTTCACCCAGAAACTGCCATAAGCGCGCACACTTTCTTTGTGGCGTAGGCCGGGACCGGCTTCATAGGCGTGTAGACCCGACCGGCCTTGTGGACCAAGTCTGGCCCCCAAAAACCTACTGAATCACCACAGACACCTACTGGAACACCACAGTGCGGTTGCCGTAGACCTGCACTCGGTCCTCCAGATGCCAACGCAGACCGCGGGCGAGGACCTGCTTCTCCGCATCACGGCCCTCACGCTGCATGTCCGCAGCAGTGTACTTGTGGGAGACACGCATGACGTCCTGCTCGATAATCGGGCCGTCGTCGAGGTCCTCAGTGGCGTAGTGGCAGGTGGCACCGATGAGCTTCACACCACGTCGATAAGCCTGCAGGTACGGGCGCGCACCCATGAACGACGGCAGGAAGCTGTGGTGGATGTTGATAGCGCGGCCTTCCCACTTTTCGCACAGATCCGGCGGCAGAATCTGCATGAATCGAGCGAGCACGATGGCATCCGGGTTCTCGGCATCGACGATTTCTGCGACCTCATCGAAGGCCTTGCGCTTGCCGACGGCATCCTTGGGGAAGGGCACGTGGTGAAAAGGAATGTCATACGCCGCGACCAGTGGCTCAAGATCCCGGTGGTTACCGACTACTGCGGCGATTTCCATGGGGTAATCGGACTGTGCGACGCGACCGAGCAGATCCTGCAGGCAGTGGCCCTCCTTGGTCACGAGGATGACAGCGCGCTTCGGAACCGCGTTGTCGGTGACCTTCCAACGGACCTCGGGGCCCCAATCGGCGACGAGCTCAGCGAACTTCTCGCGCAGCTCCTCTACAGTCAGGTCGAGCTCGTCGGCGCGAACAGCCTGGCGAGTGAAAAACCATCCGGTCTCCGGGTCGGAGAAGAAGTCCGCCTCGGTAATCCACGCACCGATGTCGGACAGGAATGTCGACAGGGTGGAGACGATACCGGTACGGTCTGGACAGCCGAGCGAGAAGATGTACTGGCGCTCGGTGGGAGTACCGCTATTTGCGGTGATGAGAGAGCGAGTCATTCTCGGTATCTTACCTGCTAGCTAAAGGTAAGTTCGCTCACGGTCGACAAAGGCAGATTTGCGCCCGTCAGCGTCAGCGCCAGCCCCTCCCCGGTGACATGTGCTTCCTCCACCTGCATGCCATGGCCAATCTCGTAGCTCAGTAGGGTGCCGCTGGCTTCCCCGAGCCACCTGGCCAGGCCGTCGAGGTTCAAACCGAGGACAGATCCGCCCTCCAAGTTGATTTCGATGTGGCCGCCGTTGGGTATCGGGCGGAACTTGGAGGTCGCAATTCCGGAGGAAAACTCGATGTTGAACAAGCCTTCTTCCGGTAGTGGCGTGAGTGTGGAGGCACGCACACCGCTTTCCTGGTTAATCAGCGCCTGCAGCAACTGAGGCGGAATCGTGACATCAATTCGCAGTGACTCTGCAGTCGGATCCGCACGATTGGTCAGGTCCACATTTTCCAAGTGCACTTCCGCCGTCGGGTCGCCGTTGATTTCCGGCTTGCCAGCTAGTGCCTCTGGGTTCTTGACCTCCAGCGTTTCCGGAGTAATCAAGTCCATTGCAGGTACGGACTTCGTTGCCAATGCGAGCAGCATCGGGCGGGCACCGAAGGAAACGCTCGGGTCCTCGGTCACGGTCACACCGCGCTCTTCGGCGGACGTGCGGTAGCCGTCGGAGATCTCCTTGCTCACAATCATCCGAACGCCGATTTCACCGGCAATCGCAATGAGTGCCACCACGATGATGACACCGAGGACGGTGGGCAGGACTTTGACGCTCGACGAGCGGTTGGAAGAACTCATGGTTCCCAGTCTTGCTTAACGACGGCCCCGTCGCTACCACTTTCCCTGCTCCGGTAGCCGCGCGCGATTCCAGGAAACCCGGCGAGCCCAGAAAGCCCAGCAAACCCGGCGAGCCCAGAAAGCCCAGCAAACGGCATGCGCCGCCTACTTGGGCTACTTGGGCTACTTAGCGACGTAATCCGCCAGCACCGCGGTCTCGGCATTGAGGACGCGTTCCAGGTACGGAGCTGCCTTTTCCTCGAGCTTTCCGCCGACCAGCGGCACCTTGATTGCGAACTCGGAAGTGGTGGTCAACACTGCACCTTCGCCCTGCGCGGTGAGCTTCTGCGACGCACTGAAGGATGCCGGTACGCCCGATGTTTCTGTGGTCACGGTGGAGGTTGCGCCGTCGTCAGTAAGCGGGCTGATGACAAACGTGCGCGTCATGCCGACCCCGGACTTGACGAACTTCTGCGCCTGCGCCGGAACCTTGTCTGCGGCGACGGTCTGGCGAATCACGACGGTCGTGCCAGCGTCAGTGGTCTCGAACTTCTCCACCTTGCCGTCCGCTACCGAGAAACGGTTTGCGACCTTCTCCCAGAAACCTGCGTCGGTGAGGGCCTCGTAAACCTTCTCAATCGGCTGGTCGAAGTTGACGGTGTGCGTGTTAGTCGTAGTCATGCGCTTGATGATACGTAATTTGCACTACGCTAGGGGCGTGGAAAATCTCGACCAATCGCCGAATCTAATTCACCTGACCTCCGACATGGAAGAAGCCATCAACGGGCTTGCGGAGCTGGAGGGCGTGGAGCTCAGCACGCATACCGCTTTCTCGGATCTGACGACGCTGCGCCTCGGCGGGGTGCCACGCGCGGTTGCCCGGTGCAGTACGACGGATGCCGTGGTAGATGTCGTTCGCACGCTTGACGACGCTGACGTGCCCCTCCTCATCGTGGGAGGCGGATCCAACCTGGTGGTGGCCGATGAGCTCGATCCGCTGGTGGCCGTGGTAATCGAGGCCGACAATGTGACCATGAGTACCCGCGGGCACGGGCTGGAGTCGGTCTCGGCGATTGTGGAGGCCGAGGCCGGTGCGGTCTGGGATGAGGTCGTGGAGATGAGTGTCGATGCCGGTTTCGGCGGTCTAGAGTGCCTGTCGGGTATTCCGGGGTCGGCGGGAGCCACTCCGGTGCAAAACGTGGGCGCATACGGCGCTGAGGTATCGCAGGTCCTGGACGCGGTGCAGCTTTACGACCGCGCGACTGGCTCAGTCGACTGGGTGGAACCGGAGTCTCTCGACCTTTCTTACCGCTATTCGAACCTGAAGTTCACCGCACGGGCAGTGGTGCTGGCCGTGCGGTTCGAGCTCAGTGTAGATGGTATGTCCGCGCCACTTCGCTATGGCGAACTGGCGCGGCGCCTGGGTGTTGATGAGGCCGAGGCTGCGGCCGGTGAGATTCGCAGGCCGGCTGACCTGGTGCGCGAAAAGGTGCTTGAGCTGCGCCGGGGCAAAGGTATGGTCCTCGATGATGCTGACCGCGATACCTGGTCGGCGGGTTCTTTCTTTACCAACCCGATTATTCCGGAGAGCTCGGTGGAGGCCGTACGTGCAAAGGTCGCCGCGCTGCGTGGGGCGGACGAGGCCGCGAGTATGCCCGCATTCCCCGCTGGCCCTGGTCACGAGGGATCTGTGAAGCTCTCGGCGGCGTGGCTTATCGAGCGCGCCGGGTTCCCCAAGGGCTACCCCGGTGAGGGTGCGCCCGCGCGACTGTCGACTAAGCACACTCTCGCTCTGACCAACCGCGGGGAGTCCGGCGACGGTACGGCTACGACTGCCGCTGACTTGGTGGCTTTAGCGCGTGATGTGCGCGCTGGTGTGGAAAAGGCATTCGGCGTGACCCTGGTGCCTGAGCCAGTGTGGGTCGGCGTGAGTATTGATTAGGCTGGCGACCGGCGACCGGCGGCTGGCGGCTGGCGGGAACTAGAGAGACTGACGTGATTGAAGGTGCTGGAGGAATCGCTGAGTAGTCCTTGGTTTCGCGCTCCCAGGCCTTCTCTCAGGGCAGGGTCCTCTCCCCAGGGTGAGATGAAGAAAGTGACCAGGTTTATGGCCCATGAATTGCATTTACCTGCAGTTTTTTGCCATAAACCTGGTCACTAAGTCTGCAGGGGGAGCGAGCCTGTGCACGGGGCGCCGACTTTCTTTGGGGGTAGGGGCCAGCACTACTCAGAGCCCTGAGCCCTATCCCAACTATAAAACCACCGTGAATTAATGGTGCTTGCGGTGGTTGAGCGAATCCACGCTCTGGCCCTTCTGCTCCAGCTGCTCCAGCAGCACGTCGCGGACGTCGCGGCGGCGGACCTTGCCCATCTGGTCGCGAGGCAGTTCCTCCAGGTGGAAGAATGCGCGCGGCACCTTGTATCGGGTCAGGTTGTCGTAGCAGTGGTCACGGTAGGCGTCGGAATCCAGTCGGGCGTAGTCAGCAAGAGTGATGGCGGCTACGACCATTTCAGAACCATCGCTCTTCGGCAGGCCGACGACCGTGGCATCGGTGATGTCCGGGTGGGAGAGCAGTACTTCCTCGACCTCGGCCGGGTAAACATTGAAGCCACCGGTGATGATGACCTCCTTGATGCGGGCAACCAGCTTGATGAAGCCGTCCGACTCCATGACGCCGACATCCCCGGTGCGGTACCAGCGATCGCCAGCGGGAAGCTCGGCAGGCCCATCGGTGAAAGAGCTCTCCGTTGCCTCCGGGAGGTTGAGATAACCAGCGAAAACCTGTGGGCCTCGGACGATGACCTCGCCCTCCTCGCCGTCAGCGCAGAGCTTGGTGGGATCATCGGGGTCAACGATGGCGACCTCGGTGTCAGGGAATGGCAAGCCAACGTAGCCTGGGCGGCGGTTGCCGTCCATCGGGTTGCCGACGATGATTGGTGAGGTTTCGGTGAGGCCGTAGCCCTCGACAAGGCGGCCGCCAGTGAGCTTCTCCCACTTCTGCACAAGGGAAACCGGCAGGGTAGCAGCGCCACAGAAGGCGAACTTCACACCAGAGAGGTCGACATTATCGCGCTCGGCGGCTTCGACAATCTTCTCGTAGAGGGTCGGCACACCGGGCACCCACGTCGGGCGATTATTCTTCATCACCTTCATGATCAGCGGAATCTCCGGTGCCGGCACCAGTACCAGCTCAGCGCCGATCAGCATGGACAAGTTGGTGACAATGGTCAGGCCGTAGGCGTGGAACATCGGCAGAATGCCGAGAGAGATTTCCCGCTCCTTGCCCAGGCCCGGCACCCAGGCTTTGCCCTGCAGAATGTTGGCGACCAATCCGCGGTGGCTCAGCTGTGCGCCCTTCGGCGAGCCGGTGGTTCCGGAGGTGTACATCATCACCGCAGTGTCATCGGCAGTGATGGAATCATCGGCCTGGAGGTCGTGACCGTCTCCGCCGACGGCGTCGTGAAGCAAAGCGTCAAAGCCCATGACCTGCGGCGCGGAGGAGTGCAGCTTAGCGCGGGCGGCGCGGAGCTTCGGCAGCGGGATGGACAGTGCAGTGCGCATGGCAAACGGCAGGTCATGCAGCATGTTGACCGCGATGATGGTCTCGAGCGGGGTGTTGCTGCGGAGGTCCTCAAGTACGGGAACAATCTTGTCCCAGCAGATAGCGAAGCGTGCGCCGTGATCGTTGAATGGGTGGCGCAGCTCGTGGGCGGTGTAGAGCGGGTTGTGCTCTACTGCAACAGCGCCGAGGTGCAGAACTGCCCAGTAGGCGATGACGTGCTGAGGGCAGTTCGGCATGAGCAGCGCGACGTGATCGCCCTTGCGCACACCGAGCGCACGCAAACCGGCAGCAACGCTGCGAACCTTGGCATCCAGCTCGGCGTACGTGGTGGAGCGGCCGAAAAAGGTCAGTGCCTTGCGGCGCGGGTAGTTGGTCAGAGTGTGACGGTAGACATCGAGCAGGGTGTCGAAGTTGTAGTCAATGTGGGGCGGAGTCCATTCCGGATACAGGTCTAGCCAGGCCTTGGTGACAGCGGCGTTGGGTGCCGAACCGTTGGCTGGGGCAGAGTTATTTTCAGCGCTCGAGCTGGTTGTATCGGCCATGGAGTCCTCCTTGGTTTTGCGTGTGACCTGACCGTGTCGTGAGGTGATAATAACTTACGACGTAGTAGGTATCGACCCCTATTGTGCCGTACGTCGCACTATTTCGTCCGGATTTTATACAAGTATTTGAGGTACTCATTTGCGGGGTTGCCCTCGGCATAGGCACTCTAGGCAGTATGACCGAAACACTTTCATCGGCGACGGCGGACGTAGCCGCCACCACTTCTAACACCACCCCAAACACCACCGCCAGCTCCACCTCAAACACCTCGGCGTGGCCGAACCGCATCGCGATGATCTCCATGCATACCTCGCCGCTGGAGCAACCGGGCATCGGTGACGCAGGTGGCATGAACGTCTACGTGCTGCGCACCTGCGAGGAGCTCGCCCGACGCGGTGTGAAGGTGGATGTTTTCACTCGCGCCACCCGCTCCAGCGATGGGCAGGTTATCCAGGTCAGCGAGAACTTTCGCGTCATCAACATCGTGGCTGGTCCCTATGAGGGGCTGGAGAAGTCGGACCTGGCCACGCAGATGCCAGCTTTCGCCGGTGGTGTCATCGAATTCGCCCGGGAACAGGGGATTGAATATGACCTGATTCACTCGCACTATTGGCTTTCCGGGCAGGTCGGTTGGTTGTTGTCGGATCTGCGGGACATTCCGTTTGTGCATACGGCGCACACGCTGGCGGCGGTGAAGAACCTCCATTTGGCTGAGGGGGATAAGCCGGAGCCGGAGTCGCGACGTATTTGTGAGCAGCAGATTGTGGACAACGCGTGCCGGCTCATCGTCAACACCGATGCAGAGGCCGAGCAGCTGGCGGATCTCCACGACGCCGACCCGTGGCGTATCGATGTCGTGCCCCCCGGGGTGGACGTGGGGCTCTTTTCCCCGGGCAGTGATCGCGCGACGGAGCGGTCTCGCCGTGAACTGGGTATTCCGTTGCACACCAAGGTCATTTTGTTCGTCGGTAGACTGCAGCGGCTGAAGGGCCCGCAAGTGTTGCTGCGCGGCGTCGGCGAGCTCGTGCGTCGCAATCCCGCCACCAATGTCCGCGTGATTATCTGCGGTGGCCTGTCCGGTTCGGGGCTGCACGCGCCCGACGAGTTCACCACTCTCGCTGCGGAAGAGGGTATCGCCCACCTCGTCCGATTCATGCCCCCGCGCCCGCCGCAGGATCTCGCGAAGCTCTATCAGGCTGCGGACATCGTTGCCGTACCTAGTTACAACGAAACTTTCGGGTTGGTGGCGATGGAGGCTCAGGCCACTGGTACGCCCGTCGTCGCGGCAAACGTTGGAGGGCTGTCCATCGCCGTCGCCGATGGGGTCAGCGGTTTGCTTGTCGACGGCCACGAGCCCGCAACCTGGGCCGATGCCCTCGGTCGCCTGGTGCAGGACGACGAGCTACGGATCAAGTTGGCCACGCAGGCACGCGAGCACTCCATGGAGTTTTCCTGGCAAAAGACCGTGGATCGATTGGCCGATGTCTATCATCGAACAGAGCTCCAAAAGGAAAATTGTCCTGGCTCCGTCCGGGACGCGGGCGGTTCCCGCTAGCTTCATTAGCTTCAGCAGCACCCGGGGGCCGTAGTCATATAAAGCTGCATAAACAGGGAGATGATTCACGATGAGCACGGACATTCAAGCACAGCTGAAATCCCTCGGTGAGCAGCTGGAACGACTCGGCGTCGAGCATGGCCTCGCAGACAATGCCGTCGTGGTGGTTCTGCCTGGCAAGAAGAAGCTCAAAACTGTCGTCGGTCTCATCCCCGCGCCGGACTCTCTGCGCGTCGAGGCCTTCGTCTGTCGTGCGGTGGAGGAAAACCACGAGGACGTCTACAAGTGGTTGCTGCAGCGCAACCGTCGTCTATTCGGTATTGGATACACGATCGACGCGGCAGGCGACATCTATTTGGTCGGCCAACTGCCCGCCGAGCTTTCCGACGATGACCTCGACCGCCTCCTCGGTCAGCTGCTAGAGACGGCCGATGGGGACTTCAACCAGATTCTCGAACGCGGCTTTGCGTCAGCAATTAAGCGTGAATGGGAGTGGCGCGTCGATCGGGGAGAAAACCTGGCCAATCTGGAGCAGTTCCGCCACATGGTTGAGTAGTTCGGGGGTAGTAACCCGCATAGCGGGGCAACGGACGGCGGGCTTTCTAGTTTTGGGGCACAATTGGGGGTATGAGCAATGGAAAACTGATTCTTGTCCGTCATGGCCAGAGTGAGTGGAACGCATCCAACCAGTTCACGGGCTGGGTCGACGTTGCACTGACCGACAAGGGCCGCGCTGAGGCAGTACGTGCCGGTGAGATGCTCGTAGAGGCAGGCCTGAAGCCACAGGTTCTCTACACTTCGCTGCTGCGTCGCGCTATTAACACCGCACACATTGCCTTGGATACCGCTGACCTGGTGTGGATTCCGGTTATCCGTGACTGGCGTCTGAATGAGCGCCACTACGGTGCTCTGCAGGGGCTGAACAAGGCAGAGACCAAGGAGAAGTACGGCGAGGACCAGTTCATGTCCTGGCGTCGCTCCTACGACACTCCGCCGCCGGAGCTGTCGGATGACAGCGAATTCTCGCAGGCTAATGATCCGCGCTACGCCAACCTGGATGAGGTTCCGCGCACGGAGTGCCTCCTGGACGTCGTCAAGCGTTTCATCCCTTACTTTGAAGAGGAAATCCTGCCGCGACTGAAGGCCGGTGAGACTGTCATGGTGGCAGCTCACGGTAACTCCCTGCGTGCACTGGTCAAGCACCTGGACAACATCTCGGACGAGGACATTGCCGCGCTGAATATTCCGACTGGTATTCCGCTGGTCTACGATTTCGATGCTGAGGGCAAGGTTCAGAACCCGGGTGGCACCTATCTGGATCCGGAAGCTGCAGCTGCAGGTGCTGCTGCTGTTGCCGCTCAGGGCAACAAGTAAATATGTAGGTGATGAATAGACCGATAAGGGGCGCAGCCGAGTGGGGCTGTGCTCCTTGGTTTATTTAGAGTTGGTCTATCTAAAGCTATCTAGCGCAATAATTTTTCGGCGCGCGCGGACTGTGAAAAGGACTTAGGGTAAGACCCGTGTCAAAAATCATTATCGCTGCTCTACTAGGTGCTGCGGTTATGGCAGCTGTGCTGATTCTCGGCGGAGTTGTCTCGGGTGCCTATAACGCTGCTCGGCGTCAGAAGAGCGACGAGGAAAGTTCAATATCCACCATGGCTCAGGTCATGCACCTGGCTATTCAGAAGTCGCCGACGGGCGTGGTGGTCGTTGACATCTCGCGTGATTTGATTTTGTCCAATTCCATGGCACACAAGTTGGGGCTGGTCTATGAGCGCCGACTGAATGACGTGGGCTGGGAAGCTGCAGTCAAGGTCTTTGATTCCCAGGAGGACCAGGAGCTGACGCTGGTGTTGCCGTCGCGCCGGGCGGGGGCGCCGGACACGATTGTCCGCTGCCAACTCACTCCGTTATCGCTGGTGGATGACCGTTTTGTAGTGATTTACGCGGCGGATGTCTCTGAGCAGGCCCGTATGGAGGACGCACGACGTGACTTTGTGGCCAACGTGTCCCATGAGCTCAAGACGCCGGTGGGGGCCATCAGCCTGTTGGTCGAGGCATTGAATGAAGCCACTGACGATCCGGTTGCTGTGCGTCACTTCAGCGAGAGCCTGACACAAGAGGCCAAGCGGATGTCGACGATGATTACCGAGCTCATCTCGTTGTCGAAGTTGCAGGGCGCAGAACCGTTGCCCGACATGTCTCCGGTGAAGGTCGAAGAGGTCGTTCAGGGTGCAGTGCGTCGTAACCAGATGCTCTCGGAGCAAGCGGGTATTGACATCACCGTCGATTGCGAGCCGGACCTGGTTGTTGAAGGTGAGCGCAGCCTGCTGATCACTGCGGTGTCCAACCTGATTTCCAATGCCATCAACTACTCGCCAGAAGCCACGCCTGTGTCTGTGACTGCGGTCAAGGAGGGCAATGACACTGTCGCCATCCGTGTGACCGACCGCGGTATTGGCATTTCGCAGGCGAACCAGAAACGCATCTTCGAGCGCTTCTTCCGTGCGGACAAGGCACGTTCGCGGGCGACGGGTGGCACGGGCTTGGGCTTGGCAATTGTCAAGCATGTCGCAGCCAACCACAAGGGAACGGTCAAGCTATGGAGCCGACTGGGCACTGGATCGACTTTCACCATTGAGCTTCCGTTGATGGAAAGCAACGAATCTTCGCCGAACAACAATGATGTGTCGGCAAGTTTGCCAATCGGACACAGCCCATCGGCGGGTAAACTTACAGCTAAGAAAAACGCGCAGCGTGGCTCGGGCAAAACCCGTGGCAAGGATAAGGATTCCCGGAACAAGGATTCCAAGGAAGGAATGAAGTAATCCGTGACTGAGGTACTTATTGTCGAAGACGAGACCGCTTTGGCGGAGCCACTCGCATTTCTGCTGCAGCGTGAGGGATTCGAGGTGCGGATGGCCGCTGACGGTCAGGAGGCACTTGCAGAATTCTCCAAGGCGGAACCGGATATCGTGCTGCTGGATCTCATGTTGCCAGGAATGAGCGGCACCGAGGTCTGTAAGAATATCCGCCTCAAGTCCTCTGTCCCGGTCATCATGGTCACTGCACGTGACACTGAGATTGACAAGGTAGTGGGCCTGGAAATCGGTGCGGATGACTATGTGACTAAGCCGTATTCCTCCCGCGAGCTCATCGCTCGTATCCGAGCTGTGCTGCGCCGCGGTCGTCATGAAGAATCCGACGATGTCGAGGATCTCTACGAGGAGGTCTTGCGCGGCGGCCCGGTCGTGCTCGATGTCGAGCGCCACGTTGTCACGGTTGACGGTGACGAGGTCGCAATGCCACTCAAGGAGTTTGACCTGCTGGAGTACCTGCTGCGTAACCGCGGACGTGTGCTCACCCGCGGCCAGCTCATCGACCGCGTCTGGGGTTCTGACTACGTCGGGGACACCAAGACGCTGGACGTACACATCAAGCGCCTGCGCTCCAAGATTGAGCGCAATCCTTCCTCGCCGGAGTTCCTGGTCACCGTCCGCGGCTTGGGCTACAAGTTCGAGGACTAGCGCAGCCAACTGCTGCAGACAGTCTTTTCCAGCAGTCGGATGAAGCTCCGACGCTAGGCATTAGGCCTTGTCCAACATTAGGCCTCGTCCGGGGACATCCCCTCGGCCGCTGCCCGCGTGGCCGGATGAATTGCCAGTAGCGGGTAGCCACTCGGTCCGAAGGCCTTGGCTGCGCCCGCTGCCTCACGAGCCCGGCAGTGCTCCGCCAGAATCTCATAGCACTCTTCACCGATGAGCTCGACCAGCTCAGACTTATGGGTGCGCCACATCGGCTCGCCGCCGGCATGGGTGGCCGGTGCACCCGTGCAGTACCACTCGAAGTCTTCGCCACCATCGCCCCATGCACGTCGGTCGTATTCCGTAATAGTCGTGCGCAGAATTTCCTGGCCATCTGGGCGTTCTTCCCAGTCTTCCAGTCGACGCAGCGGCACTTGCCAGCACACATCCGGCTTGACCTTCACCGGGTCAATGTCGTTGGCCATAGCCCACTGATGAATGGCACAGCCTGCACCATTGCGCCATCCATCGCGGTTGGCAAAGATGCAGGCATTCTTCACGACCTTCGTTTTCAGAGCCGGCTCAGGCTCTCCGTTTTCGTCGTCAAGCTCGTCCCACACGAGCCACGGTTCCAGCGGTTCGGCGGGGTCGGTCTCGTAGGTCGCGAGCCACTTCAGCGTCTGCCGGGGGCGATTCTGCCACCACTGGGGCTCTGCAGAGTCGCCTTCCATTCGCTTTACGACGTCAATAACCCTCTCGCGGTCTTCGTCATCGGTGATAAAGGCACCATGACCGCAGCATCCGACATCCGCATTCGCGGAGTCGATGCCCTGGCAGGCGGAGGTGCCGAAAGCGCATTGATAGGAGCTCATCAACCAGGTTAGGTCGCAGGTGATGATGTGTTCTGGGTCCTCTGGGTGGGCGAACTCGAACCACTCTCGGGGAAAGTCAAAGGCGACTTCCGCCGGGGAAGGTTGCGGTCCACGGCCGGGACGGGGGTGGGGTTGATTCACACCAATACACCGTAGACCGTCTAACCTACTAAGAGTGAGATTAGGTGTATTAGACGTAGGTAGTAATACCGTCCACTTGGTGATGGTGGATGCCCGCCGTGGCGGACATCCGACTCCGATGAGCGATTCCAAGTCGACGATGAAGCTGGTCGAGTACCTGGATAAGGACAATAACCTGTCCAAGAAGGGTATTGACAAGCTTACGGGCTACGTTGCTGAATCCAAGGAATTGGTTGAGCAGATGAAGTGCGAAGAGATGATTAGCTTCGCTACTTCGGCTGTTCGAGATGCGACGAATGCGGACGAGGTGCTTGCTCACGTCGAAAAGGAAACCGGTATTAAGCTGCAGATTCTCTCCGGTGAGGATGAGGCTCGGCTGACGTTCTTGGCGGTGCGTCGCTGGTACGGCTGGTCGGCTGGTCGTCTAATCAACCTGGATATTGGTGGCGGCTCCCTCGAGCTGACGTCGGGTACCGATGAGGATCCGGAGGCAGCATATTCGCTGCTGCTGGGTGCAGGTCGTCTTACCCACGAGTGGTTTGAGACCGACCCGCCTGAGCGCAAGAAGATTGATTTGCTGCGCGATTACATTGATGCTGAGCTCGCTGAGCCGGCCCGTCACTTGCGCACGCTCGGTGAACCGGACTTGGCTGTTGCCACCTCAAAGACTTTCCGCACGCTTGCTCGCCTCACCGGTGCAGCTCCTTCCGCTGCTGGTCCGCGCGTTAAGCGCACCCTTACTGCTGCCGGTTTGCGCCAGCTGATTGCGTTTATTTCCCGCATGACGGCCGCTGACCGCGCTGAGCTTGAGGGGGTTAGTGCGAATCGTTCTCACCAAATTGTCGCAGGTGCTCTCGTCGCAGAGGCTAGTATGCGAGCATTAGGATTAGAAAAGGTTGAGATTTGTCCTTGGGCTCTGCGCGAGGGCATTATCTTCCGACGACTGGACAGCGACCTACACGGAAAGGGTTGAGATGAGCGAGGAAAAGCTCACCGTTGCCGAACTGCTGGCGCGGCGGCAGAAGGAGGGAGCCACCTCTGAACTGCCACGGCGTCGCCGTCGACGCAGCCTTGAAGAAGGCGGTGTGTCCGTTCAGGAACTCACCGGCTCAATTCCTCGTGTAAAGGCCGATGAGCCGCGCCGTGGTGCTCATGCGCTGTCTAATTCAGAGGATGACCAGACCACAACCAGCGATCTGCTTGCCGACGAAGCTGAGAACAGCGCAGCCGAAGAAGCACAGACAGCAGAAGACGCGCAGGCAGCAGAAGAAGCACAGGTAACCGAGGCACAGTCGGAAGCTCCGGAGCAGCAGGACCAGTCTGAGGACGCTGCTGAGTCGGAGGTAGCTGCCGAGGATGCGGATTCGTCGGAATCTGAGGTTCAAGCTGAAGCGGAGCCTGAAACTGCTGAGGCTGAGGTAGAGGACGCGCCAGCTTCGCAGCCACCAGCTGTAACTGTGCCGTCGGTAATCCCGATGAATCCTCGTCCGGTCATGGTTAACTCCGCGCGTTCGGAAATCACCTACACCTTCACCGAACTGCGCGACATGAGCAATGATTCGTGCACGGTTGGTGAGCCAGGTCCGGTCGCTCGTGCAGTCTTGACCGGCTCTAACGCCTATGACGATCGCCCGACTGCGACCATTCCGGTTGTTGAGGAGAACTTTAGCGACGCGACAGTCGATTCTGATCACTCTGTTGTCGGGCAGTCTGATGAGGCGGACAGCGAGGAGGCTCAGGAAGAGCAGGCTCGGGAGATGCCGCAGGTTACATCGGCTGACGCTGTGGCAGAGCCAGAGGAAGCTGAAGTTCTTGATGCCACCGACACCTTCGAGGCGGTCGAGACCTCTGAGGCTCCTCAAGCGGCAGCGGCTACCGCTGTAGTTCCTGAGTCCGCGCCGGCTGAGGTGGCCCCGGACCAGACTGAGCCGGAACCTCGGGACGTCGTAAAGCGGAAAGGCGGTTCCGCGAAGGCTGCCGATCGCGGAGACTATGCCGAGGACAACTCCCTGTCGGTGCCGTTGCTGCTGATTCAGGTCTTTGTTGGCCTGATTGTCGGGGCGTTGGTGTTCCTGGGCTTTACGATGGCGTGGTCGTCGCTACCGAAGGTTGTCACGATCATCATGGCTCTGGTTATCACAGGCGGCTTTGCGGGCATGGCCAACTACGTGCGCCGTGAGAAGGACAAGCTGACACCGATTCTCGCGGGACTTGTCGGTTTGACGTTGACATTTGGTCCTTGGGTTATTTTCCAGTTGTAGTGAGCTCAACAGAATAAACATCACCTGGTGCAGGGGTTGGAAAGCGAATTTTTCCGGCCCCTGCATTCGCATGTGTGGGCTAGTTTTGGCACACTTAGCCACCATGACAAGAATTGCTGTAATTGGTGGCGGAAAGATTGGTAGCGCGCTCGTCGGTGGTCTTATCGACGGCGGTGTTTCACCCTCCTCGATTTATGTGGTGGGACGCACCAAGGAGAGCCTGGCCGGTCTGAAGGAGACCTACGGCATTGTCGATACCGACGACCCGGTAGGTGCGGTAGACGGTGCCGACGTGGTGTTCTTGTGTGTAAAGCCGTACCTAATTATCGACATGCTCGAGAAAATTGCCGATGTGCTCGATGACTCTGAGGTCGACACGATTGTGGTATCGATGGCAGCGGGTATCACGCTGGACAAAATGGAAGGGGTCTGTGCTGTCGGTACCCCGGTTATCCGCGTTATGCCGAATACCCCGATGCTGGTGGGCAAGGGGGTCTGTGCAGTCGCACCGGGTCGATTTGTCACTGAGAACCAGACTGATGAAGTTGTCGACCTGCTGCAGAAGGTTGGCAGCGTTGAGGTCGTCGACGAGTCGCTGATGTCTGCAGTCACTGCAGTTTCGGGCTCCGGTCCGGCTTATTTCTTCCAGTTCGTTGAGGCGATGACTGACGCCGGTGTGAATCTGGGGCTCAAGCGCGATCAGGCAAAGCGTCTGGCATCGGCCACAGCTGCTGGTGCGGCCGAGATGATGATGCAGGAGGGTGCGGATCCGACTGCGCTGCGTGCCGACGTCACCTCCCCGGGGGGTACAACTGCTGCAGCTACCCGAGTTTTCGAGGAAGAGGGCATCCGCCGCGCGGTACATCGCGCGCTGCAGGCTTGCTATGACAAGGCGAACGAGATGGGTAAATAATCATTTCGTCGGAAGCTATCTCGGGTGTGCAAGTAACCCCAATATGTGGGGCATCGGGAGTTGCCTGGGGTGGCAGCTAATCCGATACGCAGGGACGATAGGGAAGTCACAATTGTCACACCATTCGCCAATGCCCCTATTTTTTATCAAAAATCGCACCGGCCCCTTGCCTACCGGTAGGATATGAAAAGCACGTGCGTGTCACGATTTTCTGCAGGAGGGGAAGCCTGCAGCGCGTCGCGTGCGCCGAAGGGAATATTTACTAATGCAGAATGCAGATAAGGGCACCTTTCTGACCGTTGCGGAAGTCGCTGACATCATGCGCGTCTCCAAGATGACCGTCTATCGCCTGGTTCACGCTGGCGAACTGCCGGCAGTGCGCGTAGGTCGTTCGTTCCGTGTCCATGAGTCCGCAGTCAAGGAATACCTGGACTCCTCCTTCTACAACGCGGGTTAAATTTTCTGCCTTTAAGCGGGGCTGTTTGACCTGAACGCATATGTCCCCGCTATGATTAATCCGATTAGTACATGGTGTCGTACTGCGCCCCCGTTTCCTATCGTCTTCAGGTGATGAATTATCAAGCCGTGAAGGTGGAAGGAAAAAGAGGGCGTGACGCCTCGGTGGTTGTATCGCCGCATTGTGGGCGCCGCCATTGTGCGAGAAAAGAAATTTCAGTCAACGAATAGCGAGGTCGAGCCGATGGGTTCCGTCATTAAGAAGCGTCGCAAGCGCATGTCGAAGAAGAAGCACCGCAAGATGCTTCGCCGTACCCGCGTGCAGCGTCGTAAGCTCGGCAAGTAAGCCAGCTTCCTGCAGCTAAAGCAGGAGCGCGTGCTGCGTCGCGTACACGTCTTAAAAGCAAATCCCGCCCGGTCTCGTTGAGATGGGGCGGGTTTCGCCGTTGGTAGGGGGGGGCTGCCGATTACGGGCTGCAAATGTGAAACTGTGCGAGTTTATAGCACTTTCAGGCCATTTTTCGAGCCATTTTTGTCATAAACGCGGTCACTACTCTCGAGTACTCCTAGCAGCGCTTAGCTCTGCCTGTACGCGTCCCGCAGTCGCTTGCCGACGACCCCCGCGCCCCCGACAATTCCCGCCAGCAGAGCTCCGATAGAGAGCCAGCGCATCGTGGCGAAAGTTGCTGAGCGGAAGTGGCGGTAGTCGTAGACGGTCCAGCCCATCTTCTGGGCGTAGTGGCGCAGTTTGCGGTCTGGATTGATGGCCACGGCAGTGCCCACCATGGACAGCATGGGAATGTCGTTGGCGGAATCCGAGTATGCCGTGCAGCGTGACATGTCCAACCCAGACGATGCCGCCAGAGCTGCTACCGCGTGCTTTTTACCTGGGCCGTGGAGAATATCGCCGACCAGGCGACCGGTGAACTTGCCATCTTTGACCTCGGCGACAGTGCCGAGCGCGCCGGTCAACCCTATGTGTTTGGCAATCACCTGAGCTAGCTGCACCGGGGTTGCCGTGACCAACCAAACCTCCTGGCCGGCCTGGATGTGTAGCTCCGCGAGATCGCGGGTGCCCTGGTAGACGCGGTCACTAATCTTTTCTTCAAAGATTTCTTCGCCGAGTTTGACCATCTCATTCACGTCGTGGCCAGCGAAGAACTCCAGTGCCTGCTCGCGGGCCTTGGCCACATCGGCGGCGTTCTCGGCACCAGAGATGCGGAACTTCAGCTGCTTCCACAGCATGCCGGCCAAGTCACCCTTCTTAATGAAACCGCGCTCGACCAGCCCCATGGCGAATAGGAAGATTGACGCGCCCTGGACAAGTGTGTTGTCTACGTCGAAGAAAGCTGCCGCGCCTTGATCTCGCTCGACACCTGGAATGGGCTGAGAGAGCACCCGTGCACCGCCTGCGGCATCTTCAGCACCGGCGACACTGCGAAAACCCGTAGCTAGCTCTTCGCCACCGACGTCATAAACCTCGCCGAGAGCTTCCAACGCGTTGGCGGCAGCTGCAGCGCCGGCTTCCTCCTGCGCTTCGTCGTTGAGCGGAGCGAGCGCTACCTGCTCGAGAAAATTGCGGACGTTACCTTGCGAGGATGCAAGGTCGCCCAGAATATCGATAGGGAAGGGGGAGCGGTCGTCGGCACTGAACTCACTCACGGCACGAAAATCTCTTTCACTACGCATGGCAACCGACATCCGTAATCGGCAGCTCTTGTTGAAATAGTATCCGCTCTTTAGGTGAGTCCGCGCGCTGAGTGTCAAGGTGCAGATAGGAAGAGCTGCATGTGTCGGGGATGGGTGGGGAGGGGCCGTCGTAAAGCGAGACCGTTGCCCTTTAGACTGGCCGTTATGGTGACTGTGACGGTGATGAGTAGGAAGACGTGCGGCTCGTGCGCGCGAGTGATTGCGCAGATCGAGTCGTTGGTGCGGGAGCGAAATGCGCAGTTCCAGGTGGAAGACGTCGATACGGACCCAGATTTGGCGATGGAATTCGGCGATCGCGTGCCGGTGATTTTGGTCAATGATGAGGAGATCGCCTGCTGGGAGATTGATGACGATGAGCTCATCGAGGCGATCGTGGAGGCTGAATAAGCGCGCACGTCAGTAATCCTCGAACTGCAGGGAGCTGCGGCGGCATGGCAGAATGTGGATAGCGGTAATGAGGGCGTGGAGTGCTGCGAACAGCGAGGTAGAGGCGAAGTTAAGTATGCCTTTGTTGTGGTGAGATGCCAGAATTGTCTAGCGTTGACAGTCATAGCTGTGTGAAAAGCCCGTGACGGGGCCTGTGAAGGAGCAATAGAGCGGTGATTGAGCGGTGAGTGTACTTCTCGTCGGAATGTCGTACCGGTCTGCACCGGTGACCCTGCTTGAGAAGGTCTCTGTCGGAGAAGCTGAGCGAGAGGCTATTTTGTCTCTTCTGGTCGCGGATGAAGCGATTAGCGAGGCGATGCTGCTGTCGACCTGTAACCGCGTTGAGTACTACGTGGTGGCCGACGGCTTCCACTCGGGGTTATCGGCTGTGGTTCGCGAAATTGTCAGTCGTACCGGGCTCGATCTCGATGAACTGACACCGCATCTCTATGTTCGCTATGCGCAGGCCGCAGTGGAGCACGCATTTTCGGTGTGCGCGGGACTGGACTCGATGGTGCTGGGAGAACAGCAGATTATCGGCCAGATTCGCAATGCATACCAGGAGGCGGACGAGGCTGGCACCGTCGGTCGCCTGCTGCATGACCTTGCACAAAAGGCACTGCACACAGGCAAACGCGTCCACAGTGAAACTCAGATTGATAACGCCGGCGCGTCGATGGTCTCCGTGGCTATCGACGAGGCGATTGCCGCGCTCCACCCAGGATTTAACTCCGGCGTCGATGTCGCCGAGGGTACAGACATTCTGGCGGGCCGTTCGGCTCTTATCCTCGGCGCCGGTGCGATGAGCTCGCTGGCTGCCAGCTACTTGGGACGCTGCGGTATTGACCGTCTGATCATTGCCAACCGCACTGTTGACCGGGCGCAGAACCTGGCCAACCACTCCATCGAAGCGGGCATCCCCGCCACCGCGATTGCCCTTGATGATTTCGCCGACGTTCTCGACGACGTGGACATTCTCGTCAGCGCCACCGGAGCCATGGCTCCAGTGGTCTCAGCTACCGATGTCATCGACCACGGCCCGCTCGCTATCGTCGACCTGTCCATGCCTCGCGACGTCGCGGAGGATGTCTCCGGGCTGGAGGGCATTGCCCTGTTCAACATCGAACTGCTGCAGATGACCCGCACGGAGGTTCCGGGCCGCGATGATGAGGCTGCAGCGCGCGATATTGTGGCCGAAGAGCTGGAGTCCTACCTCACCGCGCAGCGTGCCAACGAGGTTGCTCCGACTGTTCGCGCTCTGCGTGAACGTGCAGCGGAGGTGGCCGCAGCAGAACTCGCCCGCCTGGAAACGAAGACGCCGGGCCTTACCCAAAAGGAACGTCGCGAAGTCGAGTCTACGGTTCGCCGTGTCGTCGATAAGCTCCTGCACGCACCAACGGTGCAGGTTAAGAAGCTTTCCAGTCAGCAGGACGGCGGAAACTACGCGCTTGCACTGCAGAAGCTCTTCGACCTGCCGCTGTCGACCCCCACAGGCCTGTATGCTGACACCGATATCCCTGCAGACCTCATGGTAGAGGGCCGAATTGGGCGAATGCAGGGCTTTGAGCAGTATGGTCTTGACAGTAGTGCCACTATTGAGGGTGCTGCTAAAGCCACCAAAAATTAACACTCGGAGGAAAATATGCCTGACCCAGCGACTATTCGTATCGGTACCAGGGGCTCGGAACTGGCCACGACACAGGCCGGACACGTCCGTGATGCACTGATTGAGCTGGGGCAGCCTGCAGAGCTGGTGATTGTGAAGACCGCCGGCGACCACAATCGCCACGACCCGGTGGAAAAGATTGGCATCGGTGTCTTCACTCAGGCGCTGCGCCACGCACTGCGTGAGGACGTGTGCGACATTATCGTGCACTCGTTCAAGGATCTGCCGACGTTGCCGGAAGATGACATGATGGTCGCAGCGGTGCCCGAGCGCGTCGATCCGCGCGAGGCACTGATTTCCCGCGATGCCACGCCACTGATGGACCTGCCGGAGGGCGCTCGTGTGGGCACCTCCGCGCCGCGTCGTGTCTCGCAGCTGCGCGCGCTGCGCTCCGACCTGGAACTGGTGCCGCTGCGCGGAAACATCGAAACCCGTATGGGGCGCGTCAATGAGGACGTGGACGCTGTCATTCTGGCCCGCGCCGGACTGGAGCGCACGGGGCGCCTCGGAGAGATTGCGGAGTCGCTGGATGTGGACGTCCTCATGCCAGCCCCGGCCCAGGGCGCGCTGGCACTGGAGTGCCGCACTGCTGACCGCGAAATTGTGGATATCCTGCGCAAGATTGACCACCCGGTGTCTCATGCTCGCGCTGTCGCTGAGCGTGCGGTACTCAATGAGCTGGAAGCGGGCTGCACTGCTCCAGTCGCGGCTTACGCAACAGTGAGCGACAGCGGTGAACTCACCCTGCAGGCGGGGGTGTTCGCTCTGGACGGTTCGCGCCAGTTGCTGGAGACCGCTACTGCGACCGTGGATAAGGCCGATGAGCTTGGTCGGAAGGTTGCAGCGGCCCTGCTCGAACGGGGTGCTCACGAGGTAATGGGCGATACCCTGCGGGAATCTCAAAAGTAGCCGGTTAGTTAATTTGGCTCAAACCCTTTATGCTAATAGGCCTGTATGCATGCCGTTGGGATAAGGGTTCCCTTCGTGCGCTCGCATGTGAGAATTCAGGGGACTGTCTGTCACTCACATGCGCTGTCGCATGTCCGCTTTCTTCCTTAGTGACTCATCGGCACGAAAAGTGAACAACCAATAGAAAAGAAATCACTCCGCAACGATGAACACCTCCCTCCCCTCAGCAACGGGACGCATCCTGTTCGTCGGCGCTGGTCCTGGAAATCCCGACCTGCTGACGCTTCGCGCCCGTGAGATTCTCGCAGACACCGCTATCGCCTACGTCGACGCCGATGTCATGCCGGGGGTTCGAGAACTCATCGCAACCGATGTGCCTGTGCCTCCAGAGCTTCTGAAGGAAGCTGAGGAAGCCTACGAGCGCATGTGCGCCGCAGCTAAGGCCAAGGGATCTCGTCGTAAGCCGCCGCGCCCGGCGCCGCCGACCGCCGCAGATTTGCGCACGCCTATCGACGATCCCAAGAAGATGGCCGACCTGCTTGTCGAAGAAGCAGCCAAAGGCAATGACGTGGTGCGCCTGGTCGCGGGCAATCCGCTGACCAACGATTCGCTCCTGGCCGAGATTAACGAGGTCTCACACGCCGAGGTGGAGTTCCAGATTGTCCCTGGCATGTCCGTGCCCTCCACTGTTCCGGCATTCGCTGGCATTGCGTTGGGCTCGACGTACACGGAAACCGATCTCGGTCGTGCCGACGTGGACTGGGACGAGTTGGCGCAGGCCCCGCAGCCGTTGGTGTTGCAGGCCGTGCAGGACGACCTGTCCGCAATTGCCTCTGAACTCAGTGAACGTGGCCTGCCGTCGGCGTTGCCGGTGTCGGTGACTGTCAATGGTACGACTCGCCTGCAGCGCACCTACGATGTCACGCTGGGAACGCTGGCACAGCTCTCGGGTGACCTGACCGGCCCGCTGGTGGTCACGCTTGGCAAGGGCGTGGACAATCGTTCGAAGTACTCGTGGTGGGAAAACCGCGCCCTCTACGGCTGGAAGGTGCTGGTCCCACGCGCAAAGGCGCAGGCGGGCCCGATGAGCGCCCGTCTCGTCGGCCACGGTGCCATCCCGATTGAGGTGCCGACCATCTCGATTGAGCCGCCGCGCAGCCCGGCGCAGATGGAGCGCGCCATCAAGGGGCTTGTCGACGGCCGCTACCAGTGGGTCGTCTTCACCTCCGTCAATGCGGTCAATGCAGTGTGGGAGAAGCTCCAGGAATTCGGCTTGGATGCACGCTCCTTCGCGGGTGTTCGCATCGCAGCTGTTGGTCATCGCACCGCCGCTGCTATCCGCGATCTCGGCATTACCCCGGAGCTGCTCCCGGATGACACCCGCCAGAACGCCGCGGGCATCGTCGACGTGTTCCCGGAGTACATCGAAGACCTCGATCCGGTTAACCGCGTGCTGCTGCCGCGCGCCGACATCGGCACGGATGTGCTTGTCGACGGTCTGATTGACCTGGGCTGGGAAGTTGATGATGTGGTCGCTTACCGTACCGTGCGGGCAGCGCCACCGAGTGCGGATATTCGCGACATGATTAAGTCCGGTGGTTTCGACGCCGTTTGCTTTACCTCAGGCTCAACGGTGAAGAATCTGGTCGGCATTGCCGGCAAGCCGCATGCTCGTACCATCATTGCCTGCATCGGGCCGATGGCTGCAGCCACTGCCCGCGAATACGGCCTGCGTGTTGATGTTGTGCCGGAGCGCGCCAGCATCCCCGAGCTGGTCGATGCGCTGGCAGAACATGTTGCACAGCTGCGAGCTGCAGGGCAGCTGCCGCCACCGCGCAAGAAGCGCCGTCGTTCGCGCAAAGCCAAGTCTTAAGCGGCGTAGGGGCTTAAAGAGGCATGGAGGCTGCCGGGGAGGGGGCCGTCGTAAAGCGTGCCCCACGTTCTTAGTGGGGCTAATCGGGGCGAGTTCGGGTTTTGATTAAGGTTGTCTTTATGACTACATCTGGAGCTTCTGAATCATCCCGCAATATCGACCTCGACCAGTTTGGATTTCCCATCCCGATTCGTCGCCCACGCAGGCTGCGCACCAACCCGGTGATGCGTGCGATGACGGCGGAGACAACGCTGACTCCGAAGAACCTCATTCTGCCAATGTTCGTGGCGGATGGGATTGATGAGCCGAAGCCAATCAGCTCCCTGCCCGGAGTAGTGCAGCACACCGAGGACTCCCTGGTGGAGGCCGTGCGCGAGGCTGTTGAGGCGGGCATCTCGGCGGTGGACCTCTTCGGTGTCCCGCTGGATGAGGATAAGGACGGTGAGGGCTCTGAGTCCTGGAATCCGGAGGGCATTCTCAACCGCGCTCTGCGCCGTCTCCGAGGTGAGTTCGGCGACGACATTCTGATCATGGCTGACACTTGCCTGGACGAGTTCACCAATCACGGTCACTGTGGTGTGTTGGGCACGGACCGCTTCGGCAACACGGTCGTTGAGAATGACCGCACGCTGATCAACTACATCAAGATGGCGGTTGCACAGGCCGATGCCGGTGCCCACATTGTTTCGCCGTCGGGCATGATGGACGGGCAGATTGCCGCAATTCGTGAGGGCCTGGATGCCGCAGGTCATGAGGATGTTTCCATCATGGCTTACTCGGCAAAGTACGCCTCTGCCTTCTACGGCCCGTTCCGTGAAGCCGTGGGCAGCTCGCTCAAGGGCGATCGCCGCACGTACCAGCAGGATCCAGCTAACCGCCGTGAATCCCTGCTTGAGGTGCAGCTCGACGTTGACGAAGGCGCGGACATGGTGATGGTCAAGCCGGCCATGAGCTACCTGGACATCCTGCGCGAGGTCGCAGACATCTCGCCGGTGCCGGTCGCCGCTTACCAGGTCTCTGGTGAGTACGCGATGATTCACGCCGCTGCTGCCAACGGGTGGATTGACCTGGATGCTGCGATGATGGAGGCAGTACTGAGCATTCGCCGTGCCGGTGCGGAGCAGATTTTGACCTACGCCGCAGTGGACTTGGCGAAGAAGCTGCGTGCCCAGTTCTAATCCGCTGGGTTGAAAGTGCAGTAATCACTATTGAGAAGTGGACGGATGACTAAAGAAGAGAAGAAGCCCGCAATTCCCGAGCAGGTGGAGGGTGCTAGGCAGGCGTGGCGGGTCACTGCCGTGTTGCAGTTACTCCTCGCCGCAGTGGCGACGGTGACCTACTGGCTGCATCCGGAAATGTTGATGAGCCCTGAAACCGCCAAGGAAAATTTCCCCGGCTTCACCGAGGGCCAGATTGATGCTGCCATGAAGGCGACTATCGTCATCGCTTTCCTCTTCGCAGTGGGCATCTGCATTGCGTTCTTCGCCATCATCGAGCGGATGCGCAAGGGCAGTGAGGGCGCCCGCACAGTGCTGGTCATCGGCTCGATTTACCTGGCCATATCAGCGCTCATGTCCTTCTTTTCATCTACGGCTTCCGAATCGGGAGTGCCGGCGTCCCTCGTGCTCGTCAGCGGAATCGTGCGAATCGCCTCGGCTACCGCCGCAGTAGCTGGTCTGGTGTTGGCAGCGTCGCAGGAGTCCAAGCACTACTTCGACCAGCAGCGGCCATCGAAGCCGTGGACGCCGCACGCGCAGGGTTCCGGTTCGCATCTGCCGAAGTCTTCGAAGCAGGACACCGATTCGAAGCAGCGGCTGAATGAGCCACAGGCCAAGCAGCCCGAGGAGTCTAAGAAATGATGTCCCTTCCGAGTCGCCCCTGGCAGTGGGTACTCTTCGTAGCCCTCATCGGCCAGATTGTCCTGAGCTTGATACTGGTCACCGGCGATTACTCGCAGGCTCCCGCCGCTGTCAGCCGCGACATCTACATCGTCGCGAGCGTGTCGCTGGTCTGCTCGCTTATCGGCAGTGGCTGCTTGCCGACGGCCACCGAGTTCAAACTCTCCCGAAACTGCCTGCTCATTATGGTGATTATCACGGCTCTCGCCATGTCCTTTGCCATTATGGCGGGCACGCTGACCGTGTGGGTTATTGTGCCCAGCTTGGTAATGGTGTGTGGACTGCTGTTGCTCTATCGTGAATTAGCGCTCATACGCGCCGACCAGCCGCAGGATTAGACGGAAAGTTTTTAAAGGCCATGAGTAACACCGGTGAGTTTGACTTCTCTCTGGACAATCGCGTTGAACAAGCGATTGTGGATGCCAAAGTTGCAGCTCGTAAGGCATTGCCACGCAGCCGTCAGGACATCGAGGAAGAAAGCGCTCATCAGCGGCTTGCACACCGCAGAGGTCAATCCAACACAGCTTTCGCACTCATCCTGGAAAACATGGAGGATGCCGAAAGTGCCGAGCGGGCTGAGCGCGTTCTGGAGTCCTTTCCAGGAGTAACGGCCTCTGTTGTGTACAAGCCCGGTCGCGCGTGGATTACCGCGCCCGATGATACTGATCCCAATCGGTTCATCGAAGCTCTCCGTGAAATTGGAGTGGAGTCGTATCTCACGCGCAGCACGCTTCGTCGTCGCGCAACTCGGTTGGATATGACGCAACACCGCCGTCCCGCTGTTCCGGCTGCTGCACAGCAGATTGAGGAAGAGCGCATTCGCCGTCGTGAAGCGGCCCTGCGCCAAAGCGGAGGCGGCGCAGAAGTCCTGTTCACGGCCCGTGAACTGGTGACCAAGCAGCGTTTTTGGGGAAGCCTGATCCTGTCGATTCCGGTGCTGGCGACGTCGTTGAACGTCAATTGGCAGTTCCCGGGCTGGCAGTGGATGTGCATTGTGCTGACCACAATCGTGGTGTGGTGGGGCGGCTGGCCTTTCCACCGTGCGATGGCGGCGTCCCTGCGTCGGCGAATGTCGGCGCTGGACGGGGCAAGCTCCATTGCAATTCTGTTGGCGTGGCTATGGTCGCTGGTGCAGCTGGTTATTGGGCCCGCGGGGCAGATTGGATATACCACTGCGCCCACGTGGTTTGCCTTCAATTATCGAGAGAGTGCCTCGGCGGAAGTGTTCTTCGACGTTGCCTGCGGCCTGACCGTACTGCTGCTAACAGGCCGCATGTTTACGCGCTACAACAAGGTGCGCACTGGACAGATCATGCGCAACCTGCGGATTCCAGCTGAGCGAAACGTGACGGTGGTGCGCAAGAGCGCCAAGTCCGCAGAGCCAAAACAGGTGGAAGTGACGGTCGCGGAGCTCAATATCGGCGATGACATCGTGGTTCCACCAAACTCGGTGATTCCGGTCGATGGTTCGGTCATCGGTGGTGCGTCCACGATGGATGCGCAGCTACTCGGTATCGGCGTTGAGCCACAGAAGGTCAAGGTCAACTCCAAAGTTTGGGCCGGCGCAATCAACCTGGATTCGGAGCTCAAGGTGCGCGTGGAGCGCACCGGTTCTAAGACCCGGGCATCATCGATGGCGCGCTGGCTGCGTCAGGCGGTTCGAGAAGAAACGGTGATGCACCAGACCGCAGTGCGCTCGGCATCAGAGCTGGTGCCGTGGGCGCTGTCGTTGGCAGGCGTGGCATTTTGCGGTTGGTGGCTGGCGACGGGCACAATGAGCGGTGCTCTCGCGGTGGCGCTGGCTATGCTCTCCGGCATCGCACCGGTGGCGTTGGCAATGTCAACGTCGACCGTGCAGCGCATCGGCATTCTGGCCGGTGCTAATAACGGAATTTTGATTCGTGGCAACGAGACTTTCCGCAAGTTGGCTACCGCTGATGTGGTGATTTTTAACCGCGTTGGAACGCTGACAGAGGGCGACACTCATGTGCTCGATGTCGCCGCTGAGCGCAATGAAAACCCGGACCTGGTTCTGCGAGTGGCGGGCGCTCTGATGATGGAGAGCAACCACCCGGCATCGGCGGCCATCGTGCGCGCGTGTCGTGTGTCCCGCGATGCGGGCTCCGGTGGTGGCGAGGTGCCGCACTGGATTGAGACGGTGCATGTCGCTATTGCCGATGACGGTGCGTTCGTGGGCCAGGTTGAAATTCCGGTGAAGGACTCCGACGACAACCTGGAGATGCGCTTTGTCGAAGCGCGTGTTTGGCGTCCGCGTGATCTCACGGCACTCAGCGAGAAAATGGCCGTGGCTGCGCTCAGTGGCGGTACTCCGATGGTGGTGTCGTGGCGTGGCAAGGTCCGTGGTGTCATCACCATTGGTGAGGACATCAAGCCCGATGCGGTTGAGAGCATTGACCAGCTGGAGGACATGGGCGTGGACACCATGATGATCACGCGAGATCCGTACCCAGTAGCTCGTCGTTTTGCGGATCGACTGAATATCTCGCGCGTATTCGCGGGCATTATTGCTCCCCGCAAGGCCATTGCGGTGCGTTCAGTTCACAGTGACGGCGAGACAGTCGTGATGGTTGGTGACAAGGATGTCCGAGACTGTCTGCGTGCCGCTGATGTGGGTGTGTTGATGGACAACACCGAAGGTAAGCAGGACCTTGATGTCGATTACGCAGATGTTGTGGCACTGCGCAACAACGTGTTGTCGATTCCGGAGGCCATTGAAATCGCTCGCGCTGTGGCGCGAATGATGGACTCCAATATCTACTTTGCGTGGTTCTACAACGTTGCGGTCATCCTGCTGGGGATGACTGGCCTGATTCACCCGCTGTTGGCATCGCTTTTGATGATTTTCTCCAGCTTGTGGATTGACTGGCGTTCCCGCCGAGTGTCGTCTCGTCGGAAGCATTTGTTCAGAGTGAAGCTGGGCCGTTGGTAGGGCAGGGGTAGCCCTCGATCTGGGTGGCCGTCTACGATGGTCACCGTGACTCAAGACATCAATGCTCCTCATGTCCCTGAAAACGTCGAGCTCACCGACCGTTCGGCAGAGTTCTTTGCACAGGCTCAGGCGGTGACGCCGGGTGGTGTGAACTCGCCGGTCCGCGCCTTCGGCTCCGTCGGTGGCACCCCACGTTTCATTGACCACGCCAAGGGTTCCCGTCTGGTGGATGTTGATGGCAATGAATACGTAGACCTGGTCTGCTCGTGGGGCCCGATGATTCTGGGCCACGCGCACCCGGCAGTGGTGGAGGCAGTTCAGAGTGCCGCCACCCGCGGGCTGTCTTTCGGCGCTCCGACAACGGCTGAGACCGACCTGGCTCGCCACATCGTCGAGCGCACGTCGGTAGAAGAGGTGCGTCTGGTCAACTCCGGCACGGAGGCCACCATGTCCGCAGTTCGCCTGGCTCGCGGCTTCACTGGCCGTTCCAAAATCATCAAGTTCGCCGGCTGCTACCACGGCCACGTGGACGCGCTGCTGGCATCGGCCGGTTCGGGTGTCGCTACTTTTGGTCTGCCGGACTCGCCGGGTGTCACCGGTGCATCGGCTGCAGACACCATTGTCGTTCCCTACAACGACATCGAGGCCGTCAAGGCCGCATTCGCTGAGAACCCGGGCGAGATTGCCTGTGTTATCACCGAGGCGGCAGCGGGCAACATGGGTACCGTTGCACCGCAGGACAATTTCAATGCGAAGCTGAAGGAAGTCTGCCACGCCGACGGCGCTCTGCTGATCCTCGACGAGGTCATGACCGGCTTCCGTACTTCCTACAACGGCTGGTACGGAATTGATGGTGTGGCCGGTGACCTGACCACCTTCGGCAAGGTTGTCTCCGGTGGTCTCCCGGCTGCTGCTTTCGGTGGTCGCCGCGACGTCATGGAGTATCTGGCTCCGAACGGCCCGGTGTATCAGGCCGGTACGCTCTCCGGTAACCCGGTCGCTATGGCAGCTGGCCTGGCCAACCTGGAAAACGCTACGAAGGATGTCTACGACACCGTGGCGGCCAACGCAGATCGCCTGGCCACGATTCTCTCCGATGCACTGACCAAGCAGGGCGTTGCCCACCACATTCAGCGTGCGGGCACGATGCTCTCGCCGCGCTTCGCCGAGGGCGAGGGCCACAACTTCGAGGAGATGCAGGCAGCGGATACCTTCCGTTACCCGGCCTTCTTCCACACCTTGTTGGCCAACGGCGTCTACCCGCCGGCTTCCTGCTACGAGACCTGGTTCGTCTCCGCTGCGCTGACCGATGCTGACTTCGAGATCATCGAGCGTGCAGCAGCCCGTGCGGCCGAGGCGGCGGCAGCCGCCAAGCCGGAGTAGGTGACACGTGGCGAACAAGTCCAACTCGCAGGCAGCGCAGGAGGCCGCGCAGGAGGCCGCGCAGCAGGAAACGCAGCCGACTCAGCCAGAAGCCCAGGCAGCCAAGCGCGTAACGAAGCACGCCAAGACCACGGTTGTGCATCTCGTCCGACACGGCGAGGTTTATAACCCGGATAAGATTCTCTACGGTCGTCTGCCTGGCTGGCACCTGTCAGAGCGTGGTCAGCGCCAGGCAGCGGCCACGGCCTCGTCCTTCGAAGGCCACGACATCCGCTACTTCGCCTGCTCTCCGCTGAAGCGCACGCAGGAGACCTCTAAGCCATTCACCGAGGTAATTGGTACGAAACCAATCCTGGATGAAGATCTCCTGGAGGCCGGAAACACCTTTGAGGGCTTGCACATCAAGGGCATTGACTCTGCACTGTGGAATCCGAAGTACTGGCCACGGCTGCGTCGTCCGAGTGTGCCGAGTTGGGGAGAGCCCTACGAGGAGATTGCTGATCGAATGTTCCGCGTCATCGAGTGCGCCCGTGAGTACGCCGAGGGCGCAGAAGCAGTTCTGGTGACCCACCAGCTGTGCATCATCGCCGCTCAGCGTCGTGCGCGGTACTTGAAGCTGGCTCACAACCCGGCAACCAGACAGTGTGACCTGGCCAGCGTGACCTCGTTAATCTTCGTCGGCGACACCATTGTCGACGTGCGCTACAGTGAGCCGGCCGGTCACCTGTAAGGTGAATAAATAGTTTTGTTGAAGTTTCACTGACCCCCGGAAGGTGGCACCCCAGGTGGCCAAGGTCTCATCGTCCCGAATTGCAGCAACGCTAGCGGCAGCAACTTTGTCTCTGTCGCTCGCGGCATGTAACCCCGGAGAGTCAGTGGGACACGACGCCGTTGCCGTCGGCGGTCAGTTCGAGTTCGTTTCTCCAGGCGGTCAGCAGATCATTGATTACGCACCGGAGGAACGCAAGCCGGTCGGCAACGTCTTCGGTCCTTCTCTGGAAGACGACGACAAGAAGATCTCCCTCGATGACTTCAAGGACCAGATTGTGGTTCTAAACGCCTGGGGGCAGTGGTGTGCACCGTGTCGCTCTGAATCCGATGACCTGCAGTACGTCCAGGAACAGATGGAAGAGGAAGGCATCGGCACTGTCCTCGGCATCAACGTCCGCGACAACGTCCGCCAAGCCCCCGTCGACTTTGTGAAAGACAACGGTATTACTTACCCGTCCATCTATGACCCGGCATTCGTCAACGCCGCCGCGCTCGGCGGTATCCCGGCATCGGTGATTCCGACGACCATCATTCTGGACAAGCAGCACCGCCCGGCCAAGGTTTTCCTCCGCGAGGTCGACCACACCATGCTGATGAAGGCCGTCAATGAAGTGAAGGCGGAGGGCTAGGCCCCAGCATGGGAACTCTTGCCATGGACACGACCTATCTTGCCGATGGCATCGGCCAGCAGTTCGCCGACGCCGCCACCGGTGGTCCCATTGTGTTGGGGTTACTCGCCGCTGCGCTGGCCGGTCTGGTCTCCTTCGCCAGCCCGTGCGTCATTCCGCTCGTGCCCGGCTATGTCTCATATCTCACCGGTATTTCCGGAGCATCGGGGGCGCAGGGCCAGGGCTTGACGACGGGCACTGCGGACGCAACCGCCGTCGATAAGCGTGACAGCGATGGAGGCCGTGGCAAGCGTTCCTCGACTGCCCGCGTCGGCCTGGCTGCGTTGTTGTTCGTGTTGGGCTTTACTGTCATTTTCGTGCTGGGGTCGGCCTCGATTTTCGGGCTCGTGTCCACATTGCGTTTGCAGGCGCGCACGCTGACGATTGTCGGTGGCGTGGTGACCATCGTGATGGGACTCGCCTTCATGGGCATGGTGCCAGCGCTGCAGAAGGACACCCGCATGGCGCCGAAGCGCTGGACCACGTGGCTGGGAGCGCCACTACTCGGCGCAGTGTTCGCGCTGGGGTGGACGCCGTGTCTGGGACCGACGCTGACTGCGATTATTTCGGTGTCCGCAGGTACGCAGGGCATGACCGCGGCCAGGGGAGTGGCACTTATTATCGCCTACTGCCTGGGGCTGGGGCTGCCGTTCATTTTGGTGGCGCTGGGGTCGGCACGTGCGATGCGGGGAGTGGATTTTCTGCGCAAGCACTCGCGAACCATTCAGATCATCGGTGGTGTGGCGCTGGTGCTGGTGGGAATTGCCCTGGTCACAGGACTGTGGGATGTTTTTGTTGCCTGGGTTCAGGCCGCTTTTATTACTGATACGGTAACGCCAATTTAATGAAAGATTTCTTCGATGTCGGTGAATTGGAATAAGGTACGACAGCCCTTCCAGCAGGTCTGGAACTGGTTGACCAGCATGCGCACAGCGCTGATTTTGCTGTTCATCCTCGCTTTCGCAGCGGTTCCGGGCGCCCTGTTGCCACAGCGCTCGCTGAATAAGGACAAGGTCGACCAGTATCTTGCCGCCAACGGCAAGACCGCCGAGATCATGGATAAGCTGCAGCTTTTCGATGTCTTCTCGTCCGTCTGGTTCGTCGCCATCGTGGCGTTGCTGCTGATTTCCCTGGTCGGCTGCATTATTCCGCGCACCATCGACCACTACAAGGCTATGAAAACGCCGCCAGCCAGGGCGCCGAAACGGTTGGAGCGTCTTCCGCTTCACGACGAGGCCGTGGTCGACTCCTCCGCGGACGAAGTTTCTGAGCGGGTGCGTGAGCGACTTGCCAAGTGGGCGTTGACTGAAACTCCGGCCGAGGAAGACCGCGCTGGGGCACGTTCCTTTTCTGCGGAGAAGGGTTACCTGCGTGAGCTCGGCAACTTGGTATTCCACCTGGGCATTGCGCTGCTAATCATCATCGTCGGCTTGGGCCGCATGATTTATTACGAGGGCCAGGTCATTTTGCTGACCAACACCGGCACCGAAATTTCTGATGACAACGTCAACAGCGCGGTGGGCGTTCCGTTCTGTAACACCGCTGCGGCGAACTATGACTCGCTGCGCTCGGGCAACACCTTCGACGGTACGACTCTGAACCCGTTCTGTATTCAGGTCGAGGACTTTGCTGCCGATTACCTGCCGAACGGCCAGGCCAAGATGTTTACCTCGCACATCCGATTCGCAGAAGAGGAGGATATGCGTAAGCCGGTCGATGAGTGGGAGAAGACCACGCTGCAGGTCAACCACCCTCTGCGCATCGCCGGTGACCGTGTGTACTTGCAGGGGCACGGCTTTGCGCCTGCGTTCAAGGTGACCTGGCCGAATGGCGAGTCGCGTACCTCGATTGTTCAGTTCCGCCCGGATGACCCGACCTTCTTCCTGTCTTCAGGCGCGCTGCGCTTCGATCCGCCGGCAGGCATGTACCCGGACCTGTTCGAGCGCCGCCAGAACCAGATCGCCATCGAGGGCCTGTTTGCCCCGACGGCCGAGTTCACCGGTGAAAAGGGTGCTCTGCTGCAGTCCTCTTACCCGGCTATGCAAGACCCGGCCGTGGCTGTCGATATCTACCGTGGCGACGCGGGCCTGGACACTGGTCGCTCGCAGGGCCTGTTCTCCCTCGACCGCGACCTGATGCACTCGGGTCAGCTAGCCAAGGAAGCCCGCGTCAACCTCAAGCAGGGCGAATCCACCGAGCTTGCCGACGGCACCAAGATTGAATTCCTCGGCGCGAAGGAATTTGTCAACTTGCAGATCTCGCACGATCCCACGCAGTTCTGGGTGCTGGTGGCGACTGTGGCTGCACTGGCGGGCATGGTGATGTCGCTGGGTATTAAGCGTCGGCGCGTGTGGGTGCGCATGTTCCCGCTGGAAGATGGCCGCACTCGCGTTGAGTTCGGTGGCCTGGCTCGCACGGACAAGGCCGGTTGGGGCGAGGAATTCCAGTACATCGTGGATGACATCCTGGAACGCGACAGCGATGACGAGGATACTGCCGACCAGGACACTGTGGACATTGATGCGGCGGACAACGGTAGTGATGACGAGGACAGTGAAGGCAAGAGAGCCAAAAACTAACTAGCTGCTAAGGCCGATCCACACACTGCAGGGGTGAACGCGAGGGGGCGAAAATTTCGCCTCCGCGCAACTTTTTGCGTCCCTCGTGTCTGGCCCCCCTTTTGCTTAGCCCCGCTTTAGTACTAGGGTTTGAAGAAGTATTCCGCTAATTCCACACTTTGGAGTCAAGTACATGCTCGTCAATAAGACACTGGCGCAGTTTTCGGACTGGTCGTACTTCACGGCCTTCGCCTTTTATCTTGTGGCCTTTGTTGTTTCCATTGCCTACTACAGCCGTCGTATCGCGGCCGCTGAAGCTAAGAGCCAGGTTGCGGAGCGCGAGCTGGTAGCCGCCGGTGCTGGTGATGGAGCTCCCACCGCTAGTGTCGCTAACTCGGTGGAGTCGGAGACGAAGGCGTCGGCAAGCGTGGCTAAGAATCAGGCGCTGACGGACAAGCTCGGCGTTGTGACGGAAATGCTGATTTACGTCGGTGTAGCCGTGCACTTTGCATCGGTGCTACTGCGTGGCCTGGCCGTGCAGCGTTTCCCGTGGGGCAACCTCTACGAGTACATTTCGGTCTCCATTCTGTTTGCGATGGTCGTTGGTGCCGGTGTCCTGCACCGCGAGACCATGCGCGTGTTCTGGCCGTGGATGCTGGCACCGATTCTGGCGCTGATGTTCTACGGCGGTAGGAAGCTCTACACTGAGGCCGCTCCGGTGGTGCCGGCCCTGCAGTCGATTTGGTTTCCGATTCATGTGTCCATCATCTCTATCGGCTGCAGTATTGCGCTGATTTCCGGTGTGGCATCCATTCTCTACATGCTGAGGATGTACAACCGCAAGGGCAGCGAAAAGGGTTTCCTGGGCAAGCTGGTCTCGCCACTGCCGGATGCACAGAAGCTGGATGCGATTGCTTACCGCACCGCTATTTGGTCCTTCCCGCTGTTCGGTCTGGGTATTGTGCTGGGTGCTATTTGGGCGGAGTCCGCATGGGGTCGCTTCTGGGGCTGGGATCCGAAGGAGACCACGGCTCTGATTACCTGGATTATCTACGCCCTGTACCTGCACGCTCGTGCGACCTCGGGTTGGCGTAATACCAAGGCTGCGTGGATTAACATCTTCGGTTTTGCGACCATGGTGTTCAACCTCTTCTTCATCAATATGGTGGTTTCGGGCCTGCACTCCTACGCTGGCCTGAACTAAGCCGATTACACACGAACGAAGCCGGCATCGCCGGGTGAACTAGAATCGCTTCCATGCGCGTTCTCGTCACCGGTGGTGCCGGCTTTATTGGTTCCAACTTCGTTCTCCGTACACTGGCTACACGGCCGGATGCGAATGTCACGGTGCTGGACGCTTTCACCTATGCCGCCAACCCCGCGAGCTTGGACGGCGCGGACTGCGAGATTATTCGCGGCGATGTTCGTGACGCAGAGCTGATCAATCGCCTCGTTCCCCGCTTCGATGCCGTCGTCCACTTCGCCGCAGAGAGCCACAACGACAACTCGCTGGTGGATGCCGATCCCTTCGTCACCACCAATGTGCTGGGCACCGTGAATCTGGCGAAGGCCTGCGCCACCCACGATGTTCGCCTCCACCACATCTCTACAGACGAAGTTTTTGGCGATCTCGCTCTCGACGACCCAGCACGCTTTACGACGGCCACCGCGTACAAACCCTCCAGCCCCTACTCGGCCTCCAAGGCTTCAGCGGATCATTTTGTCCGGGCCTGGGTGCGTAGCTTCGGGTTGGCTGCGACGATTAGTAACTGCTCGAACAACTACGGGCCGCGGCAGCATCCGGAGAAGCTGATTCCTCGGCAGATCTGTGGCTTGCTGCGTGGGCGCAGCCCTCGCGTGTACGGCACCGGCGAGAATGTTCGGGACTGGATTCACGTCGATGACCACAATGATGCGGTCTGGGCAATCCTGGATGCAGGAGTGGTGGGGGAGACCTACCTGATTGGTGCCGATGGCGAGCGTTCCAACCTCGATGTGGTCGGTGACATCCTGGAGGGCTTTGGTCATGCGCGGTCGGACTTCGTTCATGTCACTGACCGCCCGGGGCATGACCGTCGTTATGCGATTGATCCTGCATCCATCCGAACCCTCGGTTGGCAGCCGCGCTACCACAACTTTTCCGCAGGCCTCGCCGAGACCATCGACTGGTATCGCGCCAACGAGTCCTGGTGGGCCGTGGCCTACGATGCCGCTGAGGCTGGCTACGCTGAGCGCGAGCAGGAGTTGTAGTTCTGATTGGGTTGGTTGGGGTGGTTGGGTTGGTTGGGTTGGTTGGGCTCTGCCTAGCCAGCACCCCGGTTACCTGGTGCACCCCGGTTACCTGGTGCACCCCGGTTGCTTGGTGCGCCCCATGCGTCACTTCAGCCACGCCTGCAATATAGTTCCCATGCGCACCAGGTAAAGGGCTCAAAACAGGCCCAAAATACCCAGACTCGCATGTTTGGTGGCATTTTCGGGCTTTTGGGTGAATCTGACCTGGGAGTTTCTAATCTGAAGCCCACCAAACATGCGAGTCTGCGTCAAAACACCCCTTGTGAATGCCGTTAAACGTTGTTTTCGTATTCAGGATTAACAAATAAGCCTCAAATTCGGGCCATTTTCCCTAAGGTCTCGATTTGTGTGGGCTTCAGATTAGAAACTCCCAGGTCAAGAAGTGTGGATTCACTTAAAAGGACACACAAATCGAGACCCTAGGGCAACAACCCCCGCATGAATGCCGTTAAACGCTAATTTCGTCTTGGCGACTACCCAGCCCACACCCAGCCCACACCCAACCTACCACCAGCCCGAACCCGTTCCTCGCGTCTACACTTGTTACCCATGAGCCCTAAGAGCACATTCCAGCCCACTTCTATCGATGGCGTTTTCACCTTCGAGCCGGTCATCCACGGCGACAGCCGAGGTAGTTTCCACGAGTGGTATCGCCTCGACGCATTTGCCGAGGCCACGGGCTACCCGTTCTTCCCAGAGCAGGCCAACATGAGTGTCTCCGCGGCGGGCGTTGTCCGCGGTCTCCACTTCGCTGATGTCAGCACCGCGCCAGATGGTCACCCCGGCCAGGCGAAGCTGGTTACGTGCCCCGTAGGCCACATCCTCGACATTGCGGTTGACCTGCGTCGCGGCTCCGACACATTCGGCAAGGTTGAGGTCTTCGAGCTCGACAGCACGACGCGCCGAGTGGTCTATCTGCCCAACGGCATCGGTCATGGTTTCGTCTCGCTTGCCGACGACTCCGTGCTCACCTACCTCACTTCCACCGGTTACAACCCGGAGGCAGAACGCGCTGTTAGCATCCAGGACCCGACGCTGGGAATCGACTTGGCTGCGTTGCTGGCCAAGGGTGGTCTCACCGAAGCGGACATGATTCTCTCCGAGCGCGATCAGAAGGCCCCGACGATCGAGCAGTTCGAGGCCGAGGGCAATAAGCTCCCCAGTGAGTTTGACTGCAAGGACCTCGAAAACATGGCTCGCGACGAGTGGGCGATTGCCAACGAAGCGGCCGGGAAGTAAGGCAGAAAGGCGCGAGCACTATGAAGGGCATCATCCTCGCAGGTGGCACGGGCTCTCGGCTGTTTCCAATCACCTTGGGAATAAGCAAGCAGCTGGTGCCGGTCTATGACAAGCCGATGATTTATTACCCGCTGAGCACGCTGATGCTCGCGGGAATCAGGGACATCCTCGTCATCACCACGCCACATGATGCCCCGCAGTTCGAGCGCTTGCTTGGCGACGGCTCGCAGTGGGGCCTCAACCTCACCTTTGCCACCCAAGATGAGCCCCGTGGTCTCGCAGAAGCGTTCATCATCGGCGCGGATCACATCGGCGATGACTCCGTTGCGCTCATCCTCGGTGACAACATCTTCTACGGCGCCGGCCTGGGCACGCAGCTGCGTCGCTTCCATGACGTCGATGGCGGAGCAATCTTCGCCTACTGGGTCGCAGATCCGACCGCCTACGGAGTCGTGGACTTCGACCAAGACGGCAAGGCCGTGGCGATTCAGGAGAAGCCGAAGAAACCGCGCAGCCACTTCGCGGTGCCGGGTTTGTACTTTTATGACGCCGAGGTTGTCGAGATAGCTCGCTCGCTGCGGCCGTCGTCACGCGGTGAATTGGAAATCACGGATGTGAACCGTGCCTACTTGGAGCGCGGAAAATTGCAGGTAGAGGTGCTGCCGCGCGGAACGGCCTGGCTGGACACGGGCACGGTGGACAACCTGATGGCCGCGGGTGATTTCGTGCGCACGATTGAGCAGCGCCAGGGGCTAAAGATTGGCTCGCCGGAAGAGGTGGCGTGGCGTATGGGATTCATTGACGATGCAGCGCTCAGCGCGCGTGCCGACGCCCTCAGCGCCAGCGGCTACGGCGAGTATCTGCAGCAGTTGTTGCTGCGCGGCAAGGACGTTTAGTCGGTTTCGCCGGGGTTGTCGGGGTTGTCGCGCTGCTCGCGTTCGCGCCGCTCCTGTAGCTCCTGCTCACGCTTGCGGCGATCGAATTCGGCCTTCTTGAGCTTCCAGAGGAACTCCGGATCATCGTCAGGAGCGAGCGGACGGGGCTCCGGTTGCGGAGCAGAAATACGCCGCATGCCGTTGCCGCGACTGCCGGGGCCAAATGCCTTCCACAGCATGACTACGACAAGGATGATGAACAGCAGCAGAATGAGCCGACCCATGTAATAGCTAACCTCCTGGATTTACCGACTAGAATACGCAACGAGTCCCGTAGTGCCCACGAGGGGTATCGCAACGCAGGCGGTACGGCATACAGCGTTCGTTAGGGTACAAAGGAACGTTGGACACGAACAACGTCGGGCACAGCACAGGCGTAACACGTAGAGGTGAGGGTTTAATGACCAATCCAGCAGAGCAGGACAAGTTGGCTTCTGAGGCTGAAGTGGAGTCGGCTTCGACTCCGACCTCAGCTCCGGCCTCGGCACCAGCGGCTCCGGCAGCTCCGGCGGCCAAAAATGCTGGTCGAGGCAATGCTATGAAGGGGCTGTTCTGGTACGGCCTTGCTCGTCTGCTGCTGTTCCTGGTCCTGTTCTTCATTCTGCTCGTAATTATCTACCTCGTTAACGTGCAGATTCCGGCCGCAATTACGGCTGTGTTTGCGCTGATTATTGCGATGCCACTGTCGGTGTTTGTGTTCCCGAAGCTGCGCGTCCAGGCCAATGAATCGGTTGCCGTGTGGTCGGAGAACCGCCGCGCGCACAAGGAATACATTGCGCAGCAGATTAAGGACCGCGAGGAAAACTAGCGCACCAGCACTAGGCTCTAGCTGCTTTCCTGCGCCTTCTCCAGCACCCGCTCGATTGCCCGGTTCACCGCGTCCGGCGCTTCCAGCGGCAGCATGTGGCCGGCACCGTCGACTTCCACCAGTTCGGCGTTCGGCCACTTTTCCATAATCAGGTCTGCTTGTTCGCGGGGAGTGACATCGTCCTTCGTGCCCACCAGTACCGCTCCCGGTAAGCCCTCCAAGTAAGGTCCGGCCGCGAACTCGTCGTGATCCTGCAGGTCATCCAGATAGCCTACGAAAGTTTCCAGCGGAGTCTCATTAATCATGGCTGCGTGGAATTCGATGATCTCGTAATCCGTGCGCCGGGCGAACACCGCCACCGCCAACGACGGCGCCATCAATGCCGCGATTGCCTCGCGGAACTTACGAATCTCCTTCGGTGAGGACTCAATCGCATTGCGCGCCGCATCCGCGACCGGGGAGGCGAGAATCTGCGGCACACCCTGGGCGGCCAGTTTGTCGATGGACGTGGAAATCAACACCACGCCCGCTATCCGACGGCGAATGCTTTCCTCGGCAGCCCGCACCATGTGCAGTGCAATCAAGCCACCCAGCGAATGCCCAACCACGATGAGTTTTCCGGTCGCGGCACGTTCCGCAATCACGGCCAACGCATCGGTCGCAGCACCTTCGACCGTGCAGAGTGAAGCCGGAACCGCGCCGGTCTGGCCGTGGCCGCGCAGGTCCATGGTCAACAGACGCGCTTCCGGGTGGGACTTCCGCAGTGCGTTGAACTGCCGGTACCAGGACTCGCCAGCCAGGGTGAAGCCGTGGATAAAGACGATGGTCACGGGGTCGTTGGCGGGAGCACTAGGGGGACTCTCAGGCTCAACTTCATACCAGTGCACCGGAATATCGGTGGTGACAGCATCCGGCTTGTCGCTGGCCTTCCGCTCATCATCTTTGGCCGCAACCTCGGCGGTGACTGGTGCGGTTTTGATGTGCACCACACCGGTGGCTGTGAGATCAGTCAGACCCGGTGTACGAGTCTGCGAATGCAGCGCGCCGTGCTCCAGCGCCAGTCGCCGACGCCCCGAGCTGGTCAAACGCAGAGCAGTGCTGCGGACGAAGGCCGGGGCCTTGGCTGCTGTGTCGCCAACTCGGGTTGCGGCCTCCTGGACGTCGTCAAGCGCCTTGTGAGTCAGTGTACGGAAGTCCATCGGCACCCCTTAGCTGAGAGCGAGTGCCAGCGCCGTGATGACGGACCAGACGAGCATCATCTTGCCGGTAAGGCCCAGGACCGGGATGAGCGCCTTGCCCTTCCTATGCATGCGGATTGGCTCGGAGGCCTTCACCCACAGCGGCACGATGAGCAGACCCACCAACGCCCACGGATGCCAGAAAGCGATAAAGATGCTGGCCAGGGCGGGCATGATGGAGAGGATCTGCCAGACGATGCGGGTGCGGAAGTCGCCCAGGCGAACCGCCAGGGTGATCTTGCCGGTGGCGGCGTCGGTGGGGATGTCGCGCAGGTTGTTTGCCAGGTTCACGGCAGAAGACACCGAACCGATACCAATTGCGCATGCCAGGCCCACCCAGGACAGCGAGCCGGTCTGCGTGAACTCCGTGCCGAGCACCGCGACGAGACCGAAGAAGACGAAAACCGATACCTCGCCAAGCCCTCGATAACCGTAGGGATTCTTGCCGCCGGTATAGAACCACGCAGCCGCGATGCACAGCGCGCCGACCAGAATCAGCCACCACGCGCTCATCAGTGACAGCGCCACACCGGCAAGACCTGCGACACCAAAGGAACCGAACGCCGCGTACTTCACGACCTTCGGCTCCACGAGCCCAGAACCAGTCAGGCGTAGCGGGCCCGAGCGGTCATCGTCAGTACCGCGGATGCCATCGGAGTAATCGTTGGCGAAGTTCACGCCCACAATCAGCGCCCACGCGACAACCAGCGCGAGCACCGCACGTCCCCAGATAATCGGCGCGTGCGTCGATGCCGCTCCGACACCGACGATGACCGGCGCAAACGCATTCGCCCAGGTATGGGGGCGCGCGCCTTCTAGCCAATCGCTTAACGACGCCGTTGCAGGACTCTTTGGTGCTTCAGACATGAATTAATAATAGGACGTGACACCAAATGCCTTGAACTAATGCGGGTCCGAGTGAGCTAAAAGAGCGCCGCGACCTTCTTCCGGTCAACCTTGCCCGGCCCAATCAGCGGCAGAGCCTCCACGCGTCGTAGGTCCTTGGGAATCATCCAGTGATTGATTCGCCCGGCATCTTCGGCATCGCCGAGCCCGTCCATGATATCGCCGAGCTCAGCGGTGCCTTCATACGCTGCGACAATGGCGTGACCGAGCCGTGGGTGCGGAACGCCGACCACGCATGCGCCCGTAACGCCGTCGATGGCAAGCAGTTCACGCTCGAGGACTTCGGGGTGCAGTTTCAGCCCGCCGGAGTCGATGATGGTGTCCAATCGTCCCGTGATGACGAGTCGGCCATCGCGGATCTCGCCCGCATCGGAGGTGGCGAACCAACCTGGTTTATGGAAAGCCTCGTGACCGGGCGCGTTGCGATAACCGTGTGCAATCATCGGTCCGCCCAGCCAAACGCGCCCATTTTCGATGGCGACCTGTGCACCCTCGATGGGCTGCCCGTCATAGACGCAGCCGCCGGCAGTCTCGGAGGAACCATAAGTGGTCACGACGTTAATGCCGAGCTCTTTGGCGCGTGCTGCGACCTGTGGGTTCAAGGCCGCGCCGCCGACGAGGACGGCGTCAAAACGGCGCAAGGCGGCCGCACCAAAGGGTTCTTCCATGGCCTTGGCCAGCTGCATAGGAGCTAGCGAAGTGTAGGCGCGGTCGCTGGCACCGGCACCTGTGAGGGCCTCGGCGCCGTCGGCGAATGCGGCTACATCAAAACCGTCTGTCACATCCACGCAGACCGGGGCCGTGCCCGCGAGCAGCGAACGGATGAGAACCTGCAGGCCAGCGATATGGTAGGCCGGCATCGCCAGTAGCCACTGTCCTTCACCGCCGAGCCACTGATGTGTAGCGGTTGCAGAGGAGACCAAGTTATCCACTGTCAGCTGCGCACCCTTCGGTGTGCCGGTGGAACCAGAGGTGCCGACAACAAGTGCGATGGATTCATCAATCGGCTCACCTGCGCGTTGCGAGTTCCGCAAGATTGAGGCGCGCGTGCCGTCGTGAAGCGGAACGGGAAGCAGCGAGACCTCGCCGTCCAGCGCCGCGCGGAGGTCGTGCAGGATGGCGGTCGGGTTGTGAGGATTGACGGAAAGCAGGCTGAGCGTACGCACAACCCAAACCATAGCCGGTGTTACTCCGTAGTTTCTGGTGAGGAGGTCGGAACAATCCGAGCCCTGGGCGCGTTGCGCAGACCATAGGAAGTCGTAGATAGAAAGGCGTCGAAGATGGGTTGGATTTTTGGTAGGTCAGCGGAGCTTGTGCCGGAAGATGAGGCGCTCAAGGGCGGCTCGCACCCGGTATTGGAGAATCCGAAGCCGCATGCGGTGCTCGGCACGCCGATTACCGGCCCGTGGCAGGACGGCCAGGAAGTCGTCTACATCGGTATTGGCTGCTACTGGGGTGCCGAAAAGCTGTTTTGGGAAACGCCGGGTGTGCTCAGCACGTCGGTTGGGTTCGCCGGTGGCGTGACACCGAATCCCACCTACCGCGAGTCCTGCACCGGCCGGACCAACCATACCGAGATTGTGGAGATCGTCTACGACCCGGAGCAGATCAGTTTTGATCAGCTGGTCGCGAAGGCGTTCGAGGCCCATGACCCCACGCAGGGTTACCGTCAGGGCAATGACGTCGGCACGCAATACCGTTCCGCGATCTACACGACGACGCCCGAGCAGGCGCGCCGGGCACAGGAGATCGCCGATGCGTACGCACCGAAGCTTGCCGACGCTGGCCTGGGCCCCATCACCACGGAGATTAAGCCCCTGTCGGAGACTCCGGCAGGGGAGTACTACCGAGCCGAGGACGAACACCAGCAGTACCTGTTTAAGAATCCGAACGGCTACTGCCCGGTGCATTCGACCGGCGTGGCCTGCGGGATTTAAAGGCGAAACTTCTTAGAACGGTTAGCCACGATTAGGAAAACTCACTGAGAAAAGTAAGGTGGTTATATCAATCCGATAGTCGAATAGGAGTGAACCTTTGTGGTGAAGCAAGTACTGCGCGTTGCATTTGCCTTCGTCGGCGTAGTTGTCGGCGCTGGTTTTGCAACAGGTCAGGAAATCATGCAATACTTCGTCGCCTTTGGCATCAATGGTGTCTGGGGTGCCGTTCTCTCAGCGGTAATCATGAGCCTGATGGCGATGATCATTCTGCAGCTGGGAAGCTACTTCCAGGCCTCCGAGCACGGCGAAGTTTTCCGACGCGTATCGCATCCCATCTTTTCGCGCGTACTGGACATCGGCGTGATTATCACGCTCTTCGCCACCGGGTTCGTCATGTTCGCCGGTGCAGGTGCCAACATGGAGCAGCAGTGGGGCATCCCCGTGTGGATTGGTGCCGTGATTATGGTGCTGGTGACCATTGGAGCCGGTTTCCTCGATGTCGACCGCGTGACCACCGTGATTGGTTCCATCACGCCGTTCATCGTCGGCTTTATCCTGCTGGCCAGTATTTATACTCTGGTGTTTACCGATGCCACCCCAGCCGCCGAGCAGGCTGCCGCCATTGCCGAAGTACCGACGACCCTGCCGAACTGGGTTGTCGCCGCAGTGAACTATGTCGGCTTTAACCTGATGGTTGCGGTCTCCATGGCGATTGTTATTGGCGGTAGCCTGTTCAACCCTCGCGCGGCAGGAGCCGGTGGTTTCGTTGGCGGTTTGGTGTACTCCGCAATGCTGCTGATTACCACCATCACGCTGTTCCACACCGTTGGTACCGTCGCTACCGATGCCGTGCCGATGCTCACCGTCATCAACCGCCTGCACCCGTGGCTGGGGCAAGCCATGGCTGTGGTTATCCTCGGCATGATCTTCAACACGGCGCTTGGCATGTTTTACGCACTGGGACGCCGCGTCACCGCTAATCACCCCGAGAAGTTCAAGATTGTCTACGTCGCTCTGGTCCTGCTCGGTTTCGCCTTGAGCTTTATGGGCTTCCAGAACTTGATTGGTTGGGTCTACCCGATCTTGGGCTACATCGGGTTGCTGCTCATTACCGTCATGCTCATTGCCTGGCTGCGCGGTCGTGAGCGCATCAGTGAAGAGACTTCTCGTCGTAAGCGCATCTTCCGCCTTGTTCGCCGTGGTCGGAAGAAGGAAGCTCGCGAGGAAATCGAAGACTCCAACCTCAGCGTCGAAGAGGTACGCGAGGCTATCGAGGAGTAGGTGGCGGTTCTCAGCGCCGCTGTCAGCTCCGGGCGCGGATGGCTTTCAGCGACGTTGCCCGCGCCCAGGCCACGAACGCCACAATCACAATGACAGACACGAGAACCATCACCGGCCACCGCTCGGGGTAATCACGGACCACCCAGGTCCATCCCCATTCTGAGGTCCACCACAGTGGTGAGGCACTGAGGACATCACCGCCAACCATCACCGCCCAACCGCCGAGCGCGACCGAGCCAAAAATTGCAGCCGCCACGCTTCGACGCGCGATTAAGCCGGTCACTGCCACAATCATTGCGGCCACAAGAGGTGCAACGATTGCCTGATACGGCCAGGGGTTAGTGCCGGTCTGGCTATTGGTCTCGTCGCCTGCGCTACTGATGATTACCGCAATCACGAGCACTGGCGCGAGAAATGCCATATCCAAGGCAAACAAGCGAAGTGTAATGCTCCGTCGCGCCCGCCGATACATCAGCGCTGGCCAGGCATCAGCTTGCGAGGTCCACGTCATGATGGCGACCACGGTTGCGGCCGTCGGCACGCAGACGAAACTCAGTAGCCCCAGCGCATAATCCGGGGACCACACCACACGCACGACTGAAAGGCCGGCAAGCATTAGCGCTGCGAGGCTCCACCAGGTGCGCCAGGGCAAGGTCGCGCTCATGCCATGGCTTAACGACGAAGCGCTGCGCTCCCGGCCCGTCGGCAAGCTGAGGGTCTTTCCGTGTGCCAGCAATGCGATGGCAAAGAAGCCCAGTCCGAGGAGCAAGTGCAGCAGAGCTGGTGGCAGGATGGCGATGTTCCAGATCTCGCTGTTTGCGGGAGCCGTGATGGAATTGGCCTGCACGCCGTGGATGGGCAGTGTCGGACGAATGGCCCAGGTCCACGGGCGAAGTAGCCAGTTTGGGCTCATGGCATCCAGTGTTCCTGCGATGGCCCAAGCGATGGCTGTGAGTGGGGCGAGGAAGAGAGCTGAGCGGGGTATGAGGTGCCATAGGGCAAGACCGAATGTCCAGAACACGAAGAATGACAACGTGCTAAAGAGCGTGAATTGCAATGCGTTGGTCATGCTTCTCGCAAGGAGCGCAGCCATCAAGGCGTGACCGAGGGCCGCGGAGGCAATGACAGTAGCGGTGCGCGCAAGGAGCACCCGAGTGCTCGAAATATTGCGCCAGATTAGGCCGCCGTGGCGGAGCTTTTCTTCACGGTTTTGGCCAATGACGGCCGTAATCGTCGCTAGCGGAGGAAGCAGAATCAGCGAATAGATGTGGGCGCTTGCCATGGGGGTGGCGTCAACACCTGTAGAAAAGACCATACTGACCAAAGCGATTGCCACCATGATGACGGGCAGAAACATGGTGAGCGACCACTTTGCCCGCAGTAGCTCGGCACGGAAGTAGTGGCGGGTATGGACAGCGCGCGTGTTAAGAGTGCGAGTGTGCGGTTGAGCGCTCATCGGTCAACACCTACTGCGGTGAAGAAAGCCTGCTCGAGGGATTGACCAGCAGCCGCAAAGCCAGTCAGCGGGCCTTCGTAGACTAGCCGGCCACCAGCAAGAACTCCCAGGTGGTCAACACTCTTTTCGACCTCACCGAGCTGATGCGAAGACACCACAACCGCTTTGCCGCTATCGGCGAGATTTCGCAACAAGGTGCGCAGGCCCACGATAGCTTCGGGATCGAGGCCGTTAGTGGGTTCGTCGAGAAGCACAATATCGGGGTCGGTGAGCAGAGCCATCGCCAGCGAGAGACGAACCTTCATGCCCGTTGAGAAAGCTTGGGCACGCTTGTTACCAGCATGAAGCCCGACCAAGTCGAGGACGTCGGCGATACGGCTCTTGTCCGTGCCTGTCAGGTGTGCGTGCACTTTGAGGTTGTCGGTGGCCGAGAGTTGTGGGTAGAACGCCGGGCCATTGATGGAGGCGCCGATGCGGTCCAGGTCTTCAATTGACCACGGGTGTCCCGCGATGCTGATTTCACCGGAGTAGGGAATTAGCCCAAGCGCCGTGCTCATCAACGTGGATTTACCTGCGCCGTTGAGTCCCAATAGTCCGTAGACCTCGCCGGCACGGACGCTCATGTCGAGACCGTTCAGGACCGGTTCGTTCTTGCCGTAGGAGACAGTGATGCCGCGCAGCTGAAGAAGGGCAGCGGCGGCATCTGCGGAATGGCCTGAGGTAGGGCCTGAAGTAGGGATTGGTGCGTTCATGCCTTAAGTAGTAGGCATGGCCGGTTCGGTTCGCGCCCTCCTTAAGGATGAGTTGGCGGAAATATCCTCCCTAGGGAGGAGGCGCTAGCGAGGGTGGTGGCACCAGCGAGGAGAAGCTACAGCAGCCCGTTTTTCGCAGCCCAAATGACAAGATCCACACGACTGCGTGAGCCCGTCTTGGTCAACAGGGCTTTCACATGGGTTTTCACGGTCGTCGTGGCGACCACCAACCTGCGAGCGATCTCATCATTGGAAAGCCCCTGGCAGACGAGGTCCAAAATCTCCTGTTCGCGGGGTGTGAACTGAAGCGCTGAATGGATGGCATCTGAGCTAGAGCCACTGGCCGAGGATGCGCTTGCTGGCTGCTCGAAAAGGGTTGTACGCGGTGAAACGTGTCGCAACACCATTGGCGTCACCTTCGGATCGATGACTCCTTCACCGCGGTGGATGCGCATGATGGCTGAAAGTAGCTCGCGGGGATCGGAGTCTTTGAGTAAAAAGCCTGCGGCACCAGCCTCTAAAGCTCCGAGCACCAGGTTTTCTTCGCGGAAAGTGGTCAGTACCAGGACTTTCGTAGCGGATGCGTGAGTCGCGCCTCCGGACGATTCCCCTCGCACAATCTGCCGCGTGGCCTCGATACCGTCCATCACAGGCATGCGAATGTCCATGACTACCACATCCGCGCCGGAGGCAAGACGTACAGCCTCAGCACCATCGCTCACGGCACCAATGACTTTCATCTGCGGGTGGGCATCAATAAGCTGCGCAAAAGACTGCCGAATCAGCGCTTGATCTTCAGCGACCAAAACTCGAATTACACCCATTGCTCGTCTTTCTATGCAGTGTCAATAGTTAGACCTGCTTTGGCCAAAGCACTTATAGCTGAATGCTGACGCGGAACATGCCGTCGCTTTCACCATAAGTCATCTCGCCACCGAGCTGCGCCACGCGTTCATCCAGACCAATCAGGCCAGCACCAGCTCGCTTCCTGGGGTCCAAAGTTTCGCTCTCAGCCCGGTTTACGGTCATCAGATGAACCCGCGCCGGGCTGATATCGGCATCGGCAGATGGGGCAATAGGCGACTCAGTAGGCGATTCAATCGTCAACGTGAACTGACCAGCACCCGATGAGTGCTTAGCCATATTCGCAGCCAACTCCGCAACGGCCCGCACCAAAGTCAAACGCTTCGCAAGCGACCAATCCGCCAGCGCCTCGTAAGACTCCGGCAGAGTCACCGATACATCGCGCCCCGGCGGACAGGTAGCCGCAACCAGACGGGGAATATCATTCGGGTCAGCGCTAATCTCGCCGCCATCACGTAGTGCATCGACAAGCGCATGCACATCTCGCAACGATTGTTCTGCGGTCTCGGCAATACCTTCCAGCGTGGTCTTTTCAGCAGCGCGTTCCGCTCGTGAGTCATTCATCTCCGCCAGGTACAGCGCGGTTTGGGACTGAACCTTAATAGAGGTGAGTCCGTGCCCCACGACGTCGTGAAGCTCCCTGGACAACTCCAGCTTGTTGAGCGCCACGACGTTCTCCAACTCCGCGGCATGTTCCTCGGCGTTGATTCGGAGCCACAGCGGCACTGCGTACGCGCTCGCCGTGATGAGCACCGCGGGCAGACCGAAGACCAACAGCCGTTCCGGAGTAAAACCGAAGGCTGGAACCGCTGGGTTGAGGAAACTGCCAATCAACCCTAAAAAGAGCCCAACTATGCCCCAGGTGCGATTCTGTTCCCACCTGGTCACAGCCCATAACGATAGTGGGGCGGAAACAATAATAGGGTCTAGCCCAAGGTTCACCGGGGATAGCCACACTAGCAAGGCGAGGCCCGCTAGGGCACTGTACGTAACCACAAACGATGCGCGCACTGCTTTACGACGAAACGCTGCGGCTCCGGCAATCATCGCGGACAGAACCACATTGGTGACATAAGTGAAGCTCGGGCCATAAGTAAGTAGCGGTGTCATGCTCACCCAGCAGCACAGCAGGAAGGTAGCCGCAATAGCGAGGTCGGCAGCTGGGAACGGGCCGACAAAGAAACGCACCCGGCTGCGCCAGTCGAGTGGGGCAGGAGTCTGCGTGGTGGCAGACTGTGCGTGCATGGAGGAAGCGGTGCGCTGCATGTGTCTAGGCTAGCGGTCGGTGGCTTGCGCGGTTTAGTGTGAGTTTTCCACTTGCCGAAACGTGATGTTGATGCGGCCCTCTTTAAGCCCGCACCTCTCCGGCAGAGTGCCCGGACGAGTCTTGGGCACACCGTGAAACGCAAGCCGCTTGGGGCCACCAAACACGATCACATCCCCGCTGGCGAGAGTCACGTCATCCCAGGGCTTGTTGCGGTTTTCAGTCCCGCCAATGCGGAACAGGGCCTCGTCGCCGATAGAGAGCGACACAATTGGGGCAGGGGAGTTTTCGTTGCGATCCTGGTGCATCCCCATGGTGGCCCCGGGTGGGTAGTAGTTGACCAACGCCATGTCGGGCCGAAAAGTGGCGGGCCACTGGCTGAGGGATTCGTCGTAAAGCGCGGCGGCACGAAGTGCTTCGGTGGCGAGCTGTAGCAGATTGTCAGGCACAGGCGGGACGCGAACGCCGCCGACGTGCGTGACGTAGCGGTACGGATTTGTGGCCCACATGCGGCCGAGATGCAGCATGAAGACCTGCATCTGACCACTTTTGAGCTGCGGGCGAGTCATGGCCAGGGGAGTGCCGGCAACGTCGCGGGCGATGTCGCGGAGTTGCGTGATGATGCCCGCCTGCCGCTCCAATGGAAGCCACCCCGGAAGATGAACAACTCCCGGCGTGATGCGGGCATCGTCGCGCGGGAGTTGATCGAAGAGCATAGGTCTAGTTTGCCTCTTAACCCGCGATGATTGCGTTAACCGGGCGGGACAGGAACTGCGGACCAATCTTGCCCAGGTAGCGCAGAATAAAGTCCGCTGCCGATACTGAGTAGAAGTGGCGCTGGCGCTCGATGAAGTTCTGCGGATGCGTTGCCGTCGCGACCAGCGATAAAGAGGCACGATTACACTGGCCACCATGAAACCCCTGAACATCCCACCAGGTCCCGGCATCCCAAAGGGCCTCGTCATCCCCGCGGCGGAGCTCACCGAACGCTTCGCGCGCTCCGGAGGGCCGGGCGGTCAGGGCGTTAACACCACGGATTCCAAGGTGCAGCTATCGGTCGATATCGCCGAGCTCAGCGTGCTTTCCGACGTCTACCGCCGCCGCGCTCTCCAGAATCTCAGCCACCGACTCGACGGCACGACACTCACCGTGTCCGTCACCACGCAGCGCTCCCAAGTGCGCAACCGCGCGGAAGCCCGGCGTCGCTTGGCGAATCTCATTCGGGAAGCCGTGCAGCCACCGCCTCCGAGGCGCCGGAGGACTCGGCCGAGTCGGGCCTCGATTGCGCGTCGTAAAGCGCAGAAGCAACGCCGCTCCGAGCTCAAAGCCAGCCGACGTCGCCCCAGCGCCTACTAGGGGATATGGGATTTTCGTGCATCCGTTGCAATATAGAGGAATGAACGAAAATCAGGTCCCTACCGAAAAGGCAGCTGAAGCCGTCGCGGAGTTCAACCGCGTGCCCTCGATCCTGTCCATCCAGTCGCATGTGAGCTACGGCCATGTGGGTAACTCCGCTGCCGTTTTCCCGCTGCAGCGCGCAGGTTTTGAAGTGTGGCCGGTCCACACCGTCGATTTCTCCAACCACACCGGCTACGGCCAGTGGCGCGGCCCGATGATTCCGGCCACGGATGTGCGCGAGGTTATCAAGGGTATCGATGAGCTGGGCAAGCTTGACGACGTCGATGCGATTATCTCCGGTTACCAGGGCGGTAGCGATATTGCGGATGTCATCATCGAGGCCGTGGCGATGGCCAAGCAGCGCAACCCGAAGGCCATTTACTCGTGTGACCCGGTGATGGGAAATGCCAAGAGCGGCTGCCACGTCTCGGATGACATTCCGCCGCTGCTGCGCGACAAGGTTGTGCCGGTGGCAGACGTGATTACGCCGAACCAGTTTGAGCTGGGATACCTGACGGGCCGCGAGGTCAACGACCTGGAGTCCACCATTGCGGCAGCCCATGCTGCTCGTGAGATGGGCCCGGAGGCTGTGCTGGTCACCAGCGTGCTGCGTCCGGAGCGCAAGGAGGGTGAGATTGAGATGCTCGCCGTCAACGGCTCGGGCGCATGGCTGGTGGCGACGCCATACTTGCCGCTAAAGCGCAACGGCTCCGGCGATGTCACGGCTGCGCTGTTTGCGGGCAACCTGCTGCGCGGTCGCGGTATTGACGGTGACCTGTCGGTCGCGTTGGGCAACACCGCGGCCAGCATCTTTGAGCTGCTAAAGGTCACGCACGAGTCCGGCTCTGGCGAGCTGGAGCTCGTTCGTGCGCAGGAGGCCTACGTCCACCCGGAGCAGCGTTTTGAGGTTACGAAGGTAGCGTAGCGCTTTATAAGCGAATATGGGGGGAGTCGATGGCGGCAGCACTTATGTGTTGCCGCCATCGTCGTACCAGGTCTTCGGGATTTTTCTGCCTTTTACCTGGGTTCTAAACATTTGCGCAACAAGAAGAAAAGATTTTGAACCATTGAAATAAAGTTTCCAATGAGTAGATAATGAAAACGGTTACTACTTAGTTGTGCCTATCCTTCAATAAAGGGGAGTAAATGTTTTCTACCCGCACGGGGCGAACCCTGGCTGTCTCGGTCTCTGCACTTGCGATTTGTGGCCTCGGGTTGACCGCCTGTTCGAACCCCGATGATAAGTCCGCCTCCGGCGCCAGCACCGAGCAGACCCTGGTCCTGCTGGATAACAACGAAACCGGCGGATACAACCCGGTTGCTGGTTACAGCAGGTCCGGCGATTCCCCGGTCTACGAGGGCCTTTTCCGGCTCAAGCCGGTGTCGGGTGACACCTCCACGAAGCCCGTCGACTTTGAGCCTCTGCTAGCCTCCGGCCCCGCCGAGCCGAGCAATGGCAACAAAACGTGGACCGTTCCAATCAAGGACGGAATCACCTTCTCCGACGGGACTACCTTCGGGCCGGAGGACGTCGTGGCGACCTACAAGGCCATCCTCGACGAGCGCTCGGCCTCCTCTGAGGCTCCGAACTGGGAAATGCTCGATGAGGTGCACGCCGACGGAGACAAGGTCGTCTTCGAGCTGAATATCCCGTACGCGGAATTCGATCACCAGCTCCTCAACGGCATCGCCCCGTCGGAGGCCTTCAACTTCGATGATTTGAAGCCCGCCGAGGACTCAGATCTCAATACCAAGCCCGTGGGAACTGGCCCGTTCAAGCTCGAATCTTTGCGTGCCGACGAGGCCATCTTCACGGCCCGCGAGGATTATCACGGCGGGGCCCCTGAGCTGAAGAAAGTCATTTACCGAGTCAATCAGGACGAAAACTCCCGTGCTCAGCAGCTGCGCGGCGGCGAGGGCGACGGAACCATTATGGAGCCGGCGTTGGCGCAGGAATTTGAAGGCCAGGAGGGATTCAAGGTCGAGTCGGCGCATTCGGCGGACTGGCGCGGAATCACCCTTCCAGCGGGCAACCCGGTCACCGGTGACCAGGCAATCCGCAATGCGGTCAACCTGGCTGTCAACCGTGAGGCCATGGCGAAAGACGTGATGAAGGGCCACGCGAAGCCGAACTCCACCTTCCTCGCGGACTTCTACGGCGACGCCTACGACCCGACCGCCGAGATCAAGCACGACACCGCGAAAGCCGAGAAGCTTCTCGACGACGCTGGGTGGAAGAAGGGCTCGGACGGAATCCGCGTGAAGGACGGCCAGCGCGCCGCATTCGATGTCATCTACTTCCCGAACCGCGATCACGCCCGCACTGACCTGACGTTGGCCGCAGCCTCCGACCTGAAGAAGGTCGGCATTGAGGTCAATCCGGTCGCCCGTGATTCCAAGTCTGTCACCCGCGAGGACTACGCCAAGACCCCGGTCATGCTGGGAGGAGGCGGTACCCCGTACTCCGTCGACGGCCAGATCTACTCAATCTTGCACTCCAAGTACGCTGAGCCGGGTGCCGGTGCCAAGTGGGATAACGGCTCCGACTACGTCAACCCGGAGATTGACAAGCTGCTCGACCAGGCGCGCGTCGAAGCGGACCAGGCCAAGCGAGACGAGCTCTACCGTAAGATTCAGAAGCTCTACGCCGAAAAGCCCGCCATGCTGCAGCTGGTCTACGTTGACCATGTCTATGTCGAGCGCGACCGTGGCTACACGCACCCGGATGCCATCCTTGAGCCCCATGCCCACGGCCTGAACTTCGGCCCGTGGTTCAACCTGGGGGCATGGCACAAGTAAATGACAGAAGCCGAGCCACACCCACGTCCTCACCCTCGCTCGCGCCCGCACTCACACCCGCGTCTACACCCCTCTGAGCATCAACCCCGTTTCAAGAGCCGGAAACGGCAGGTCGCAGGAATCGTCGTGAGGCGAGTGCTGGTAGCCGTTCCCATCGTTGTGGCGGTGACGGCAGCAGTGTTCGCGCTGGCGGCGGTGAGCCCCTTCGACCCTTTGGATGCGTATCTCAAAGGTCAGGCGGGCAACCTGACCGAAGCGCAGAGAGTCTCGATTTCTCACCAGTTGGGGCTGGATAGGCCCTGGTGGGAGTCGTGGTTGGTGTGGCTGCAGGGCCTGGCGGTGGGCGACCTTGGCATTTCGAGGTCCTACTCACAGCCGGTGACGCAGGTGCTCGCCGAGCGTCTGCCGTGGACGATGCTGCTCGGCGCCTGCGGACTTGCCGGAGCTATCGCGCTGTCATTCGTTCTGGCACTGTGGGCTGCGGTGCGGCGCGGGGGAGTGCTAGACCGGCTAGTCCTGTCGATCTCGACGGTGATTCAGGCGACCCCGCCCTTCGTCGTTGCACTCGGCGGCCTCGGCCTTTTTGCGTTGGCCTGGAAGCTATTTCCCACCGGAGGCCTGACCTACCCGGGCGAGCCCGTGACTTTCTCCTCTACGGTGGCGCACCTTACGCTGCCAGCTGTCGTTCTTGCGATTACGCAGGTGCCGTGGCTGGTGCTGTCGTTGCGTGAGTCCATCGTCGAGGTCATGGACTCCGGCGCGGTCACCGGAGCGCAGGTCCGCGGCATTCCGCGCCGAACGATTATTTTCTCCCATATCCTGCCGACCGCAGTGCCGCCTTTCCTCGCGCTCATCGGCGCGCGACTGTCTGAGCTGGTCGTCGGATCGACACTGGTGGAGGCGGTCTTCGCGTGGCCTGGGCTCGGAACCGCGCTGGTCAAATCGGCTCAGAGCTTGGACTTTCCGCTGCTGAGCATTCTCACTATCGCGACGACGGCTATCGTCCTGCTCGGAAATCTGCTTGCCGACGTCGCCTTCGTCGTCCTCGACCCACGGGTGGATGCAGATGCTTAAAACGACAAAGAGGCCGGTCGCCCCGGTCGTGGCCGTGGCGTGCCTGGTCCTCATCGCTGCCTACGCCTTTTTAACTCCGCTGTTTCACGACTCCGACCTGGTGCTCACCGACTTCGCCAATTCCGGTGTCGCCCCGGGGCCTGAGCACTTCTTCGGTACCGATTCGAAGGGGCACGACGTTTTCGTTCGAGTTGCTGCGGGAATGCGCATTTCCCTTTTCATTGCACTGGTCACGGCAGTGTGCTCGGCGATCGTCGGTATCGTCCTCGGCGTTACCGCAGGCATGCTCGGCGGGCGCGTCGACCGCGTCATTATGCGCAGCGCCGACGTCACCAACGCGCTGCCGCACCTGCTACTGGGGCTGCTCATCGTCAGCCTTTTCCGAGGCTCGGTCCCCGCAATCATCATCTCCCTGGTACTGACGCACTGGGTGACCATCACCCGAACGGTCCGTGCGTCCGTGCTGCATCTGCGGGGCGCCGAGTTCGTCGAGGCCGCGCTCCTGTCCGGAATGAGCCGCGCACGCGTGCTAGCTCGGCACGTTGTTCCGGCGGCACTGGGGCAGTCCTTGGTCGGCCTTATCTTGCTGATCCCGCACGCAATCTGGCACGAGTCGACGCTGTCTTTCCTTGGGGTGGGCCTGCCGCCGCACAAGCCGTCTCTCGGGACTCTGCTTGCCGACGCCGAGGGCGCCCTGCTTCTCGGCCATTGGTGGATTTTGGTGTTTCCCTCGTTTTTCCTCGTCGCCACAACGTTGTGTATTGCGGCCGTCGGCACGCATTTGAAGGAGCGGGTGACCGGACAGGAGGTGCTGGTGTGAGTGCTCGGGAGGGCGTCGGCAAGCGAGAGAAGCTGCTGGACATTGAGAGACTGACAGTGCGGATTCCCCTGCGCGGTGGTGACGTGGTGCATGCCGCGACGGGCGTGTCCCTGACTGTGGGTAGGGGAGAGGTCGTCGCGGTTGTGGGTGAGTCGGGCTGCGGAAAGTCGATTATTGCCTCGGCGGTGGTTGGCATGCTGCCGCCGCACGCGAGAGTAGAGGGGCAGGTGCGTTTCTATCCGCGCGAAGGGGCAGCTGACAGTGGTGCAGAAGCGGAGAGGAACGCCGAGCCCATCGAAATTCTGGCGCGGCGACGTACCGGCGCGGGCCTTGCTCGCACTGACGAGGAGCTGGCGGGGCGGCAAATCGCGCTAGTACCGCAGTCGGCGGCGACGTTTTTGACACCGGTGCGCACGGTCGGGGCACAGCTAAAAGAAACAATTTCCGTTCTGGGGCGCAACCACACGGTGGAGGAGATGCTGCGGCGAGTCAGCCTGGATGCGGAGGTCGCGGCGCTGTATCCCCACGAACTTTCCGGGGGTATGGCGCAGCGCGCAGCAGTGGCATTCGCCCTGGCTGGCGACCCTGCTCTGGTGATTGCTGACGAGCCGACGGCCTCCCTCGACCCCGACCTGACCATGGCCCTGCTGCGCATGCTTCGCCAAATCGCCGACAGTGGTGTGGGAGTCATGCTAATTACGCACGACATTTCCGAGCTGCGCGATAGCGGCATCGCCGACCGAGTTGCAGTGATGTACGCATCGCGCCTTGAGGAGACGGGACCGGCAAAACAGGTGATTGAGGCCCCAGCCAGCGAATACATGCGCGACCTGCTCGCAGCGCTGCCCGAAAACGGCATGCGGCCGATGCCCGGCGTGGTGCCGAGCTTGACGAACCTGGACGAGGACTATTGCTACGCGCGCAGGCTCGAGGAGGCGGGGAAATGAACGAGGAGGCTGTGGTGAGTAAGGCGTTGGTGAGTGAGCAGGCTTCGGTGAGCTGTGACGCGCAGGCGAGTGGCAAAGCGCTGGTCGCCGAGAACGTGTCGAAGTCATTCGGCGCCAAGGACGGCTCTGCGAGAGTCGTTTTATCGGACGTTTCCATCAGGGTTGATCCAGGGCAGATCGTCGGGCTTCGTGGGCCTTCGGGGGCTGGCAAGTCCACGCTCGGCCGTATCCTCGCAGGCCTGGAAGTGCCCGATTTAGGGCAGTGCTTCTGCGACGGGGTGCCGGTCGGCGCTGTGCGCAGCCGCGCCGGGCAGCGGGTTCGTGGCCAGATTGGGATGGTGTTTCAGTCTCCCCGAAGGTCCTGCGACCCGCGGATGACTTTGGGGCGCACCATTCGCTCAGCCGCACGACAGGGGCGGCAAGGGCGGCGGGATGGTCAGCGAACCGGGAAAAGTGTGGACATCGACGAGCTCATCCGAAACGTTGGGCTGACTCCGGACCTTCTCGATCGCTTCCCTAGCCAGGTCTCAGACGGGCAGCTCCAGCGTGCCGCAGTCGCTCGCACCCTGGCCGCCGGTCCACGCTACCTCATCTGCGACGAGATGACCGCCATGCTCGACGCCGCCAACTCCGCGGCAATCGTCGAGGTCATCCGGGATTTCGCCGTATCTGGCGGCGGTGTTCTCATGATTAGCCATGAACACAGGCTTCTCGCCGCCGTGTGCGACGGCGTCGTCGCCTTAGAGTAGCGATATTGCTTAGCGCCCAGCTTGGAGTCATTGAACCTTCACTGCCTGTGATCGCCGATAGAATTTAGGAATTAGGGTAGCCATACCTATGACAGGTAGTGTAGGCTCTCCTTTTGTTGGTTGAATGGTTGGCTATCAATCGTTACTTGCTTGAAGGACTTCTATTGATTGATTCAAAAACTCCAAAGCTTCGACTTTTGACCCGATCGGACTTGGAAGATATCGAACTCGAACCTTCGCTGGTTATCCGTGCAGTAGAAGATGGATACTTGGCATTCGCGGAAGGTTCCTCGCAGTGCCCGACAAAAATGATGATTGACTTACCGGTTGAGAGCCGGGACTCGATTGCTTTTTCGATGCTCGGTTTTGATGCCAACCGTGATCTCGTTGGATACAAGACCTCTTATCGCCACGGAAGCGACAACCCAGATAAGTACTACACCACCATTAGTCTCTACGACGATGAAAGCGGCATGCCATACGCGCTAATGGACTGCCAAAAAGTTGGAGCCTCGCGAACTCCCGCTACGACAGCATTGATTGCGCGAGAATGTGCACGCGCTGATGCGAAGACTGTGACTGTTTTTGGCACTGGGATTCAGTCAGTTAACACACTTTCCTACTTGGTCACAGCAGTGCCGAGCCTCGAAAAACTACAGCTGCATGGAACTCATCCGGGAGGATTAGAAAAAAGCCGGAAGTCGCTTAATCACTGGTTTCCCGAGCGGAATATCGAACTAGTTGAACGCGATGATGCTTCTGTTATGAAGGCAGTTCAAAGCAGCGATATCACCGTAGTTGCTTCCGGTCGTGCCTGGCACCCATCGATTCAAACTGAATGGATTCCCGAAGGTGGGCTGCTAATTTCTGTTGCTTCCAAGGGAATTGCGGATGGTGCTGTTGCTGCTGCAGACAGGGTAATTGCTACTAGTGCCGGACAGTTCGAGCTAGTTGGGCAGCGATTGCTCCAGGGCAAAGAAGTGGAATTGGATGCAACACTACCCGATATTCTCGCGCGAAAGGCCCCAGGGCGCACGAATGAAACTGACCGAGTTTTTGCATTCTCGACGGGAATGATTATTACGGATATTCCAGTTGCTCAGGAACTTGCGGTTCGTGCATTTTCTGCTGGGCGAGGTACGGAGGTGTCGCTATGGTCGTAACGCTCGCTGTCGGCACTACGGGAAATGAAAAGTGAACGATAAAATTTTTGCTTCTACACTCTCTGTGCCCAAGACCTCGACACTGGTCCCGAAACAACGTGACTGGGCGAAAGATTTACTGTCAATTCCAAGTGACGGCGTCTCGGAACTAACTCGTTTAGCCACACTAGCGGCAGGGCCTTTTCATGTTCTAAATACTCAGGTCTTTCGCCAGAATTTGAATGCTTTTGCTGCTGTTTGCGAGCGTCACGGAGTCGACTCGCATATCTACTTCGCTCACAAAGCAAATAAGTCTGCGTGCTGGATCCCCGCAGTCGCCGAAGAGGGTCATCGCGTAGATGTTGCGAGCGGGGAGGAGCTCACCGGCGCTTTAGGCGCTGGTGTGTGTGCTGCCGACTTAGTTGTTACGGGTGCGGAAAAATCGCAATCGCTTTTGACTCTTGCTCTCAAGCAGAGAGTTCTAATTGCAGTAGATTCTCCGAGCGAACTATTCCGAATTAATTCGCTGGCTAAGGATCTTGGAGTCGTTGATGCTCCGGTGTTGATTAGGTTACTGCCTGAAGAACAGCCTGAGACTCGCTTCGGCACCTCCATGGCACAGTGGCTTCGAGAGCTTGAGGTCCTGCGAGAACAATCTAGTAATGGGATTGACTGTAGGGGCGTGACCTTCCATTTGAACGGATACAGTCCCGCTCAGCGTAACCGCCAAGCACATAAAGCTTTGGATTTTATGGAAATTCTTCGAATTAAAGGATGGACGGCAGAGATGCTGGACATAGGTGGAGGATTTTCGGTTCAGTATTGTGAGCCATCCCAGTGGGAAATGTTTCGGGAAAAAGTTATTGATTCACCGGATAAGCGAGACTATTTTCATGCTGGTCGAATTCCAGAAGGGCTTTATCCGTATGGCGGGCAGGGCAATGATGGCCCTGAAATGTTAGATGAAATTCTTTCGGGATTAGCTAATTCGCCTTCAGTTGAGAGGATTGATAGAACTAGCGCTTCGCTTGCGGAACGGCTAAAAAATGGGCGATTTCAGTTGGCCATTGAACCAGGCCGAGCGGCGTTAGATGGTTGTGGATTGAGCGTTTTTCCAATTCAGGGTGTGAAATGGAGAGACAACTACATAATTATTACTGTTGCGGGTTTAAGTATGAGTCTTTCTGAGCAATGGAAAGGCAGTGAATACATGCCTGACATGACGTTATGGGAGAATCCCTGCTCAGATGATGTCGCCAATTACATGGGCAGGCCTAGCGGCGGCAGTAATTGTCTATCGCGCTCGGTTGGTGTCTGTGTTGGCGGAAGTAGCTGTATGGAATATGACATGCTCACCTGGCGAAAGGTCCAAATGAATCGAATTCCGAGAGTTGGGGATTTGGTTATTTATCACAATACGGCTGGTTATCAGATGGATAAAAATGAAAGCGAATTTCATCAAATTCGTCTGCCCATGCGGTTTGTTTGGGAAGGTCAGGGAAGCTTGCCGAAAATAGATAGGCCTTTATATCGGGAATTGGTTTAAATGTCTAATTGGGGTCTGTCATGATTGATTTTCCATATTCTGAAAAAAAATTAAGAAAACCTTGCGCAACGTGTTCGCTTGAGAGTTGTAGTTTAATTGGAAACACGCCAATTCTTGAACTGTGTAATACCGGATCCGGAAGCCGGTTATTACTGAAGATGGATTGCCTAAATCCGACGGGAAGCGTAAAGGTGCGAATGGCGCTGGAGATGATTGTTGCTGCGGAGATCTCCGGCGAGCTCAAGCCGGGCGGAAGAATCATTGAACCCACTAGTGGAAACACTGGTTTAGGTCTGGCATTTGTGGCCTCTCAGCGGGGATACAAGTTTACGGCGATTGTGGATCATCACGCTGCCAAGGACAAGCTGCGTTCCATGCAAGCACTTGGAGCAGAGTTGGTCTTCGTCGGGGATAAAGAATCCTGTGTTCCGTCTACGAGCCTTAGACGTGCGAAGGCCGCAGAAATTGTCGCCGAGACCTCGGATGCATGGTGGCCAGACCAGCACAATAATCCCAACAACCCAGCTGGTTACTGGCAGCTTGCATACGAACTCGATGAGCAAATCCCAGAAAAGGTTGACGTTCTCGTTGCGGCAATCGGAACGGGCGGGACGTTGTGCGGTACAACGGAACATCTGAGGAAGCTTGGGCATACCGCCGAGTCGTTGGCTGTTGAACCCGAAGGCTCCATCATTTTTGGTGGGGTGCCAGGGGCATATAAGCAATCAGGTGCCGGTGCTCCGTCGGGTTTCAAAATCGGCAATAACGTCCGCTACGACCTCATCGACCATGGAGTCAAAGTTAGCGATGTCAAGGCATTCGCCGCGGCCCGAGTGTTGGCTAGGGAACATGGGCTCATGGTTGGAGGCACAGCAGGTGCTGCAATCTACGAAGGTTTGCGTCATCTACACGAGTTTCAGGCAGGAACAACAATGGTCGTCATTGTTTGTGATGCTGGTGAGAAATATCTCGACACAATTTTTGATACTGATTGGCTTCAGAAAAATCATTTGTATTCAGAAGTTATGGAGCGTCAAGTTTCGCGAATGCTCAGAGCCTATGGTGATTCTCGTGCCATTGCTAGTTCCTTCGAGGTGGCCGGGTGATAAATCCAGCTCGTGCAATTGGCCAGCAAACCGTGTCCTACCGTGATGTCTATTCGCTTGCGCTACCCATCGCGGGCGTTCAGCTAGCGGGGGTTGCGCTAACCACGACCGATGTGCTGATGCTGCAGACCCTCGGTGTAGTGGCAATTGCCGGCGGCGGACTCGCAATGCAGTTCTACAACCAGATTCGCACCATGTGTGTCGGTATGGTCACCGCCGGAGGCAACCTAGTAGCCGAGGCCGCGTCGGAGTGGGAAAAGACAGGCGAGGAAGTTGCGGCTGAGCGAATCCGCCAAGCGGTACGCAGTTGCATGGCCGTCGGTACCGCAACTGCAATCATTGGTGGCCTCATCGTGATTTCATTTGGTGCGCTTGCACTCATCTTGCCCATCGACGACACTGTTGCCGAGCTAGCGTTCTCGATGACGGTCGCGCTTGCACCAGGCCTTATCCCGATGATTTGGCTCAATGTCCTGCGGCAGTTTGCAGTCGGCATGCGTCGGCCGGGCTCTCTGCTGGTGGTTACGCTCATCTCCATCGTTGTCAACGCTGCTCTCAACGCTGGATTCCTCCGGCTAACAAGTGTCAATGAATGGGGAACTGCATGGGGACTGGTGGGCATCGGTCTGTCGACCACCTGCGTCCAGGTTTTTACCCTGCTGTCCTTTGCTGGCTTGCTGCAAAGAGACCGTCAGCTACGGAAATTCTTCGCGGTCATTCCGAGGCCCGGCGACGCAGCATGCATGAGGCGCATTATTCGGCTTGGGATTCCAGTTTCGCTTACCTACGGCTCTGAAGCTGCGATTACTACTATCGCAGGTCTAGCGATGGGCCTGGTTAGCCCAGTCATGCTGGCAGCGCACACCGTTGTTAACCAACTCGCTTATATCGTCTACCAAGTATGTATCGGCTTCTCGCACGGAGGATCTATACTGGTCAGCCGTGCATTAGCGGATGGTGCCGAGGCAGTCAAACAGGTATCACGTCGGGTTTTGCACGCAGTGGGTATTTATCTTGCCGTCGTCGGTTTGCTCTGGTTGCTACTGGGCAAGTACGTCGTTGGACTGTTCCTTACTGATTCCAACGTTAGTGCCAATCCCGATGTACGCCATATAGCGACAATCTTGTTGTGCCTTGCCGTGCTTCAGCAGTTCGCTAAAGGCTCCCAGAACGTGCTGGTGGGGCTCCTTCGTGGGCTGCGCGACACGAAGTCGGGTCTCAGTGCGACCCTTTGGGGCTACTGGGCGGTGGGGGTTCCAGCTCTCCTGATTCTTGGCCTTGGCCTTCGTTGGGAAGGATATGGCGTTTGGGTTGGGCTCATCCTTGGCTTTTCCACGACCGCTGCTCTGCTTTACCGCGCTCTGCAGCGTCACCTGCAACCCACTAGTTCCGTGTGACGGCCGAAGCTTCGTAACACCCATCCAGAAATAGTCTGAACCATCCACGTAAAGATGACGTTTTCCCTCTACCGAAGGGGATCCGAGGAGCTGAATATGCGGTCGACTGACCGCCTGCTCCGGAAAGAAGAAAATGAAGAAAATGAAGGTTAGTTCTCCTCTTACTCCAAGCGTGCTACTGCGTGACTTCCCCGCAAGGGTGCTTTTCGCGGTACTCCTATGCATGTCGCTCGTCCTTCTCGCCGCTTGCTCAGATGGAAATGGAGACGCATCCGCTAGCAGTGAGAAGCGTACCGTCGTCGATGCGCTAGGACGCGAAGTTAAAGTCCCGCAGAATGTCGAGCGAATCCTGATGGGCGGGCAGAAGATGCTTTACACGACGGCGCTTCTGAACCCAGACAATCCAACTGACAAGATCGTTGCCTGGCCAGAGGACCTGAAGGAAAACGACAAAGCCACTTACGACCGCTACGTTGAGAAGTTCCCCAAAATCAAGGACATCCCGACCACAGGCGAGATTTACAACAACACTATGTCGCTGGAACAGGCTCTGGAGTCCCGACCCGATGTCTTCGTAGTAAATGCGGGTGTCTTCGACGCGGCTAAAGATGCTGGAATCGTTGATGGATTAGAAAAGGCAGGCGTGCCGACGGTGACTGTCGACTACTTCATTGACCCAGTGAAAAACACCGAGCCCAGTATTCGAATGATGGGACAACTGCTGGGGCGTGAAAAGCAGGCGGAAGACTTTATCAACTACTACGAGAAGAAGGTCAACAAGGTCGCTGACCGCCTTGCCGAGAAGAAACCAGCACCGACACCGACATTCCTGTGGCGAGCACCCGGTTACTTTGACTGCTGCTCAACCTTCGCCAAGTCCAACCTGGCGCAGATTGTCAATTTTGCCGGTGGACTAAACCTTGGCGACGAAATGATTGATGCGAAGCAAGGGCAGGTATCGCCAGAGGCATTGGCCGGGAAGAATCCTGAAGTCATCATTGCCACAGGCGCAGACTGGGATCAGGGTAAGACTCCGGTCAAGGAAGGAAATTACGTACCGCTGGGTTACTCGGAATCGAAGGAAGAGGCGCAAAAGGCCCTTCACGATGTCGTCGGTAAGCAGCCCGCTGTGCGTGAAGTCGACGCGGTGAAAAGTAAGCGTACTTTCGTCGCATGGCATCATTTTTACGATTCGCCATATAACTTCCTGGCAGTCGAGATGTTTGCAAAGGCCATGCACCCGGACTTGTTCGGCGACATTGACACTGAACGAGAGGTACAGGACCTGCACGATAAGTTCCTGCCAATCGAGGCCTCGGGCACCTTCTGGACTGGGCTGGAGTGATGTCGAACATGCAAGTTTCGCACGGAAACCTGGCAACAACGCAGGGGAGCGGAGACGCCGTTCGCGGGGAGCAGGAAGTCAGCCCTGATAGAGTAATGGTGCAGTCAACTTTTCACTGGTATCAGCGCGCAGCACGGAAGAAGTGGGTGATAATCGCTCTGATTACTGTGGTGTTGGCTTTGACATCGCTTGCTGACTTTCTACTCGGTGGCGGTAGCATGCCTGCCAGCGAAGTTTTGCATACATTGACCCATCCGGTTGGTGCGCGACCCATTGACCACCAGATTGTTTTCGACATTCGGCTTCCGATGACCGTGACTGCAGTGCTCGTCGGAGCGACGCTGGCAGCGGCGGGCTCACAAATGCAGACAATTCTGGGAAATCCCCTGGCCGAGCCGTACACCCTGGGCGTGTCAGCGGCGGCCGGATTCGGTGCTGCCCTGGCTGTGGTCACCGGCTTCGCTTCTGAGGGAATCGGTGCGGTGCTGGGGATGGCCGGGACTGCGTGGGTGTTCGCGATGCTGGCCTGCGCTGCGATTCTGCTCTTTTCCCGATTTCGTGGCCCAGGAGTCGAGGGGATGATTCTCCTCGGTATCGCGATTGTATTCTTTTTCGACGCTCTACTGGCCCTGATGCAATACCTGGCCTCGGAGACGCAGTTGGAACAGGTTGTGTTCTGGACGATGGGTAGTCTCACCCGCTCGAACTGGACGCAGATTGCGTTGCTCGCGGTGATATTCGTGATGGGGCTACTCTTCTTTTACCTCAATGCCTGGTCGCTGACTGCATTCCGGATGGGCGATGACCGCGCAAAAGCCCTTGGCGTAGACGTTGATCGACTGCGTGCGCTGACCCTTATCGTGGTGTCCTTTATGGCGGCAACCGCTGTGTCGATGGCCGGTACGATTGGATTTATCGGTCTCGTCGGCCCACACGTTGCGCGCTTATTGGTAGGCGAAGATCAACGTTATTTTCTTACTGCTTCGACTTTGGTAGGGGCGCTGCTTCTGGTTGCGGCATCGGCAGTGTCGAAGGTGATTCAACCGGGTGTAATTCTTCCCGTAGGCATTATTACCGCAATTGTAGGAGTGCCCGTATTTGTCGCGATTATCGCTGGCCAGAGGAGGAAAATGTGGGTTGGCTAAAGGCAAGTCGCTTTGTCGGGAACGACGCTGTACATGGTCATCACGACAGCCCCAGTAAACCTGACGGTAAACCCCTCGGCGAAACCCCTCCAGAATCGTCCGCTCTTAGCGCGCGAGGAGTGTCTTTTGCTTACGACGGCCATCATGTCCTGCACAATGTCGACGTTGGGCCTCTTCCGATGGGAAGCGTGACTGCGTTGGTCGGTCCCAACGGAGCTGGCAAATCGACACTGCTGAGGTGTTTGGCGGGCCTTGAAAACTGCTCGGGGCAGGTACGTGCTGAAAGATCTCTATATTTGCCACAGGACCCTCCGCCGCTGAGCTCATTGACCGTGTACGAAAGCGTCCTGCTTGCCCGGCAACAGTCGTTTTCTGGGTTTTCCGCACTGCGTGTCGGATCCACAGTGCGGGCAGAAGTGCAGGCCACCATTGAACGACTTGGGTTGGTTGCGTTGTCATCGCGGCTGATGTCTGAGTTGTCTGGGGGACAGCGGCAGTTGGTGAGTTTTGCGCAGGCGGTTGTGCGACGACCTCGGGTATTGCTTCTCGACGAGCCCACCAGCGCACTCGACCTGCGTAACCAATTGATGCTTCTCGGGCAGGTACGCAAGTGTGCGCGGGAATTGCCCTGCGCGGTAGTGATGACACTTCATGACCTGGGGCAAGCGGCGCGCTTTTGCGAACATGTGGTTGTTCTAGCCGATGGTCGGGTCAGCAGTGCAGGGCCTCCGGCAGAGGTCATTAATGAAGCTATGCTGCGAGAGGTTTATCAGGTAGAAGGTGCGGTGCTCCCGACTCGCAATGGCGGGCTGGCGGTCGAAGCGTCGGAGGCACTCTAGCGCAGACCCGTGACTGTAGCGCACGCTCTCGGCTGTTCTACAGCCACGAATGAGCGCTAAAGTGCAGGGCCCGACGAGCGCCCCAGCCGGCGCCCCCCCTAACTGCCCCTAGTAGTAGAACGGGAACTCGTCCCAGTTCGGGTCACGCTTTTCCAGGAACGCTTCCTTGCCCTCGACGGCCTCGTCGGTCATGTACGCCAGGCGAGTAGCCTCGCCCGCGAAGACCTGCTGGCCCATCAGTCCGTCATCGGTCAGGTTGAAAGCGAACTTCAGCATGCGCTGCGCCGTTGGGGACTTACCGTTGATCATGCGGCCCCACTCCACCGCGACATCTTCCAGCTCAGCGTGGTCGGCGACCTCGTTGACAGCGCCCATGCGGTGCATGGTCTCAGCGTCGTAGGAACGGCCGAGGAAGAAAATCTCGCGGGCAAACTTCTGACCAACCTGCTTCGCCAGGTAGGCCGAGCCATAGCCGGCATCGAAAGATCCCACGTCAGCGTCGGTCTGCTTAAAGCGGGCCTCCTGGCGGGATGCCAGTGTCAGGTCACACACCACGTGCAGGGAGTGTCCGCCACCTGCGGCCCAACCATTGACCACGGCAATGACAACCTTCGGCATAGTGCGAATCAGGCGCTGCACCTCCAGGATGTGCAGGCGACCTCCCTCGACCTTGGCGCGCGCGGTATCGATGGTGGATGCGTCCGCCGTAGCGTCGTCATGCTCGTGAGACGTTGCGTACTGATAACCGGAACGACCGCGAATGCGCTGGTCGCCGCCGGAGCAGAATGCCCAGCCACCGTCCTTGGTGCTCGGGCCGTTACCGGTCAGCAGCACAACGCCGACATCCGGGGTGCGGCGCGCGTGGTCGAGCGCGCGGTAGAGCTCATCGACGGTATGCGGGCGGAATGCGTTACGAACCTCCGGGCGATCAAACGCAATACGCACAATGCCGTTCTCGCGGCCCACGCCGACGTGGCGGTGGTAGGTGATGTCGGTCAAATCCTCAAAACCATCAACCGTCTTCCACTGCTCGGGGCGGAAGGGATTATCGGTCGAGTACTTCGCGGTATCAGTCATGGCTTCCAGCATAAAGGTCTCTAGCATGAGGGGTATGTCTGTGTCCGCTGCGCCTAACGTCCCGCTTCCATCGATCGACGACATCCTCGACCGCGCCCACGTCGTGGCTCTGCCCATGGCGGTGAAATTCCGCGGTGTCACCACCCGCGAAGCACTCCTCATCGACGGCCCCGTTACCTGGGGCGAGTTCGCTCCCTTCCTGGAGTACGAGGCGCCCGAAGCTGCCGCGTGGCTGCGCTCGGCCATCGAATGCGCATACGTCGGCCTGCCCACCCCGAAGCGTGCGTTCGTCGAGGTCAACGCCACCATACCCGCCGTCACGTCCGAGCAGGTGCCGGAGGTCGTGGGGCGTTACCCCGGGTGCCGCACGTTCAAGGTCAAGGTCGCAGAGCGCGGCCAATCGCTTAACGACGACATCGAGCGCGTAGCCGCCGTCCGCACCGCGGTGGCCGAAGCCTATGGCTATGAACCTGTTGTGCGAGTGGATGCGAATCGTGGCTGGTCGGTGGAGCAGGCCATCCGCGCCGCTCATGAGTTGGGCCCGCTGGAGTACATGGAGCAGCCCGTTGCGACTGTCGCCGAGCTCCGCGAGGTCCGCGACGCTGTGGGGGACTTTTGCCCAATTGCGGCCGATGAGTCGATCCGCAAGGCCGAGGATCCGTACTTGGTTGCGCGCGAACAGGCGGCTGACGTGGGCGTAATGAAGGTCGCACCCCTCGGTGGTCCGCGCCGCTTGCTTCGGTTGGCCGAGGAGCTGGCGGTGAAGGTGACCGTCGCCAGTGCCTTGGATACAGGTGTTGGCATGGCCGCCGGTTTGTTCACGGCGGCGGCCCTGCCTGTGACCGAGCTGCAACCGGTGCCAAACGCAGCGGGTTTGGCCACGTCGTCGCTGTTTATTGAGGACGTCATCGAGCCCCGGCCGCTCATCGATGGCCGTTTGCCCGTCACCAACCCCGCGCCCGACCTTTCCCGCCTGGCTGAGCTCGCCGCGCCGAGGCTCCGCCGCGATTGGTGGTTCGACCGCCTCCGCGCGGCGTATGCCTACCTGTAGTGGCGCATTTGGCGGTCTAATCCCACCTGTAGCTGCTCGCCACCTGCATCAACCCTCGGAACACCCAGAGTTACTGACCCCGTTTATGACACTTTGAGCCCGAAAAACGGCTTCCAAACTGACATAAACGGGGTCAGTAACTCCCAACAAGTCCGATATCTGACCAGACAAGTAGCCTATTGAGTGTGAACGACAACCAGGACACCTCCCAGACTTCGCACGCTCAGGGCGCCAACATCACCAATGCCGCCACCACCGATGCTGGTACCCCAGCCTCGGCAACCGACGCTGCAGCCACAAACCCGGCGTCCCAAACCACCGCGGCCCCTGCAACTCCCGCGGCCCCATCCGCAGTGGTAGCGGGCCTCATCGTCGATGAGCTGCTGCGTCTCGGCATGGTCGATGCCGTGGTGTGCCCGGGTTCCCGGTCCGCCCCGCTGGCCCGCGCTCTAGTCCAGGCCGCCGACGCGGCGAAGGTTCGCCTCCATGTGCGTATCGATGAACGCTCCGCCGCCTTCCTCGCCCTCGGCCTGGCCTCGCGCACCCGCAAGGTGACCCCGGTAATTACAACGTCCGGCACAGCCGTCGCAAACCTCGTGCCCGCCATGGTCGAAGCCACCGCCTCGGGCATTCCGCTGCTGGCGCTGACCGCCGATCGCCCCGCGCATTATCGCGGCACCGGCGCGAACCAGACCATCGTCCAGGACCGCCTGTTCGCCGATGCCTCTGTCGTTGAGTTCGATCTGGACGGCACCGCGCCGGTCACGAAGGCCACCGCTGCGCAGATTCGCGCCCGCATTGATCGCGTTGTTGCCGCCATGGCATCCGGCGCCGGTCACCTTAACGTCCGTTTTGTCGAACCGCTCGTGCCTAACGACGACTCCGTCGCCGACATCCCCGAGGGCCGCGCAGACGGCGGCCCCTGGACCACGATTGCGCCTACTACCAGCAACAACGTCGGTGCGGCTGCCATCGCAGCCAACTCGGCCACCACAACCATCCCGGCCAACTTGGCCACCACAGCCACAATTGACATCAGCCGCCGCACACTCGTGATCGCGGGCTCGAATGCCCCGCACTTGCCGGAGCTGGAGGATCTGCCAACCATCGCTGAGCCGAATGCATATGCGCCGGCGCACCCGGTGCACCCGCTCGCGGCGGGTACTTTCGCGCAGATTCCGCCGGAGCAGATTGTGTTGGTCGGGCGGCCGACGCTGCACCGAGGTATCTCTAAGCTGCTGGCTAATCCGGACATTGAGCTGACGGTTGTCTCCGATGCTGAGAACCACGGCTTTGGGGTGGAGTTTCCGGATGTGACGGCGAACGCAAGGGCCGTCGTCAAGCATGTGCAGACTGTGGGGGAGCAGGACCCGCAGTGGACGAAAATCTGTGAGGCCGCCAGCGAGTTGGCGGTGAAGTCCGTGCGGGAGACGCTTACCGAGTCGATCGAAGCGGAGGAGCCGCTGACCGGATTCCATGTGGCTGCTGCGCTGACGGATAGCCTGCGCACGGGTGACAATGTGGTGCTGGGTGCGTCGAACCCGGTGCGCGATGCGTCGTACACGGGCCTGCCTTTCCCGGGTGTGAACACGTATGCGGGGAGAGGAGCCGCGGGCATCGACGGCACGGTGGCGACGGCTATCGGAATTGCGCTGGCATCCGACCGCGAGCATGCCGACGAAATCCGTCCGCCGCGGACGATTGCGCTGATGGGTGACCTGACGTTCCAGCATGACTCGGCAGCGCTGGCGATTGGCCCGCTGGAGCCGCGCCCGGAGAACCTCACCATCGTGGTGGCCAATGATGCTGGTGGCGGTATTTTCGAGACGTTAGAGGCGGGCAGCCCAGCGCTGCGGGGAAGCTTTGAACGCATCTTCGGCACGCCGCAGGACGTGGACTTTGAGAGCATCTGCCAGGCCTATGGGGTGGAACACGTGCGTGTCGACCGCCTCCCAGACCTACTCGCGCAGCTGCACCCGGATACCGACGTCGACGGCATCCGTGTCATCGAGGTGGCGACCACGCGTGCGACGCGTCGGCAGTTGCATCACAAGCTGGCATACAATGCGGAGATTGGAGTGCTGGATAAGCACTAGTTGGACAACCAGAGACAGAATAAGGAGGTCGCGACCGCCATGCAGTGGAAAACTGCCCTGGCCAATTGGCCGCGCTTCCTTCGTCAGGTGTTGCTCTTCGTAATGAGCTGCCTGCTACTGTCCTGCCTGGCCATTGTGGTTGGCTGCTTCATCAATGACCGCAATATCGAGTCGAATATGGGGCAGTCCGTCGCCAATGTCCGTTCGGTGGAGGTTCTTCGCACCACTGTCGACTTCGTCGATGAGAATGGCGAGTTCCAGTCGCCGCCAACAGGCTTGCTCTATCCCGTCGGGCTAGAGGAAGGCCAGCGCGTCCGCGTCGAATACGACCGCACCAATCCCGATGTTGTCCGCGTCGCCGGACGCACGTGGACACTGTCGCTCCTTCCGGCTGCCAGTATCGCTGTGGTGGCACTGATTATCGTCGCGCCGCTGTGGTGGTTGTCGCTGCGCGCTACCCGTCGTTTACAAAGAGATCCCCAAAAGGTAAACGAGGCGTCACCTTCGCTTTCCGACGAGATGGAAAACTAGCACCATGCGCGTTGCCATCATTGCTGAAAGCTTCTTGCCCAACATCAATGGAGTGACAAACTCCGTGCTGCGGGTGTTGGAATACTTACGCCGTGAGGGACACGAGGCGCTGGTGATTGCGCCGGGTGCTCGGGACTGGCAGGAAGAGGCTGAGTATTACTGCGACTACCGCATTGAGCGTGTGCCCACCGTGATGGTGCCGTTGATTGATTCGCTGCCGATTGGTGTGCCGAACCGCAGGGTGGCGTCGGCGCTGACTCGGTTTAAGCCGGACGTGGTTCACCTGGCCTCACCGTTTGTTCTCGGCGGCGCGGGCGCGCTGACCGCCAAGGCGTTGGGTATCCCGGCTGTGGCCATTTATCAAACCGACGTTGCGGGTTTCGCCAAGAACTACAAGTTGGCGGGACTTTCAACAGCCGCGTGGTTGTGGACGCGCGTGATTCACAACTCCTGTGCGCGGACGCTGGCACCGTCGTCGCCGACTATTGAGGACCTGCAGGATCACAAAATCCGCGATATCTACCGCTGGGGGCGCGGCGTTGATGCGGTTCGATTCACACCGGCCAAGCGCAGCGAGGAGCTCAGGAAGCAGTGGAGCCCGGAGGGCAAGCCGATTGTGGGTTATGTCGGCAGGCTCGCGGCGGAGAAGTCAGTGGAGCGACTGGCGGCGCTGAACGGGCGCGATGATATTCAGGTGGTCATTATTGGTAATGGCCCGGAGATGCCGAAGCTGAAGAAGCTGATGCCGAATGCCGTCTTCACCGGGCAGCTCACCGGCGATAAGTTGGCAGCAGCATTCGCCAGCCTGGACGTGTTCGTCCACACTGGTGACTTTGAGACCTTCTGCCAAGCTGTACAGGAAGCCCATGCCTCCGGTGTGCCGGCGATTGCCCCGAACGCAGGCGGCCCGCGCGACCTGATTACCAACGATGTCAATGGCTACCTGCTGGAGCCAAAGACTTTCACCCGCGATTTGGCTGAGGCCGTCGATAAGCTGCTGCTCGTCGATGATGAGCTGGCTCGCAAGCAGCTGCGCAACCGTTGCCGCGACACCGTGGCCGAGCGCACGTGGCAAGCGCTATGCGCAGACCTCGTTCGCCATTACGAGGAGGTCTCTGGGGTCTCCGCGGCTACGACTTCAAGCAAGGTTGCAGGCGATGCCATGGGTGATGCCACGAGTGCCTCCCCCGCGGGCGCTGCTACCCGTCAGAAGTCGGTCGCGTAATCTGGACATCGTGTCTAGGGCTGATTTAACGAAAAACCCCAGCGAAGTCGCTTCGATGTTCGACGGAGTGGGGAAGAATTACGACATCACCAATACCGTGCTTACCGGTGGTATTGACCACTACTGGCGCGTCCGCACGGCAAAGCGCCTAAACCTGCAACCCGGCCAGAAGGTCCTCGACCTGGCAGCCGGCACGGCCGTTTCCTCGGTGGAATTGGCAAAGTCGGGCGCATACGTCGTTGCTTGTGATTTCTCCCGCGGCATGCTCAAAGCCGGTGCCCACCGTGATGTCCCCAAGGTCTGCGGTGACGGCATGAAGCTGCCATTTGCAGACAACACTTTCGACGCCGTGACTATCAGCTTCGGGCTGCGCAACATTGTGGACTACAAGGCGGGTCTTGCCGAGCTAGCTCGCGTGACCAAGCCCGGCGGCCAGCTGACGGTCTGTGAGTTCTCTACCCCAGTAGTGCCGGTGTTCAGCACTTTCTACAAGGAGTACCTGATGAGGGCGTTGCCGCAGATCGCCAAGGTCGTGTCCTCTAACCCGGAGGCCTACGTGTACTTGGCGGAGTCGATTCGCGCCTGGCCAAATCAGCCGCAGCTCGCCCGCGATATCAATGCCTCGGGCTGGGAAGATGCCGGGTGGCAGAACCTCACTTTCGGCATCGCAGCGCTGCATTCGGCAACCAAGTCGGCGCAGTAGCTCGCTAGGTCGCAGCAGCGCAGCCGCATACAACTGCGCTCCAAAGTGCCGACCGCTGAGGCCGTCGTAAAGCGATTCCTACTGCCAAGGCTGGCGCCCAAACCACTTATCGGACGCCAGTGCCGCCTGCCCAGAAGCACGCCATAGGCGAGCCACCACATCGCGGTCGTGTTCCGTGACCAGATTGCCCATGAGCCGTGCGGCGACTCCCATGAGCTGGCTGCCCCACGGGGCGCCGATGGTCAGCGGGCCGACGGTCGGCAGGAAACTCGGGTACGTCAACGTCAGCGCCAACTTGCGGGCCAGCGAGAAGCCAGTGCCGTAGTGCTCGCGAAGTAGGGCGGGCCAGGCGTGCGTCAGGCCATCGCGGCCCGCACCAATCGAGCCGATCAGCTCCACCGCCAGCCGCGCCGACTCCATGCCGTAGTCAATGCCCTCACCGTTGAGCGGATTGACCAGGCACGCAGCATCACCGAGCAACGCCCAGTTCGGCCCCGCCACATTCGACACGGCACCACCCATCGGCAACAGCGCAGACGTTACGTGCTCCGGTTCGCTCATCTGCCACTGATCGCGCACTTGCCCGTGGTACTCGCGCAGCAACTTCTTCACGTTCGTGCGCGCCGGGCGTGCCGACGTCGCCAGCGCCCCACATCCCACATTCGCCCGGCCCTCACCCAGCGGGAAGATCCAGCCATAGCCCGGGTGTGTCTGCCCATCGGAGTCACGGAGTTCCAGGTGCGAGTGAATCCAGTCGTCCGCCACGTCCGCGCTGTCAAAGCTGACATACGACCGCGCCGCCACACCAAAGACGCTGTCGCGATGCCACGCACGCCCCAGCTGCTTGCCGACGGTACTTCGAACCCCATCGGCGACGAGCAACCAGCGGGCCGAGATGGTGTGTGGCTTGCCTTCGCGGTCGGAAAGCTCCACCGCGCGCACGCCGTGGCCCCGCGTTCCGCCACTATTCAGCGCCCCGAGAACCACCTTCCGCGCAGCGACCCCATCAAAGACCTGCGCACCGGCATCAGCGGCGGCATTGAGCAAGAAGGTGTCAAGCTCAGTGCGAGGCATAGCGGACCCGACCGCGGGGAAAGTACCGGAGGCATCATCGGGCCAGGGGGTGGTGATGGAGCCTCCGAAGCCGTGGAGCTTCAGTCCGCGGTTGCGGTTGCGGCGCAGGAGTTCGTCGTCAAGCCCTAGGCGATGCAGCTCAGCGATGGCACGCGGGGTGAGCCCGTCGCCACAGGTTTTGTCGCGCGGGAAGCGCTGTGAGTCGACCACAGTGACCGAGAATCCTGCGCGGGCGGCGTGAATTGCGGCCGCGGATCCGGTGGGACCAGCGCCGATAATCAGCACATCAGTGCTGCTGGGCAGAGCGGCGACGCCGTCGAACGTGGGGGAGACTCGCGAAATCGGGCTTGAGGTCATTGCCCCAGCGTATAACGACGTTGGAACAAATATGGGAACTGGTCTGCTAGCAACTATGCTCGTAGGGTAATTTATTTAGCAGTTTCTTATCTTTTATCGTCAGTTAGGCAGGTCTCGAATGCGTACTGGAGACTACTCCGGGCTCAGTTCCGGAAGTGCTCAGGGCACTGGTGAGCATACCGCCACTAGTTCTCACTTCGTTGATGAAGCGCTGGAAGCAACAATCACCGAGGGAATGCGTAAGAGCGAAGACCTCCTGATTACCGAACTGGGGCGTGGCGAGGACTTCCTGGTAGAGCGGGTTTCCCACCTAGCTCAGGCCGGCGGAAAGCGCTTCCGTCCAATGTTTACGATGCTGTCTGCGCAGTTCGGCGAGAAGCCCGAAAGCGATAATGTCATCACCGCTGCGACTGTGCTGGAGTTGACGCACCTGGCAACGCTCTACCACGACGACGTCATGGATGAAGCGGACAAGCGCCGCGGTGTGCCCTCCGCCAATGCGCGCTGGGACAACACCGTCGCCATTTTGGCCGGTGACTATCTCTTCGCTACCGCATCCCGCCTGCTGGCGGAGCTCGGCTCCGAGACCGTGGCCCACTTCGCCGAGACCTTCGGAGTGTTGGTCACAGGCCAGATGCGCGAATGCCTCAACGACCTGGACCTGCCCATTGACGAGCGCATCGAGCGTTACCTGAAGGTCATCGCCGAAAAGACCGGTGTACTCATCGCCTCGGCCGGCTATCTCGGCGCCTACCACGCAGGTGCGCCCGCTGAGATTTCCAACGCGCTGCGCCGCTACGGCGAACTAATCGGCATCATCTTCCAGATTGTCGACGACATCATCGACATCTCCTCCAACACCGACCAGTCCGGCAAAACCCCAGGCACAGACCTTCGCGAGGGTGTCTTCACGCTGCCGGTGCTCTATGCGCTGCAGGAGGACACCCCAGCCGGTGCACGCCTCCGGGAGATCCTCGTCGGCCCGGTCTCTGACGACGCGCTTGTCGACGAAGCCCTCGAGCTCCTGGCCCAGACCAACGGTGTGGCCCGCGCGATGGAAAAGGTTAATGAGCTGTTGGATGAATCCGACCGCGTCATCGCCGATCTCCCCGACTGTGCGGCCAAGGAGGCTCTCCGTCACGTTGCTCGCTACACCGTGGAGCGCGTGGGGTAGTGCGGTAGTGCGGTAGTGGGATAAGTTCCGCTCGGGTGCTGAGGCCTGTTGAGTGTTGAGCCCTGCTGCTGGCTGCGGCCTGCTGAGGGACGTGCCCTGTTGAGATTTGAAATACTCCGAGGTCCGACTCGGGCGCAAAAATATCCCTACCTGACCTGCCGATTTGTATAAACGACAGAGTAGTGGGTAGCATTCCATTCGCACCGTTTAAGAGTGCACGCCAGATTGCCCGAGCGGCCAAAGGGAGCGGATTGTAAATCCGTCGGCATTGCCTTCGTTGGTTCGAATCCATCATCTGGCACAGCGAAATCACCGCGAGAATTTTTCTCGCGGTGATTTTTGTTTGCAGGGGGTTGTTGGTGGGGAGGGGAGCAGGGGTTTGGGGCAGGGGGCGGAGCGGGGGTCGGAGCAGAGGTTCAGCCACTTGTCGATGAGCTATTCACTTATGGTCCTGCTGTAGCTCATCGATAGGTGAATAGCTTGGCCATAAGTGCGCGCCAAAGTGTCTACAAACGTGACGAGAAATACCGCTGACTACCTGCTGATTTGTGCTTAGTGGTGATTTCGGGTTAATCTTTGCAAGGCTTCACGGAGAGCACAGAGCGAAACAAAGTCGCCAGGAAATGGTTACAGAGTTGCGCACTGAGTTCAACGGATGCTGATGCCCCCTTAGCTCAGTCGGCAGAGCGTTTCCATGGTAAGGAAAAGGTCGACAGTTCGATTCTGTCAGGGGGCTCTGTTCTTTTATGCGGACTTATGTCCGGGTAGGGAATAGGGGCGATGTAGCTCAGATGGTGAGAGCGCACGACTCATAATCGTGAGGTCGGGGGTTCGATCCCCCCCATCGCTACTACGGACAGTGATGTTCGTTGAACCCCGCCTTGCGAACGCAGCAATGCAGTAAGGTGGGACATTGTCAGCTAAGGACTGAAAAGTGCTTTTGCTGGTGGTGAAGGGGCGTGGCTCAATTGGTAGAGCAGCGGTCTCCAAAACCGCAGGTTGCAGGTTCGAGTCCTGTCGCCCCTGCAAAACCCCGCCATCTGGGGCGTATGAAAATGCGCCTAGGGTGGCGGGTTTTTCGTATCTCCCTTGATTCGTTTGCTACTTAACCCACCCCTGCTTAACTCCAACGCGAGTTACTGACCGCGTTTATGTCTGGCGGCAGCAGACCAATGTGAGTTACTGACCCCGCTTATGGCAAAAATGGCCCGAAAAATGGCTTGAAAGTGCTATAAACTCACACAGGTTCACATTTGCAGCCTGCATTATTTCTGGGTCGTCAGTTTTGCAGCTCGAGTTAAGGGTTAAGAAGGGGGGATGTAGCGGTTAGGCAGCCATCAGTGAATACGACCGCAGTAGTAGCAGTGAAGTCATTAGCTGCGAAGTCTGATCTCGAGATTGGCACTGGAACCTGATTTCAAGCCCTGCCGCTCACACGAGGGGCATTTCTTCGATAAGGTGGATAATCAGCTAGAATTTACGCACTGAACCAGACTTGCTCTGCGCGGTGAGGCTGAGCTTCGGGCATTATCGCCGGAAGTTCATTCCTGTTGGATTCACTGTTGAGTTTCACTGTGCAGTATCTTTAGTTCCCATATGCACGAAGTAGCGAAGGAGCATCGTGGCTGAGGAAAACCAGACTTTCCAAGCAGCGGCTCGCCCGACCGGTAAGCGCCAGGCGACGGGCGCGCAGACCACCGTGGCGAAGAAGCCTGCGCGTGAGAAGGAGACCAACGAGCTTTCGACTCGTAACCCTGTGGTTTTCATCAAGCAGGTTGTTGACGAGCTGCGTAAGGTGATTTGGCCAACTGGCCGTCAGATGGTCACCTACAGCATCATTGTGATTCTGTTCCTGATTGCCATGATCACTCTTGTGTGGGGTGTGGACACACTCGCCGGTCTGGGTGTCCGATCGGTGTTGGGTAACTAATCGGTTATACTGTTTCTCAGTGATGCTTTTCATCCCGCCTCCGAGTTCCGGACGGCGGGATTATTCGTTAGCGCAGCTGGTGTGTGGCTGTGCGAAGTAATCGCGGATGGCATATTGGCTCTTGAGACTTTTACTCGAAGATGTCAACGTTGCGAGCCGTAGATGTAGATACAAGAGGGGTTAGCACGACATGAACGATGGACAGAATATTTTCTCCGACGCCCAGCCTGACGCCCAGTCCGCGGACGCTGCCGCAACTGAGCAGGATGTGCAGGACGCACAGGCTCAGGTAGAGGCTCCGGCTGAGGATGCCGCTCCAGCTGCTGACACCGCAGCTGATACCGCCGCTCCGGCTGGCGACGACGCAGCCAACGCAGCACCGGCAGAGGAGACCGCAGAGGGGACCGCTGTAGACGCTGAGGCTCAGGCAGCCGCCGACGCAGATGCGGAGTACCGCAAGCGTCTGCGCGAGTTCCAGCGCGAGCTCAAGCGCCGCCCGGGCGACTGGTACATCATCCAGTGCTACTCCGGTTACGAAAACAAGGTGAAGACCAACCTGGAGATGCGCGCCCAGACCATGGGTGTCGATGAGCAGATTCACGAGGTCATCGTTCCGGTTGAGGAAGTTGAAGAGCGCAAGGACGACGGCAAGAAGAAGATCGTCAAGCGCAAGCTGCTGCCGGGCTACGTCCTGGTCCGCATGAGCCTGGATGACCCGTCCTGGTCTGTTGTCCGCGACACCCCGGGTGTTACCTCCTTCGTTGGTAGCGAGGGTCAGCCGTCCAAGGTGAAGATTCGCGAGGTCGCTAAGTTCCTCATGCCGAAGGAGACCATCACCGCAGACACAACCGAAGAGGCAGCAAATGCCGACGGCGAGCTGGCTGTCGCAGCTGCTCCGCAGTCGGAGAAGAAGACCGTCGCCATCGACTACGAGGTCGGCGAGTCCGTGACCATTCTGTCCGGTCCGTTCGCATCCGTGGCAGCGACCATCTCTGAGATTGACCCGGACACCGGTCGCATGAAGGCTCTGGTTTCCATCTTCGGCCGTGAGACGCCGGTCGAGCTGGGCATCGACGAGGTCGAGAAGCTGAACTAGGCCCGATCTCAAGAGCTCAATCTCAAGACAGGCGCTGGGCCAGGCACTAGCCCTAAGCCAGGCACTAGCCCTAAGCCAGGCACTAGCCCTAAGCCAGGCACTAGGCCTAAGCCAAGCGCCAGAACGCTCACTTGAGCAATCCATCCGGCAACGGATTTTGATGCACGCCATACGCTGCGGTAACGTAGCCAGGCGTGCATTTTTGTGCCTTGAGCACATATGCGCCAAGAAAATCGTATCCCCGGTGGCTGGCACCAACTCGATGACCTGCGTCAGCGGCTTCTTTGGCCGAGAGCGCAAGGGGCGTCGTAAAGCGTCGGCATCCGGACGGGGTGAGTCGCCTTTTCATCGGGGCGGCGTACCCCGGTAACTAGGAAGTAGGTTAATCCGATGGCTCCGAAGAAGAAGCTTTCTGCGATTATTAAGCTGCAGATCCAGGCTGGTCAGGCTAACCCGGCTCCGCCGGTTGGTCCGGCACTGGGTGCCCATGGTGTCAACATCATGGAGTTCTGCAAGGCTTACAACGCAGCAACTGAGAACCAGCGTGGCAACGTTGTCCCGGTTGAGATCTCCGTCTACGAAGACCGCTCCTTCACCTTCGTTCTGAAGACCCCGCCGGCAGCTAAGCTGCTGCTGAAGGCCGCTGGTATTCAGAAGGGTTCGGGCGTTCCGCACACCGACAAGGTCGGTTCCGTGACCTGGGAGCAGTGCAAGGAAATCGCCGAGCTGAAGAAGCCGGACCTGAACGCCAACGACATCGAGATGGGCGCACGCATCATCGCCGGTACTGCTCGCTCCATGGGCATCACCGTCGAGGGCGCTAAGTAAGACGCTTTCCGACGTCGTCGTCAACCGTGGTAGGGCCAGCTTCGGCCCGCTACACACCACAATCCAACATTTCACTTCATTGAGATTGGACTTTTCATGAGCAAGAACTCTAAGGCATACCGCGCCGCCGCCGAGAAGATCGACGCCGGCCGCATCTACTCTCCGCTCGAGGCCGCTAACCTGGCCAAGGAGACCTCCTCCAAGAACTACGACGCCACCATCGACGTCGCCATCTGCCTGGGTGTTGACCCGCGCAAGGCTGACCAGCTGGTTCGCGGCACCGTCTCCCTGCCGAACGGCACTGGTAAGACTGTCCGCGTCGTCGTCTTCGCCGCTGGCGAGAACGCCACCAAGGCTGAAGAGGCTGGCGCTGACTTCGTTGGCTCCGACGAGCTGATTGAGAAGATTCAGGGCGGCTGGACCGACTTCGACGCTGCTATCGCAACCCCGGACCAGATGGCCAAGGTTGGTCGCGTGGCTCGTATCCTCGGCCCGCGTGGTCTGATGCCGAACCCGAAGACCGGCACCGTTACCCCGGATGTTGCTAAGGCTGTCACCGAAATCAAGGGCGGTAAGATTTCCTTCCGCGTTGACAAGGCCGCTAACCTGCAGGCTGTTATCGGTAAGGCATCCTTCGACGCCGAGAAGCTGGCCGAGAACTACGGTGCGCTTATCGACGAGCTGATGCGCCTCAAGCCGTCCGCTGCTAAGGGTAAGTACCTGAAGAAGATCACCGTCTCCGCCACCAACGGCCCGGGCATCCCGGTTGACACCAGCGTGATTAAGGACTACACCGCCTAAATCGGCATCAGTCGATAGGCCAGTGGAGCTCCTCTAGCTCTTTGAAACCGCCGCCTAGTGCACTTTTCCCCGAGTGTGCGAGGCGGCGGTTTTTGCATTCTCACAAGGGATTTTGATGGTGTAGTGGGGGTGCGGACGCGGTGGACGTCGTAAAGCGAATTGCCAATGCTGATAATTAATCGCGCCGAAACGGACTCACGGCGAAAGTTTGTTGCTTAGAATCGCGACTATGACGTTAATTTTGGAACCCGAAGAAGGGCTGGAGGCGCTCGGCGAGATTAATCGCCTGGCACAGCTCGACGACGGTTCCGGAATTATTGAACCGCAGCTCATCTCGTATTTGGATTCGCTGGGCGACGATGCCTATGACATGCCCTGCCTGCGCATCGCGGGGCAGACCCTGCTGGGGGAGGTGCTGACGGGTCTGGGGGAGGACGACCGCGTTGCCGAGGTGCTCCGTCGCAATATCCAGGATTCCGTGGTGCGGCCGGGGATGAGCGAAGAGGAAGCCTTGCATGCGCGGGCGGCGCAGGTCGTGGTGGTGCGTCTGCTGCGCATCATTGCGCGAATGGAGGCCGTGGAGCTCCGCGAAGTTGTGGCGCAGCAGTGCCTGGCCCCGGAGATTCCGCCGGTGGTGCGTGTGGCACTATCGCTGACCGTGGACATTCTCGACGCCGCGAGGTTGGACGCGCATCCTGACGACATGGTGCGTGTGGTTCTTGACTATGCGGACCAGGTGCTGTGGCTTGCCGACGATGACCTGAATGCCTACTTCGCAGAGCTTGAGATGATTGTGCGGCAACGCGAGAAGGACCTGGAGTTCGGCCGTTTCGGTGAGCCAGGGGCCGCGCGGTTTGGGTAGGCGCTTTGGTTAGGCGATTTGGTTAATTGCACGGTCCTGGTATAAAGTTTCTTCACGAAGTTTGACCGGCTTTCCAATCGGTACCAACAACGAGTTGGGACGATGGAGCTGGTACTCAAGTTTCACCGAAGACCGTCGGTCATTCGCGTCGAAAGAAGCGGATTGAAGGTTTCATTGTAGGAATACGGTGAGCGGCCCACGCAGGAGGACTTGGAAGCGCTTGCTCAGTTGTACTTCATATGTCAGCCAAGGGGTTGGCAGAGGTGAAGTGGAACATGCGAGAAGATTTGTGCGCCCCATCCTTGTGCGAGGATTGGGGCGTTTGTTGTATTTAGGCAAAAAGCCTTCGTTTGGCCGAGCGGAAAATTGCAAAGACCAGGAAGGAGGCGAGAGTACACATGGCAGCAAACGCTGAGAAGATTGCAGCTGTTGCAGCGCTGAAGCAGGACGTCGAAGAGTCCAACGCTATCGTGCTGACTGAGTACCGCGGCCTGTCCGTCGCGGAAATCACGGAACTGCGTCGCGCCCTCGGTGCTGATGTTAAGTACTCCGTCGCCAAGAACACCATGATCAAGATCGCTGCCGACGAGGCAGGGATTGAGGGTCTTGATGAGCACCTGAACGGCCCGACTGCAGTCGCCTTCATCAAGGGCGAGGCTGTGGATGCGGCTAAGGCGATTAAGAAGTTCGCCGGTGACAACAAGAACCTCGTGATCAAGGGCGGCTACATGGACGGTGCTGCAATGGATGCAGCACAGTTCGAGGCTCTTGCGGATATGGATAACCGTGAGACCACGCTGGCAAAGCTGGCTGGTGCCTTCAACGGCGTTCTGGCGAACGTCGCTGGCCTGCTCGATGCTCCGACCTCCTCGGTTGCCCGCCTTGCTGCGGCACTCGAGGAAAAGAAGTAATCCCGAGCGGCTCGCGAACTACGCGAACTAAATCACGCGAAAAACTTTTCAATATCACTTTGACGGCTTCGACCCCAGGGATCTCTGAGGGGAGCGGCCGCACCACACTCATAGGAGAATATCCATGGCTAAGTACACCACTGAGGAACTGCTCGAGGCTTTCAAGGAAATGACCCTCGTTGAGCTCACCGAGTTCAAGAAGGCTTTCGAGGAAGAGTTCGACGTTACCGCTGCTGCTCCGGTTGCAGTTGCTGCTGCAGGCGCTGCTGGCGGCGAGGCTGCTGCTGAGGAGAAGGACGAGTTCGACGTCGTCCTCGAGGACGCTGGCGCTAAGAAGATTGGCGTTATTAAGGCTGTCCGCGAGATCGTCTCCGGCCTGGGCCTGAAGGAGGCTAAGGAGATGGTTGAGTCCGCTCCGAAGGCTATCCTGGAGGGTGCTTCCAAGGACGACGCTGAGGCTGCTAAGGCTAAGCTGGAAGAGGCTGGCGCAAAGGTCTCCCTCAAGTAATTCAGTTACTTGCTTCGGCCCCGGTAGTGGCCTAAAGCTACCAATCTATACCGCCAATTCTGGGCTTCTATGCCCAGGGTTGGCGGTTTTTCTGTTGAGCTACTTAACCCGATACTCAGCCCGCCACTTAACCCGTCACTGCCATAGAGGTCTCAGGCAAAACCTGCCCACTGCTGACCTTGAGGCAGTGCCACGGCCTGTAAAGTAACTATCATGCTCTCACGGCCGAGAATTCTGTCTATCCTTCTACTGGGTCTAGGCACCGCATTGCTTGCCGCTGGCATTCTGCTGCCGCGGGTGCTCAATGTCGATCCTAAAATGCCACTTGACCTGCCACCGGTGTCGTACACGTTGCGCGCCGAGGACGGTGTCTCCACGAGGATTAATGAAGAGGGCAAGCGGGAAGAAGTCCATTCGCCGCTGCAGCGGCAGCTCCACGGTGTGCTTATTGAACCCGCCGATGAGGACAAGGTCTCTCTCCGTGTCGGTGTGACGGAAATGCGTGAACTTCCACCTGAAGTGGTGGGTACAGACCCGCTTACAGAACTCATTGAGGCCAATATTTGGACTGTGAGCATCGATCGTTTGACAGGTGAGGCTCTGGCACCCGCCACTCTGGTTGACCGTATGGCAGGTGTCCCGCGCTCGGTGAAGTTTGAAGGACACTGGGTGAAGCTTCCGGCGAACACGGAGGAAAAGGAATACCTGGTATTTGATGACTTCCTGCACGATTCCCTGCCGGCGAACTTCGTTGGGGAAGAGGAGCGCGGAGGCAATCGGGTTCTGCATTTCCGTCAGGATATTGAGAAGACGAATCTCGCCCAAAAGTACCGCTCGTATGTTTCCCAGCTGACCCAGGATGACAAGTCCGGTTTTCTGCAGTATCAGGGCACTCGTGATTTGTGGGTCGAGCCGAAGTCGGGCTCGGTCATTGATATGTCTGAGGACATTCACCTTTGGTGGGAGACCCGTGACGGCGAGCCCATCATGGATTACCTGCGCTTCAATGGCTCGATGGACGAGGCTCTTTCCAATCAGCTTCTCTTCGGCGCGTTGGAGAATTTCAAGCGCCCGGCATTGGAACCGTGGTCGATTGGTCTCATCACGTCCGGTTCGATTCTGGTCTTCATCGCAATCGTGGGTATCGTGCGGCCCTCGACCCGTCGTAAAGCAGAGTAACGCTTTACGACGACCATAGCGCCCAGACCTCATCGTTTATGTCAGTGGCGCTGGAATGCGACACGCCCGTTTTGTCAAGTTTTACTAGACAACTAGCAGTTTTTGATATAGGCTAAATCGTTGCGCTGGAATTAGTGTATCTGTCGTCAGCTCTTTCATGGCTTGCGCGCGGGGCTCGAGGCTATTATGTAGCACCGGTTTTCGTGCTTTTAGCTGTTAGAAGGAGTTGCTGCGACTTCGCCGTTGGGGCTCGAAGACATGCCTTTAAAGGTTGGTCTTGGAGGCCGAGTGGTGGGGGAATCACTTTCGCGTGTCACCAAAGGGTAGACGCAAAGTATCCCGGTACGCAACAGAAATAATTCCTGCAACTTGAATCGCGTATAAACCAAGCGGGCGGAGCGCACCACCGGATGCCCCCGGTGTGCTTCACCGCGTGAGGTGCTGGAAGGACGCATCTTGGCAGTCTCCCGCCAGACCAAGGCAGTAACCGGTATTCCCGGAGCTTCGAAGAGGTACTCGTTTGCAAAGATTCAGGAGCCGATTGCGGTTCCTGGTCTGCTCGACCTGCAGCGTGAGTCTTTCGCATGGCTCATTGGCACGCCTGAGTGGCGCGCTCGTCGCCAGGAGGAGCTCGGAGAAGACGCTCGGGTTACCAGCGGTCTCGAAGATATTCTAGAAGAGCTCTCTCCAATCGAGGACTACTCCCAGAAGATGTCCCTGACGCTGTCGGACCCGTGGTTCGACTCCGTTAAGAACACCGTGGATGAGTCCAAGGATAAGGACATCAACTACTCGGCCCCCCTCTACGTCACCGCGGAGTTCACTAACCGCGAGACCGGTGAGATTAAGAGCCAGACCGTCTTCATCGGTGACTTCCCGATGATGACGGACAAGGGTACGTTCATCGTCAACGGAACTGAGCGTGTCGTTGTTTCTCAGCTGGTGCGCTCTCCGGGCGTCTACTTCGATGAGACTATTGACAAGTCCACCGAGCGCCCGCTGCACTCGGTGAAGATTATTCCGTCGCGTGGTGCGTGGCTGGAGTTCGACGTCGACAAGCGGGACACCGTCGGCGTTCGTATTGACCGTAAGCGTCGCCAGCCAGTCACGGTTCTGCTGAAGGCTTTCGGCTGGACCACTGAAGAGATCAAGGAGCGCTTCGGCTTCTCCGAGATCATGATGGCCACCTTGGAAAAGGACGGTGTTGCAAACACTGACGAGGCTCTGCTTGAGATTTACCGCAAGCAGCGCCCGGGCGAGCCGCCGACGCGTGAGTCCGCGCTGGCTCTGCTGGAGAACAACTTCTTCAAGCCGAAGCGCTACGACCTGGCTAAGGTCGGCCGCTACAAGGTCAACCGCAAGCTGGGTCTGGGCACCGATGCCTCCGGCGAGATGGTTCTGACCGAGCAGGACATCGCCACCACTATCGAATACCTCGTGCGTCTGCACGACGGCGAGAAGGTAATGACCTCGCCGGAAGGTGTCGAAATCCCGGTTGAGACCGATGATATTGACCACTTCGGTAACCGTCGTCTGCGTACCGTAGGCGAGCTGATCCAGAACCAGGTTCGTGTGGGTCTGTCCCGCATGGAGCGCGTGGTTCGTGAGCGCATGACCACTCAGGACGTGGAGTCGATCCAGCCGACCACCCTGATTAACGTGCGCCCGGTTTCCGCAGCTATCCGTGAGTTCTTCGGTACTTCCCAGCTGTCCCAGTTCATGGACCAGAACAACTCGCTGTCGGGCCTGACCCACAAGCGTCGTCTGTCCGCACTGGGCCCGGGTGGTCTGACCCGTGACCGTGCTGGTCTTGAGGTCCGAGACGTTCACCCGTCGCACTACGGCCGTATGTGCCCGATTGAGACCCCTGAGGGTCCGAACATTGGTCTGATTGGTTCGCTGTCGTGCTACGCACGCGTGAACCCGTTCGGTTTCATTGAGACTCCGTACCGTCGCGTCCGCGATGGTGTCATCACCGACGAGGTTGATTACCTCACCGCTGATGAGGAAGACCGTTACGTCGTCGCGCAGGCAAACACCCCGATCGACGAGAACGGCCACTTCGTTCAGGAGACCCTGTCTGTGCGTAAGAAGGGTGGTGACGTCGAGTCTGTTCGCGCCGATGAGGTCGACTATCTCGACGTTTCCCCGCGTCAGATGGTCTCCGTGGCTACCGCCATGATTCCGTTCCTCGAGCACGACGACGCTAACCGTGCCCTGATGGGTGCGAACATGCAGCGCCAGGCTGTGCCGCTGCTACGCTCGGAGGCTCCGTTCGTCGGTACCGGCATGGAGCAGCGCGCTGCGTACGACGCCGGCGACGTCATTGTTGCTTCCGCCACCGGTGTTGTCGAGACCGTGTCGGCTGACTTCATCACCATCATGGACGATGAAGGCCAGCGTCACACCTACCTGCTGCGCAAGTTCGAGCGCACCAACCAGGGCACCTGCTACAACCAGAAGCCACTGGTTGACGAGGGTCAGCGTGTTGAGGCCGGTCAGGTCATCGCCGACGGTCCGGGTACCGACAACGGTGAGATGGCACTGGGTAAGAACCTGCTCGTGGCATTCATGCCGTGGGAGGGCCACAACTACGAGGACGCCATCATCCTGAACCAGCGCATGGTTGAGGAAGACATCCTGACCTCGATTCACATCGAGGAGCACGAGATTGACGCCCGCGACACCAAGCTGGGTCCGGAGGAAATCACCCGTGACATCCCGAACGCATCCGAGGAGATGCTGAAGGACCTGGATGACCGCGGTATCGTCCGCATCGGTGCCGACGTCCGTGACGGTGACATCCTGGTCGCTAAGACCACCCCGAAGGGTGAGACTGAGCTGACCCCGGAGGAGCGCCTGCTGCGCGCTATCTTCGGTGAGAAGTCCCGAGAGGTTCGCGACACCTCCATGCGTGTTCCGCACGGTGAGTCCGGCAAGGTCATCGGCGTCCGCGTCTTCTCGCGTGAAGACGATGACGACCTGGCTCCGGGCGTCAACGAGATGGTTCGCGTCTACGTTGCGCAGAAGCGCAAGATCCAGGACGGCGACAAGATGGCAGGCCGCCACGGTAACAAGGGCGTTATCGGCAAGATCCTGCCGCAGGAGGACATGCCGTTCCTGCCGGACGGCACCCCGGTCGACATCATCCTGAACACCCACGGTGTTCCGCGTCGTATGAACATCGGCCAGGTCCTGGAGGTTCACCTCGGCTGGCTGGCGAAGGCCGGCTGGAGCATCGAGGGGGATCCGGATTGGGCTAAGCGTCTTCCGGCTGACCTGCACGACGTTCCGTCCGACTCCCTGGTCGCAACCCCGGTGTTCGACGGTGCTGAGAACGAGGAGCTCGCTGGTCTGCTCGAGTCGTCCCGCCCGAACCGTGACGGTGAGGTGCTGGTCAACGCCGACGGTAAGGCCACGCTGTTCGACGGCCGCTCTGGCGAGAAGTTCCCGTTCCCGGTTTCGGTGGGCTACATGTACATGCTGAAGCTGCACCACCTGGTCGACGAGAAGATTCACGCTCGTTCCACCGGTCCGTACTCCATGATTACCCAGCAGCCGCTGGGTGGTAAGGCCCAGTTCGGTGGCC
>NZ_CAMQAZ010000001.1 GCF_946998835.1 uncultured Corynebacterium sp. | reverse complement strand
CCGTACTCCATGATTACCCAGCAGCCGCTGGGTGGTAAGGCCCAGTTCGGTGGCCAGCGCTTCGGCGAGATGGAGGTGTGGGCAATGCAGGCATACGGCGCTGCCTACACCCTGCAGGAGCTGCTCACCATCAAGTCCGATGACGTGGTTGGCCGCGTCAAGGTCTACGAGGCAATTGTGAAGGGCGACAACATTCCGGATCCGGGTATTCCGGAGTCGTTCAAGGTGCTTCTGAAGGAATTGCAGTCGCTCTGCCTGAACGTTGAGGTCCTTTCGGCCGACGGCGTTCCGGTTGAGTTGGGCTCCTCTGACGATGAGGAACTCGACCACGCGACCGCGTCCCTCGGCATTAACCTGTCCCGCGATGAGCGTTCCGACGCTGACTCCGCATAGTTTCTCGCTTAACGACGAAACATTGCGTGAGTATCAGGGTCGGGAAGCCCTAACTCGCGAATAACCCAACACAGACGACAACGTACAAAAACCTCCGCAGAGAATTTGGTTTCCGCATTACTTCGATGCGGAGGGAAAGGGAAAACAGGTGCTCGACGTCAACAACTTTGACGAGCTCCGGATTGGGCTCGCTACCGCCGACGACATCCGCCGCTGGTCTCGCGGTGAGGTCAAGAAGCCCGAGACGATTAACTACCGTACGCTGAAGCCGGAAAAGGATGGCCTTTTCTGTGAGCGTATCTTCGGCCCGACCCGTGACTGGGAGTGTGCTTGTGGTAAGTACAAGCGCGTTCGCTTCAAGGGCATCATCTGTGAACGCTGTGGCGTTGAGGTGACCAAGTCGAAGGTTCGCCGTGAGCGCATGGGCCACATTGAGCTGGCCGCTCCGGTTACTCACATCTGGTACTTCAAGGGTGTGCCGTCCCGCCTCGGCTACCTGCTCGACTTGGCTCCGAAGGATCTGGAAAAGATCATCTACTTCGCAGCCAACATCATCACTTCCGTGGATGAAGAGGCTCGCCACAACGACCAGGAAACCCTCGAAGCAGACATGCTCGTGGACAAGAAGCTGGTTGAGGACGACCGCGACCAGGAGCTGGCCGAGCGTGCCCAGACTCTGGAAGAGGATCTGGCTGAGCTGGAGGCCGCCGGTGCCAAGGCCGACGCCCGCAAGAAGGTTCAGTCTGCAGCCGAGCGCGAGATGCGCCACATCCGTGAGCGTGCCCAGCGTGAACTGGATCGTCTCGACGAGATTTGGAACACCTTCATCAAGCTCGAACCGAAGCAGATGATTATCGACGAGGGTATTTACACCGAGCTCGTCGACCGCTACGAGGACTACTTCACCGGCGGCATGGGTGCTGAAGCTATTCAGACCTTGATCCGCAACTTCGACCTGGCCAAGGAGGCCGAAGAGCTGCGCGAGATTATTCGCGACGGCAAGGGTCAAAAGAAGATGCGCGCCCTGAAGCGCCTGAAGGTTGTCACTGCATTCCTGCAGTCCGGCAACGATCCGGCCGCTATGGTGCTCGACTGCATCCCGGTGATCCCACCGGAGCTGCGCCCGATGGTCCAGCTCGACGGTGGCCGCTTTGCGACCTCCGACCTGAACGACCTCTACCGTCGTGTCATCAACCGCAACAACCGCCTGAAGCGCATGATTGACCTCGGCGCTCCGGAGATCATCGTCAACAACGAGAAGCGCATGCTTCAGGAGTCCGTTGACGCACTGTTCGACAACGGTCGTCGCGGCCGTCCGGTCACTGGTCCGGGTAACCGCCCGCTGAAGTCCCTGAGCGACCTGCTCAAGGGTAAGCAGGGTCGTTTCCGTCAGAACCTGCTGGGTAAGCGTGTGGACTACTCCGGTCGTTCGGTTATTATCGTCGGCCCGCAGCTGAAGCTGCACCAGTGTGGTCTGCCGAAGCTGATGGCTCTCGAACTGTTCAAGCCGTTCGTGATGAAGGAGCTCGTGGCCAAGAGCTACGCTCAGAACATCAAGAGCGCAAAGCGCATGGTTGAGCGTCAGCGCGCAGAGGTGTGGGACGTCCTCGAAGACGTCATTACCGGACACCCGGTGCTGCTGAACCGTGCACCTACGCTGCACCGCCTGGGTATTCAGGCCTTCGAGCCGGTGCTGGTTGAGGGTAAGGCTATTCAGCTGCACCCGCTGGCATGTGAAGCTTTCAACGCCGACTTCGACGGTGACCAGATGGCAGTCCACCTGCCCCTGTCCGCAGAAGCACAGGCAGAGGCTCGCGTCCTGATGCTGTCCTCGAACAACATTCTGTCGCCGGCATCCGGTAAGCCGCTGGCTATGCCGCGTCTGGATATGGTCACGGGCCTGTACTTCCTGACGCTGGAGAAGCCGGAGCTGCCGGGCGGCCACCAGGATGCCACCGAGGACGCACCGGAGCAGGGTATTTACACCAGCCCGGCCGAGGCCATCATGGCTTACGACCTCGGTACCATCGGTCTGCAGAGCCCGATTAAGGTTCGCATCAGCCACCTGCGTCCGCCGGCCGAGATTGAGGCCGAGCAGTTCCCGGATGGTTGGAACAAGGGCGACACCTGGCTGGCTTCGACCACCCTGGGCCGCGTTATGTTCAACGAGCTGCTGCCGTGGAACTACCCATACGTCGAAGGCGTTATGGCTAAGAAGCCGCAGGCTGCGATCATCAACGACTTGGCTGCCAAGTACCCGATGATTACGGTCGCTCAGACCGTCGACAAGCTCAAGGATGCTGGCTTCTACTGGGCGACCCGTTCTGGTGTCACCATTGCGATGTCTGACGTGCTGGTTCTCCCGAACAAGCGCGAGATCCTGAACGGCTACGAAGAGAAGGCCGCCACGGTGGAGAAGAAGTTCCGCCGCGGTAAGCTCTCGGCTGCTGAGCGTCACGAATCGCTGGTGAACCTCTGGAAGGCCGCGACGGCTGAGGTCGGTGAAAAGGTCGAGGCGCTGTACCCGGATGACAACCCGATTCCGATGATTGTGAAGTCGGGTGCTGCCGGTAATATGGGCCAGATTCACTCGCTGGCCGGCATGAAGGGCATGGTTACGAACCCACGTGGTGAGTACATCACCCGCCCGATTAAGACCTCCTTCCGCGAAGGCCTGTCCGTTCTCGAGTACTTCAACAACTCGCACGGTTCCCGTAAGGGTCTGGCCGATACCGCGCTGCGTACCGCTGACTCGGGTTACCTGACCCGTCGTCTGGTCGACGTGGCGCAGGACGTCATCGTTCGCGAAGAGGACTGTGGCACCCACGACGGTGTCGTTGTCGAAATCGGCGAGGACGTGCTGGATGCAGCTGGCAACCCGACCGGTGAGATTCGTCGGGCGAAGTACGTCGAAACCGCCGCGATCGCTCGTGTGCTGGCAGCCGATGTCACCGACGCTGAGGGCAATGTCCTCATCGAGGCTGACACCGACCTGAACGACGACCACATCACCCTGGCTCTGAGCCACGGTGTCAAGGAAGTCAAGGTCCGCTCGGTCCTGACCTGTTCCACTGCAACTGGTGTCTGTGCCAAGTGCTACGGTCGCTCGATGGCAACCGGCAAGCTGGTCGACATCGGAGAGGCTGTCGGTATTGTCGCCGCACAGTCCATTGGTGAGCCGGGTACCCAGCTGACCATGCGTACCTTCCACCAGGGTGGTGTCGGTGGCGACATTACCGGTGGTCTGCCGCGTGTCCAGGAGCTGTTCGAGGCCCGCGTGCCGAAGAACAAGGCTCCGCTGGTCCGCGAAAACGGCCGCGTGCGCCTGGAAGAGGACGAGCACTTCTACACGCTCACCCTCATCCCGGATGCCAACAGCGAGGACGAGGTCGTCTACGACAAGCTGTCCAAGCGTCAGGGCCTGGCAGAGATCACCGTCGATGGCCGTCGTCGCGCCATCCGCGATGGCGATCACCTGGTCAAGGGTCAGCAGCTGCTCAAGGGCGCTGCCGATCCGCACGAGGTCCTCGAGGTCCTGGGTCGCCGTGGCGTCCAGCGTCACCTGATTGAGGAAGTCCAGTCGGTCTACCGTGACCAGGGTGTGGCCATTCACGACAAGCACATCGAGGTTATCGTCAGCCAGATGCTGCGCCGCGTGATTGTGTCCAAGCCTGGCGACTCCGACCTGCTGCCAGGTGCACTGGTCGAGCGCTCCACGGTCATGGCTAAGAACCGCGAGATCGTTGCCTCCGGTGGCAACGTCATCGAGGGGCGTCGCGTGCTGATGGGTATTACCAAGGCATCGCTGGCCACCGAGTCCTGGCTGTCTGCCGCCTCCTTCCAGGAGACGACGCGTGTGCTTACCGACGCCGCTATCAACAAGCGCTCGGATAAGCTCATCGGCCTGAAGGAGAACGTGATCATCGGTAAGCTGATCCCGGCTGGTACGGGTATCTCGCGCTACCGCAACATCACGGTTGAGCCGACTGAGGAAGCTGCCCGCCAGGCAGCCGCTCCATTCGCCTCCTTCGGCGAGGGCTTCTACGGTGCCGAGGACACCTACGGCATCGATCAGGTCGGTTCCGCAGTTCCGCTGGATGACATCGGAACCTTCGAGTAAAAAATCAATAGCTTTGTGGCGGCAGCTGGGGAGCGGGAGAATTCCCCGGCTGCTGTCGGGCAAAGCACCTCGCCTGGCAGTTGGGGGCTTCGTGCGCTAACTGTTGGGCGGCAACCGGAAAAATCCTCCGGCACAGTTGTGGCTTACTAGCAGCTTGCTAGTTCGTCACGGTCGTGCCGGAGGATTTTGCTTTGTACGAAGTCGCTGGCAGCCCGTGGCTACACTGACCGCCGCAGTCGTTTACGCTTTTAGTGCCTCCGAAATCGGAGTGTTGCCCTCGTTGAAGTTGATCATCCGACCAACGGTGGCGTCGTTGAATACAGTCTGAGCGATGACGTTGGCGACGGTCGCGCGAGCGACCTTGCCTGCCTTAGTTGCGGCAGTGTCGATGGAATCCTGTCCCTCATCAAGGGTAAGCGTGCTTGGGCCGAGAATGGTCCATTCGAGGTCTGACGCGCGCAGAGCTTCGTCGGCTGCGGCCTTGGACTCGGCATAGGCGAAGAAGCTGTGATCCTCTGGAACCCCGTGATCCGGACCAGCGCCAAAGTAGGACACCATGACGTAGCGCTTAACGCCAGCCTTCTTGGCCGCACCGATTGAAGTAATAGCGGCATCGCGGTCGATTGCGTAAGTCCGTTCTGACGAACCACCGCCAGCGCCGGCAGACCAAATTACGGCATCGTGACCGCTAAGTAGGTCTGCAAACTGCTCTGTCGAGAGATTGGTGATGTCGTAAACGGCTGGTGTGGCACCGAGAGCTTCGATATCCGGAACCTGGTCGGGGTTACGAATAACCGAAGTGACTTCGTAGCCTTCGTTGATAAGTAGGGGAGTAGCGATTTGTGCTACCTTGCCGTGGCCGCCAATGACAATAACCTTCTTAGACATGTCCCCACCTATACGCCGACAATGGGGTATAGGCAATGAATCAGCATTCGCCCGCAGTGAACATGACGAAATTCTGTTTCATACCGCATTCGGTTGTCACCCCTTTTAAAGGGTAAGACGACTGGACACTAAGGCGACCCATAGCAAGTTATAGATATAGAGGTAAATCCCCTTTTCGGGCGATGAATTGCTCTCCACGGAGAACGCAAAGTTTGGTGGTTTCCCACGAAGATGCGAAAAACTATTCGTCAACTTGCATAGAAGTCACCCAAAACCTGCGGTTACGGTAGCTTTCATGGCTCATCAACAGATTCCTGGTGTTGGCACTGTCCCTCGTCTAGCCGGAAAGCTCACTGCCGTGGCAGCGAAGCTGGCACCGGGGCGGGGGATTGACCCGGTCCGTGTTGAACCGGTGGGCTGGTATGCACATGAGCAAGGGGTACAGAAACTCCTCGAGAGTTTCCAATCTATTCCCGTCGATAAGCGAGTGCGGTTGGCGAAGCGGACATCGAACCTCTTTCGGACTCGCAGCGAAACCGATGTCCCTGGGCTCGATGTCAGTGGCCTCGGTGGGGTAGTGGCCGTGGACCCTGTTGCAAAGACGGCCGATGTGCAGGGAATGTGCACGTATGAAGACTTGGTAGATGCCACCTTGCCCTATGAGCTCATGCCCTTTGTCGTACCTGAGTTGAAGACGATTACCCTCGGCGGAGCAGTCACCGGCATGGGCGTAGAGTCCACAGCGTTTCGCAATGGTCTGCCACATGAATCGGTCCTGGAAATGGATATTTTGACCGGCACTGGCGAGGTAGTTACCTGCTCTCGCACTGAAAATGTTGACCTGTTCCGCGGTTTTCCCAATTCCTATGGGTCGCTCGGGTATGTCGTGCGGCTGAAGATTGAGCTGGAAGAAGTACTGCCGTACGTTGAGCTCAGGCACGTGCGGTGCCATTCCACGGCAGAGGCGGCTGAGAAGTTCGCAGCCGTTGTCGCCCAGAAGGAATACCAAGGGGAACGCGTTGACTTTCTCGACGGCGTGGCGTTCTCGCCGGATGAGATTTATCTTGTGCTGGGTCGTAAGACGGAGGAAGAAGGTCCTGTCTCGGACTACACCCGGGACAAGGTTTACTACCGCTCGCTCCAGCATCCATCGGGAATTATCCGAGATCGTCTCACCATTCGCGATTACATCTGGCGCTGGGATGTTGACTGGTTCTGGTGCTCCAGGGCTTTTGGAACTCAGAACCCGACAGTGCGGGCTATGTGGCCGAGAGAGCTCAAGCGTTCGTCTTTCTATTGGAAGCTCGTTGGGCTCGATAAGAAGTATGACCTTGAAAACAAGATGAAGGCTCGGAAGGGGCTACCAGCTAACGAGCGCGTCGTTCAGGATATTGAAGTCACTGTTGACCGACTGGCTGAGTTTTTGGAGTGGTTCTTCGACGCTTGCGATATTCAGCCGGTGTGGATGTGTCCAATCCATCTGCGGGAAGGTTCGGAGGAGCTAGTTGGGACTGGTGACAAACTAGCCGATAGTGACAGCCCGTGGCCTCTGTATCCGCTTGATTCTGAGACCACTTGGATCAATGTTGGGTTCTGGTCAGCAGTGCCGATAAATCTGGTGCCCGGTGATACGCGGCCCGGAGCCTTTAACCGTGCAATCGAGGAAAAGGTCAGTGAATTGGGTGGCCATAAATCACTGTATTCCGAGGCTTTCTACTCGCCGGAGCAGTTTGCAGAGCTCTACGGCGATGACCTGCCCGACGAGCTCAAGGCAGTCTACGATCCCAACTCACGGTTCCCGCGCCTCTACGACAAAACAGTTGCCGATGCTTAACTCAATCGGCGACGTCGAGCGTTTAATCCTGCGCGGATGTCTAAGTCAATAACCAACCACTAAGCCACATCTTTCAACGATTAGGACTCATCATGGCGTTTACTCCAATGACTGTTGCTGAAATCTTCGAGGCGTTCATCGATACTTCGGAAAAGCCGCTGCCGCTACGATTGACTGCTTTCGACGGTTCGGCTGCAGGCCCCGAGGATGCGAAAGTCGGCATCAATGTACGCTCGCGCGACGCTTTGAATTACATCGTGACTCATCTGCGTGACGATGTCGGCTTTGGACGCGCGTTCGTTACCGGTGAGCTGGAGCTAACCCGCGTGAGCCTTGGACACCCCATCGAGGCCTTCGGCGCGCTGATGGACTTGCATGATCAATTCGAGGTGCCGTCTGCAGCAACCTTGGCAAAGGTCGTGCGTTCGCTACGGGCAATGGGGCTGCCGTACGTTCCCGAGATTCCGGAGATTGAACGCACTGCATGGTGGAAGAAGCGCCTGCACAATGGTTTGGCTCGTCATTCTAAGGAACGCGATGCAGAGTCAATCTCTTCGCATTACGACGTGAGTAATGAATTCTATGAGTTCCTCCTCGGCCCCTCGATGACGTATACCTGTGCGTACTATCCCAATGAGGACTCCACTCTTGAGGAAGCTCAGGAGAATAAATACCGTCTGGTCTTCGATAAGCTGCGCTTGAAGGAAGGCGATCGGCTTCTCGATGTTGGCTGCGGTTGGGGTGGCATGGTCCTCTACGCGGCTCGACGCGGAGTAAAGGCAATTGGCGTAACACTTTCCGAACAGCAGGCAGAGTGGGCGCAGGCGAAGATTAAGGAAGAAGGCCTCGAGGACTTTGCTGAGGTGCGCTTCCAGGATTACCGAGATGTCGCCGAGCAGGACTTCGATGCCATCTCTGCGATTGGAATCCTGGAGCATATTGGCGTCAAGAACTACCCGAGCTTCTTTGGTTTCCTTTACGGAAAGCTGAAGGAGGGCGGATTGATGCTCAACCATTGCATTACTTACTGGGATAATCACCGCACGCGCAAGGGCACCTTCATTGACCGTTACATCTTCCCGGACGGAGAGCTCACTGGCGTCGGCACAATCATGCATGCCATGCAGGACCAGGGCTTCGAAATGCTCGATCAGCAAAACTTGCGCTTTGATTACGCACGTACTCTCAATGACTGGTGCGAAAATCTGGAGAACGATTGGGCCAAGGCAGTTGAACTCGTCGGAGAGCAAACGGCGAAATTGTGGGGTATGTACATGGCGGGCTCGGAATACAATTTCCGTCACAATGCCATCCAGCTGCATCAGGTGCTAGGAGTGAAGTTGCTTCCCGACGGCTCCCGCAGCGATGTCCCAGAGCGTCAGTGGTGGGAGGATTAGCGACTACAGTGACGCAAGAGGCTGTGGGACAAGACGCGCCGTGCTTGACGACGAAAATTTGGTCGCAAACCAGCTTTGTGTTCAAAGTGGCTGAAATTTTTACGCTGTCACCAGGGTGTTTGGAGTAAACCCGCAGCTCGCGTACTGTTATACAACGATCCCAGAAAAGAATTGGGAACTTGAGACATTACCCAGTAGGCCAGCGAGAGCGGCTGACTGGGTTTCGCACGTTCAAAATCCCTCCGTTTCTTGCGTACAACCGATGGGCTCACCACTGGATGAGTAATAACTTTTCTTGTGATGCATTCACACGGAAGGTGGTTACTCCGCTGCGGTTGGCATCGGGCGTGAGAATGTCCAGCGAGGATTGAAGACAGAAAGAGGCTTCATGCCCACTATTCAGCAGCTGGTCCGCAAGGGCCGCCATGACAAGAAGGCTAAGGTTGCAACCGCAGCTCTGAAGGGTTCCCCTCAGCGTCGCGGCGTTTGCACCCGTGTTTACACCACCACCCCGAAGAAGCCGAACTCGGCTCTTCGTAAGGTCGCTCGTGTTCGCCTGACCTCCGGTATCGAGGTTTCGGCTTACATTCCGGGTGAGGGCCACAACCTGCAGGAGCACTCCATGGTGCTCGTTCGCGGTGGTCGTGTTAAGGACCTCCCGGGTGTCCGCTACAAGATCGTCCGTGGTTCCCTCGACACCCAGGGTGTTAAGGACCGCAAGCAGGCTCGTTCCCGCTACGGCGCAAAGAAGGAGAAGTAAGCCATGCCACGTAAGGGCCCAGTACAGAAGCGTCCTGTCGTCAACGACCCGGTCTACGGCTCCCCTCTGGTGTCGCAGCTGGTCAACAAGGTTCTGATTGACGGTAAGAAGTCGACTGCAGAGCGCATCGTCTACGGTGCTCTCGAGCTGTGTGAAGAGAAGACCGGCACTGACCCGGTGCTGACTCTGAAGCGCGCAATCGAGAACGTCAAGCCGGCACTTGAGGTTCGCTCCCGCCGCGTCGGTGGCGCCACCTACCAGGTTCCGGTCGAGGTTCGTCCGGGCCGCGGCACCACCCTCGCACTGCGCTGGCTGCTGATGTTCTCCCGTCAGCGCCGTGAGAACACCATGACCGAGCGTCTCGCTAACGAGATTCTCGATGCATCCAACGGCCTGGGTGCATCCGTCAAGCGCCGTGAGGACACTCACAAGATGGCGGAAGCAAACCGCGCATTCGCTCACTACCGCTGGTAATCGCTGATCGACGGGGGCCGCGAGTGGTCACCGTCGTAAAGCACAGCCGGTATGTCAACGGCGCGCGTCGGTCGCGGTCCACAGATCTGTTACGGGTCAATCAATAGGGCCAGCCCGACGCTTACACCCGATGTCTTGCGTAGAATTTGCGCAATAGGTGTACGTCACGGCGCGACTTCGCGCCAAGACGGTGGCATTATAGATAAAGCAAACCCGACCGACGGCGGATTTGACGGCCAATCGCAATCCCGTGATTGAGCCTCACCGCCAAACCGATTTGAAACGAGTGGGGAATCAAGTGGCTGAAGGTGCACTTCCCGTTAAGAAGGACCTCCACAAGGTCCGCAACATCGGCATCATGGCGCACATCGATGCTGGTAAGACGACTACGACTGAGCGCATCCTGTACTACACGGGTATCAACCGCAAGGTTGGCGAGACTCACGATGGTGGCGCTACCACCGACTGGATGGAGCAGGAGAAGGAGCGCGGTATTACCATTACCTCCGCTGCTGTGACCTGTTTCTGGAACGACAACCAGATCAACATCATCGATACCCCGGGTCACGTCGACTTCACCGTTGAGGTTGAGCGTTCCCTGCGTGTTCTCGACGGTGCCGTCGCAGTCTTCGACGGTAAGGAAGGTGTCGAGCCGCAGTCCGAGCAGGTTTGGCGTCAGGCTCAGAAGTACGACGTCCCGCGTATTTGCTTCGTCAACAAGATGGACAAGCTGGGCGCTGACTTCTACTACACCGTTGGCACCATCGTCGACCGCCTGGGTGCTAAGCCGCTGGTTATGCAGCTGCCGATTGGCGCTGAGGATGACTTCGACGGCGTTGTCGACCTGCTGGAGATGAAGGCCCTCATGTGGCCGGGCAAGGTCGAGATTGGCACCCCTGCTCAGGTCGAGGAGATTCCGGCAGACCTGGTCGACAAGGCTAACGAGTACCGCGAGAAGCTCATTGAGACCGTCGCTGAGTCCGACGAAGAGCTCATGGAGAAGTACTTCGGTGGCGAAGAGCTGACCATGGACGAGATCAAGGGCGCCATCCGCAAGATGGTTCTGAACTCCGAGGTCTACCCGGTCTACTGTGGTACCGCTTACAAGAACAAGGGTGTTGAGCCGCTGCTCGACGCTGTCATCGACTTCCTGCCGAACCCGCTGGACATCGGTGAGGTTCACGGCCACCAGATGGGTGACGAGGACGTCGATATGGTCCGTAAACCGTCTAAGGATGAGCCGTTCTCCGCTCTCGCATTCAAGATCGCTGCTCACCCGTTCTTCGGTAAGCTGACCTTCGTTCGCGTTTACTCCGGTCGCGTGGAACCGGGCCAGCAGGTCCTGAACTCCACCAAGGACAAGAAGGAGCGCGTCGGTAAGCTGTTCCAGATGCACGCCAACAAGGAGAACCCTGTTGACGAGGCAGTGGCAGGTAACATCTACGCCTTCATCGGTCTGAAGGACACCACCACCGGTGACACCCTGTGTGCACAGGATGCTCCGATTGTCCTGGAGTCCATGTCCTTCCCGGATCCGGTTATCTCGGTCGCTATTGAGCCGAAGTCCAAGGCTGACCAGGAGAAGCTGGGCACCGCTATTCAGCGCCTGGCTGAAGAGGACCCGACCTTCACCGTCCACTTGGACGAAGAGACCGGCCAGACCGTCATCGGCGGTATGGGCGAGCTCCACCTGGATGTCCTGGTTGACCGCATGAAGCGCGAGTTCAAGGTTGAGGCAAACATCGGTAACCCGCAGGTTGCTTACCGCGAGACCATCCGCAAGCCGGTCGAGAAGTTCGAGTACACCCACAAGAAGCAGACCGGTGGTTCGGGTCAGTTCGCCCGCGTCATCATTGCTCTGGAGCCGTACGCTCCGTCTGCTGACGAGGTTGAAGAGGGCGAGTCCACCGCTTACAAGTTCGTCAACGAGGTCACCGGTGGCCGCGTTCCGAAGGAATACATCCCGTCTGTCGACGCTGGTATCCAGGACGCAATGCAGTACGGTACCCTCGCTGGCTACCCGCTGGTGAACATCCAGGCAACCCTGCTCGACGGCGCTTACCACGAGGTTGACTCCTCTGAGATGGCCTTCAAGATCGCTGGTCAGCAGGCACTGAAGGAAGCTGTCCAGAAGGCAAAGCCGGTGTTGCTCGAGCCGATGATGGCCGTTGAGGTTATTACTCCGGAAGAGTACATGGGCGAGGTCATCGGTGACATCAACTCCCGCCGTGGCCAGGTCAACTCCATGGAAGACCGCACCGGCGTCAAGGCTGTTAAGGCCCTGGTTCCGCTGTCGGAGATGTTCGGTTACGTCGGTGACCTGCGTTCCAAGACTCAGGGTCGCGCCAACTACACCATGATCTTTGACTCCTACGCTGAGGTCCCGTCCTCCGTGGCTGAGGAGATCATCGCAGCCCGTACCGGCGCTTAATAGCGCCTTTAGGGTGGGGTCGCGCGCTGAGCCGTGACTCTACCTGGTGCTGCTAACGTCGCCTGTTATAGACAACGGCGACGCGCAGAGCTGTGTAACAGCAGATTCCCCTGAACCTGGACTGTGCTTTCGCAACGCCTGATGGATTGGTTGTGTTAGCACAGCCGAGCTCTTGGGGGTAACTGCTCGCAATTCATATCGTTAAGTTGATTTAGTTTCTCGTTCGCGCCCGCAGTATTTACGCAGGTAGATGACGATGTGAGTTGCTGGCCGTTACCCACCCTTAACTAGGGGGCTGGTCTGGTTTGGAAAAGTCCAGTATCCTGCCCTAGTATCGAGTAACTGGCACAGTGAAAGAATAGTGCTCATTTGCGCGCGCATTGCGTTTCCTTTAGCTGACAGCTTGAAGGTGTCGCAGCCTGCGAAGGCGGATTGAGCGACCACAAAATTGTGGCTGCGAGAGTCGTGGCCACCTAGACCTCCAGGAGGACTAAAAGTGGCAAAGGCGAAGTTCGAGCGTACGAAGCCGCACGTCAACATCGGTACCATTGGTCACGTTGACCACGGTAAGACCACCACTACCGCCGCTATCACCAAGGTTCTGGCTGACAAGTACCCGGAACTGAACGAGTCGTTCGCTTACGATGCCATCGATAAGGCACCGGAAGAGAAGGAACGTGGCATTACCATCAACGTTTCCCACGTTGAGTACCAGACGGAGAAGCGCCACTACGCTCACGTCGATGCCCCGGGCCACGCCGACTACATCAAGAACATGATTACCGGTGCTGCTCAGATGGACGGCGCAATCCTGGTTGTCGCTGCTACTGACGGCCCGATGCCGCAGACCCGCGAGCACGTTCTGCTGGCTCGCCAGGTTGGCGTTCCGTACATCCTCGTTGCACTGAACAAGTGCGACATGGTCGACGACGAAGAGATCATTGAGCTCGTCGAGATGGAGGTCCGCGAGCTTCTGGCTGAGCAGGACTACGACGAGGAAGCTCCGATTGTCCACATCTCCGCTCTGAAGGCTCTTGAGGGCGAAGAGAAGTGGGTCAACTCCATCCTCGAGCTGATGGATGCCTGCGACGAGAACATCCCGGATCCGGTTCGCGAGACCGACAAGCCGTTCCTGATGCCGATTGAGGACATCTTCACCATTACCGGTCGCGGCACTGTTGCTACCGGTCGTGTTGAGCGCGGCGTTCTGAACGTTAACGACGAGGTCGAGATTCTGGGTATCAAGGAGAAGTCCCAGAAGACCACCGTTACCGGTATCGAGATGTTCCGCAAGCTGCTGGATTCCGCTGAGGCTGGCGACAACTGTGGTCTGCTGCTCCGCGGTATCAAGCGCGAGGACATCGAGCGCGGTCAGATTGTTGCTAAGCCGGGCGCTTACACCCCGCACACCGAGTTCGAGGGCTCCGTCTACATCCTGTCCAAGGATGAGGGCGGCCGTCACACCCCGTTCTTCGACAACTACCGTCCGCAGTTCTACTTCCGCACCACCGACGTCACCGGCGTCGTTTCCCTGCCGGAGGGCACCGAGATGGTTATGCCGGGCGACAACGTTGACATGGCTGTCAAGCTGATCCAGCCGGTCGCAATGGACGAGGGCCTGCGTTTCGCTATCCGCGAGGGTGGCCGCACCGTCGGCGCTGGCCGCGTCACCAAGATCGTTAAGTAAGGTCTTTTCCCTACGGGAAGTGCCTTAACTAGGTCCTAGAAAAATCCCGACTCCGCGTAAGCGGTAGTCGGGATTTTTCGTCTTTGTGGGGCTCTCGCGGTCGACATTGAACAATAGGTGTGGTCGCCTCTTAGTCGGGGTAGGGCTCGGCGCGACGGCCGTCGTTAAGCGGGCGGTGAAGTAATGAGTGTGATGTGTGTTTCACTTTGGGACGTGATTTTACAATCATGGGTGGGACGTGCTTTAATACGGGGGTTGCTTTAACAAAGACGTTTACGCCAGTTGTTGTACCAGGCCCAGCTGGGAACCAGTACGAAATTGGATGTCGCGTCGATGGTAAGGCGAGCATGACCACGAAGGGAAGTGAATTTCCCACACGTGCCTCACGGAAAAACTGGGCGACACGCCCGACCGCGGGGGTCGGAGGTGGCATGGCAAATTAACAGCGGCAGTAGGAAAAATGAAGAGCCCCACGCGGGGGACTTGTTTTCCACTGGGATTTGAGTGCGCAGGCGTTTGTTGTCCGCTCGAGTTATGGCCAATGTTGATTTGCCATGACGATCGAAGACGAAATCGCTTTGAAGTAATGCACAACCCAGAGTTTTGGTTTCTGGCGCTGGCCATAGTTGCTGACGGCGTCGAGAAACATTGACAGGGTCGACGCCCCTTTGATTGGGGCGCGCCGACCGAGGAGAGGACAAGCGTGGCCGGACAGAAGATCCGCATCAGGCTCAAGGCCTACGACCACGAGGCTATCGACGCTTCTGCGCGAAAGATCGTGGAGACCGTTACCCGCACGGGTGCACGCGTCGTTGGCCCGGTGCCGTTGCCAACCGAAAAGAACGTTTACTGCGTTATCCGTTCGCCGCACAAGTACAAGGACTCGCGCGAGCACTTCGAGATGCGCACTCACAAGCGTCTGATCGACATTCTCGATCCAACGCCGAAGACTGTCGATGCACTTATGCGCATTGACCTTCCGGCAAGTGTCGATGTGAACATTCAGTGATCCTGGACTTTTGGTAGCGGAGACAAGATAAATGAGTGAAAACGAGATCAAGGGCATCCTGGGCACGAAGCTCGGTATGACTCAGATCTTCGACGAGGAGAACCGCGTTGTTCCGGTTACCGTCGTTGAGGCTGGGCCGTGCGTAGTGACTCAGGTGCGCACTAAGGAAACCGACGGCTACGACGCCGTCCAGATTGCATACGGCGAAATTGACCCGCGCAAGGTCAACAAGCCGGAGGCCGGCCACTTCAAGAAGGCCGGCGTGACCCCGCGTCGTCACAGCGTTGAGATTCGCACCCCGGACGCTTCCTCTTACGAGGTTGGCCAGACCGTTGGTGTCGACATCTTCGGCGAGATCGAGTACGTCGACGTCACTGGCACCACCAAGGGCCACGGCTTCGCCGGTGGTATGAAGCGCCACGGCTTCGCTGGCCAGGGTGCTGCTCACGGTAACCAGGCTGCTCACCGTCGCGTTGGTGGCATTGGTGCCTGCGCCACGCCAGGCCGCGTCTTCAAGGGCAAGCGCATGGCAGGCCGCATGGGCAATGACCGGGTCACAACCCAGAACCTGAAGGTCCAGAAGGTTGACGCTGACGCGAACCTGCTGCTCATCAAGGGCGCAGTTCCGGGTGCACGCGGCGGCCTGCTGGTAGTTAAGACTGCCACGAAGGGTGGTGCTCACGCATGACCAACCTCAAGCTAGACGTACACACCGCTGAAGGCGGCGTGAACGGTTCGGTTGAGCTTCCCGCTTCCGTCTTCGACGCGGAGGTGTCCATCGCCCTGATGCACCAGGTTGTTGTCGCACAACGTGCAGCAGCTCGCCAGGGCACCCACAAGGTCAAGACCCGCGGCGAGGTCCGCGGCGGTGGCCGTAAGCCGTGGCGTCAGAAGGGCACCGGTCGCGCTCGCCAGGGTTCGATCCGTGCTCCGCATTGGACCGGCGGTGGCATCGTCCACGGTCCGGTGCCGCGCGACTACAGCCAGCGCACTCCGAAGAAGATGATTGCAGCTGCTCTGCGCGGCGCACTGTCTGATCGTGCTCGCCACGACCGTATCCACGTTGTCGAGGAACTGGTCCCAGGCCAGACCCCGTCCACCAAGGCAGCTCGCACTTTCGTCGAGCGCCTGACCGAGCGCCGCAACGTTCTCGTTGTTCTGCCGCGCGAGGACATCAACTCGTGGAAGTCGGTTCGTAACCTGCCAGGTGTCCACATCCTGTCCCAGGACCAGCTGAACACCTACGACGTTCTGAAGGCCGATGACGTCATCTTCGCCGTCCAGGCACTGAATGACTTCATCGCTCGCACCGCCGGTAAGGAGGAGAAGTAATGGCTACCATCGCAGATCCCCGCGACATCATCGTTGCACCGGTAGTGTCTGAGAAGTCCTACGGACTCATGGAGCAGGGCGTGTACACGTTCCTGGTCCACACCGACGCTAACAAGACCCAGATCAAGATCGCGGTCCAGGAGATTTTCGGTGTCAAGGTCGCTTCCGTGAACACCCTCAATCGCGAGGGCAAGCGCAAGCGTTCCCGCACCGGCTACGGCAAGCGCAAGGACACCAAGCGCGCCTACGTGACTCTCGCGGCCGGCAGCGATCCCATCGACATCTTCGGCGGTTCGGCAGCTTAGCCGCTAGCCGACGAGGAAGTTAAGGAAGAGCAAAAGTATGGCTATTCGTAAGTACAAGCCGACTACGCCGGGTCGCCGCCAGAGCTCCGTCTCCGAGTTCAGCGAGGTTACTCGCTCGACTCCTGAGAAGTCTCTGCTGCGCCCGCTGTCGAAGACTGGTGGCCGTAACGTTCACGGTCACATCACCACTCGCCACAAGGGTGGCGGACACAAGCGCCAGTACCGCGTCATCGACTTCCGTCGCAATGACAAGGACGGCATTCCGGCAAAGGTCGCTCACATCGAGTACGACCCGAACCGTACCGCCAACATCGCACTGCTGCACTACGCAGACGGTGAGAAGCGCTACATCATCGCCCCGAAGAACCTGAAGCAGGGTGCCATCGTTGAGTCCGGCGCAAACGCCGACATCAAGGTTGGTAACAACCTGCCGCTGCGCAACATCCCGACCGGTTCCACCATTCACTGCGTGGAGCTGAAGCCGGGTGCAGGTGCACAGCTGGCACGTTCCGCTGGTGCTTCTATTCAGCTTCTGGGTAAGGAAGGTAAGTACGCAGTCCTGCGTATGCCGTCTTCTGAAATCCGTCGCGTCGACGCACGTTGCCGCGCAACCGTCGGTGAGGTCGGTAACCAGGATCAGATCAACATCCGTTGGGGCAAGGCCGGCCGTATGCGCTGGAAGGGCTGGCGCCCGACTGTCCGCGGTGTTGTCATGAACCCGGTCGACCACCCGCACGGTGGTGGTGAGGGTAAGACCTCCGGTGGTCGCCACCCGGTTTCCCCGTGGGGCCAGAAGGAAGGCCGCACCCGTAAGCCGAACCGCCCGAGCGACCAGCTGATCGTTCGCCGCCGTCGTACCAACAAGAATAAGAAGCGCTAAGGAGGGAACTGAGAATGCCACGCAGCCTTAAGAAGGGCCCGTTCGTCGATGAGCACCTCCTCGCGAAGGTCGATGCACAGAACGAGAAGGGCACCAAGCAGGTCATCAAGACCTGGTCCCGCCGCTCCACGATTCTCCCCGATTTCATCGGCCACACCTTCGCCGTTCACGACGGTCGCAAGCACGTGCCGGTGTTCGTGGATGACTCTATGGTCGGCCACAAGTTGGGCGAATTCGCCCCGACCAAGACCTTCAAGGGTCACGTCAAGGATGACAAGAAGGGACGTCGATAAGCCATGAGCAACGACATTACTTCTGCACGCGCAACCGCGCGCTTCGTCCGCGTTACTCCGATGAAGGCACGCCGCGTCCTGGACACCGTCCGCGGTAAGTCCGTTGACGAGGCACTGAACATCCTGGAGTTCGCTCCGCAGGGTGCTGCCGACCCGATTGCCAAGGTTGTTGCGTCTGCAGCCGCAAACGCTGAGAACAACTTCGGCCTGGACCGTCGTACCCTGGTCATCTCCGAGGCTTACGCCAACGAGGGACCGACCATGAAGCGCTTCCGCCCGCGTGCGCAGGGCCGTGCTTTCCACGTCCGCAAGCGCACCAGCCACATCACCGTGGTCGTCGAGAGCCAGAAGGAAGGTGACCGATAGTGGGACAGAAGATCCATCCACACGGTCTTCGCCTCGGTATTTCCAGCGACTGGAAGTCCCGCTGGTACGCCGACAAGCAGTACGCTGACTACCTGGCCGAGGACATCAAGATCCGCGATCTGCTGTCCACCGGTCTTGAGCGCGCCGGCATTTCCGATGTCGTCATCGAGCGCACCCGTGACCGCGTGCGTGTGGACATCCACACCGCTCGCCCGGGCATCGTCATCGGTCGTCGTGGCTCCGAGGCTGACCGCATCCGCGGCCAACTGGAGAAGCTCACCGGCAAGCAGGTTCAGCTGAACATCCTCGAGGTCAAGAACATTGACGCGGATGCCAAGCTGGTCGCTCAGTCCATCGCTGAGCAGCTCGCCAACCGTGTCGCTTTCCGTCGTGCAATGCGCAAGGCCATTCAGTCTGCAATGCGCCAGCCGCACGTCAAGGGCATCAAGGTTGTCTGCTCCGGTCGTCTCGGCGGTGCCGAGATGGGCCGCACCGAGCGCTACCACGAGGGTCGCGTTCCGCTGCACACCCTGCGTGCGGAGATCGACTACGGCACCCACGAGGCTCACACCACCTTCGGTCGTATTGGCGTCAAGGTGTGGATCTACAAGGGTGACGTGATCGGTGGCCGTCGCGAGTCCGAGATCAACGCCGGCAACGACCGCCAGCGTCGCGGCAACGACCGCCCGCGTCGCGGTGGCAAGCGTCGTCAGCGTGCATCTGAGAAGAAGGAGGGCTAATTCATGCTCATCCCGAAGCGCGTTAAGTTCCGTCGCCAGCACCGCCCGACCCGTTCTGGTATGTCCAAGGGTGGCAACAAGGTGACTTTCGGTGACTACGGTCTCCAGGCTCTCGAGCCGGCCTACATCACCAACCGTCAGATTGAGGCAGCGCGTATTGCCATCAACCGCCACGTCAAGCGTGGTGGTAAGGTCTGGATCCAGATTTTCCCGGACCGTCCGCTGACCCAGAAGCCACTGGGTGTTCGTATGGGTTCCGGTAAGGGCCCGGTCGAGAAGTGGATTGCAAACGTCAAGCCGGGTCGCATCATGTTCGAGATGTCCTACCCGGATGAGGCAGTTGCTATCGAGGCTCTGAAGCGCGCAGGCGCTAAGCTGCCGATTAAGACCCGAATCGTTCGGAAGGAGGATCAGTACTGATGTCGAACGGCATTCCCGCCCACGAGCTTCGCTCGCTGGATAACGATGACCTGGTTGCCAAGCTCAAGGAGTCTAAGGAGGAGCTGTTCAACCTCCGTTTCCAGAGCGCTACCGGTCAGCTGACCAACAACCGCCGTCTCCGCACTGTCCGCAAGGATATTGCTCGCATTTACACCGTTATGCGTGAGCGCGAGCTCGGCCTGTCTGCTGCACCAACCGATGGTGATGCAGCATGAGTGAGGAAAACATGAACACCACCGAGGCTGGCGCACGCAAGGTGCGCACCGGTTACGTCGTGTCCGACAAGATGCAGAAGACCATCGTTGTCGAGCTCGAGGACCGCAAGCAGCACGCCCTGTACGGCAAGATCATGCGCACGAACTCCAAGGTCAAGGCGCACGACGAGAACGAAGAGGCTGGCGTGGGCGACCGCGTCCGCATCGAAGAGTGCCGTCCGCTCTCCAAGGACAAGCACTACCGCCTGATCGAGATTGTCGAGAAGGCTAAGTAAGACCCGTCGGCTGAATATTCAGCTAGGGCTTTACGACGAGAACCCCGCTCACGGGAAACACGAAAGTGTTTTCTGTGGCGGGGTTTCGTATTTCCCTGCGGCCTGAGCGACACTTGGTCCTCCGGGTTGAAGGGTCTGCATCTCTGATAGCATTGCTGAGGATTTGTGCTGTGTGAGGGGAGAAAATCGGTGACTGCTAACGTGACCAGGATTGATGATAAAGATCTCGAGTCCGCACTTCGCTCACATGACGTGGCGACGCTATCGCGGCTTTTGGCTGATATTGAGCCCAAGGCCGCCGCCCGAAAAATGCGTCGCCTCAGCCACGAAGATCGCGCGCTGTTCTACCGCACACTGCCGAAAGATACGGCGGTGGAAACCTTCGATGAGCTGGACTCGGCGCTGCAGGCTCACCTGATTGAGAGTCTCCGAGATCCTGAAGTCACCGCTGTTTTCGCAGAGATGGAACCGGACGACCGGGCGGAGCTGCTCGACGAACTGCCGGCTTCGGTTGCGTCTAAGCTCTTGGCCGACCTGCCAGATGATGAGCGCGAGCTGACCAATATTGTCCTTGGTTACCCGGACGGTTCCATCGGGCGTCGCATGAGCCCGGAGCTGGTGTCGATTCACGACGATATGACGGTGGGTGAGGCCCTGGAGACCGTCTACAAACACCTAGATGATGCAGAATCTATCTACACGCTGCCGGTGTCGAACCGGAATCGCCGATTGGTGGGCGTGGTAAGTCTTCGTGATTTGATGCGAGTAAGCCGTGAAATCCATGTTTCGGCAATTGTGCGCAAAGCGGACTACGCAGAGGCTACCGAAAATGAAGAGAAGGTAGCCCGCATGTGCGCTGATCGTAAGCGCCTTGCTCTGCCGATTGTCGATAGCGAACAGCGTGTTATTGGTCTGCTCACTGTGGACGACGCCCTGCGAATCTTGGAAGAGGCAGACTCTGAGGACCAAGCACGTATTTCTGGTTCTGAGCCACTGCGCTTGCCCTACCTCGCTACCCCAATCTTCGAGATTGTTCGCTCCCGCGTGGTGTGGCTGCTTGTGCTTGCTATCGGTGCGACATTGACCGTGCAAGTCCTGGAGACTTTCGAAGAGACGCTGTCTCAGATGGTCGTTCTCTCGGTGTTCGTGCCACTGCTGATTGGTACAGGTGGCAATACAGGTAACCAAGCTGCAACGACGATTACCCGCGCATTGGCGTTAGGGGATGTCCAACCTCGCGACATATTCAAGGTCATTCTCCGAGAGGTCAGAGTCGGCGCGTTCCTCGGCCTGCTGCTGGGTACTCTCGGCCTACTGCTCGCGGGGTTGGTTTACGGCTGGGACATCGGCCTGGTTATTGGCCTAACACTGCTGGGTATCTGTACTCTCGCTGCCACTGTCGGTGGCATTATGCCGCTAATCGGTAAGAAGTTCGGCATTGACCCGGCGGTCTTCGCCAACCCATTCATTACCACGCTTGTCGACGCCTCCGGCCTGATTATCTACTTCATGATCGCTAAGTCGGTGCTGGGGATTTAGCCCGCTGTCTGGCTCGACGGAGCCGTTGTATACACAGCCTCCAACTACGCCATAATGGTGGCCATGAGCAATGGCACCCACAATCACCGCACCTGGAGAGAAATTATCGTCGCCGATCCGCAGCATTCCCGTCGCTACGCCAACCGTTGGCGGGGATTCGTGCGCGAGGGCCGTGATATTGACGGCGAGGCGCGGCTGGTGGATGCGATGGCACCGCGGCACGCTCGGATTCTGGATGCCGGTTGCGGGCAGGGGCGCGTCGGCGGCTATCTGGCGAAGGCTGGGCACCAGGTCGTTGGTGTCGACGTCGACCCCTACCTCATTGACGAGGCGAAGCGACAGTTCCCGGATGCGACGTGGTTGGTAGGGGACTTGGCGCAATTGTCGCACGTGCTTGACGACGGCCTGGAGAACTCTCCCCACGGTGACACAGTAGCTGCCTTCGATGTCATCATCTGCCCTGGCAATGTGTTGACTTTCATCGCGCCAGAGGATCGCATGACAGTGTTGCAGGGCTTCGCGGAGGTGCTGAGCCCGGAGGGCGGTCGTGCCATTGTCGGCTTCGGTGCCGGCCGCGGTTGGGACTTCGCGGATTTTGAAACCACCGCACAGCAGGCCGGCCTTACCGTGGTTCAGCGTTACTCCACGTGGGATCTTCGCGACTTCGACGATGAGTCTCAGTTCCTGGTCGCAGTGCTGGAGCGGACTAAGTAGCCCGGACTAGGAATCCTTGGCCAGCAGTTCTTCGACCTCGGTTTTCGTCGGCGGCTGCGCTCCCTTTCGGGACACCGTGATGGCGGCCGCGGCGGCCGCGTAGTGCAAAATCTCGCGCCACTGATCTGCTGACACATTAGTCAGGTCAGCAACTGTTAGGTCGCGCTCGTCAATCTGTGCCAACAGTGCGCCCATGATTGTGTCCCCGGCACCGATGGTGTCAATGACATCCGCATTGACGGCTGGGACATCGACGCGGTTGCCGTCGGCAAGCAAAGTAAGCCCCTCGCCGCGTCGCGTGACGACGGCGACTGGAACTTTAGCCAGCGCCTCTTCGCCAAGGAACTCGACTTCCTCATCCGAGAGTTTCAACAAGCTGACGTAGGGGAGCAGCCCCGTAAGGAAGCTACGGTGCGCATCCGTTGCGTACATGGGGCGAATGTTCGGGTCCAAAGCGACCAAGGTGCCGTTGGCCGCGAACTGCTTGAGCAATTCCGCGTATCGGCTAGCACCCGGTTCCAGCGCCAGCGACAGCGTGCCAAAACATGCGATATTCGCATCGATGAGCTTCGGCTCCACAAGCGGGGTGGCCGTCCCTGAAGTGTAAAAGGTGTACGTGGCGGAGCGATCTTCGTGGATCGTGGTCACCGCCAAAATGGTTGGCTCTGGGCCGCGCTGGACGTACGCGGTGTCGACCCCTTCGTTTTCCAAGTGCTTGACCAGCTCATCTCCGAATCCATCCGTGGACAGGCGGGACTGGAAGATAACATCCGCACCAAGGCGAGAGGCCGTAACCGCCACGTTGTAGGGGCCACCGCCGAGCGCCGGCACGTGGTTATTGAGGCTGCCAGGAGATACCGGAACGAGGTCAACCAAACCTTCGCCGCAAACACAAATAGGCATGGCTTCAATAATATCGAGGAGTATGAACTATCGGCCGAATTACCACCTGTCACTGCAGCAGGGCCGACTGAACGACCCGAATGGCCCTGCTGGAAACGCTGGGTTCAGTTGTCTTCCTGAGTAAAGCCGACTCTCTTCGACGGTGAATCGCCGTTCTGGGTTGCAGCGCCTAAGTGGGGGTAGGGCGCTGTGACCGTCGTAAAGCAGTTGCGCTTCCGCGCCGGGCAGTCGTTATTCTTTTATGCAAATAACTGCAATTGACGGCACGCGGGGAAAGGCTTCAGCAGTGACACTATGCGAAACGCTGGATACGGCTGGCGACAAAAAACAGGAACTGCTGACGCAGGACTACGGACGATTTGCCGTGCGAGCAATCCTGGCGGGTATGTACCTGACGCTGGGGACGGCATTTGCGGCGGTCGCCGGACAAGTGGCCGAGGGGGTTGCGCCGGGGACCGGAGGACTGGTCTTTGCGTGCCTGTTCGGGCTTGGGCTGTTCGCCATCGTGGTGCTCGGGGCGGAGCTGGCAACCGGCAGCATGATGTTTGTGTCCTGGTCCGCCGCGCGCGGGCGCATGCCGTGGGGAGTGGCTCTTCGGATGGTGGCCGTCGCCACGTTCTACAACTTCATCGGTGCCGCGATTGTGGCGTTGGTTCTCAGCCAGAGTGCCAAACTCGGCGGGATTGATGACACACACCTTATTTCCACCTTGACCGAGGGGAAGCTGGCCAAGCCGTTCTTTGGCGCCTTCGTAGAGGCGATGGGAGCGAACTTCGTGGTCAACATGGCGGTTGTGGGGGCGATGAAGGCCAAGGAGATTATCTCGAAGTTCGTTGTGATTTTGCCCATCATCGCAGTGTTTGTCGGGCTCGGACTTGAGCACGTGATTGCGAACTTCTCGCTGTTTTCCCTGGCGTTTTTCGCCGATCCGCATCCTGCCGGCTTCGATGGCCTGCACATCACTGGCAACTGGGCAGCCGTATGGCTGGGCAACTTTGTAGGCGGTGGCCTGGGAATCGGCGCGGTCTACGCCTGGTTGAACCAGACGAAGACCAGCTATGTTGATTAGCTTTTGAGTTTCGTCGGAGCTTTTCCCCAGGCCTTTCCGGCGGTCTATCCGACAGCCTGGCCGAAGAGCAGACCGACGAAGTAGGACACAATCAAGCCGAGCGCGCCACCGAGGACCAGGCGCAGCGCAGCCTTACCCGAGTGCGTGGAGCTGAGCGTGGCGCTGATATAGCCGGTCAGGGCCAGAGTCACGATGGTGACAACGGTGACTGCAATTGCGCCAGAAGTGGGGCCGGTGAACACTAGTGCCGCAATCATCGGCAGGATGGCGCCGAGCAGGAACGACAGTGCCGAAGATCCGGCTGCTGCCCATGGGTTGGTCAGTTCCTCGCCATCAATGCCCAACTCCAGTTTGAGGTGAGCTGCCAGAGGATCACTCTGCGCGATGCCGTGGGCAGCGTCTTCGGCAATATGTTCCGGGATGCCGTAGCCGGAGAGAATCCCCACTAGCTCCTTGTGTTCCTCATCCGGGAAGTCCTTGAGCTCTGCCTGTTCTTTGGCAATGAGCGCGCGTTCAGTATCGCGCTGGGTTGAAACTGAGACGTACTCACCCAACGCCATCGAGATTGCACCAGCGATAACAGCCGCAGCACCGGCAGTCAGAATGGCCTCGCGGGAGGATCCAGCTGCAATCACGCTGAGTAAGATTAGGGCGGTGGAGACGATACCGTCATTGGCCCCGAGGACACCGGCACGAAGCCAGTTGAGCTTCGAGGTCTCAGAGGATTTATGCGGTTCATGGGGATGTGCGTGTGTCATGACAGGACCTTTCTCCATGCCAGCGCCACGTCCGCGGGTGGTACAAGGCATCACTATCGATTTAATGCCGTTTAGAGCACATTTTCAACCACTGAAGTGGAACGGGAAGTGCTCTCGCGTGCGCAGCTTTTACGCCAGTCGGTGCGGTCGACTGCGGAGGCTGTCGCGCGTCAATGTCAACACCGCAATCAGCGCAATCAATGCGCAGATTAACATCGAAATAGCCATCGATAGGGGCAGGTTGGAGCCAAGCCCCACCAAGGGAGCAACCGTGGCGGCGGCGAGGAATTGTGCAAACCCCATGAGGCCGGAACCTGAGCCGATCCCGATATCGCGGACCTCCTCAATTCCGAGTGCCGTTGCATTGGCGAAAATCAGCGGCATCATCGGCACGGTAATAAACAGCAACAGCCAGGTAGTAAAGAAGGTAATCCCGACGATGGCATTAATGATTAGGCCTATCGACGTCACGAGCATGACCGTAAGACCAATTAAGATGCTCTTGTGGGGATGAAACCGGTTAATCATCTTGCCGTTAAGGATTGACACAAATGTCAACATGGCCGCATTGGATGCAAACACTAGAGAGAACTGAGTGGGGGTTAGTCCCAGTAGTTCTTGGAAAATAAAGGGTGACGCAGCGATATAGGAGAACATCACCGCGAAGCCGCCAGCGAAAGCCAACATGTAGCCGACAAATACGGGTCGTCGCAGCAGGCGCCCGATATTGGGCAGGAGATTGCGGAGTGCACCAGTCGAGCGTTTCTCCGGAGGCAGGGTTTCCGGAACCATAAGAACCACAATCGCGACCATTGCGACGTTGATGGCCGCGAGAAACCAGAAGACGCTCCGCCACCCGAAGGCGGGACCGAGAACGCCGCCTACAAGGGGAGCGACTGCCGGGGCGATGGAGGAAATGCCCATGAGGGTAGAGAAAGCCTTCGCAGATGCCTTGCCGGTCAGGAGGTCTGGGACTACAGAACGAGCCAGGACAATAGTGGAGCCGCCAGCTAATCCCTGGAATAGGCGCATCGCGATGAGAGTGCCAATATTCGGTGCTACTGCGCAGAGGATTGACGAGCCCAAGAACACCAACGTCGCAATGAGAAGCAGCTTCTTGCGGCCCAAGCTATCGGAGAGCGCACCAATGAGGAGCTGCCCAGTAGCCATGCCAACCATGAAAGTTGTCAGCGTGAGCTGAACCATTGACTCGGTTGTGGAGAACTCGCTGGCAATGTCAACGAAGGATGCCAGGTATGTATCGGCGCCGAACGGGCCGGCGGCAGACAAAAGGGCTAAGCCGGCTAGAAGCGATAGAGGCAGCGTCTGAACTGGCGGTGTCTGAGCCGACGGTGTCTGAGAGCTCTCGGAATGTTGATTTGTCACTGTTTTAGTATAGGTTCGCTGCGGAAGACATAAAGCATGCTAAAGACTTGAAACAGGGGATTTTGTTGTCCCGCATGAACGTGCCATAATACACAGGTTGCGCGAAGTGACTGCGCGCTATCTCGATGACGTATGTGAATAGATAGTGTGAGGTCAAAGCGGCAAGGAAGTTGCCTCTAGCGGGTGCTTTCGTCGTAAAGCGTAAACACAAGACATAAAGACCGCGTGCGTTTAGGACGGAAATCTGACGCACAATGCAACCAGGTCAGGAGAAACGCAGTGATTCAGCAGGAATCCCGTCTGCGCGTTGCCGACAACACTGGTGCACGTGAAATCCAGTGCATCCGCGTTCTCGGCGGCTCGACCCGACGCTTCGCTGGCATTGGCGACACCATCGTCGCAACTGTCAAGGAAGCTGCTCCGGGCGGCAACGTCAAGGCAGGCGAAATCGTTAAGGCAGTTATCGTTCGCACGAAGAAGGAGACCCGTCGTCCGGACGGTTCCTACATCTCGTTCGACGAGAATGCAGCTGTCATCATCAAGGCCGACGGTGAGCCAAAGGGCACCCGTATTTTCGGCCCGGTCGCGCGTGAGCTGCGTGACAAGAAGTTCATGAAGATTGTCTCGCTCGCACCGGAGGTGATTTAAGTGAAGATCCGTAAGGGCGATACCGTGCTGGTTATCTCCGGTCCGGACAAGGGTGCTCAGGGCAAGGTCATCGAGGCCTACCCGAAGCGCGACAAGGTCCTGGTCGAGGGCGTTAACCGTATCAAGAAGCACGTTGCAAACTCCGCTGCGGAGCGCGGCGCATCCTCGGGTGGCATTGTCACTCAGGAAGCTCCGATTCACGTGTCGAACGTCATGCTGGTCGACGAAGATGGTACCCCGACTCGCGTCGGCTACCGCTTCGATGAGGACGGCAAGAAGGTTCGCATCTCCCGCCGTACCGGGAAGGACATCTAAGCATGAGCGAAAATTACACCCCTCGTCTGAAGGCCCGTTACCGCGATGAAATTCGTGGCAAGATGCAGGAAGAGTTCTCCTACGAGAACGTCATGCAGATTCCGGGCGTCACCAAGGTCGTCGTCAACATGGGCGTCGGCGCTGCTGCTCAGGACAAGAAGCAGATTAACGGTGCCATCAACGACCTGACTCTGATCACCGGTCAGAAGCCGGAGACCCGCCGTGCCCGCAAGTCGATCGCTAACTTCAAGCTTCGTGAAGGCGACGCCATCGGCGCCCGCGTCACCCTGCGTGGCGACCGCATGTGGGAGTTCCTGGACCGCCTGCTGACCGTGGCTCTGCCACGAATCCGCGACTTCCGCGGCCTGTCTGATCAGCAGTTCGATGGTCACGGTAACTACACCTTCGGCCTGTCCGAGCAGACCATGTTCTACGAGATCGACGTTGACAAGATTGACCGCCCGCGCGGTATGGACATCACCGTCGTGACCACCGCTACCAACAACGAGGAAGGCCGCGCACTGCTGCGCGAGCTGGGCTTCCCGTTCAAGAAGTAGAGGTAAACCGCTCGGCCACTTGAGAAAGAGCGGCTACGGTTTTTGCAAAGCTCCGTTTCACAGCGAGAAAATGCTGTGGGACGGAGTTTTTGTGTTTTGTAAGCCGGGGTGAGAGCTTTATGGTGGGGTCTCAATGGTGAGGCTTCCCGTCTGGTGTGGATGCTTCCGTTAGGCGACTTGGTGTTTTACATGGGTGTTTGGTAGTATCGCTTGGTCTGCGCTCCAAGGGAGTGCAGGTGTCAATGTAAGAACTTTGCTGTAGGCCCCTCGCCTCGCATCGTCTCTGGTGTCACCTGGGTGGCGAGCTGATTCGGCTACTGAACCGAGTTGGCGAACAGTAGCCCTTAAATCGCCGGAATCACGATATTGACATTGGCCCCAATCAAAGCTTTTGCTACGTAGCGCTTGCTGTTGCGTGGGTTTTGGGGTTGTCACGAGGTGGGAAGGAACCGCAGCGAGAAAGGATACGGTCACTAACCATGACCATGACTGACCCAATCGCCGACATGCTGTCGCGCGTGCGCAACGCTAACAACGCGTACCACGACTCTGTCTCGATGCCGTCGTCCAAGCTGAAGGCTAATATCGCCGAGATTCTCAAGTCTGAGGGTTACATCGCGGACTACGCTGTCGAGGATGCCAAGGTTGGCAAGACCCTGACCCTGAATCTGAAGTACGGCCCGTCCCGCGAGCGTTCGATCGCTGGCGTGCGCCGCGTCTCTAAGCCGGGTCTGCGTGTCTACGCAAAGTCCACTAATCTGCCGAAGGTCCTCGGTGGCCTGGGCGTGGCTATCATCTCCACGTCTCAGGGCCTGCTGACTGACCGTCAGGCTTACGAGAAGAAGGTTGGCGGGGAAGTCCTCGCTTACGTCTGGTAAAGGGGGAACTACACAATGTCTCGTATTGGTAAGAACCCTGTCGTTGTCCCGGCAAACGTAACTGCCCAGGTCAATGGCCAGGACGTTTCCGTCAAGGGCCCGAAGGGCGAGCTGTCCGTCTCCATCCCGGCTCCGATCACCGTCGAGCTGAAGGATAATGAGATCGTTGTCAACCGTCCGGATGACAACCGCAAGAGCCGCTCCCTGCACGGCCTGTCCCGTTCGCTGATTAACAACATGGTTGTCGGTGTTACTGAGGGCTACACCATCAAGATGGAAATCTTCGGTGTCGGTTACCGTGTCGCCAAGAAGGGCAAGGACCTCGAGTTCTCCCTGGGCTACTCGCACCCAGTCCTGATCGAAGCACCGGAAGGTATCACCTTCGATGTCGACGGCACCACCAAGCTGTCGATCACAGGTATTGATAAGCAGCAGGTCGGACAGCTCGCAGCCAACATCCGTCGTCTGCGTAAGGATGATCCTTACAAGGGCAAGGGTATTCGTTACGATGGCGAGCAGATCCGTCGCAAGATCGGAAAGACGGGTAAGTAATGAGCAACACCAACGAAAAGCGCCTCCCGGTAGGCAAGGACATCTCGACTCGTCGTCGTGTCGCCCGCGCCCGCCGTCACGCACGCTTGCGCAAGAACGTCCGCGGCACCTCCGAGGCACCGCGCCTCGTCGTGCACCGCTCTTCCCGCCACATCACCGCTCAGGTTATCGACGACTCCATCGGTCGCACCCTGGCTGCTGCATCCACCCTGGATGCAGACCTCCGTGGCTTCGAGGGCGACAAGAAGGCCAAGAGCGCCAAGGTCGGCGAGTTGATTGCTGCTCGCGCTAAGGATGCTGGCATCGAGAAGGTCGTTTTCGACCGCGGTGGCTACCAGTACCACGGCCGCGTTGCTGCTCTGGCCGAGGCTGCCCGTGAAGGTGGTCTGAAGTTCTAATGCGCACTTACAAGTCCAACGGAAGGAATGCGTGATGTCGGAACGCGATAAGCGCGAAGGCGGACGTAACTCCGCTGACAACAAGAACAACAACCGTCGTGGTGGCCGCGGTAATGACCGTCGCCAGCAGGACGAGCGTTCGCAGTACCTCGAGCGCGTAGTTACCATTAACCGAGTTTCCAAGGTCGTCAAGGGTGGTCGTCGCTTCAGCTTCACCGCTCTGGTCATCGTCGGTGACGGCGAGGGCATGGTCGGCGTCGGCTACGGCAAGGCCAAGGAAGTACCGGCAGCTATCCAGAAGGGTGCTGAAGAGGCTCGTAAGAACTTCTTCCGCGTCCCGATGATCGCTGGTACCATCACCCACCCGGTTCAGGGTGAGACCGCTGCTGGCATCGTCCTGCTGCGCCCGGCTGCTCCGGGTACCGGTCTGATTGCCGGCGGCGCTGTCCGTCCGGTTCTCGAGTGCGCCGGTGTTCAGGATGTTCTGTCCAAGTCGCTGGGTACCAACAACTCCATCAACGTTGTTCACGCAACCGTTGATGCTCTCAAGCAGCTGGTTCGCCCTGAAGAGGTTGCCGCACGTCGTGGCAAGTCCGTCGAAGAGGTCACCCCGGCACGTATGCTGCGCGCACGCGCAGGTCAGGGAGCGTGATTTCCATGGCACTGAAGATTACCCAGGTCCGTGGTACCGCTGGTACCAAGCAGAACCAGAAGGATTCGCTGCGCACCCTCGGTCTGAAGCGCATCAACGATTCCGTCACTCGCCCGGATACTCCGGCTGTGCGCGGTCTCGTGAACGTTGTGCGTCACCTGGTCGAGGTTGAAGAAGTAGCGGGGGAGTAGGTAAACCATGAGCGAACCAATTAAGCTCCACGACTTGGCCCCGGCTCCGGGCGCCAAGAAGAACAAGACTCGCGTCGGCCGTGGTGAGGCTTCCAAGGGTAAGACCGCTGGTCGCGGCACCAAGGGCACCAAGGCCCGCAAGCAGGTTTCGGCAGCATTCGAGGGTGGCCAGATGCCACTTCACATGCGTCTGCCGAAGTTGAAGGGCTTCAAGAACCCGGCGAAGGTCACCTTCCAGGTGGTCAACGTTTCGGATTTGGAGCGTCTGTTCCCGAACGGCGGCGACGTCACCATCGCCGACCTGGTTGCAAAGGGCGCTGTCCGCGCTAACCAGCCGGTGAAGGTCCTCGGCGACGGCGACATCAACGTCTCCGTCAACGTCACCGCAACCAAGTTCTCGGGCTCCGCAAAGTCCAAGATCGAGGCTGCAGGCGGCTCCGTCACTGAGGCCTAAAGCTTCTACGCTTTAACTGAAGAGCTCCTAACCCGATGTGGTTAGGAGCTTTTTGTATTCCAGAACAGGGCAGGTGGCGGTGGGGCAGGGGAGCGTTGGAGGTAGGCGTTGGGCACGCAGCTGGTTTAAATAAGGCCTGCGCTCCGCAAAGCCTGTTCCAGTTGATCGATGTCCGCGTCCGTATGACGCGCAGTAATTGTCAACCGCAGCATGGCCTCACCACGGGGAACCGTCGGATAGCGAATCGCAGGAATAAACACACCCAGCTCCGCCAACCGCGTCGAAGCCACCATTGCGTCGCCCTCATCACCGACAGGCAACGGAATGATCGCCGACGCTGGCTCTGCATGCGCCCCCACCAGAGTACGAACGCGTGCGATATTACGGTGCAATCGCTTAACGACGTCCCCATCCTCCAACTGCACCAACGCCGCCCGGATAGCGGCGACAGAGCCGGGATTCATAGACGTTGAATACACAAAACTCCGGGCCTGATTGCGCAACAACTCGCCAACTGGAGCAGAACAGAGCACAAACCCGCCTTCGACGCCGAGGGCCTTGCTCGCGGTGCCGACAACGATATCCGGGCGAATGCCGAGGTGGGCCGCAGTACCGCGGCCTTGCTCTCCGATAACGCCGACGCCGTGAGCGTCGTCAAGCATGAGCCAAGCGTTGTGACGGCGGCAGGTGCGCTCGAGCGCGGGCGCGTCGACGACCTCGCCAGACATGGAGAATACGGCGTCGGAGATGACGAGCTTATGGCGTGCAGTTGATTCGGAGAGGAATTTGTCGAGCGCGCGGTAGTCAGCGTGCGGGAAGACCGTGACCTTGCCCTTGGCGGTTCGGCAGCCATCGATGATGGAGGCATGATTAGCGGCGTCGGAGAAGATTTCGATGTCTGCGGTAGCGATGGCGGCAATGGTCGAGTGATTTGCTTGGTAGCCGGTTGCGAAGAGGACGGCATCATCGAAGCCGAAAAAATGCGCGAGCTCAGCCTCCAGCGCGCTGTGGATGCTCGTGCCGGTGGTAAGGCGAGAGCCGCCGGAGCCGGTGCCGAAGTGCTCGATGGCTTGCGTGGCTGCTGAGATGAGCTCGGGGTGTGTAGAGAGTCCGAGATAGTCGGAGGAAGAATAGAGCAGGTAGTCGGTGTCGTCGATACGGCTATGGGGTAACTGTGCAGTCTCGAAGGTGCGCAGCGTGCGGGAAAGCCCTTCATTGGCCCAGGCGGTGTTTCGCTGAGCGGCGATTGTGGAGAGGTCCGCGGTGCTGTTGTCGTTGGGGGCGGTGCGGGTGGATTTGGTGGTTGGGGTGGCTGCGTTGGTGGAGGTGGCTGTGACGGAACTGGCGGCGGAGTCGGGCGGCAGCTCAACGTAGACAGGCGCGTCTTCGAGATAATCGATCAGCGTTGGGATATCGGTACCAGGTGCAACGATGAAAATTCGGGTGCCCAGAGTACTGCCGTAGCTCTTAATGTTGGGAATGCGGTGGAAGACTCCGTTGAGGGCGAGGTACCCGCGTGTGTAAAAGGGGTCATCGGAAAGGCAGATTTCCGCAATGATTCCCGGGGCACTGTGGACCTTGGAGGCGAGAATGATGGCCTCGTGAAAATGGTCCTTGGCACAGTCCTCGCTGGGGTGAGAGACGGCATCGAAGGTCGAAACCCGTACGCCGCGGGCGGGGTTTGGATCAAGGCGTTCGCCCGAGGCACCATCGATTATCGCAGCGCCGCGGAGACCCGTGAGTGAGTAGGCCAATTCGACCGCGGTGTCGGCTGCCTCGATGCCTGCGGTGCGCAGAAGTCGGGCGATGAGAGCGCGTGCAACCTCTGGGGAAGAATTCGTCTCTAACCGGGGAGTTAACGCAGGCACAGTGCTGATGGACGACTCATCGATGCTGTCCACAGTGATGTGGATGGTGTCGGCTCGGCCCTTGTCGTGGTGCAGCGCTCTGCTAGTCATTGCCGAGGATAGCTGGGGCAGATCTTCGGCCGACGCAAGACGCTCAGCGCCAGAGATATGGCAACCATCGGCACTGGAGCGCATGCGGATGCTGTAGGTACTCACAAAGCAAAACTTTAACACTGTTCAAGTTTTGACTGGGAAGGTAAGGGGCAAGCAGCTGGGGAGTTGTGGCCAGGCAGGGGAGAGGCGGGGGCGCTGGGACCGTCGGCAAGCGAAAATGAATGATTGATAGAAATGATTGATAGAGAACTAAACTAACGCCGATATAGAGGTATATTGCGACCCGGTGGGGAAACGCTGGTAGACTCACTACGTCAAATACTGTCAATTTAAGGTCTGAGGGATACGCCCTCCCCGCTGCTGAACTAAAACGGGAGACTGCTGGCTGGTGAGCGAGTGAGTCTTTCTGGAAAAGCGTGGGAGAAGCGAATTTCTTGACCTCGGGAGGATGCACGTGGCTTCCGGTCTCATCGCGGCGTTGCGCGATCCCGATTTGCGTAAGAAGATCTTCTTCACTCTGACGATGATCATTCTGTACCGAATCGGCTCGCAGATTCCGACCCCTGGTATCGACTACCAGTTGGTCAATGCGCAGCTCGAGCAGATTTCGAAAGATCAGTCCAGCGTTTACTCGCTGATTAACCTGTTCTCAGGTGGCGCTCTGCTGCAGATGGCGATTTTCGGCATCGGCATTATGCCGTACATTACGGCCTCGATTATCGTCCAGCTGCTTACAGTAGTGATTCCACACTTCGAGCAGTTGAAAAAGGAAGGGCAGTCGGGTCAGACAAGAATGACCCAGTACACGCGCTACCTCACGGTGGCGTTGGCGCTGCTGCAGTCTGCCGGCATTGTGGCTATGGCAGACCGCGGAGCCCTGCTGGGTGGCTCGCGGTCGCTGCTAGTTGGAGACGCAGGTGTCTTTGACCTTGTAGTGATGGTCGTCGTGCTTACCTCCGGTGCAGTGCTGGTCATGTGGATGGGTGAGCTCATCACGGACCGAGGCGTCGGCAACGGTATGTCGCTGTTGATCTTCGCAGGTATTGCCGCTGGAATGCCGGCGCAGGGTGCGAATATTCTGCGCTCCACCACCGGTGTCGTATTCGCTACCGTGATTGTCGCGGTACTGATTCTCATCATCGGCGTTATCTTCATCGAGCAGGGACAGCGCCGAATCCCGGTGCAGTACGCAAAGCGCATGGTCGGGCGTCGCCAGTACGGCGGCTCGTCCACCTACCTACCGCTGAAGGTTAACCAGGCCGGCGTTATTCCGGTCATCTTCGCTTCCTCGCTGATTTATGTCCCGGTCCTGATTACCCAGATCGTGCAGTCCGGCCAGGCGAACCCCAACATGGACAACTGGTGGCAGCGCAACGTGATTCAGTACCTGCTGGCACCGTCGAGCTGGCAGTACATTGTGCTGTTCTTCCTGATGATCATCTTCTTCTCCTTCTTCTACACCTCCGTGCAGTACGATCCGTACGAGCAGGCGGAGAACATGAAGAAGTACGGCGGATTCATTCCGGGCTTCCGTCCGGGGCGTCCGACCGCCGAATACCTGTCCTACGTCCTGACTCGCCTGTTGACTGTCGGCTCGCTGTACCTGGCGCTGATTGCCGTCCTGCCAAATCTTGCTCTTGATTTGGGACTTGGCGACGCGAACGCTGGTACAGGCGGTATGTTTGGAGGTACAGCCCTGCTGATTCTGGTCAGTGTTGCGCTGACGACGGTCAAGCAGGTGGAAAGCCAAATGATGCAACGTAACTACGAAGGGTTCTTGAAGTAATGCGACTCGTACTTGTAGGTCCTCCCGGTGCAGGCAAAGGCACCCAGGCAGCTCTCCTCTCGGAGAAGCTCGGTGTCCCGCACATCTCGACCGGTGACCTGTTCCGTGCAAACATCGGTGAAGGCACTCCGCTCGGTATCGAGGCAAAGTCTTACATCGACGCCGGCAACCTCGTTCCGGACGATGTGACTGTGCGCATGGTCGAGTCCCGTCTGAACGAGGATGACGCTGCAAAGGGCTTCCTGCTGGATGGCTTCCCGCGCACTGTCGGGCAGGCAGAGGAACTGAAGCGTCTTCTGTCCAACCTCGGCACTGAGCTGGACGCAGTCGTACAGTTCGATGTTTCTGAGGATGTCGTCGTCGAGCGCATGTTGGCCCGTGGTCGCGCAGATGACACCGAAGAGGTTATTCGTAACCGCATGCAGGTGTACACCAATGAGACCGCTCCGCTGCTGGACTACTACTCGGACAAGATCATCAAGATTGCCGCTGAAGGATCTGTCGAGGAGATCAACGAGCGCACGATGACTGAGCTGGAGAAGCTGAACTAAGTTCCTGGCGCGCCGATAATTCAGTGCACTGACATCTTTCTGCCGGTCGGGCCCTTGGGTTTGGCCGGTTGTGAATGGTTGTTGAAGCCGCTCTTTCAAACCAATGAGGTTTGGAGGGGCGGCTTTTGTTGTGGTGGGTGGGGAGGGGGGGGTGAGTTTTGGGTAGGCGTGGTGACGAGGGGGCGAGGAGGGGTGGCGAGGAGGAGCTGCGGGCAGAAAGGGAAAAGAAATACGAAGGCGGGTATTGACGGACTCGAATGAGTGTGCGATATTTGTAAGTGGTAGGGGATAGTTAGGGGCAACAAACGCGGAGAGTTTTTCAGAGACTCCGAGGGGAGGGGAATGATGCAATCTGAGCAGCAGAATGGGCCCGATATGCCAGGGAAGCCGGGCGAAGTGCTAACGGTGTCACAGATTTTGGACTTGATAACTCAATTTGAAGTCCAGTCGCGGCTAGTTGTAGATAACTTTGGTGATTTGTCGACGGTTCATATGCGAGATGCTTATGCGTTGATTGAGAAGGCTCGCAAGCGGCTGGCTATTGTCGACGCAGAGTACTTAGCAGCGCTCGCGCCGGAGATTCCTTCATCCAGTCATCGGAAAGCTGCTTGGCTGGCAGAGAATGCTCATATCTCCCGAGCGGAGGCTCGACAGCGAATAAGTTGTTTAGGGCGCCTCCGGAAGGATGCGGAACCCTTTACGTCGGCAAGCGATGATGAAAGAATGCCGTCTCTGAGAGACAAAGTGTCTGAAGGGCTTGTGGGGGCGGATGCGGTCCAAAAGATTGACAGGGCTGTCAAAGATTTGCCGGAGTCGGAACATGCTCGGGTAACGCGCGCCTTGGAGGAGCATGCGAGTGATGTTGTGACACAAGTGCGCGTTGATGACTTGGGTGCGATGTCGCACCGACTGCGGGCAATGCTCGGATTGGATGATCCGTATACAGATGATGACCGGCAGCGACTGCGGGGAGTGAAGATAGGGCCGCAGTGTCCCGATGGCATGAGCCGACTGACGGGGCTGCTGACGCCGCACCTTGCTGCGATGCTGAAAAGGTTGCAAGCTGACTACGGCAGGCCGGGTGCGCTGTTGGAAGAGGGGGCTAAAGATGAACGCACGCCAGAGCAAAGGTTTCATGATGCGCTCGAAGCTGCGGTAGACGGCGGTTTCGGAAAAGGAGCGCCCTTAAAACCGGTGCGGGGGACTACGTCGGTTGTTACCGTGGCCCATATTTCGGACGTTGCGAAGATAGCGGGCGTGGAGCTGCGAGATGTGGACAGCTGGAAGTTGCCTGGCACAGGGAAAGCAGTCAGCGATAGTGGCGTGCGAATGTCAATCGCAGAGGCAATAGAGAAGGCTGTGGCGGGGAATTCGTTCTTGCAGGTCCTGGGGGATAAGGGCCAGAGTCTTTTTCTTGGTCGTTCGCAGCGGCTGGGGACGATGGCGCAGTACCTTGCACTGTGCGGTGAGGAAGGTGGGTCTTCCGCGCCGGGCAAGGCTACACCGCCGGCTATGTGCGATATGCACCATATCGAGTCCTGGGCGCGGGGCGGGCCAACGGACATGCAAAATCTGACATTTGTTGATCCCGGTACTCACCGAAAAATTGATGACAATCGCGCGGACGATAACGCCTGGTGGACATTGCGTCCGGACGAGTGTGAGGGGGAAATCCGCGAGGTAGAACGGGTGATATGGGTCAGGCCCGACAAAAACCGAGAGGAAAACGGGGCATGCTGCCCGAACAGTGGAACCTCGAACCAGGATCCGAATAGCTTTGATAACCCAGGGCGCTGGTTGCGGCGGATACTGCGGCAAAAGGGGGAAGCCCGTGACAACGGGGAAACGGAAGATTCGGACGGTGCGGATGGGTGAGGTGCCGGAGGTGCCAGCATCTAAAGCAAGAAAAGCTCCGAGAGGGGTTGGAGGGATAAACCTGGGGTGAGTAACTGGCTTCGACCGTAGCGAGTGGAGTTCGCTACGGTAGCGGAGCATGCATGGTGGAGCTCAACCTTGATGAGGTGGGGTTAGGGGTTAGGGGTTTTGGAAGTCCTCGATGATTCCGTCGATAAGCGGCTGGGCAGTCTCCGCGTCGACAGTCGCGAAAACGAACTCCTGGTAGATTCGGTTTTCATCGTCGATAATCATCACGAAAGGCGACCCCTTGTTGACACCGCTAAACGCGTGCTTACCCGGGAGCTCATATGGGGTGTGCCTGTCGACGGATCCAGCCTTTTCATTGATGCGAGTAACGGTAGCTGGGTCCTCGGCAGTGGTAACCATGGCGGAGCCACTATCGCCGACGGCCATTACGCAGGTGAAACCGTGGACGCTCTCGCTACCGAAAATAATCGGCTTGGCATCGTCGGACTCTACGCAGCTGCCAATCGCTTCCTTGATTGCATCAGGGGTGAAGTTTTGAATTGACTCAGGCAGGGCAGCGGTGCCCATGAAGCCCGAGGTGGTATCAGGGCCGTCCGCTGATTCCGCGGACGGGGCCGCGGGCGGAACGGTCGGTGCTGATGACGGTTCTGGAGTGCTCGAGCATGCGCCAATCAGGAGGAGCGAGCAGGCGCCAATGACGACACCCGCGTTGCGTGCGGGCCGCGACTTAATCAATGAATACATGTCAGTTATCGTAGGTCAGCATTGGCAGGGGGGTAAACTCCGCCAAGATTGAATACGGGGCAACGGGTAGTGCAGCGAAACGCAACAAATATTGATGTCGAAGCACCAGCGCTGCACGGTGTTAGAACGTCTTTTGTGTTGACACTCCCGGTGTTCATCTCCCAGACGGGTTGCTTGAAGCCGTTCGTAATACGGAAGTGAAGGGGGATGTCTATGATTCGAGGCCGGCAAGGGTAGTTGCTGCTATGCGGGGTAAACTCGACGAGCGTGATGAGTTTTCGACGCCGCCGCAAAGTAGTACCCGCCCGCACCGAAGGAGAGCTGGACGCGATGCAAGCGGCCGGCGAGATCGTCGGCCGTGCATTACTGGCCTGCCGCGATGCCGCTAAGCCCGGGGTGACCACAGCAGACCTCAACGAGATTGCGCATCAGGTTATTACCGATGCTGGCGCAACTCCGTCTTTCCTGGGCTACGAGGGGTTTCCGGCGTCTGTGTGCGCATCGGTGAACGAGGTTATCGTCCACGGCATTCCATCAGCGTCCACAGTTCTCGCCGACGGTGATTTGGTTTCGATTGACTGCGGCGCAATTCTGGATGGTTGGCACGGGGATTCCGCGCTGACGTTCGGTGTCGGAAAGCTGAGCGAGGATGTCGAGAAACTGAACATCGCTACATCGGAGGTGCTAGCCGAGGGTATCAGGGCAATGGTGCCTGGCGCTCGCCTCACTGATATTTCTTATGCGCTGGAAATGGCCACCCGCGAGGCTGAACTGCGTCACGATATCGAGCTCGGCATCGTCGATGGATACGGCGGACATGGTATCGGGCGCGAGATGCACATGGATCCCTTCCTCGCCAACGAAGGTAAGCCCGGCAAGGGCCCCCGCGTCGTCGAGGGTTCTGTGTTGGCCATCGAACCGATGCTCATTCTTGGTGGCGAGTGGGGAAGCGATGAGCTTGACGACGGCTGGACAGTTGTCAGTGCCGATCGGATGCCGGCGTCCCATTGGGAGCACACAGTTGCCGCCACGGCGGGCGGCCCTCGAATTCTGACTCCTCGATATGAGGATTGATGTAGGTAGCGCCTTGTAGAAGGCTGAAGTACTAATGCAGCGCCATTCTAATGCCGTCTTTCTACTGTCAGTATTCAGGGAGAAAACCGCTTGAGACCCTAGTGCTGAGTTCGTTGGAGAACCTGCTGGGGTATTTGGTAAAAACGCAGGTCGCGTGTAAAGTTAGGCGATGGTGTAGACACAGTGTCGCTGCAGCGATGATTAACCCTGCATGAAACTGCTAAAACACCAGGCAGAGTAGAGATTTCCCAACTGGTGCCGGGAATGCCCCGGGTATCCGCCAGAGAGACGTGGAGGACATGGCTAAGAAGGAAGGCGCAATTGAGGTCGAGGGTCGCGTCGTCGAACCCTTGCCGAACGCGATGTTCCGAGTGGAGCTGGACAACGGGCACAAGGTGCTCGCCCATATCAGTGGCAAGATGCGCCAGCACTACATCCGTATTCTCCCGGAAGACCGAGTCGTAGTGGAGCTTTCTCCGTACGATCTCGAGCGTGGGCGAATCGTCTACCGCTACAAGTAAATCGAGCTGACCACTGTATCAGTGGTCCTGCGCTCATTTACTGACTAGACCGAAACTCCACCGTCCTAGCTGCTTCTGGTGACGGCCGCGTGATGTCGAAATCCTGTGTTTTGACAGTTCAGCGCGGCGGTTTCTTATGAAAGCTTTTCTACAGAAGTAAGCGAGACTACCTCCAGCAACGGTGGCTGGAGCCTTTCTATAACACCTGTGCGACTCGGCGTCCGACCGAGCAAGCTGGGTCTGGAAAGGGTGGCAGTGGAGTAAACCACCGCATCAACCGGAAGGAAATTTGCCGTATGGCACGCCTTGCTGGAGTTGACCTGCCACGCAACAAGCGTATGGAGGTCGCTCTTACCTACATTTATGGCATCGGCCCTGCCCGTGCCTCTGAGCTGCTGGAGAAGACCGGCATCTCTCCGGATCTGCGCACCGACGCTCTCACCGATGAGCAGGTTGCTGCGCTGCGTGACGTGATTGAAGCTACCTGGAAGGTCGAGGGCGACCTCCGCCGCCAGGTTCAGGCTGATATTCGCCGCAAGATTGAGATTGGTTCCTACCAGGGTCTGCGCCACCGTCGTGGCCTGCCGGTCCGTGGTCAGCGCACCAAGACCAACGCTCGTACGCGTAAGGGTCCGAAGAAGACGATCGCCGGAAAGAAGAAGTAAAACATGGCAGCTCCGAAGTCCGCACGCGGCCGTCGTACCGGCCGTCGCGTTGTAAAGAAGAACGTGGCTCAGGGCCACGCATACATCAAGTCCACCTTCAACAACACCATCGTGTCCATCACGGACCCGAAGGGCGCTGTTATCTCGTGGGCCTCCTCTGGTCACGTCGGTTTCAAGGGCTCCCGTAAGTCCACTCCGTTCGCTGCCCAGATGGCTGCCGAGAACGCTGCTCGTAAGGCCATGGAGCACGGTATGAAGAAGGTCGACGTTTTCGTTAAGGGTCCGGGTTCGGGCCGCGAAACCGCCATCCGTTCCCTCCAGGCTGCTGGCCTTGAGGTGTCCTCGATCTCGGATGTGACCCCTCAGCCGCACAACGGCTGCCGTCCGCCGAAGCGTCGTCGCGTCTAGGAATAGGGTAAGGAGAGAACATAAATGGCCCGTTATACCGGTCCCGCAACCCGTAAGTCCCGTCGTCTCCGCGTCGACCTCGTCGGTGGCGACATGAACTTCGAGCGTCGTCCCTACCCTCCGGGGCAGGCCGGCCGCGCTCGCATCAAGGAGTCGGAGTACCTGCTCCAGCTCCAGGAGAAGCAGAAGGCACGTTTCACCTACGGCGTGATGGAGAAGCAGTTCCGTCGCTACTACGCCGAGGCTCACCGTCGTCCGGGCAAGACTGGCGATAACCTCGTCGTCCTGCTGGAGTCGCGTCTTGACAACGTTGTCTACCGTGCTGGTCTGGCACGCACTCGTCGCCAGGCTCGTCAGCTGGTTTCCCACGGCCACTTCACCGTCAACGGTAAGAAGATCAACGTGCCGTCCTTCCAGGTAAGCCAGTACGACATCATCGACGTGCGACCGAAGTCGCAGAAGATGATTTGGTTCGAAGAGGCCCAGGAGAACCTGGTCGACGCTGTCGTCCCGGCATGGCTTCAGGTTGTTCCTGAGTCCCTGCGCATCCTCGTGCACCAGACCCCGGAACGCGCACAGATCGACATTCCGCTTCAGGAACAGCTGATCGTCGAGTTCTACTCGAAGTAATAACTAACTTCGCTTGCATCCATTCATTCCCTATGGCGTCATATAGCGGTCGCCACCTGGAGGATTTTCGAAAATGCTCATTTCCCAGCGCCCCACGCTGACCGAGGACTACATTGATTCCTCTCGCTCCCGGTTCGTCATTGAGCCGCTGGAGCCGGGTTTCGGTTACACCCTCGGAAACTCTCTTCGTCGTACGCTGCTGTCGTCCATTCCAGGCGCTGCAGTTACCAGCATTCGCATTGACGGTGTGCTGCACGAGTTCACCACTATCCCGGGCGTGAAGGAAGATGTCTCTGACATCATCCTGAACATCAAGGGTCTGGTGCTCTCCAGCGAGTTCGACGAGCCGGCTACGGTCTACCTGCGTCGCGAAGGTGCAGGTGCGGTTACCGCAGCTGACATTGAGTGCCCGGCTGGTGTGGAGGTCCACAACCCGGATCACCACATCGCTACTCTCAATGAGTCCGGTCGCTTGGATATTGAGATGATCGTTGAGCGCGGTCGTGGCTACGTGCCGGCGACCCCGAACTCCGGTGGCGAAATTGGTCGCATTCCGATGGACCAGATTTACTCGCCAGTTCTGAAGGTCAGCTACAAGGTGGAGGCTACTCGTGTTGAGCAGCGCACCGACTTCGACAAGCTGATCATCGATGTCGAGACCAAGAACTCGATCACTGCCCGCGATGCAATGGCGTCGGCAGGCAAGACCCTGGTCGAGCTGTTCGGTCTGGCACGTGAGCTGAACGAGTCCGCTGAGGGCATTGAGATTGGGCCGAGCCCGCGTGAGGCTGAGGATGTCGCTGCGTACCAGACTCCGATTGAGGATCTGGACTTCTCCATGCGCTCCTACAACTGCCTCAAGCGTGAGGAAATCCACACCGTCGGCGAGCTCGCTGCTCGTACTGAGTCGGATTTGCTGGATATCCGCAACTTTGGCGATAAGTCCATCAATGAGGTCAAGGAAAAGCTCGCTGAGCTCGGCCTTGCCCTGAAGGATTCCCCGAATAATTTCGACCCGACTGCTATCGCCGATTTGGACGCTGCCTCGGGTGACGACGCTGACTGGACTGATGGCGCAAGCGCTGGCTACGACGAGTAGTTCACCGACGCGACTTCATTAAAACGAGGAGATACCTATGCCTACCCCTAAGCAGGGTTCCCGTCTCGGCGGCTCCGCTTCGCACCAGAAGAAGATTCTGGCCAACCTTGCGAAGCAGCTCATCGAGCACGGCAAGATTAAGACCACCGACACCAAGGCCAAGCTGCTGCGTCCGTACGTTGAGAAGCTGATCACTAAGGCAAAGCGCGGCACTCTTGCAGATCGCCGCAATGTTGCAAAGCTGCTTAACGACAACTACGCAGTCAAGAAGCTGTTCGACGAGGTCGCTCCGCAGTTTGCGGATCGCGACGGCGGCTACACCCGCATCATTAAGCTGGGTAACCGAAAGGGCGACAACGCCCCGATTTCTCTGATTGCCCTGGTCGAGGAAGAGACCGCAACTGCTGAGGCCACCCGCGCAACTCGCGCCGCTGCTTCCAAGCAGGCTGAAGAGGCAAAGTCTGAAGAAGCTGAGGCTGCTGAGGAGAACTAGTTTTCCTCCCCGATGGCCGCTGGCCGTCACAGCTTTTAAACCCCCGATGAACCGTTCGTAACTGGACGTTCACCGGGGGTTCTTTGTGCTTTACGACGTTCACAGCGCATTCACTCAGTTGTGTCGGCGGTGGCAATGACCTGTTGTGGCAACAACCTCGATGCCTGGACTTCTTGCCAGTGGTGGAAACCGGCGTTTTATCCGGGCTGCCCGGTACAATCTGTTGACCGTGACACCTCTTATGCCCACGTCTTCGGATAAGTCGAACTCTTCTTCCTCCAGTACTTGCGCCAGTACTTGCGGCAATACTTCTGCCAGCACCGCTGCGGAACTCGTTCGACTGCGCTTTGATATTGCCTATGACGGTACCGATTTCCACGGGTGGGCTGCCCAGCGTGATAAGCCCACGGGGGAACCGGTACGTACCGTGCAGGCCACATTGGAGTCGATATTGGAGAAGGTATTGCGCACCCCAGTGCAGTTGACCGTTGCTGGCCGTACTGATGCTGGCGTGCATGCCTCCGGGCAGGTTGCTCACGCGGATGTGCCAGTTTCCTGTTTGGATACCCGGTCTATCGCCGGGGAGCCGGGGAACTTGGTCCGTCGTGTAGCGAGACTTTTGCCTGCGGATGTGGCGCTGCGCGACGCGTCGTTTGCGCCCTCGGGGTTTGATGCTCGCTTTTCCGCGCTGCGCCGGCATTATGTCTATCGGGTGACTAGTAGCGTGAGCGGCCCTCTGCCTACTCGTGCGCGCGACACCGCCCACTGGCGTCGGTCGGTCGATATTGAACGCATGCAGGTGGCGGCAGATGCCTTGCTCGGACTTAATGACTTTGCCGCTTTTTGTCGGCACAAGCCGCATGCGACAACGACTCGAGATTTACAGCGTTTCCAATGGGTTGACGTATCCACGCGGGAAGAACCCGAACTGTACGAGGCGCATGTGGCAGCCGATGCGTTCTGTTGGTCAATGGTTCGCTCGCTGGTGGGGGCGTGTCTCAGCGTGGGGGAGGGGCGACGTGCAGTTGACTTTACTGAACAGCTGTTGACTGAAGAGAAGCGATCTCCTTTGGTGCCAGTGGCAGAAGCACGTGGGCTTAGCTTGGTGGGCGTTGATTACCCCGAGGACACCGACCTGGCTGTGAGGGCCGAGCAGACTCGTGAACGTCGTGACGCACAGCCTGCGGCGAAGGAGACGTAGATTTCTGTTGTGCCTAACGGCGGTGTTTGGGGCGGCAGTGCACAGGCACTCAGTAAGATTTCATACGGTAGTCACCGTGTGAGGAGTGTTCGGTAGTGGTATGGGCGATTGTTAGCCTGGTTGCGTTGCTAGTGATTCCTGGCGCTGTCATCGTGAGGGCTAGCGGTGTCCGCCTGCCGTGGGCGTTGGCGCTTGGGCCGGCGGTCACGTTTGGTGTCGCAGGGGCGGCGGGCTGGGTGCTCGGCGCTATTGACGTGCGTTTTAACCTGGTTAGCGCGACTGTCTGTTGGGCTTTGGTGCTCCTCGTCGCGTTGGGATGGAGCGGTGTTGGTGCGCTGATTAGGCGCCGCCATGGTTCCGAAGACCGACAAGATCGCCAGAAAGTGCAGGACGATGCACTCACAGAGAGTCGGTGGACTGAACTGGGCTACGGGTTAGTCGCCGGAATTGGTGTCGCTATCGCTGCGGCGGTACTTGCGTGGACCGCTATCAGTCGGATTGCGCCTATGGCGCAGGGCATGGAGACCATTCAGCAGGGTTGGGACACTCTGTGGCATGCGAGTGTGCTCCGTGCGATTACCGAAGACGGTATGGCCTCCGCCACCAGGATGGGCGAGATTCAAAATGTGGAAACGCAGGCGGTGTCCTACTATCCGGCGGCATGGCATGCGTTTGGTGCACTGTGGGCCTTGATAGTTCGCTTGCCAATTACCGCGGTGGTCAATTACCTGGGCATTATCCTGCCGGCCGTGACCATTCCAACGGCAGCCGCAGCGCTGGCGTGGCGGATTGCAGATCGTCGAAAGTTCTCCGCCGCCGTGGCCGCTGGTATCGCCGCGTTAGTTTCGGCAGCACTTCCGGTATTGATGCCCATCGGCGTTTTCGTTGGTGCCTGGCCTTACCAGGTGTCTATTGCATTGGCGATGACCGTTTTTGCCTTCGCTACTTCTCTCCCGCATGCGCCGCAGCGGATTTTAAGCGTTGTTTTCGCGCTCATTGGTATCGGTGAACTGCATCCGTCGTCGGTGCCGACAGTTGTCCTGCTCAGCGCAATCTGGTGGTTGTGCTACCGTCTGCCGCGTCCTGCTCGCCCCGAGCTGGGGGCTGTTCGCGCCAGGCTTTACGACGTTTCGATGATTGTAGCCGGTTTTGCGCCTGCGGCGGCAATCCTTCTGCCACAGTGGTTTTCGGGTTCGTCGCAGGCCGAAGAGGTGCGTGCAGTCAGCGCCGAGGTGGAGGGGCTCGACCGTGCTCAAGCCTGGTACCACGCTGCGACCATGCTGACCCGACATGCTGATATGTACAGGCCCTTTTGGGTGATTATTGTTCTCGGCTCTATCGGCATGGTCTTCGTACTGTTTTCGGGACGTTCGACTCGACGGATATGGGTGTTGCCGGCCTGGCTAGTCTCAGTGCTGTTCACAACGCACGCAATCAAGAATTTCAGCGGTATGGCGGGCGATATTCTCTCGACGTATACGGATCTGCACTATTCGACACCTCACCGTTTGGTGATGGTCACCGCGTACCTATTCGCTGCATTGGCCGGTATTGCGCTGGCGTGGGCTTGTGCATGGTTGGGCCGTATTAGTGAATCGTTGGTGCCGTCGACGGGGCGGGTGCTGGGTTTGAGCTTGGCGACGGTGAGCTCGGCTGCAATCGTAGTTTACGGAGTGTCTACCAATGCCGGCCCTGCGGATTTCTCCTATAAGACACCGCGGGAAATGCCGATAATTTCACAGGCAGACTTGAAAGCATTTGATTGGTTGGCTCAGCAACCGGAGGCCCATAAATACCGCACCTTTACCAACCCTGCTGAGGGCTCTGGCTGGATGTACCCCCGCAATAACTTGCCGGTGGTTTTTCCCCACTACAACTGGCCGGTGGCGGATGGGGCGACAGCGACTGCGATGCTCTACTGGCATGCTGATTTGCTCGGTACCGATAACCGCGGCGATAACCGAGGTGATAAACGAGGCAAATCGAAAAAACTCAATGATGTTGATAAGGCCGCCCGAAAGCTCAATGTTGGGTTTATCTACATATCGCCGCCGAACATCTGGCCTTTCCAGGAAACCCCGCCGGCTCTGGCTGAAGAGTTGTGGCACGCTCCTGGGGTAACTCCTGTCTACCGAGACCGCGAGGTTACTATCTACGCTCTCAATGACGTGATTTCATCCCGGCGCATTGACGAGATGCGCGCTAGTTCGCCGGAAGTTATTCCTCCCTCGGCTTCTAGGGGATGGAGCGATGGTCGGGTAGGTTAAGACACCATGCGGATGAATAGATTTGTGGCAACTTTCGCAGCCGGCGGGATGATGACCCTCGCGCTGGCTGGTTGTGGAGACGACGAACCAGCTAAGCCGGATGCCTCGGACCGCACCAGCAGTTCATCCGCTAAGAGTAAAACATCGTCCTCGAAGCCGACAGAGTCGTCCACGGAGTCCTCAGAGACAGAGGCCCCGACGGAAACCCCAGAGATCACATGGGTCAACGATGCTGATTACACGCCTGCCGACGGCCCTAACACCCGGCTCTTTCAGCTAGAGGACGGTACGACGCGTTGCTTCCTCAATGATTTGAGCGGTGACGCCTACTTGGCCTGTCAGGTCAATCTTGCCAACCCGCCGATGGTTGACGACGGTAAGGGAAATAAGGTTCCCGCCAATGCCGTGTCCTGGAACCCGGGTGGTGTGACATACGAGGTACTTACATTCCCGCCAGCGGGTGAAATGAAGACACTCCCAACGCATTCTCAGTTGGCCGCATTCGGATACACCTGCGCGGCCTATGGCCCGGCAACCCTGGAATGTGCTGGCCCGCCTGGTCGCGCCACCATTGATAATGGCAATGTCATCGGTGCAAAGATGCCGAAGGAGGACGTTCTTCCCGGGGCGGATGGCCAGCCTGGTAACCAGGAAATTGGCGCGCCAGATGGGCCTGCTGCTCCGGGCGCGCCTGGTGCCTTCCCGGCGCCGGGTGGCCTGCCCGAGCTCGGCCAATTGATTCCGGGATTGAACCAGTAGCCGGCATTGAACCAGTAGCCGGGCGCAGGGCCAAGGGCTGTAGCTCAACGCTGTTGCGGGCGGTTGATAGTGTCCAGGTGAATTCCCCCATAATCAGACAGGGACACGATGTCGACAACGCCGTGGGAGAGTCCGCCTTGCGCCCTGTATCCGCGCGGTTGACGTGAATGATGCGTGCAATACCTGTGTATAGGTCGGGTTCGTAGTCCTCGAAAACAATCACGTCGACGGTAGTGTCACCAGCCCGAGTGAGAAGTACGGCGCCTAGCTCCAGGGCTACTGAGAACAACCGTGGTTGAGACGTTCGGATTCCTACTCGGTAGCCGAGGCACAGCATCCCGATGAGTAACTCACAAGCGTTCTGGGCATCACATTGAACCTCGAGCCGAGGTAGGTTCGCGGGGCACATGGTCACCGTTTGGCCGCTACTGCCAACCCCGATGACCTGTGCCGGGCCGCTGGTAATAGCGATATCTCGGTGTCGGCTCAACCACAGGTGCGGTTTGCGCCCCAGCGCCGCCACATGATCAGAGTGCCCGGTGCGGCGCAGCTGGACCAACTCTTGCGTGCTGATGGTCAGAGCGCACTCATGCTCGGTTAATGGTCGTGCACGAATACCGAGCAGCCCCAGCCGGTGGAGCAGAAAGTCCAGAGCTTGGGTTTCCGAGGCCTCATCCGGAAGAGTTACCACCAGATGTGTCCAAGCCCCGGGAGTAGCACCGTAGCGTTCGGCTGCTCGAAAGTAGCGGTGTGCATACTCTCCGCGGATGTCTGGCATTACGTGATAGAAGCACAGCGCGTCGAGGGGCACCGGGCTGTCGTCGGCAAGCGCGACGATATCCGCAGAGCTTATGTGGCTGCGCAGACCTGGCGTGAGACGCAGCCCGATGAGTGTGCCGTGCTCGGTGTGACGCAGGCGGTCGCGTATGCTGCGGCCGTGAACCGGTATATGCGCTCCTATTGCGATGATGACTGCCGTGGTGAGCAGTAATAACGACAGGGTCATGAGAATAATCCCCCCAACATGTTCCCCAACAAAATTCCCCCTGGTCGCACAGTAGCGTGACCTGGCTTACTCTGCAGGGGAGGGATTTTTGGGGGAATAGTTTTGGGGGAGACTCATGCCACGTACGCCGACTACGCCTAGCCAGGTCAGCGGTCATCGATTTTTGGTTCGGAGGATTGAGCACGCTCTTGTGCGTGCTGATTCACGAATGTTGCACGATCCATTACGCACTCGTACGCGAGCACTATTTATTGGCTGCACGCTGGTGGTTTTGCTGGCTGCAGGCACAGCTGTGCTGTCTTTGGTAAGACCACAGGGCGGCTCCAGCCACAATGAGCCGCTAGTTGTTGTGGCAGGTTCAGAGAGCCTGCATGTGCGTGTCAATGGCCGACTGCATCCGGTTGCCAATCTCGCTTCGGCGCGGTTGGTTTTGGGCAACCCCGCTGAGCCGAAGCGGGTGCGCAGCAGTGAGCTCGACGACGAGGAGATCGGTTTCGGCATTGGCATCGAGGGCGCGCCGACAGTTCCGATGATGCAGCGGGGTTCCGGGGTTGCGCAGGCGACCGAGCTGGCTCTGTCTTTGTGTGAACGCACAGTTCAGGACCTCGGGCAGCCGCGGGTTGTGGCGGAGTCGGTTGTGCGCCTCGAAGAAGTGGAGGTGGAGGCTCAGCAGCTCGCCAAAGCTCGCTCTGACAATGCGGTCGTCACCGATGGGAAAAGTCTTTGGTTGATTACGCAGGGTTTTCGGTCGCGATTGAATCCCAATCATCCTGAGCACGCCGCTGTGTCCCGAGCGCTGGGGTTGGAACAGGCGACTGTCCGGCCTGTCAGCCCGGCACTGCTCAGGGCAATTCCGGAAGTCTCCGCTTTGGCCACGCCTGCTATCCCGAATCACGGTGCGCCTACGCACTTTCCCGCACCATTCGACACTGTGGGCAACGTGATTGAGGTGGGACAGCGTCGCGTCGTCATGCTTGACGACGGTGCCGCGACTCTCTCACCGGTGCTAGGGGAACTGTTCGCTGCGCATAGCCCGATTATGCAGGCCAGCGAGAGTCAGCTTGCCGATATCCCCGTTGCGACTGCGCCGGTAGTGCAGGGGCTGCCTGAAGAATCGCTGGATTTTGCCGATAGTGATGGATGGTTGTGTGCCGGAAGGGTAGCTGGACTATCCCAGGCGCTCGTGCAGTGGTCACAGCATGCCCCGGAGGGCCGCCGTGCGGATTATCCGCATGCGGATGGTCCAGGGGTGGCGGTCGATGGTTTCGTGGATGCTCGAAGCAGGGAGCGCAATTCCGTTGCGGTGAGCGTTAACGGTGCGGTGCATATTATTTCGCCGGAGGGAATGCGCTTTGCAGTACATGACCGAACAACGCTGGCCGCCCTCGGTTTTAACGAATCGAGCAGTACCGATGACGGCGGTACGCGGCTTGTTGAGTGGGAAGTTCTGGCAGCGTTGCGGGGCGGGCCTGAGCTGAGCAGAAAGGCAGCCCTAGGTCCGCTGTTCCGGGCGCAAGAGCAGCCAGGCCCCTAGCCCGAGGACGCACACCAGCAGCAGCCCGGTCGCACGTAGTGGTGCGTTGCGCTGCTGTGGGGAGAGCGGATCCGCCGGGGCCGGGGCCATTGCGGGATTGGTGTCACGCTGAGCGACGGTATCGGCGGTTGTCCACATCAACGCGTCGTATGGCGCGATAATGCCGCGGCCAAGGCCAAGTCCGGAGCTAATCGGACTCGCAGAGTTGACAATGATGTCGCGTACTTGCTGCGGTGAGAGCTCTGGGTTTCGTGCCAGCAGCAGAGCAGCTGTGCCAGACACCGTGGGCGTGGCAAAGCTGGTGCCAGCGATCTGCTGCGCACGGGTGTTGTCGCCGGATCCGACTAGGTAGCGGTCGATGAGCCCAGTAGGAGTGCGCGGGTCGGGGCCGAGCACAGGTCCGCCGGGAGCTGAGATGTCCACCCATGGTCCAGTAATCGCATATTCTGCGGGTTGAGGCTGCCCTGCCTCATCGAATTGCACCGCTGATACGGCAATGACTTCCGGCAACACCGCAGGCCATGCCACCGACCCCTCCTGGCAGTTGTTGCCTTTATTGCCCGCTGCTGCGACTACGACAGCGCCGGAGACTTCTGCTCGTGCCACGCTGTCGGCAACTGCTGCTGCACCGTGGGGCATCGTGTCGCCCAGGGCACACGAGGTTAGCGAAATATTGATGACTTTCGCCCCCTCGGCTATCGCCTTGTCGATGGCTTCTGCCAGGGATTCCAAATTGCCCGTACCATCGGCCGTTTGCCTTATCGACAGCACCTGCGCGCCGGGCGCCAGGCCCGCAAAGCTGTCATTTCCCGGTTTGCCTGCAATGATTCCGGCCACCAGCGTGCCATGTCCGTCGCAATCCACCAGTCCGCTGTTGTTCTCGACAAAATCGCCGCCGTCGCTAACTTCGCCGAGTCGCTCGTTTGGCGAAACTCCGGTATCAATCACGGCTACTGTGATTCCCGCGCCCGTCGTCAGTTGCCACGCCTGGCGATAATGAAGCGTCTTTTCGGCCACTGTCGGTTCGTGGAGCGCGCTTTCCGACGACAACATGGTGGCTACACAGTTATCGCTGTTTTGGGCGGCCGCTATCGGTGCGGGCCCTGACGGTGCGATTGAAGTGGTTGTAGCCAGCGTGGAAATAAGCAGCGTGGAAATGGCGGTTGCGGTGGCAATACGGGCCCTTGTTGCGGTTGGTTTTTTCACTGGAAGAACCCACTTACGAACTCGGGGAACCCGGCAATGATGGCCGCGATGGGAAAAATTACGGCGATGGTGCAGGCCTCGGTGAGTTCGGCGATGCGGCGCGTAGTAGGAGAGATACGGGAAGCTGGAAATGCCGCCAGGGCAGTCGCTGCCAGCATTGGCACGACGAGGGCGGCAGCAACTGGCCAATTTCCTTCGAACCACTGCTGTAGGGCGACTGCCACGGCGATTACCAGGCTGGCTAAAGCTGCGCTGGCGGCAGCAACTTTTCTGGCATGCCCGCGGGAGTGGATAGCGCAGAAAACGATGGCGGCAACAGCCATGCCCAAGGACCACCACGTACTTGTGCTGTCGCCCGAAAACAACACGATTAGGGTGAAAATGCTGAGGTTCCCGGTGCTGCTGCAGACGATGCCGTCGAGAATCCAACCGGCTCGCTTGGGTGCGTTGTGGGAGATCTGAGGAGTTTCAGTGTCCTCGAAGCTCTCGCCGGCAGCGGGGACCTTTGGTACGCGAATGCCAGCCGCTTTAATCGCGATGGAAGGTGCCAACAGGGCCAGGGTAAGTGCACACGCCGCAGTGAGTGCCCCTGACTGGATCGGATTGTGAGAAAACGCGACAGTGGTGGCGTAGCTCCCGCAAACCACGGCCGTGCTGAGGCTGGCTGCGCCCAAAGTGGCAGTCATACGGCTATTGCTATCGAGGTTCTTGAGCAGGAGAAATATTGATCCGGTGACAGCAAACGCTGTGGCGAGGGCGGCTGTCGGCGGCCAGCCTGTGAGAAGGTAGTTCAGCTCGAAACCGACAAAGCTGAGCGCTGATGCGGCACTCAGAATAAGCACTTGTAGCTCTAAAACTGTGGCAATCGCCGCTCTCGCATGACGAAGTAGGGCCAGGCGCAGTCCGCCGGCGACGGCCAAGAGCGCGATGAAGCTGATTGCTGCCGCCAACGTGGAATCGGTGCTGCTCAAGCTCAGCGATGCCACCGCGATTGAAACTGTGGCCACGACGGCGGCGGTGCAGCCGACGATGAGGTCAGCGGTGCCAATGCCATCGGTATAGACGGTGTCGGTGATGGCATCGGCGGCATCGAAGACTCGCGGTGTGGGCACGGGTCCCGGATCGTTGATGACAACAAGACGCTCACCCGGAGAAATACCGGCTTTGTCCAGGGTGTCGTCGGCAAGCAAGATTGTGCCGGTGGCGGTCCGGAGTTGCCACTGAGCTAATGGATAATCTGCAACTTCAATATCGAAAATGCGCAGGATATCAGGTATGAGCGCGGCGATGGCAACGTTGGTCGGAAGTGCCAGATCTGCATGTGTGCGACTGATTTCGTCGGACGTGTGTGCGGCGTCAATGCGCACGCGAATGAGTTCCCCCAGCATGTATTTCCCCCATGAATAGTGCATGCTTTAGTGCTTCTAGAGTGTCGCACAACTCCTTGGTGCGCTACTCGGAGCAGCAACCGCGCGTGCCCCCGGCTTCAGATTTTCGTTCTTCCGCTGCGCGAATCCGGGGTGTGGTCTAAGCTGTGTGCACACCGATTGGTCAGGGGATTGGCCGTCGAGTGAAAAAAGGGGCGACACAAAACCGGGGGGATTTTTGTGACAAGTGCACAGACGGAGATTCCGGGTACCCGAAAAACTGGGCCGCAGCCTATGACGGGCACGATTGCGCCGGATGTGCCACCGGAGGCACCGGAGCCACAGTCGGTGCCGCTGATGCGTGCACTCATGCCATTGGTGATGGTCGTGGCGGTGGTCGGCATGGTGGTGTTGATGTTTGTCTCAGGAATGGGACGCAACCCAATGTCGTTTATGTTTCCGCTGATGATGGTCTTTTCCACCGTAGGCATGATGGTATCGACAGGGGCGGGGAGCAAGGACATAGCACCGGCGCGCAAGGACTATCAACGGCACTTGTCCAGCATTCGTCGGGCCGTGGGGAAAGCCGCGAGGATGCAGCGTGAATCGGCGCAGTTTACCCATCCGCGGCCCGGAACACTGTGGCAATTGGGAGAGACGGGACGGGCGTGTGAACGTCGCAAGGGGGACTCGGATTTCTTGCAGCTGCGCATTGGGGTGGCAACGCAGCAGCCCGCAACGCCTGTGACACCGCCGGCGATTCCGGCGCCGGAGAAATTGGATCCGGTCTCCGCGGTGGCGTTGCGGGAAGTGATTCGTTCGGCTCGTCAGGTTGAGGCGGTGCCCTTTGCCATAGATGTGACGGCTTTTGACATCGTTGCGCTCACGGGAGGTTCCGCAGCGCAGGGGTTGGCGCGAGCGATCGTGGGGCAAGCGGCCGCGTTGCATCATCCAGAGGATTGTCTGATCGCAGTGGTGGGGGATGAGTGGGAGTGGCTGAAATGGGTGCCGCATCACGCGCACCCCACAGTCACCGATGCCTGCGGTCCGGCGCGGTTGCGGGCGGAGACCTGTGAGCAACTCGTCGAGCTGCTCACAGCAATGGATACTCTGCCAGCTGCGGTGTTGATTGTACTGGCGGATTCGAGCGAGCAGCTTGATGTCACTGAACTGGCGCCAATCTTTGATGCGGCGGGGTCTGAGACCTCGATAGTTTTGCTGTCCGCTGTGGAGGCACAGTCAATGCTGTGGGAGGCGGCTGTGCACCATGGCATCGCTTTGGTTGTCTCAGATACCACAGTGCATGCAGAAACCGCGTCCGGGAGGGAAGAGATTGGTGTGCCAGACCAATTGAGTCTGGCGGAGGCGGAGGTGCTCGGGCGGAGCTTGGCGCGCTTCGAAAAGCGAGCAAACGCGGATGGTACCGATACGACCTCGGAAGATCCGGTGATGGAAGAGCTCGGTCTGTACCCGCCACCGTCGACATTGCGTTACCGACCGCGTTATGGCAGCGCACGTCTGCGCATTCCTGTTGGTGCCGGTGATGACGGCGCGCCGGTGTATCTGGATTTTAAGGAAAACGCCGAGGGCGGCATGGGGCCACATGGGCTGTGCGTAGGTGCTACAGGATCGGGCAAATCGGAATTTCTCCGGACGACAGTGGTGGGGCTTGCCGCCACGCACAGTCCGGACCAGCTCAACTTTGTGTTGGTGGACTTCAAAGGTGGTGCGACGTTCCTGGGGCTCGATCAATTGCCGCATGTCTCCGCGGTCATTACCAACCTGGAGCAGGAGCTTATCCTGGTCAACCGCATGGAGGCTGCGCTGCGTGGTGAGATGACGCGGCGCCAAGAGCAACTGCGCACTGCGGGTAATTTCGCCGGAGTCAGCGATTACGAGGAAGCCCGGCGCTCCGGGCAGATTGATGCGCCGCCCATGCCTGCGCTGTTGATTGTTGTGGATGAGTTTTCGGAGTTGTTGTCTGCTCGCCCGGAATTCGCTGAGCTCTTTGTCGCAATTGGGCGGTTGGGGCGCAGTTTGCATATGCACTTGCTGCTGGCCAGTCAGCGTTTGGAGGAAGGCCGTTTGCGCGGTCTGGAAAGCCATCTTTCCTACCGCATTGGTCTGAAAACCTTCTCTGTCGCGGAATCGCGCAGTGTGCTGGGTGTGCCTGACGCCTATCATCTTCCGGCAATTCCCGGCATTGGGTATATCAAGTCCGCTGCCGCAGAGCCGGTGCGGTTTCGGTCGGCGTATGTTTCCGGTCCGGTAGTTAACGCGCGGGCCACGGACGCTGCGGCGATACCGGCAGAGCAGGGGCTGGGACTGCAGGGACATGTCGCGACTGTCGTTGAATTTACCGCCGAAAATTGGGCGCGGGAGGTTTTCGGAGCGTCGTCAAGCGGTGATGGAACGCCGGACCTGCCTGCGCAGACATCGGAGCAAACGGTCCTCGGAGCTGTTGTGGAGGCGTTGAAGCATGTAACAGCACGTGCGCATCGGGTATGGTTGCCGCCGCTGCCGGAGTCCATCGAGCTTCAGCGCGACGAGCAGAAGCCTCGGCAACGTTTGACGGGCGTAATTGGGTTAGTGGACAAACCGCTGTTCCAACGGCAGGATCCATTGCGCATTGATTTGCGCACAACCGGTGGGCACGTGGCGATTGTCGGGTCGCCGCGGTCTGGCAAGACCACTGCCACGCGCACGGCGGTACTCGCGCTTGCCGACGGCATCAGCGCCCGTGACCTGCATTTTTACATCATAGACTGCGGTGCGGGTGGCCTGAGTGACCTGGCTGAGCTGCCGCATGTGGCATCGGTCGCACACCGCGGAGACGAGGAACTGATTCGCCGCACGATTGGTTTTCTGCGTCGTGAAGTAAGCCGTCGGGAACAGCTCTTTCGTACCAACGGTTGGCTGTCGCCGGAAGCGGCGCGGGCAGCGGGACAGGCTGATTCGGTCTTGGTCATTGACGGCTGGGGCGCATTCAAGACGGAGTTTCCGACGCTGAGCGATGATGCGCAGGCGCTAATTGCAGATGGCCTCGCCGTGGGCATTCACGTCATTCTTACTGCCTATAGGTGGACCGACATGCGACCCACCGTTCGCGACTTGATTGGTACTCGCATCGAGCTGCGGCAGGCGGAGTCGATGGATTCGATGATTGATCGCAAGGCGGCGGAGCTAGTGCCGGAGAGTCCGGGACGTGGAGTCGCGCCGGGCGGGTTCGCGATGTTGGTAGCTCTCAGTGGTGCAGCGGACACCAAGCGAATTGCGGAGGAAGCGCCGCCCGGTGAGCAGGCGCCCAAGCTTCAGTTGCTGCCGCGGCGGATTGACATTGCGCGGTTGCCCCGTCCGGCGGCTGCGACGAGGGGCGCAATTTCCGTAGGTCTGGAAGAAGCTGGATTGGGAGCGGTGGTATTCCATCCGGAAAAGGACCGTCACCTGTTAATTTATGGGTCGGCGGGCAGCGGCAGAACCGCTGCGTTGCGGGGCATTATTCACCAGCTCCGCTACTCTCAGTCGGACTCGAAATTTGTCGTGATCGACTACCGCCGGGGGCTGATGGAGGCCGTGCCGGAAGCGCGGTTAGCCGGCTATGCGGGCTCGGCAGCTGTGGCGACGCCCATGTTGGCTGAGCTTGCGGAGGTTCTGAAAGCACGCCTCCCACAGTCGGACATCACACCGGCACAGTTAAAGGCCCGAAATTGGTGGAGCGGCCCAACCATTAATGTCATCGTGGACGACTACGACCTGGTGGCCAGTTCTCGGGGCAACCCTTTGCTGCCGCTGGCAGAAGTCATCGCCCATGCGGCCGACATCGGACTCAATATCTTTTTCGCCCGCCGAATCAGTGGCGCATTGCGTTCCCTTCACGACCCCGTCATGGGTGTGGTGAAAGACCAGGGTGCCAGCGTCTTTGTCATGGATGGCACGCGCGATGACGGCCCGATTGTGGGCGTGAAGCCCTGCGAGCAGCCGCCAGGGCGTGGCTATTGGATAGCGCACGGTCAGAACCCGCAAATTGTTCAGCTGGGTTGGTTGGACCCTGCTGGTGATCAGGAGGCCAGCTGATGATTCGAGTCGACGCTCCCAGCGCCATGCAGGTTCCTACATTGCGTCATGGCACGTGGCATCTGTGGGGGCTTACCGCACCTGATGACACAGCAGAACTGGCAGCTCACGGCCCTAGAAGACTCCTTGAGAGCATGCACACGGTTATCGTGCCCAGTTATTGGGGCGCGGCGCGACAATACCGTCTGGCTTCCGCGCTGCTGGCTGCCGACCTCAATCCGTACATTCTCACGCTTGCCGACGCTGTTTTAGAACTCGATGAGGCTACGGTGCCCCATAGCGTTCTCGTTGAGGTCGAGGAAACACGCGTCTGTGTCACTCGCCTGAGCGGCGGCCATATCGATAGTCGGATGTCGCATTTGGTCGGTGCGAATGACAGTGCACCGTTGGTGGAAACCGTGATTGCTATGGCCTATCAGCTGACCATGTATCCGGATTCGTCCCTCGGCATGCCCGATGATGTGGAGGTTACTGGCGGGCGCGGTATCACCGAGTATCCACCGCGCTGGCAGGAAGAAATTGAGTTCATAGTCGCGGAGGTTCCGCCGGGACTAGCTCAGCCACGGAGAGCTCTGCTGGCCGATCGACTGAGAGATCGCGGGTTTTTAGTCTTTGACTGTCCAACCACGTGGCTCGGGGAACGCGCCCATCCCATTGGGGTCGAGGACCTCGGCGGCGAAGCAACAGCTGAGGAGGGGTTTGGCAGTAGTTTGGGTAGCAGACCCGGAAGTAAATCTGAGTCGGATCGAAGCGGGGTTGTGTCTTTGACCGCCCTTGGGGTGCTGACGGTGGTGGTTCTCATTGTCGGAATCTCTGCATGGCTGATCAGTGACGGCATAGCAAGGGAAAACGAGGGGAAAAGGAGCCAGCGTGAGACGAAGGTGCTGGCGGAGACAGAAGCAGTGCCAGAGATAGTGCCAGAAGCAGAGCCAGAGACTTCCCCCTCGCAGCCTCCCTCGGTGCTTTCGTCGCCGCAAAAGTCGAAACCGGCTCCCGATGCTGTGCCAACAGTCACTCTTGCCAATGCGGGTGTGGAAGCTCGTTTTCCCGACGGGTGGGAGCTGGATCCGACTAGTCCGCTAGACCGGATGACTGCGGTGGATGGTGGAGATATGCGGGTCTTGGCACTTGCCACCCCACTTTCGCAGGAGATGACACTTGAGCATCTGGCTGCCGCGTTAAGCAGCGTGTCTGCCGGGGATGAGACGAAGTCCGCACCAGAACGCAGGCAAGTTATGGGCACCGACCTCGTGGTAGTGGAGGAGCGCCTGCCGTCCGGTAACTCGGTCGTGCTCTGGCATCACAAGGTGATAGATGGGGTCCAGGTCAGCGTGGGCTGTCAGTTCCGCGGCAGGACTATTGCTGCGGCGCGGCCGGTGTGCGATCAGGCGGTAGCTAGTGCCAAGCCTATGTCGTAGTGCCCAGGTGAGGCGGGAACAGGACAGGCCAACGGGAGGGGGTAGCCGGGGGTAAGGGGGCGAAAAACAAAATGGAACCGAATCGAGGTTTTTCGCGCCAAACAATATGACGGGTTTTTAACGCGGGAAGCTGGCTGGTTCGCGCGGGGAGGTAAAAGCGCCGTCGTAAAGCAGTCACTCAACACTAAAAAGGGGGAAATACAGTGGCACACTTATTTGCAGCCGAATCAGATCAAATGACCACTACCGCAGGAGATGTCGATGGTGTCAACTCGGAGGTCCAGGGTGAACTGGGGCGAATTCGCGGTGTTGTCGACGGTCTGGCGGGGGAATGGAAGGGCCAGGCAAAGGCCAGCTTCGATGATCTGATGCTTCGTTGGGATGATGCAGCAATGCGTCTGTCCAATGCGCTGACGGATATCGCGGACAATATCCGTGCGAATTCGAGCAGTTTCGATGCGGGCGAGGACGAGGGGGCGTCGTCGTTCAAGCAGGTGGCAGCAGCGGGCTCGTCGTTGCTGAACCTTTAGGCGTTGTGCGTCACCTCGCGCAACACGTAAAAACACACAACTCACAATAACTTTGGGGAAAGGGTACTTTATGCAACCAATTAGGTACAGCTTCGCCGGCATTGATGGAGCCGCGGATGACATCCGTTCCACTTCCGGCACTATCAACGGTCTGCTCGGAGATTTGAAGAAGCGCATCGCGCCGATGGTCTCTACGTGGGAGGGTGAGTCCTCAGAGTCTTACCAGGAGGCTCAGCGAGAATGGGATACCGCCGCGGAGGAGCTCAACATGATTCTTACGACTATTGCGGATACCGTCAGCGCGGGCAGCCAGCGGATGGCGGATATCAACCGTCGCGCGGCAGCTAGTTGGGGGTAGCTCAGTTTCTGATTGAGTTCTGATTGAGCCGCTTTCGTAATTGAGCTCTGTAACCGGGGGAGGGGAGGGCATTGCTCAATTGAGGCACTCAGTTAGATGTGCTCACAGCACCGGCGAAAAGCCAGTCTCAGCAGTTTTTGGCTGAGGCTGGCTTTTGGTGTTTTTGTTCTGGCACATCCTCGGGGTAAAGTAGCCAAATTGTGTGCGCACACTTCGATGTTGCCTCGGGTCTCCACCGGCCGCCGGGGAATAACAACAGTGTGCACGGTGGCTGGCAAATCTACACGGACCCTAAAAGGAGTCATGTTGTCTACTTTCCATCCGAAGGACGGTGACATCGAGCGCAAGTGGTACGTCATCGACGCTACCGATGTTGTTCTCGGCCGTCTGGCTACTCACGCCGCAGATCTGCTGCGCGGTAAGGGCAAGGCTTACTTCGCCCCTAACGTTGACTGCGGTGACCACGTCATCATCATCAATGCCGATAAGGTGCACGTCTCCTCTAACAAGCGGGAACGTGAGATGCGCTACCGCCACTCGGGCTTCCCGGGCGGCCTGAAGACGATGACCCTGGGTCGTTCCCTCGAGGTTCACCCGGAGCGCGTTATCGCTGAGGCTATTGAGGGCATGATGCCGCACAACAAGCTTTCGCGTGCGTCCATCAAGAAGCTGCATGTCTTCGCCGGTTCCGAGCACCCGTTCGCCGGTCAGAAGCCTGAAAACTACGAGATCAAGGCGGTGGCACAGTGACCAACCCACAGGACGTCAACGAGAACCAGAACGTAGAGGCCACCGAGGCTTCCTACGATGATGTTCAGGCTGCCGCTGCTGCTGCCACCGAAGAGTTCACCTCTTCCATCGGCGACGCAGTTGCTACCGAGACCGAAGCTGAGGCCGCTCCGGCTGCACCGCTGACTCTGGATCGCCCGATTCAGACTGTCGGTCGTCGTAAGCGCGCTGTTGCCCGCGTCGTTCTGACCGCTGGCTCCGGCAAAATTGTCTGCAACGGTCGCGAGCTTGACGACTACTTCCCGAACAAGCTGCACCAGCAGGAGATCAAGGACCCGCTGGTTCTGGTCGAGCGCGAGAACCAGTTCGACATTAAGGCCAACATCAACGGTGGTGGCCCGTCCGGTCAGGCAGGTGCTCTGCGCCTGGCTATTGCTCGTGCACTGAACGAGTTCAACCCGGAGGAGCGCAGCGTTCTCAAGAAGGCTGGCTTCCTCACCCGCGATGCTCGTGCTGTCGAGCGCAAGAAGGCCGGTCTGCACAAGGCCCGTCGCGCACCGCAGTACTCCAAGCGTTAAGCTTTACTGCTTCATAAAGCACCTCAGTTTGCGTATTAAGCGCAAACGAGGTGCTTTTTGGTTAAGTTCCGACTTTTGCCAGATATAGCTGAATTCTTGGGAGAAGCCCCGTACGTTAGACTTCTATCCGTTAAAAGCCCTGCCACGAGAATCGATTTTTCGCGGTGCGAATGAAGTGCGGCGCAAATGAAGCGCGCTTGAAGAAGGAAACCGTATGGCGGTGAGTACCGCAGCTACCAAGACCTCTGATACGAACAGCTCCTCTGGCTCAGTGCCGTTGGCTAAACACCCCTTCCGCATTCGACGCGTGCCGGGAATTGACGGACTGCGTGGCCTAGCTGTGGCCACAGTGGTGATTTATCATTTCTTCGACAATGTCCTTCCCGGCGGCTACATCGGTGTCGATATCTTCTTCGTGCTCTCCGGGTTCCTTATTACCTCGCTGCTAATCCGCGAGCGCGCAGTCACCGGCCGTATCGATTTGAAGGACTTCTGGCTCCGTCGGCTCCGCCGCATCGCACCGGCTGCGATGTTCGTGATGTTTATCTCAATCGCCGTCGCAGGTCTGATTGGTGGGGATCCGGCGGTCGGCTTATCGACGCAGTTTCTCGGCACAGTCTTTTTCGTCAATAACTGGACGCAGATCGCTGGCTCTCAGTCGTACTTCGCGGACTCCGGAGTGCAGCTGTTGGCCCACTACTGGTCGTTGTCAGTGGAGGAGCAGTTCTACCTGTTCTGGCCATTGATTTTCGTGGCTTTACTCACCTTAAAGCTCGCATTCCGCAAGCTTGCGGCAGTGGCTGCGGTCGGTTCGGTGGTCTCATTCGTATGGATGGTGGCGCTCTATGACCCGAAGGTTGACCCCACGCGTGTTTACTACGGCACCGATACCCATGCTTTTGGTCTCCTGTTCGGTGCGGCTCTCGCGTTGTGGTTGACGTCGACGTCGTCACGCGCGGAGGCGGATTCCTGGACACGCACTGAACCCCTGATGCGAGATTTCTTCGGTAGCTCCGCACAGGCTTTTGTGGTTGCCTCACTACCGTTGATTTTCCTCTCGGTGGTTCTGTTGACGATGTCGGACACCGCGTCCGTGACGTACCGCGGTGGGTTGGTCTTCGCTTCGTTGCTATCGGTGGCAATTCTCTACCTCGTCGTCCGTGGCGTGTCGCCGGTGCGGCAGATTTTCGAGTTCAAGCCGCTGTGCTGGCTGGGGAAGATTTCTTTCTCGCTATACCTGTGGCATTGGCCGGTCATCGTGCTCATCCGTGAACTGCTTGAGCGCAATGAGGCGATGCAGTATGAAAAGTTTGCCGCCGTCGCGGGGGTTGCGCTGTCGCTGGTGTTGGCGAACTGGTCGTTCAAGAATGTGGAAACTCCGATTCGTAGGTTGGGGTACCGCGGTTGGCTGGCACAGTTTTCGGGCACGCAATTCGCAGGCTCCTGGAAGCCTGGTGTTGCAGCTGGCGTTGCGCTGGTCGTAGTAGTTGGTGCAGTTGTGGGTATGGCTACGGGGCCGAAGATGACTCGGTTGGAAGCGCAGCTGCAGGAGGCGACAGAGCGTCGGGCGAAGGCTCAAAAGGCGGAGGAGGCCGAGCTGGCCAAGCGCGTCATGCCACGTGGTGATCAAATCACAGCAATCGGAGATTCCGTGATGCTCGCCTCAGCGTCTGCGCTGGAAGACAAGCTGCCCGGTATCTACATCGACGCGGCGGTGTCTCGCGGTTACCCGGCAGCACCGGGAATTATTGCCAGCATGGAAGCGGCTGGCACGCTCGACCAGTTCGTCGTGTTGGGGCTCGGTATCAACCAGTCTGCGGCGGCATCGGATGAGCACCTATTGGATGAGATCCTCGATTCGCTCAGTGACAATCGCATCATTGTCCTTATTAATCCGTACGGCGACCGTGTGTGGATGCCGCAGTCGGAGAAGGAAGTGCTCAACGCGGCAAAGAAGCGTGACAATGTGTATGTGGCCGACTGGTGTCATGGTGTCCGTGACGACCAATCTAAGCTGCGTGCTGACCTGATTCACCCGACTCCTGACGGCGCCAACGTCTACGCCGATGCTGTGGTGGATGCGTTCCAGCAGTATGCGAAGAACAAGAAGCGCATTCCGGATACCTGCGGAATCTGATAAGAAACTAATAAATAGTGTTTTTCGCGGTAAAGTAAGTGGCTGTGGCTAAACACAAGTCTCCCTCTAAGCGCCGTGGCTCGAAGTTTTTCCTTGGCATCGTCCTCGGTCTCTTCGTGCTCTTCGGCGTGTTTTACGCCGTCGATTACGTACTGAACAAGGGGCATGTTCCGCGCGGATCTACCGTTGCGGGTGTCGATATCAGTACATTGAGTGCAAATCACGCCGAGGCCAAACTTGAGAAAGAGCTCGGTGACCTCTCTGTGCGCCCTGTGTCATTGCGCGCTGGCGAACGCACCGCGGAGGTTCTGCCCAATGATGCGGGCCTGACTATCAATTGGGAGCAGACGGTTGCCCAGGCGGGCAAGCAGACGGCTAACCCAATTACCTGGGTCCGCAGCTTCTTTACGACGCGCGAGATGGATCTGGTCAGCGATATCGATAGCTCGAAGTTCGAACCGCAGGTTGACCGTTTGGTCGGCGAGCTCTCCATTGCCCCCGTCGATGGTCAGGTCAAGCTTGTCGACGGCCGTGTGGAGACGACCCCACCGGTTATCGGCCAGGATGTCGACCGCAACGCGGTCAGCGAAGATCTGGCCACTAAATGGCTGTCTCTCGATGGCATTGATGTGGAGACGACTGCGCATAATCCAGCTATCGGTGAGGATCAGGTTCAGGAGGCGGCAGAGGGGGAAGCCGCCGACGCGGTGTCGGGTCCGATTGTGGCCAAGGGCCGGGACGGCAACGATGGTGTGATTCCGCCGGAGCGCATGGCCGAGGTCATCAGCTTCGTGCCACGTGACGGCAAGCTGGCTGCCGACATCAATGTCGACCGTGCCCGCGAAATTCTCGAGGAGGGTCTGGCTGCTTCCGAGACGGACAAGCGCAATGCGTCGATACGCTTCAGCGGTGGTTCGCGTGAGGTAGTCCCCTCGGTCGACGGTGTGGCGGTGAAGTGGGACGAAACTATGAAGGACTTCGCCGAGCGTGTGACCTCCACGGATAAGCGCGAGTTCGATGCGGTCTACGAGGATCAGCCCGCAACCTACACCACTGAGCAGGCGGAGAGTGCCACCTTCAATGATGTCATTGGCGAGTTCACCACTGGTGGATTCAGTTCGGCATCGGGCACGAACATTGCGCTGGTATCACAGATGGTCAACGGCGCATTCGTCGCGCCGGGGGATACCTTCAGTCTGAACGGCTACACGGGACCGCGTGGCACTGCACAGGGGTTTGTCGAGTCCGGCATCATCCTCAACGGCCACGCGGATAAGGCTGTCGGTGGCGGTATTAGTCAGTTCGCCACCACGTTGTACAACGCTTCGTACTTCGCCGGTATGGAAGATGTCACGCACACGCCACACAGCTACTACATTTCGCGCTACCCGGCTGGCCGTGAGGCGACAGTGTACGAGGGTGCAATCGATTTGGCGTTCAAGAACAACTCCGACACCCCGGTTATCATTGAGGCTTTCGCCACGAGTACGGAAGTAACGGTGCGTATCAAGGGTGTTAAGAAGGTCAACGTCGAGTCCATCAACGGTGGTCGCTGGGCGTATACGCAACCGCAGCGCATGAAGGTCAGCGGCAGCTCTTGTCAGCCGTCTTCGGGAGCGCAGGGTTTCACGACTTCCGACACCCGCGTTATCCGAGATCTCTCTGGGGCGGAAATTTCGCGTGAGACTCAGACCACGGTTTATGATCCGCAGCCAATTGTGTCCTGTGGTTAGTCTGGATTCGCCTGCGCGACCGGCTAAAGTAATACAGCATCGATATTGCAATCATTCGCGATACCAAAACTTAAAAAACCCCAAAACCCCAAGGAGTGGTCTAGCAACAATGGCACGTCTTTTCGGAACTGATGGCGTCCGCGGTTTGGCGAATAAGACTCTGACCGCACCGCTGGCACTGCAGCTGGGTGCTGCTGCGGCCACTGTGCTGACCAGCGGAACGAATCCGTCGGGCCGTCGTCCCCTGGCGATTGTCGGCCGTGATCCGCGTGTCTCCGGTGAGATGCTCGCCGCAGCGCTGTCCGCGGGCATGGCATCCCAGGGCGTCGATGTTTTACGGGTTGGCGTGCTGCCCACTCCGGCTGTCGCGTTCCTCACCGACGACTACGGGGCCGACATGGGTGTGATGATTTCGGCATCCCACAACCCGATGCCGGATAACGGCATCAAGTTTTTTGCCGGTGGCGGCACCAAGCTTGACGACGCGGTGGAGAAGGAAATCGAACACGCCCTCCACAACCTGCCGGAGACCGGGCCCACGGGCACCGGAGTTGGTCGTGTTATCGAGGAGGCTCCGGATGGCCTCGACCGTTACCTGTTCCACCTTTCCCGCGCGGTCAGCACCAAGCTCGACGGCATCCGTGTCGTAGTGGATTGCGCAAATGGTGCAGCTTCGCAGGCAGCCCCCATGGCATACGCGGCTGCCGGTGCGGATGTCGTTGCTATCCACGACAAGCCGAATTCCTACAACATCAACGACAATTGCGGTTCCACCCACATTGAGGTGCTGCGCACGGCTGTGCTGGAGCACGGTGCGGACCTGGGTCTGGCCCACGATGGTGATGCTGACCGCTGTTTGGCTGTGGACTCGCAGGGCAACGTCATCGATGGCGACCAGATTATGGCCATCCTGGCAGTCGCCATGAAGGAAAAGGGTCTGCTTCACCACAACACGCTGGTGGCCACGGTGATGAGTAACCTCGGGCTGAAGTTGGCGATGGAGGACAATGACATCACCCTGCGCACCACCAAGGTCGGTGACCGCTATGTGCTGGCTGATCTGAACGCCGGCGGTTACTCGCTCGGCGGTGAGCAGTCGGGGCACGTGGTCATTCCGGATCATGCCACCACTGGCGATGGCACGCTTACCGGCCTGTACCTCATGGCTCGGATGGCCCAGACCGGTAAGTCTCTGGCTGAGCTGGCTTCCGTCATGAAGGTTCTGCCACAAACTCTTATTAACGTGCCGGTGTCGAACAAGGCCGCAATCCTGGGTTCGGATGAGGTCAAGGCCGCCATTGCAGCTGCGGAGGAGAAGTTGGGATCGACCGGTCGTGTGCTGCTGCGCCCGTCTGGTACAGAGGAGCTCTTCCGCGTAATGGTGGAGGCCGCTGATGCGGAATCGGCTCGCAAGATTGCGGGGGAGTTAGCTGCTGTCGTGGCCGCGGTCTAGAGTCAGGAGTGTGGATATGAATGATGCACCAGAGGACATTAAGGCCCGTTTTGCCCCGGGGGAAGCCGACATCCAGGTAGAGGTTGTCGATCGTGACGGCCGGGTTCTCGGTACCGTCGGCAAGCTGGAAGCGCACGTTCCCCCGGGAATTTTGCACCGTGCCTTTTCTCTCTTCCTCTTCGATGAGCAGGGACGTATGCTGCTGCAGCGTCGTGCGGAGTCGAAGTACCACTCGCCGCTGCTGTTGACGAATGCGACCTGCTCGCACCCACTGCCGGGGGAGCCGGTGGCCGATGCTGTCGAGCGTCGCGCGAAGGAAGAGCTCGGTGCGGAGGTCTCCGACTTGGAGGAGATTGGCATCGTCATCTACCAAGTCATCGACGACCGTTCGGGTCTGGCTGAATACGAGTACAACCACGTGTACGCCGGCATCGTCGATCCGACATCGGTGGACATCAATCCTGATGAGGTCGATGAAGTGGTGTACGTGACCCCGCAGGAGCTGGCTGAGCGTCGTGCCAGCGAGCCGATGACCGAGTGGTTCAATCACGTCTGGGGGGTCGGTGCGGAGAAGTTCTCCAAGTACGGTTTCGACATTGCGGGCGTGCCGGGCATCCATGGACCGGCGGAGGCGCAGGCTGCGGCACAGTCGGTTTCGGAAAAGGATGTGTAGCTTCGTGACCAGCGTAGAAAACGCCGGCGTCGACGATTTCGGTCTCGACAAGTCCGAGGAGTTGGAGACCGGGGAGTTCTATGCCCTGGCTAACGAACAGGGTGCTGCGTTCGGCGAGGCACATGCTAAGTCGATTCTGCTGGGCGAGCACTCCGTGGTCTACGGCAAGCCGGCTATTGCACTGCCGGTGACGTCGCTGCGTACGATGGCGTGGATTGACCGCGTGGAGGATTCTCCGGTCCTATTTTCCATGGACGGCGAGGTCATTAGCATCGATGAGCTGCCGGAGCGCTTTTCCTCTATTGCCGCCGCACTTCGCGCGGGCCTGCGCACCTTCGGTATTCCCGAGCGTGACCTGTTGGTTCGTCTCCGCTCCGGCATTCCGCCCGCCGCGGGGCTGGGTGGTTCCGCCGCTGTGGCACATGCGCTTATCGACGCCGTGCGTGACCTCGCTGGCGGCACTTTGACCGAGCGCCAGCGCTTTGATTTGGTACAGGAGGCTGAGCGCCTGGCGCACGGCAACCCCTCTGGCCTGGATGCCACGGTGGCTCGTGCCTCTCGTCCGGTCTACTTCAAACAGGGTGAGTTCCGGCCGTTGCAGGTGGCCAAGAAGATGTGGCTGGTGCTCGGTGACACCGGTGTGCGTGGCTCGACCTCGCTGGCGGTTGCTCGCGTGCGCGGTTTTGTCGATTCGCACCGAGTCCACGGCCAAGAGTTGCTGGACCACTTGGGGCAGCTGACCGATGCTGCGGTGCACAACCTGGCCAAGGGCGATTTTGTCCGTCTTGGCCACCGTATGGACTCGGCGCAGGGGGCGCTTGAGGAATTAGGTGTCGGGCACGAGTCCATCTCTGATCTCGTCGCTGCTGCACGTCTGGCTGGCGCCCATGGTGCGAAGCTCACTGGTGCCGGTTGCGGTGGCTGTGTGATGGCGTTGGCAGAGTCCGCGGACCACGCGGAACTGATTAGCCATGCCATGATGGGTGCCAATGCCGTTGCTACTTGGACTGTGGAGGTAAATCCCTCGTGACCACGACCGCTACCGCCGTCGCTCACCCCAACATCGCCCTGATCAAATATTGGGGCAAGCGCGATGAGGCCGTGCAGCTGCCGGCCACAGGTTCGCTGTCTCTCACGCTCGGCATCGCTCCGACGACGACCACGGTGTCGCTTATCGACGATCCCAGCGTCACCGCCGACTCGGGCACCCTGAACGGACAGGAGATGGTGGGCAAGGACCTCGCCCGTGTCCAGAAGTTTTTGGATTTGGTCCGCAAGCGTGCGGGAAGCTCGACTTTCGCCGAGGTGACCAGCACCAACGAAATTCCGACGGGTGCTGGTCTGGCCTCGTCCGCGTCCGGTTTTGGTGCTCTCGCACTGGCTGCGGCGAAGGCCTACGGCCTGGACTACACCCCGGAACAGCTCTCAGCTCTGGCTCGTCGCGGCTCCGGCTCGGCCTGCCGCTCCATTTTCGGTGGCCTCGTTGAGTGGCTGCCCGGCGATGACGATGCCTCCAGCCACGCGGTGGCTCTGCCGGATTCCGGCCTGGACCTTTCCCTGGTCGTGGCGGTGCTGGCACCGGGGCGCAAGAAGATTGACAGCCGTGCGGCGATGCGTCGGACTGTCCAGACGTCACCGTTCTTCCCGGCTTGGGTGGAGCAGGTGCCCCGCGATATCGAGGACATGAAGGCCGCTATTTCCGCTGCGGACTTCACTGCGGTCGGCGAGCTCGCCGAGGCCAATGCGATGCGCATGCACGCCACCATGTTGGGGGCGTTCCCCCCGGTGCGCTACTGGAATCCGGATTCGGTGGCGGCTCTCGACCTCGTCGCCACGCTGCGTGACGAGGGCACCGAGTGCTACGCCACCATGGATGCCGGCCCGAACGTGAAGGTGCTGTGCCGCAGTGGCGACGCCGAGGCTATCGCGGAGCGTTTCCGTGCAGAGTTTTCGGACATTGACGTGCTGGTTTCCGGCTCCGGCCCGGGCGCATACCTGGTGTAGCTGGGGGAGTAGTTGAGCAACGCTAAAGGCGAACCTATCGAAAGCGAGTCCATCGGCCGCGGCTGCGGCAAGCTGTATCTCACCGGCGAGTATGCGGTGATGGATGTCGACGGGCTGGCCGTCATCGCAGGTGTTGACCGCTATGTGACGGCTCGGTGCCGCGATGCCGAACCATCGCAGTCAGTTTCTCGTGTGTACTCCAGCTACTACGGCCCGCAGGGGCGCGTTATTGACGTGGATGCGCCAGATGACATCGTCACGCATGCCATTTCGTTGATCTATCGCATTGCAGCGGACGCACTGGACAACCTCCCACGCCCCCTCAACATCCTCATCGAATCGGACCTCGACGATGCCGACAGCGGCGCGAAGTATGGCCTGGGCTCCTCTGGCGCCGTCGCGGTGGCGGTGACCCGTGCGCTGGGGCTGCACCTGGGGATGGAGCTCGATTCGCTGCAGGTCTACAAGATTGCCATGGTGGCCACCCTCTTGGCCGGCGCGGCAGGCTCCGGCGGTGACATCGCATGCTCTGCACACGGCGGGGTGGTGCTCTACCGCCGCCCGGATCCGACGGCGCTTGCCGAACTCGTCAAGGTTGACGCAGTTGCTGCCGTCACGGCCCCATGGCCGAATCTTCGCATCGACTGCCGCGCCGACCTCGGCGGGCTGCAATTACTGGTTGGCTGGACGGGAAGCCCAGTGAAGACGGATTCGCAGCTGAAGAAGGCCGGGGGCGCAGACCGTGATTTTGTGCGCGGGGTTTCGTCGATAAGCGAAAAACTCTGGCAGGCGCTTGCCGACGCAGACCACGCCGCGGCGTTTGCCTGCCTGCGGGAGAATCGAACGCTGTTGCAGGACTATGAGCGTGAGCGTGCGGTGTGCATTGAGACGGAGAAGCTGAAAGCGCTCGCGGACATCGCCGATGCTGCGGGGGCTGCGGGGAAGAGCAGTGGCTCCGGTGGCGGGGACTGCGGAATTGCACTGGTGGGAGCCTCAAACGGGGGCGGTGCTGCGGGAGATGCGGAGGAGATTGCCGCGGATATAGCCGCACGGTGGCGTTCCGCTGGGATCCAGTCGTTACCGCTGAAGTTGGCAGCCCAACTTTGACCACAATTTTTTGACCGTAGAATTTAAGACAGCTGGAAATTACACAAGCTGGGAACCGAAGCTGCATGCAGCTAGAAAGGGTCGGTTAGGACAATGGCTGAAAAGAGCTCGCACGACCTGGAATATGCACACGTACCACTGAGCTGGATTGGTCCGGTGCGCATTAGTGGCAACGTCATGAATGACGAGGTGAAGATCCCGCTGGCGACCTACGAGACTCCGCTGTGGCCGTCCTGCGGTCGCGGTGCGAAGGTCTCCCGCATGATCGAAGGTGGCATTACCTGCACCTTCGTCGGCGAGAAGATGACTCGCTCGGTGATTTTCACTCTCGACTCGGCCGCTGATGCCGTCGTCGCGCGCGACAATATCCTGTCTCGGTATGACGAGCTGAAGAAGGTCGTGGAGTCCTCCTCGCGTTTTGCCAAGCTGGTGGATATCCACTTCCAGATCGCATCGCGCCTGCTCTTTGTCCGTTTCGACTTCTTCTCCGGCGATGCCTCCGGCCACAACATGGCCACGCTGGCCTCGGAGCGTCTGATGTCGTACCTGATGGAGCAGATGCCGGAGCTGGGCTACGGCTCCATTTCGGGTAACTACTGCACCGACAAGAAGACCTCCGCCGTCAACGGCATTCTCGGCCGCGGTAAGTACGTAATCGCCGAGGCCGTCATTCCGGCGCCGGTTGTCCGCGAGCGTCTGCGTACCACCGCTAAGCGCCTGGCTGAGCTGAACGAGCGCAAGAATCTCGTCGGTTCCATCATGGCCGGTTCGCTGCGCAGTGGTAATGCTCACTACGCCAATATGCTGCTTGGCTTTTACCTCGCCACCGGGCAGGACGCCGCGAATATCGTGGAAGGTTCGCAGGGGCTAACGCAGGTAGAGGCGCTTGACGACGGCTCCGTGCGCTTTAGCTGCACCCTGCCACATTTGATCGTCGGTTCCGTGGGCAACGGCAAGGGCTTGGACTTCGTGGAGAAGAATCTCACCGCGCTGGGCTGCAAGGAGGACCGTGAGCCGGGTGAGAATGCCCGTCGTCTAGCAGCGTGCTGCGCGGCGATTGTCTGGTGCGGTGAGCTCTCCCTGCTTGCCGCGCAGACGAACCCGGGCGAGCTGATGGAGGCGCACGTATCTATTGAGCGTGCGAAGTAGCGGTTTGTAAGTAGCGGTTTGCGAATAGTTGTTTGCGACAATTCGCAAAACCTAAGACAAATCTCAGGTAAACGCGCTAGATTTCTGTAGTAGGCAATTAACATTTTGTGGGCAAAATATCCTGTGCTCTGATGGTCGTCTTGATGGTTGTCCTGATGGCGTGGGATGTTTCTTCGCCCGGTATTTCTTAAAAACTGTAGAGGTAGTGAAGGCACGGTTTTGATGACAACAAGCAATGTGACCCCGATCGGTATTGATGACATCGCCTTTGCGACGGGTTCGTACTGCATTGACCTCGCCGATATTGCGCCCCGACTCGGAGCGGAACCGGCAAAGTACCACAAGGGCCTGGGGCAGGAGCGCTCCAGCGTGGTTGCCTCTGATGAAGACCCGGTGACGATGGCCGCGGCCGCAGTGAAGAAGATCGTGGACCGTCACGGTATCGACGGTGTGCGCACCATCATGTTCGCCACGGAGACCGGTATCGACCAGTCAAAGGCCGCTGCCGTCTATGTGCATGAGTTGGTCGGTCTTGACCCGCATGCGCGCTCTGTTGAGCTGAAGCAGGCCTGCTATTCCGGTACTGCGGCGCTGCAGTTTGCGTGCGCTCTGGTGGCGCGCAATCAGGAGGAGAAGGTCATTGTCGTCGCTTCCGACATTGCTCGCTATGACTTGGACTCCGCTGCTGAGCCGACCCAGGGTGCAGGTGCTGTGGCCATGCTGGTGACCGCAAACCCGCGCATCCTGGCTATTGATGCGGCATCTGGCGTATTCACCCGCGAGGTCATGGACTTCTGGCGTCCCAACCACCGCAGCCAGGCGTTGGTGGAGGGCAAGCTCTCCATTAGTGCTTACATCGATGCTGTTCAGGGCGCTTACGAGGACTACCGTGCCCGCGGTGGCGTGAACTTCGGCGAAATTGACTACTTTAGCTACCACCAGCCGTTTACCAAGATGGCCTACAAGGCACACCGCCAGCTGTCGGCCAACAATGGTGTGGAACTTACCGCGGAAGATGAGATCCGCCAGCTCGGCCCGACCACTGCGTACAATCGCATTATCGGTAACTCCTACACTGCATCGGCCTACTTTGGCCTGCTGTCGCTGCTGGATACCGAGAAGGATCTGGCTGGTAAGAAGGTCGCCATTGTCTCCTACGGCTCCGGTTCGGTCGCTGAGTTCCTCACCGGCACTGTGGTGGAGGGCTACGAGTCGCAGCTGCGCGCTGAGGACAATGCCCGTGAGCTGGATGCCCGCGTCAAGCTCGATGATCCGACCTACTACCGCCACGCTCAAGTGACTCATGAAGATCCGGGTGAGTACTCCAACCTGGGAGACGATGCCCTGATTGGTACCGGTCCGTTTAGCTTCACCGGCGTTGAGGGCTGCAAGCGCATTTACCGCGCTCGATAGCGGGGGCACCCGCTCGGCATAACAACGGAACCAAATCCCCTTTTTCCGCGCCTAACAGTAGTGAGAACTGTTTTCGCGGGGGAAGGGGATTTTTCGTGTCCGTAGATAATTTTGGAGACAGCGCCGATGGTGGTGCCAGCGGGTTGCTGCACTTCTCGGCAGCTGCAGTGACATCGGCTGCGCAAGCCATTGAGCAGCGTGGCCATGAGGGGCATGAGCGGTGGGCAAGTGCTCCCGACGTTTCCGCGGCCGACTGTGGGCAGGGCTTTGCCGCACAGGGGCTTCGTCTACAGCAGGCGGCAGCGCGGCTGCGTGAGCACGGGCAGTCGATGTACGCGGGGCTCGGGGACCATGCCCCGGCAGTGCGCGAGCAGTGGCGCGTCTTTGCGGACTGCGACAGTGAAGAAAGCATTAACTTCGGTGGAATCGAGGTGGGGGACTGATGCCATGGGTAGCACGAATTATTCCGATTCTAATGCGCGTGATTGGTCGCGGAAATCGCATTGGCGCCAAGCGCGGAGTCGGGGATATCGGTAAGAATCTGCCGAAAGTCGTGGATAAGGCGCGGCGTGCCGACGGCTGGAAGAGCAGCGCCCTGTCGAAGTTCTCAAACTCGGTGGGGTTGATAGCTTCCGCGATGACCATTGCTATGGCCTTCGATTGGCGCGGCTTGAAAGGTAACGCCGCCGTTGCCGCCAAGGAGCGGTGCGAGAAGGCTGCCCAGGACTGCAAAAAACAGGATGAGCATTCCGCTGACGGTGCCCAAAGCGTCGGCGAGTGCGGTAAGAAAGTCGACGAAGTCCTCGAAGACTGCGAGAAGCAGGCCGAAGATATGGCCGAGCAAACCGACGGGATCCTCTCTCAGTGCGAAGCGCTTGTCGACGACCCGGAGTGCGGCGCGGCAGCTGCAAAAGTAGCTCAGCAGGTGTGTAACAGTCTCGTCGATTCCACTAGCCAACTCTATGATGCGCGCAATGCCTGCATCGAACAGTGCCTTGAACAGGCTGCCTGTGACACCGAGGCCGCGGTGGTAAACGTGCCGCCGCAACCGCCAGCTATCGCTGCCAGTTCGGGTGCTACCTCGGCGGCCTGCGCAGGGATGCCTGAGGCTGTGAGTGCCAGCGGTGCTATCGCTGGAGGCGTTGCGGTTGGTGCCAACGTTGACATTGGGCTTGAGGTAGGTGTGGCTGCTGGCCTGTCTGCTGGAGTTGCCATTGGTGCTGTTGGCGCGGCCAGTATCGCAGGGGGTGTTGCATCTGCGCTGCTCAACTTGGAGATGTGTACCGAGATTGAAGAACCGGTGTGCGAGCCCGAACCAGAACCTGAACCAGAACCTGAGCCGGAAGACTGCAAGCCAGAACCCGAGCCCGAGCCTCAGAATGCTCCTGAACCGCCTCCTCCGGCTGAGAAACTAAAGCACTTGGGAATTAATCTGCCGCAGGAGCCACAGCCACAACCAGAAGCACAGCCACAGGCAGCGCCGGTACAAGAATCTGCGTCAGCTTCCCCGGAGGTTTCTGAGCCGCAAAAGCCTCAGGAGCTCGTGGGTACCGTCAATTCGCCAACGGCAGGTGAGTGGTAATGGGGAGTAGACATGCCGCGAAGTATGACCGGATTGGGCAGGCGTATTACGACACTGCTGCAGTGACTAGGCAGGAGTTTGATACCGCTATAGATAGGGCGCGGAAGGAACTGCAGGGTTTGGAGGAACGTCGTAAAGCGCGCGAATCTAAGAAGGGGGAGGTGGCGACGGGCGTCGAGAAGCGACAAAAAACCGCCCGGCCGAAGGGAACCGTTGCGCGGTTGTTTGGGCGGGCGGGGAAGGGGACGCCGACTGTGAAGTCAATCAGGGGAGTGCCCTGAGATGTGGCTTAGTGATTCTTGCCGGAAATCAGCGAGTGCTCCGGGTTTTCCGGTAGCTCCTGGATCAGCCACTCCATGTCACGATTGGTCGTGCCCTTGATAGCGGCGGTTGGATCTGCGAAATCCGAGTATTTCTTCTCGCCGCCAACTGTCGCTAGCAGGAAGCCAGTGAGTGCCGCGCGCGCGACCTCCTGGTACTTCACCTTGGAAGAAGAGAAGCCCGCTAGGCGGCGGAGAAGTGTCGTCTCCGAGAAGCTGCCCTGGTCAGCCTTATCGACTTCGCGGTAGACGACATCACCCTTCCACCTGACGGCCAGGCGAGCCGGGTTACCGCGGTCGAGCCACTGATCCTCGCCAGGGGCCAGGATGAGCCCCGGAGCCGAGACATTGGTGGCGGCGGCGGTCGAAGAAGGCGCAGTGGTTGCCGGGAAAACACAGCCAACACCGGAGATGATGTCGTGACCAGCAGCGGCGAGGACAGCTACACCGGCTCCCATGCCGTGGCCGGCAACGCCGAGCTTCTTCGGATGGACGACGACCTTACCTTCTCCAAGGCGGACACCGGCGAGAATCTGGAGAGCGGTCTCCAGGTCATTGGCGAGACCACGGTGGTCTGCCACGATGCCATTTTCGGTATCGGGTGCTGCGACCGCGATGCCCCACGAAGCTAGGTGACGCAGGGTGGCGTGGTACTGCTCAATCGGTGTACGCCAATCGTGAGCGAAGGCGATACCAGGGATGCCGTTGCCCTCCGCAGGCGTGTAGACCCTTCCCGGCAGGCCGGTGAAGGCGAGGTCACCGACCATGACGCGGTGCGGTCCACGCTTGGAAAGATTAGATGTCAGAGTCTTCAAGTTGTCAGCCACAGTCAACAGCTTATCTATAAGGTGCGCATCTTTGCTGAAAAAGTACCAGGATGCCCGAGAATGTCTATTTCGTTATGACGATTAACTCCTTCGCGGGTTATTCTGTAGGGCATGTGTGGAATCGTTGGATATGTGGGCCATCAGCCCGCCCTGGATATTGCTGTCGATGCATTACGACGCATGGAGTACCGCGGCTATGACTCCGCTGGTGTTGCCATTGTCGACGATCAGGGACATATCGCTGTAGAGAAGAAGGCCGGTAAACTCGCCAACCTCGAGGCTGCTCTTGACACGGAGGGGCGCGACAAAATCACCGGAACCACCGGAATTGGGCACACCCGTTGGGCTACCCACGGTCGCCCGATTGATGAGAACGCCCACCCACACCAGTCTTTTGACGGCAAGGTGGCTATCGTCCACAACGGCATAATCGAAAACTTTGCTCCACTGCGTCAGGAGCTGGAGGACGCCGGCATCGAGCTCAAGTCCGAAACTGACTCCGAGGTCGCCGCGCACATGCTCGCTCGCGCCATGGACGGTTCCGACGGTGGAGCTACCGCTGGGGACTTCGAGGCCTCCGCGCTTTCTGTGCTCAATCGTCTCGAGGGCGCCTTCACTCTGCTATTTACTCACGCAGACCACCCAGATTGCATCATCGCCGCTCGCCGCTCCACTCCGCTGATTGTCGGTGTGGGCGAAAACGAGATGTTCCTCGGCTCGGACGTTGCGGCTTTCATTGCGCACACCCGCGAGGCTGTGGAGCTGGGCCAGGATAACGTCGTCATCATCACCGCAGATGATTACCGTATTCTGGACTTCGCCGGCAACGAGCAGCAGGGCCGCCCGTTCACCATCGATTGGGACCTTGCCGCAGCCGAAAAGGGCGGCTACGACTCCTTCATGATGAAGGAAATCCACGAGCAGGCTGCCGCCGTCCGTGATACGCTGGCCGGTCACCTCGTTGATGGCCGCATTGTCCTCGACGAGTCTCGTCTGAGCGACCAGGACCTGCGAGATATTGAGAAGGTTTTCGTCGTCGCCTGTGGTACTGCATACCACTCCGGCCTGTTGGCCAAGTACGCCATCGAGCACTGGGTTCGTATTCCGGTCGAGATTGAGGTTGCTTCCGAGTTCCGCTACCGCGATCCGGTGCTGGATCGTCAGACGCTGGTGGTCGCTATTTCGCAGTCGGGCGAGACCGCTGACACCCTTGAGGCCGTGCGCCACGCAAAGAGCCAGGGTGCCCGCGTTCTGGCTGTTTGTAACACCAACGGTGCGCAGATTCCGCGTGAGTCCGACGCCGTGCTCTACACACACGCCGGCCCGGAGATTGGTGTGGCCGCAACCAAGTCCTTCCTGGCGCAGGTTGCCGCAAACTACCTGGTCGGGCTGGCTCTTGCGCAGGCACGCGGCACCAAGTACCCGGACGAGGTCACTCGCGAGTATGAAGAGTTGGAGTCCATTCCGGCCCTGATTGACAAGGTCGTCGGCAAGGGCGATGAGTTCATCGCCATGGCTAAGGAAATCGGCGCCATTTCGACGATGCTCTTCCTCGGCCGCCACGTTGGTTTCCCTGTTGCGCTTGAGGGCGCGCTGAAGCTGAAGGAGCTCGCCTACATTCACGCGGAGGGTTTCCCGGCCGGTGAGCTCAAGCATGGCCCGATTGCACTCATTGAGGACAATCTTCCGGTCGTCGTCGTAGTGCCGTCGCCGAAGGGGCGCGCTGTGCTGCACTCCAAGATTGTCTCCAATATTCAGGAGATTCGTGCACGTGGCGCCAAGACCATCGTGATCGCTGAAGAAGGGGATCAGTCGGTGGTTCCGTTTGCGAACTACCTGATTGAAATCCCAGAGACATCCACACTGCTTCAGCCGCTGCTGTCCACGATTCCGCTGCAGTTCCTGGCAGCTGAGATTGCTCGCCAGTGCGGTAACGAGGACATCGATAAGCCGCGAAACCTGGCTAAATCAGTCACCGTCGAGTAGTTCGTCCTGCTTTCGTCGGTACTGTTCAATTTCCGCATCGAGTTCTTCATCCGTGAGGGACTCGATGCGTTTTGCTTCCTCCTCTGTCAGCTCCCAGATCTCGTCGGATACGTGGCAAAATGACAACATCCAATCGAGGTTTCGCTTCTGGATCGTCTTCATCTTCCGCGTCACGCGCTGAGGAAAAGTTTGCTTGCCGACGTTCTTTAGCGGCCCAGCCGGAACGCTAGTAGCGGTGTCCCCATCGCGGGAGGTCCATACCTCCGTGCCGTCCGGGTACCTGTCGATGTGCCAGCCCTCGTGTGTTTTGAGGTTGTGGTGTCGGCGGCAGAGACAGTGCAGATTCTCCGTGTCGGTTGGGCCGCCCTGCTCGGGATTGTCGTGGTTGTACGGCTGAATATGGTCCAGGTCGCACTTGGCGGCCGGGACATCGCAGCCGGGGAAGCGGCAGATTCCGTCACGCCCACGGACACGAGCCACCTGACTCTCGGTGGGGCGGTAGCCGTCGACCTTGCTGTCGGCGGAGATACGGATGTGAGTTGCGCGGGCAAGCCATTCTTCGGTTGCCACCTCGCTCAACCAACCGACACCGTCAATCCATGCTGGCCCGCCACCGACCTCGCGGTAGACGTTGATGACAATCTCGGCATTGGTCGACTGCTGTGCCAGTTGTAGTAGTGCCTCTGCCTGAGTGCACTGCTTACCGCGGTTGATGGAGGTATTGCGAACTCCTTGGATTCTGGCCATGAGCTCGGTCGCGCGGTCGTTTTCAAGAATCGCTGTGACCTTTTTGTGCTTTCCATCGCCCGTGTCTGCGAGTGCGACCGTTTCGCCTTCTGGAACTCGCTGGGTGCCGTCGTTGCGAGCGCAGTCGTTGTACTCGGAAACCATGTCACCGATTAGGCGAGACAGCGTGTAGACACCAATCATCGCCTGTCGAGGCCGCGTCGGAGTGAGTATTTCCAACAGGTGCGGTTCTACCGTGTCGAACTGGTCTGGAGATAGGCCCGCAACTCCGTTGGCAATGGCGCGGAGATGGGCGAGCGAGAAACAGTAGGTGGATTCGATGAGGGCTCGGACCTTTGGCAAGCGCTCAAACATCAGCGCAATTTCACACAACGTAGAGCACTTACCGCGGCTAAGACCAGTTCGAATGCTTATGCGGGCGAGGTGGTGATTGACATCGACTTCATCACCGGGCGCGCAGATATCGATGAGCTGAAGGTCCGCAGCGTTGATGGTACGAGCCGCGGTGCTGATGGGGTCGTCTGGTTGTTGGTTGGCCCATGATGGTTTTTGGCCTGGAGCTGGAAGTTCTGTGGGCGGCGATGACATTGGTTATCCCCCTGGTTACTACGTGTCCGCCGGAGAATTGAAGGGTGAGTCCTCTGAAAGGGGAAGGGGAAAGGTTTTCCACCCGGGCCCCGTAGGACCCGAACCTCAAGCAAAGAACTTTCGCCTACAAATTTTCCCTACACCCATAATCGTACACCTGTTTGAATGTTAGTCAATAGATTTCGAGAAATATGTTCTAAAAATTTCAGACTGGATTAGGTTCGTCCCCTCCACAGTCCCCTCCGCCCATCCCTTCTCGGCAGAGCGCCGTACATGGGTAGAACTCGCTGTCGTGCATGGTGCGCCGCGTCCCTCTCCTCAGCGTCACCCTTCCCAGCGTCATCCAGCTCGTCCAAGAATTCGTGGATGAGTTCGAGCGTATTGGGGGAGTACAGCAGTGCGAGGTGGTCGGACCAGTCGCCACCACCAGAGGCGTTGTTGACGTTGGTAATGCGGTGGCCGTCCTGTTCGGGTAAAAACGCGCCGGTCCATGGGCGGACAACGGTGTCGAAAGGAGTACCGATGTTCAGGTAGTGCGGGCCACGCCGGGTAATGCCACGCGCTGCGCGGTTGAGAGTCGCAAAGTAGTCAGAGTCCAAAAGCTGTTGCACGCAGGCCCGGCCGACTAGGCGGTCAACGAGTTTGTCTACTGGTAGGCCATATCGCTGCAGGGTATTGAGTGCCCGACGCATACCCCACGCGGTCGTGCCGCGATGGTTTCCCGCAAGTGAGATAACTGCTCGCACGGGGTTGTTGTCGGCGGCGAACTGCTCGGCTTCTTCTTCGGTGAGGCCGCGGTTGAGGGCGTCGTCGTAAAGCGAATCGATGACCGCGTTGGCGTAACTGCGACAGTGCAGCCCGCCCTGAGAATGACCGATGAGGTCGATGCGGGGAAGGGAGAGTTGGGCTCGGAAGCGGTCGAGAAGGTCGGTGACTTCGGCGAGCGCGTCGTGCAAATCGGTGGTGGCATTGATGCTGCGCAGACGGCTGACCAGTGCGGCGGGGTCGGTGCCGTACTCAAGTGAAAATACTGGACGATTCTCAGCGAGGAACGGCCCCAGCATGGCGAAGGTGTTGAACGAGTTCATCCAGGTGCCGTGAACCAGCACGATTGGTGTACGGTCCTCGTATCTGTCCAGGTTAGGCGTGATTTTGCCGTCGAGGACTTCGCGGACGTCCTGTACGCCGTGGGGGAGCCACTCGGGATGACGCAGCGAACGCAGATACGCCTGTGGAAACGCGCGCAGTCGGGGGCCGAAAACTCGCGTGCTCGGGGAGTAGTCATCCATAGGGGCCAATCGTAGGCTGGAGATATGACGAACTGCTACACAGTCGCCGAAATTCGCGCCGCGGAACAGCCATATTTGGATGCGCAAACGCGTGACGACGAACTCATGCGCCACGCCGCCGCTGTGTCGGAGGTCGCGGAACGGATGCTCGCAGAGGCGAACCCAGAGCCCGGTCGCGGTCGTGTGCTGCTGTTGGTGGGGTCGGGAGGCAATGGTGGTGATGCGCTCTATGCGGGGCGGGGCTTGTCCTCGGGTGGGCACGGTGTGGATGCGGTGCTGCTGGGCTCGAAGCCCCATGAACGGGCACTGAAAGCGTTTGAGCTCGCAGGTGGGCGGGTGTTGCCGCTGGGGCGTGACCGGGAGACGGATTTATCGAAGATTCTGTGGTCGATAAGTGAAGACTACGCACTGATTATCGACGGAATTGTGGGGCTCGGTGGTCATGGTGCACTGCGCGAAGAGGCTGCGTGGCTGGTGCGCGAGGCAAACATAGGTGAGGTGCCTATTCTCTCGGTCGACGTGCCGAGTGGTGTGGAAGCCGATACCGGACGCACTTTTGATCCGCCCTCCCAGACCATCAATCCCGACCTCGACCTGGAAGAGGGCCAGGATCCGTACCTGCCATCCCACGTCGAGGCCACGACAACGGTGACCTTCGGCGGACTGCGCTACGCGCATGCGCTGTCAGAAGCCTGTGGTGAGGTCGAATTATACGAAATTGCGCTCGATGCCTTCTCCCTCGAACTTCCGGGCCTGGGGCAGACGCTCTATGAAAACGGTCACTACAATGCCGTCCACCACCAGACTCCGACCGTAGAGTTTTACGAAGCCCTAGGCGGGAGCTTTCCGGCACCTTTTGGCGCGAAGACTCAGCTCGAACCCGGTGCTAATGACCACAAGTACTCCACCGGAGTTACAGGTATCGCCGCCGGTAGTGAGGCGTATCCGGGCGCTGGTCAGCTGTGTGCCTCCGCTGCCGTGCACGCGACGAGCCCCGCGGTCATCTATGTCGGCGACGCGGCCGCACGTAATCGCATCACCGCGGCCTTGCCGACGGTCATTGCGCAGTCGGACTCGGTGGATCGCAAAGACGTGCGCGTCGATGACTGGGTCGTCGGCCCTGGTCGTGGCACTGATGAGCATGCCGCCGAGGAACTGCGTGACATACTGGCCACCGACAAACCAGTGGTCATTGATGCTGACGCACTGACGCTGCTCTCTGAGCATGAGGACATCCGACAGCTCGTCCGTGAGCGCGGCCAGGAGCGCAACCTGCGCACTGTTCTCACGCCACACGCCGGCGAATTTGAGCGTCTTACCGGGCACGAGGTCACTAACGCCATCGCAGATGCCCGTGAACTTGCCGAGCAGTTCTTCTGCGAAGTGTTGCTCAAGGGACGTCGCACCGTGATTGCCAATCCGAAAACGCAGCGCACAGTCGTGGTGGACGCGGGCAGCTCCTGGGCCGCGACCCCGGGTTCCGGCGATGTGCTGTCCGGACTCCTCGGCGCCTGGGTAGCGCGTGGCGAAGCTCTCTATCTACCAGTAATTATTCACGCTCGCGCCGCATTTTTAGCCGCGCAGACAGACTTCGGGCCAGCCCCCTGCAGTGCCCAGGACATCGCTGAATCCATCCGAGATGCCACCGCATGGTTCACCAATGAAGGCAGCAGTGGCAAAATACGGCTATGACTTCCTCGGCACCAGCCATCCTCACCCACACCGTTAATCTCGACGCAATCGCCCACAATGTGAAGACCGTCAAGGCCATCGCGGGGGTGTCGGAATTCATGGCCGTCGTCAAGGCGGACGGCTACTCGCAGGGCGCGCTTCAGACCGCGCAGGCCGCGCTGGCCGGCGGGGCAACGCAGCTCGGCGTCGCAACAATCGACGAGGCGCTCTCCCTCCGCGCCACGCTTGACGACGAGGCCCCCATCCTCGCATGGATCTGGGACGCGGCAGCCACCTCGTTGGTACAGCGCGCTCTGGCCGCAGATATTGACCTCGGTCTGCCATCGATGGCTCATGTGCTGGCTGTGGCCAATGCCGGGCGGGCGCTGTCGGTGACACCACGGGTGACGGTGATGGTCGATACGGGCTTGGGTCGCTCGGGATTCTCCATGGCCAATGGGGACTTTGACAATGCGGTCGACCAGCTGGTGGAGCTACACAAGACCGGTGCGCTGAACATCACCGGTGCCTTCACGCACTTTGCGTGCGCGGATGAGCCGGGCAACGGAAGCGTCGATAAGCAGGCGCAGAACTTCCGTGCTGCGATTGCGGCACTGCGCAAGGAGGGGCTGGACGAGATGATTAACCATGCGGCGAATTCGCCGGCATCGTTGTCGCGTCCTGACCTGGCCTTTGACATGGTGCGCCCAGGCCTGGCTATTTATGGTGGCGAGCCAATTGAGGGGGCCACCCATGGATTGCGCCCCGCGATGAGGTGGGAAGCCTCGGTCATCTTGGTGAAGAAGCTGCCGGCGGGACAGTCGGTGTCCTATGGCCAGACGTGGACAGCTGACCGTGACACCACCATTGGCATCGTGCCCTGCGGCTACGCCGACGGGATGATGCGATCGGCATCCGGGAATTTCAAGGTCAGCATCAACGGCACGCGTTATCCGCAGGTGGGGCGCGTGTGCATGGATCAGTTCGTCGTCGACCTTGGGCTCGACACCGATGTTGAGGCCGGTGACACTGCGGTCATCGTCGGCGATCCCGCGCTGGGAGAGCCCGGACTCGACGATCTGGCGGAGGCAGCCGGCACCATCAACTACGAAATCCTCACTAGCCCGAAGGGGCGCAGTGAGAGAAAGTGGGTGCGCAGCCGTCTCGCGCCGACCGCAGAGGATATGCGTGACCTCGGCGAGGAAATCGGTCGCGAGTTAGTCGCCGGGGATTTGGTGATTCTCGATGGCCCACTCGGTGCGGGCAAGACCACCCTCACGCAGGGCATTGCCAGCGGTATGGATGTGCGCGGTCGTGTGACTTCGCCGACTTTCACCATCGCCCGCGAGCACCGCCCGCTCGGAAAAGACGGCGTCACCCTCATCCACGTCGATGCCTATCGACTCTTTGGGGAAGAGGGCCCCGGCTCCGCCGGCGATGCCTTCGACGCGTTGGACTCGCTCGATCTGGATACCGACCTTGAAGACAGCGTTGTGGTCGCCGAATGGGGCATGGGGCTCGCCGAGGTGCTCTCCGAGCGCTATCTGCAGGTCAGCATCGATCGTTCGCGTGACGACGATACCCGCGTCGTCACCTGGAAGTGGAGCAAGTAGGCTCCAGTCGGTTCAAGTAGGTTACTGAATATGAACATTTTGGCCATTGATACATCGACTCCACAGGTCACTGCGGGCATTGTCCGCGACTGCGAAACCGTGGCCGAGCAGCTGCACCTGGATGCCCGCGCACACAACGAGGTGCTGGTGCCGCTGATTCAGCAGTGCCTCGCCGACAGCGGGATGGCCGCAACCGAGCTGGACGCAGTGGTCGTTGGCTGTGGGCCGGGGCCATTTACCGGTCTGCGTGTCGGCATGGCCACCGCCTCCTCCTTCGCCGATGCCCTGGGAATTCCCTGCTACGGCATCTGCAGCTTGGATGCGCTCGCTAGTGGCGCGGGTAGAGCCCGTGATGAACTGGTCGTCACCGATGCCCGCCGACGCGAGGTGTATTTCGCGGCCTACCGCGATGGTCAGCGGATTTTCGGACCGGCAGTGGCCAAACCAGCCGATGTAATGAAGCTGCTCAAGGAAGAACTCGCGGCAGAAGTCGCCGACTTTGCGCCGACGCACGCCCGCGGCAGCGTGAGCCACATCGAGCAAATTATGGGGCTGGAGGCCACCGCCGAACAGGTTTATCCCACTCCGAAAGCCATGGTTGAGGTAGTCGACTTTGACTCCGCGCCGGGCCCACTAGTACCGCTGTATCTGCGCCGTCCGGATGCTGTTGTCCCGAAGGCTATGAGATGAGCGTCGTCAAGCTAGTGCGTCTCGGACCTGCTGCGGCGACGGCGTGTGCGGCGATTGAGGCGGAGCTGTTTGCCGGGGACGACCCCTGGCCGGAATCGGCGTTTCTAGCGGAGCTGGCTGCGCCGAACAATTTCTACGTCGGGCTGGTCACGGAGTCAGATCAGCCGGACGGGAGCGAGGAGCTCTGCGGTTATGCGGGGATCACCAAGTTGGGACCTGCGGGAGCCGCCGAGTACGAGATTCACACGATTGGCGTGGGGAGCCAGTGGCAGCGTCAGGGTTTTGGCGCGCAGCTCATGGATGCGCTGATGGCGGCTGTGGCGGAGGACCCGGGACCGGTGTTCTTGGAAGTGCGCACGGATAACGAACCGGCGATTGCCATGTATGGGCGTTATGGCTTCGAGAATATGGGGCTGCGGAAGAACTACTATCCGGGTTCGGGTGCGGATGCGTACACGATGTGTCGGCCTGCGTCCGCCGGCTAAATGTTGACGTAGCGACTATTCTGCGTTAGACCGGGCACATGGCTAAAACCTTTGCAAAGCAGCTCGTAGAAACTCTAGAGAATCAAGGTGTCAAGCGAATCTTCGGACTCGTCGGAGATAGCTTGAACCCCATTGTCGACGCGGTGCGTGAGTCCTCCATTGAGTGGGTGCACGTCCGCAACGAGGAGGCTGCGGCCTTCGCTGCCGGTGCCGAGTCCCTGGTCACCGGCGAATTAGCAGTGTGTGCGGCCTCTTGCGGTCCGGGTAACACCCACCTCATTCAGGGCCTCTATGATTCCCACCGCAACGGCGCAAAGGTGCTGGCGCTGGCATCGCACATTCCCTCCCGCCAGATTGGCTCGAACTTCTTCCAGGAGACCCATCCGGAGTTTATCTTCAACGAATGCTCCGGTTACTGCGAGATGGTGAACTCTGCGGAGCAGGGAAGCGTCGTTTTGCATCACGCCATTCAGTCGACCATGACTGGCCACGGCGTTTCCGTGCTGGTGCTGCCGGGAGACATCACTACGCACGAGGTGGAAAATGACGAGTTCGTCACTTCCACCATCAGCGGCGGTCGCCCAGTTGTCTTCCCCGATACCGGTCAGGCCGCCGCGCTTGCCGACGCAATCAACGAGGCTAAAACTGTCACGCTCTTCTGTGGCGCAGGTGTGAAGGATGCCCGCGAGCAGGTGCTGAAGCTCGCGGAGAAGATCAAGTCGCCGGTGGGGCATGCGCTCGGCGGCAAGATGTACATCCAGTACGACAACCCGTACGACGTCGGCATGTCCGGCCTGCTGGGCTACGGCGCCTGCCACGACGCCTCCAACGATGCCGACCTGCTGATTCTGCTCGGCACCGACTTCCCCTACAACGACTTCCTGCCGACTAAGAATGTCGCCCAGGTCGATATCGATGGCCGTGCCATCGGTCGTCGCACCACAGTGAAGTACCCAGTTGTCGGCGATGTGGCCGCCACGATTGAAACCATCCTGCCGTACGTGGAAGAAAAGACCGACCGCTCCTTCTTGGACAAGCAGCTGCGGAATCACGAGCGTCTGCTCAGCCAGGTCATCGAGGCATACACCCACGACGTTGAGAACATGCGACCGATTCACCCGGAGTATGTGGCCGACTTGATTGACAAGTACGCCGATGATGACACCGTCTTCACCGTCGATACCGGTATGGGCAATGTCTGGGCTGCCCGCTACGTCACCCCGAACGGCAAGCGCGAGCAGATTGGATCGTTCCGTCACGGCACTATGGCCAATGCGTTGCCGCAGGCCATCGGCGTGCAAGCTGCCGATCGGGATCGCCAGGTCATTACCTTCAACGGGGACGGTGGCCTGTCGATGCTGCTCGGTGAACTCATTACCGTGCAGCAGGAGCAGCTGCCCATCAAGATGTTTGTGTTTAACAACTCTTCGCTTGGCATGGTCAAGTTGGAGATGCTGGTTCAGGGGTTGCCTGAGCATCAGACCGACCACGGCGCAGTTGACTACGCCGGAGTCGCGGAGTCGCTGGGTATCAAGGCGATCCGCATTGAGGATCCCGCCGATGCGCCCCGTCTGATTCAAGAGGCGCTGGCCTACGACGGCCCGGTGCTGGTTGACATGGTCACCGATCCGAACGCTCTGTCCATTCCGGCAAACATCACCTGGGAGATGCTGATGGGATTCTCCAAGGCAGCTACTCGCACGGTCTTCGGTGGTGGCGTCGGCCAGATGATCAACATGGCTCGGTCGAACCTGCGTAACATCCCGCGGCCATAGCGGGGCGGGGGTAGTGCTCTCGAGATGCGGGAGCGGGCGCGGTGCGGTACCTCTGATTTCATGATTAAAGGTTTTCTGGTGAACCCTGACCTGACGCACCGCATCGTCGAATTCGAGCTGGATGCCGCCGCGGCCTTCCTTGGCGGAGTGTCCTCCGACCGAGTTTCCGTGGTGTTCCAGGAAGATGGTACGGATTACGCGGCTCTCTACAATCCGACGGCCAAGGCGGAGGGGGCGGAGCCGAACCCGGTCGCGTCCCTCGGCCGCAATGAGGCAGCCACGGGTAACTCCGCTTTCTTCACCGACCCGACCACCGCTATCTGTGGAACGGTTGTCTTCGTCGATGCCGAGGGCGAGGACATTGGGGACGAGGAAATCGAACGCATCAAGCACGGCATGCGTGCCGTTCGTCACTACCGCGATGACTACCCGGAGGAATACGCCCTCTGGCGTGCCGCTGTGAGGAACCTCGGTCGCCTCGAGATTTAAGCTCGGTTGCCGGTAAGCGCCCCGATGCCGCGCTAGTACCATTACTGCTATGACCGAGTTGACCCTGCTGGCAATCGAGAGTTCCTGCGATGAGACTGGCGCCGCAGTGATGCGCGTGCGCTACGACGACACTGGCACAGGCGCCGGCACCCCTGCCATTCCCGAGGTGGAAGTGCTTGCCGACGTCGTCGCATCCTCCATGGAACAGCACGCCCGTTTCGGCGGCGTGGTTCCCGAGATTGCCTCCCGCGCTCACTTGGAGGCCTTGCAGCCAGTAGTTTCCGAGGCTCGTGCGCAAGCAGCTGCCAAGCTCGGTGTCGACGCTTTTATCCCCGATGCCGTCGCCGCTACCGTGGGGCCTGGGCTGGCCGGTGCGCTGCTTGTTGGTTCGGCAGGTGCGAAGGCCTATGCCGCCGCCTGGGGCGTGCCTTTCTACGGCATCAACCACCTGGGCGGTCACGTTGCTGTCGGAGCCCTCGATGGTGCGGATTTGTCCAACGCTGTGGCTCTGCTAGTTTCCGGCGGTCACACGCAGCTGCTGCGCGTACAGGGGGTCGGTCGCCCGATGCAGGAGCTCGGGTCGACGCTTGACGACGCAGCCGGAGAAGCCTACGACAAGGTTTCGAGGTTGCTTGGATTGGGATACCCGGGCGGGCCGATTATCGATAAATTAGCCAAGCGGGGAAACCGCAAGGCCATCGCTTTTCCACGCGCCATGATGCGTCAACAGGATGCGCGCCACGACTTCTCCTTCTCCGGCCTCAAGACCGCCGTGGCCCGCTACGTGGAGGCAGCGGAGAAGGAAGGACGTGAGTACTCCGTCGAGGATGTTTGCGCTTCCTTCCAAGAAGCGGTCTGCGATGTGTTGACGAAGAAGGCCGTTCGAGCAGCTCAGGATGCGGGCGCCACCACTTTGCTGCTCGGTGGTGGGGTAGCGGCGAATTCGAGGCTGCGTGAACTCGCAGCGGCGCGGGCCACTTCAGCGGGAATCACTCTGCATGTGCCACCGATTAAGCTGTGCACTGACAATGGCGTCATGATTGGCGCAGCTGCCGCCTACTTAATTGCGGCGGGAGCCAAGCCTTCTGGTTACGCCTGCCCGACCGACCCATCCATGCCAGTGGAAGAGCCTGTAGTGCAATGAGCGGTAATTATGATCAGTGGGAGCTGAAACCCGAGCAGCCCGCGCCAGTATCTGGCGGTAGTGGTAGCAGCACTCGTAACGGCCTGATTTGGGCACTTGTTGTAGTCGTAGCTATCGCACTGGTTGCCGTGCTCGGCTCCCTCGTGTGGGGAGTGAAAACCGAGCGGATTAGCTTGCCCTTTGGGAATCAGACGCAAGTGTCGTCGTCAAGCGTGGCGGAAACGCCTGCGGAGGAAACGGCTACGAAAACGGTTACCCAGACGCAGACTGAAGCGCAGGGTCAGCAGGAACCGGCGCAGCGAGAAAGCACTGGTCTTATTTCTTCGGTGCAGACCTCTCGCGGGACCGTTGTGCCGGCGAGCTTGGCGTGTGACGGCCACTATGTGCTGATCGTTCAGTCTGTGATGGGCGGTGACAATTCGTCGACAAGGCAGGAGCTAGCGCGTGCTCTTGAGCGGGACTCGGGCCTTCAGTACGCCACGCCGGGGCAGTGCCCGTCGCTGAGGCCTTCTTATGAAGGCAAGGACGTTTACGCTGTCTACTTCGACGCTGGTAGCGCGGCAGAAGCGTGTTCGTTGAAGAGCCAATGGGGCGGAAACGTGCGTGCAATGAAAAACGAGGCTGATTACCGCTCGGATCCGTGTTAAATTTCGTTAACCGACTTTGATTTGTTTCTCTGTCGTGGATTGCAGGACAACTAACAGAAAGCGCTTGCCCCAAAATGAGTAAAGACTACAGCGAATGGGAGCTTCGGCCTTCCGATGATCCGCAAGATCAGCCTGAGCTGTTTGCGCCGCAGGTCGAGGAGAAGCGCAGTCAGGGTCGGGGAGTGCTATGGGCATTAATTGTGCTGCTGCTCGTTGTGATTGTCGCCGTGGCGACGGTGCTGTACCTAGCTGTGAGTGGCCGAGGTGGGCAGTGGTTTGGGGCGGGTGCCAAGGACGAAGCGGCACCGAAGCGTACTGTTACTGCGACTGCGACAGAGACCGTGAAGGTGAAGTCGGCGGAGAAAACCAAGAAGGAACACTGTGCGGCATCGGCTCTCGCCAATGATCCAAGTCGACTGGTCATATACTTTTGCGATGGCCAGTGGGCTGTGACTGGGGTTGAAGGCACCGGTGGATTCGGCGCGTGGCGTTGGGACGGTTCGGGCTGGGCTGAATACGAGCGCCACGGGACACAATCGCCCAGTGACTACGCTTGCTTCGACATCGACCGGCTGAAGCGAGAAGGCGCCCCGGTTGGTTTCCAGAATGTGGTGACAGCATGCGAGGGGTCAGAGACCACGACGTCCACGAAGAAGGAAGCAACAAAGACTAGGAAAACTACGAGTACGGCTACGTCCGAACACCCAATCAGCGGGGACTGTGAGGCATCAGCGTTTCCGGATCCCCGAGGAGATCTCTCAATTACCGCGTGTGACGGACTGTGGGCAGTGGGCGGACCTGCCAACACCGGGGCCGTATTTGCGTACCAGTGGAAAGACGGGTCCTGGCAACAGGTTGAAGCAGATAGCAACTACACAACCGGTTCTGGTGGTCCGTGCTTTAGCGATGAGTTCATCGAAGAACGCGGGATGACGTCTACTGCGTTCGGCCGTCTGGCGTGTAACCCGGATAAGCGGACCGACTAGCATTAGCGCTCACTATTGTTGAGTGTTAGCACTTGCAGGGGTAGAGTGCTAACGAAGGTTGTTTGACACACAGTTGTTCACCCGCGACGACGGCTGTGCACGGCAGACCAACCGGCACAAGAACATCACATCACCGCATGTATGGAGGAATTCATCGTGGCGAACGTCAACATCAAGCCGCTGGAGGACCGCGTCCTCGTCCAGATCAACGAAGCAGAGACCACCACGGCATCTGGCCTGGTTATCCCGGACTCCGCTAAGGAGAAGCCGCAGGAGGCTACCGTTATCGCAGTTGGTCCGGGTCGCTGGGCAGATGACGATGACCGCATTCCTATGGACGTCAAGGAGGGTGACATCGTCATCTTCTCCAAGTACGGCGGCACTGAGCTGAAGTACCAGGGCGAGGAGTACCTGCTGCTGTCGCAGCGCGACATTCTGGCTGTTATCGAGAACTAAAGGGAGGACGTACCCACACATGGCGAAGCTTATTGCTTTTAACGAAGAGGCTCGCGAAGGCCTCAAGCGCGGTGTGGACACGCTTGCCGACGCAGTCAAGGTCACGCTTGGCCCGAAGGGTCGCAACGTTGTCCTGGACAAGGCCTTCGGTGGTCCGCTGGTCACCAACGATGGTGTGACCATCGCCCGCGACATCGACGTTGAGGATCCGTTCGAGAACCTCGGCGCTCAGCTGGTCAAGTCCGTTGCGGTCAAGACCAATGACGTTGCCGGTGACGGCACTACTACCGCAACGCTGCTGGCTCAGGCGCTGGTCCACGAGGGTCTGCGCAATGTTGCAGCCGGTGCAAACCCGGTTTCTCTGAACCGCGGTATCCACGCTGCATCCGACAAGGCTGTTGAACTGCTGAAGCAGCGTGCCACCCCGGTGAGCAGCTCCGCTGCTATTGCGCAGGTGGCAACCGTTTCCTCGCGTGACACTGAAATCGGTGACCTGGTCGCAGGTGCCATGGACAAGGTCGGCAAGGACGGCGTCGTCTCCGTGGAGGAGTCGCAGTCGATTGCCACCGAGCTGTCCGTGACTGAGGGCGTGTCCTTCAACAAGGGCTTCCTCTCGCCGTACTTCATCACCGACGTTGAGGCTCAGCAGGCAATTCTCGACGGTGCACAGGTGCTGCTGGTTCGCGAGAAGATTTCCTCCCTGCCAGAGTTCCTGCCAATCCTGGAGAAGATTGCCGAGTCCGGCAAGCCGACTCTAATCATGGCTGAGGATATCGAGGGCGAGGCTCTGTCCGCGCTGGTCATTAATGCTATGCGCAAGACCTTGAAGGTTGCCGCAGTGAAGGCACCGTACTTCGGTGACCGTCGTAAGGCATTCATGGATGACCTGGCAGTTGTCACTGGTGCGACCGTCGTTACGGCTGACACCGGCATGCAGCTCAAGGACGTTGGACTTGAGGTGCTGGGTAACGCACGCCGCATCACCATTACTAAGGACGAGACCGTCCTGGTTGATGGTGCTGGCACTGCTGAGGCTGTGGAAGAGCGTCGTAACCAGATTCGTGCCGAGATTGAGCGCACTGACTCTGACTGGGACCGCGAGAAGCTGGAAGAGCGTCTGGCGAAGCTCTCTGGCGGCGTGGCTGTCATTAAGGTTGGCGCTGCTACCGAGACCGAGGTCAACGAGCGCAAGCTGCGCGTCGAGGATGCCATCAACGCTGCTCGTGCAGCAGCCCAGGAAGGTGTTATCGCCGGTGGCGGTTCCGTGCTGGTGCAGATTTCCCGTGAGCTCGAGGCATTTGCCGACGAGTTCGAAGGTGACGAGGCAGTCGGTGTTCGCGCAGTTGCCAAGGCTCTGACCCGTCCGGCTTTCTGGATTGCAGAGAACGCTGGTAAGGATGGCGCAGTCGTCGTCTACCACATCGGCGAGCAGGAGAATGGCAACGGCTACAACGCTGCTACCGACACCTACGAGAATCTGATTGAGTCCGGTGTCATTGACCCGGTCAAGGTCACTCACTCCGCAGTCGTCAACGCAACCTCCGTGGCACGCATGCTGCTGACTACCGAGGCTTCCGTTGTGGACAAGCCGGAAGAGGAGCCGGAGCACGATCACGCTCACTAGAGCACGCGATATGCTCCCCGCTTTCATTCGAAGGCGGGGAGCATTTTTGGTTCTATGCGAACCGGCTGGAAGCTGAGCGAGTAGAGGAACTACTGCGCAGCGACCAGAACGCGCTCAAGTTCGCGTTCGCGTGCGGCCGGCTTAGCTCGAAGGATTTCATTTCGTTCAGACTCGCTGAGGCCGCCCCAGACACCGTATGGCTCACCAACCTTGAGAGCGTGAGTGCGGCACTGCATGAGAACTGGGCAAGAGCGACAGATGGCCTTCGCGCGGGCTTCGCGGAGGCTGCGTGCGCGTCCGCGCTCGCCTTCCGGGTGGAAGAAAGTTGCGGAGTCCTGCCCGCGGCAAGAGCCGTGCAGCTGCCAATCCCACAAATCCGCATTGGGCCCGGGCAAGTGGTCGATGTACGTCATCGGAATTGATGTCTCCTTCACTGAGCTTTCTTGAAGCAGTGAGCTCAAGTGTGGAAGCCAACAATGAACGGTTGGTAAACCCCAGGAGGCTAACCGGGATACTGTGCAAACAATTCCGTCAAACTCTTATCAAATTTTTAGAAACGGCCAGGTCGGCGCGAACGCAGACCGTCGACAAAGCCTGCGCAGTATTCCCATGGGGCGTAGCGGGTGCGGTCCGGGTCGAACTGCGGCTCGTGGACCGGGGACTCCTGGCCTGACAGAAGCATCAAGTAGTGATTTTCCAGTACATCCCAGTTATAAAAGTGCTCGTCACCGCAGTCCTCACACAGCATGCACACGCCAAGCAGTCCCTCTGGACTCAGTGCAGTACGAAATAGGCGAACGGCGGAAAGGTCTTCAAGAACTTCCCGACGTTCCTGGTCTGTCAACGGCGCGAAAGGCTCATCCGGCTCGAGGAAGCTTGCCGGGTCATTGGGATCTCCTTCGAACGGATCCCGCGGCATGGACGAGAAAAAGTCGTGGTTCACAATCCCTACCGTAACAGCTTTACAGGGCCCCTTAACCCATTGCGGACTGCTCCTCAGCTAACTCTTGGCTAACCCGTGTAGGACACCTGTTCCTCCTCCTAATTGTCGCGTTTCATCACTTAGGGACTACCCTGTATATAACGTTTGGCAACCACGAAGCGATAGCGCCCCTGGCCGGATGTCGGCAAGGGTGGAGCAGGAGGAGTCCATGACCAACCCCACGGGAATTAGCCTCGGCGGAGACAATCCCAACAAGATTCCACTAGTCGGCCTTACATTCGATGATGTCCTGCTGCTGCCGGACGCTTCGGACGTTATCCCCTCCGGTGTTGATACCTCTACGCAGCTGACTCGTGAACTGCGTCTGAATATTCCAATCGTGTCCGCCGCTATGGACACCGTCACCGAAGCTCGCATGGCCGTCGCCATGGCCCGCCAGGGTGGTATGGGCATCCTGCACCGCAACCTGTCCATTGAGGACCAGGCTCAGCAGGTTGAGATTGTGAAGCGCTCTGAGGCCGGCATGGTATCCGACCCGGTGACCTGCTCCCCGGAAGACACCATCGCTGACGTGGATGCCAAATGCGCTCGCTACCGCATCTCCGGTCTGCCGGTTGTGGACAAGGACGGCAAGCTGGTCGGTATCTGCACCAACCGCGACATGCGCTTCGAGGCAGATTTGAACCGCAAGGTCTCCGAGATCATGACCCCGATGCCGCTCGTCGTGGCCGAGCAGGGTGTGTCCGGCGATGCGGCTCTGAACTTGCTGCGTGCCCACAAGGTCGAGAAGCTGCCAATCGTCGATGGTGAAGGTCGTCTGACCGGTCTGATTACCGTTAAGGACTTCGTCAAGAAGGATCAGTACCCGAACGCTTCCAAGGATGGCTCCGGTCGTCTGCTGGTTGGTGCTGGTATTGGTACTGGTGAGGACTCCTGGAAGCGCGCACACGCACTGGCTGATGCTGGAGTTGACGTGCTTGTGGTGGACACCGCTCACGCCCACAACACGGGTGTGCTTGAGATGGTCTCCCGCGTCAAGAAGGAGTTCGGCGAGAACATCCAGATCATCGGCGGCAACCTGGCTACCCGCGGCGCTGCACAGGCAATGATTGACGCCGGCGCAGACGCCATCAAGGTCGGTATCGGCCCGGGCTCGATTTGTACCACCCGCGTTGTCGCAGGCGTCGGCGCGCCACAGATCACTGCCATCATGGAAGCTTCCGTCGCTGCTAAGAAGGCCGGCGTTCCGATTATCGCCGACGGCGGTATGCAGTTCTCCGGCGATATCGCCAAGGCTCTGGCCGCCGGCGCATCCTCCGTCATGCTCGGTTCGATGCTGGCAGGTACCGCTGAGGCTCCGGGTGAAGTTACCTTCGTCAACGGCAAGCAGTACAAGATGTACCGCGGCATGGGATCGCTGGGAGCTATGCAGGGTCGTGGCCTGACCGGCGAGAAGCGCTCCTACTCCAAGGACCGCTACTTCCAGGCTGACGTTAAGAGCGAAGAGAAGCTGGTTCCGGAAGGTATCGAGGGCCGTGTTCCGTTCCGCGGCAGCATCGACTCCATCGTGCACCAGCTGGTGGGTGGGCTGCGCGCCGCTATGGGCTACACAGGTTCTGCAACCGTCGAGCAGCTGCACGACGCACAGTTCGTCCAGATTACCGCTGCAGGTCTGCGCGAGTCGCACCCGCACGACATCCAGATGACTGTCGAAGCACCGAACTACTACCAGCGCTAGACTGACTTAGTCGAGTTACATTCCACGGAAAGGGCATGTGAGGAAAGCTCATGCGCGACATCGTTGAAATCGGTATTGGCCGCGAGGCACGCCGGACCTACGAGTTGGACGATATTGCACTCGTTCCGACTCGTCGTACCCGGTCTTCCAAGGACGTCGATACCTCCTGGCGAATTGATGCCTATGATTTCGAACTCCCGCTGATGATGCATCCGACGGATGCCATCGCCAGCCCGGAATCCGTTGCTGAATTTGCTCGACTGGGTGGCTTGGCAGTTCTCAATGCTGAGGGTATTTGGGCTCGCCATGCCGATGCGCAGGACAAGATTGCTGAGCTGGTGGAGCTGGCAAAGAAGGCCACCACCAAGCTCGATTCTGAGGCTGTGAACCGCAAGCTGCAGGAACTGCACGCTGCTCCGGTTGACCCCGATTTGTTGGTCGAGCGCATCAAGGAGATTCGCGCAACTGGTGCCATCACTGCAGTTCGTGTCTCGCCGCAGCACGCCCGTGAGCTGGCTCCGCTGGCTATCAAGGCTGGCATCGACTTGTTGGTTATCCAGGGCACGTTAATCTCTGCAGAACACGTCACCGCCCAGGGCGAGCCACTGAACCTCAAGGACTTCATCGGCAGCCTGGATGTTCCGGTTATCGTCGGCGGTGTCGTCGATTACCAGACCGCACTGCACCTGATGCGCACGGGTGCTGCTGGTGTGATTGTCGGTACGGGCTTTACGACGTCCCCGGGTGCGCTCGGCATCGACGTACCAATGGCCACCGCTATTGCCGATGCCGCAGCTGCTCGTAAGGACTACCTCGATGAGACCGAGGGCCGCTACGTCCACATCATTGCTGATGGTGGCATCGATACCGCCGGGGACATTGCTAAGGCAATCGCCTGCGGTGCGGATGCCGTGGCGCTGTCCAGCGTGCTGGCAACCGTCAACGAAGCTCCAGGACAGGGCTACGCCTGGCCATCTGTCGCGGCACACCCGAAGTACCCGCGCGGTGCGGTGTGGCAGGTCGTCGAAGATGAGAGGGAACTAGTCAGCCTGGAAGAGGCTTTGTTTGGGCCGTCCGCTTCTCCGTTTGGTGACCGCAATCTGGCCGGCGGCCTGCGCCGCGCAATGGCCAAGTGCGGATTTACCGACCTGAAGTCCTTCCATCGCGTTGAGCTGTCGGTGCGTCCGAAGGGTTTTTAGTTAAAGTAATCGGATAGTTTTTTCGTGAAACTACCTTACTGAAAAGCCACCTCCGCTTAGGGTTAGGAACATATGTTCCGCGCAATAGCGTTACGACCTTAGCGAAGGTGGCTTTTCCCATGAGTAAACGACGCGATTTCGATGTTGTAATCGTCGGTTCCGGATTCGGCGGTTCCGTTTCTGCGCTGAGGCTGACAGAAAAAGGCTACCGAGTGGCAGTTCTGGAAGCTGGTCGGAGGTTCGAAGATAAAGACTTTGCCAAGACGAGCTGGCGACTTCATAAGTACCTCTGGGCTCCGAAGCTGGGACTCTTTGGCGTCCAGCGTGTGCACATGTTGAAAGATGTCATGATTCTCGCTGGCGCTGGTGTTGGCGGTGGCTCTCTCAACTACGCAAACACGCTGTATAAGCCGGGCTCCGAATACTTCCAGCACCGTCAGTGGGCCCACATTACTGACTGGGAATCGGAACTCACCCCGCATTATGACAACGCTTCCCGCATGCTCGGGGTGGTTACCAACCCATCCAACACGCCTGCCGACGTCGTCATGCGTGAGGTAGCCGAAGATATGGGTGTGGGCGATACGTTCCGCTCTACTCCGGTGGGGGTCTTCTTCGGTGCCAAGACTGGTGGTCAGGGAACGCCGGGACAAACGGTCGCCGACCCCTACTTCGGCGGAGTTGGCCCGGACCGCACTGCATGTACGGAATGCGGTGAGTGCATGACCGGTTGCCGCCATAATGCCAAAAACACCCTGGTCAAGAACTACCTCTACCTGGCAGAGAAGTTCGGTGCGCAGGTCTTTGACCGCACTACTGTTACCGGGTTGCACCCGCAGGCGGATGGCTCCTGGGTTATCGATACTGAGCGCACTGGCCGGTGGGTAGCTAAGGGCAAGCAGCAGTTTAGCGCTCAGCGAGTCATTCTCGCCGCCGGTGCCTGGGGAACCCAGAACCTACTGCACCGCCAGCAAGCCGATGGGCACCTGCCACTGCTGCCGAAGACTTTGGGCAAGCTGACCCGAACCAACTCCGAGGCCATTTTGGGTGCGATGGGAACGAAGGTTGACCCGGACAATGATTTCTCCACTGGTGTCGCCATTACTTCGTCGTTCTTCCCAGATGAGGACACCCATATCGAGCCAGTGCGCTACGGTAAGGGCTCTAATGCCATCGCAATGCTGCAGATGATTATGACCGAAGGAGATCGTGCGACTCCGCGTTGGCTACAGGCGGTGGGGGCCGTCGTAAAGCACCCCAACTATCTGCTGCAGCTGGTGAACTTGCGAAAGTGGTCGCAGCGTACGGTGATTTCTTTGGTGATGCAGAATCGCGACAACTCGATTACGACTTACCTGCAGAAGATTGGGCCACTGCGTTTCCTGATGAGTAAGCAGGGCGAGGGCGAGCCGAATCCGACGTGGATTCCGGCCGGCAATGAGGCTACGCGGCGCGCGGCGGAGAAACTCGATGCGCGCGGTAAGAATGGCCGTGTGCTGGCTGGTGGAACCATTGGCGAGCTGGCGAATATTCCTCTGACCGCTCACTTTATCGGTGGTGCGACGATTTCGGATTCGCCGGAAAATGGGGTGGTCGATCCGTACTTGCGCGTGTGGGGCTATCCGACGCTGTCGATTCACGACGGTTCGGCAATGGCTGCCAACCCGGGTGTGAACCCATCGCTGTCGATTTCCGCGAATGCGGAACGTGCGACATCGCTGTGGCCGAATAAGGGTGACGAAGATCAGCGGCCGGCGCAGGGGGAGGCCTACGTGCGTCTGGAGCCGATTGCTCCGAACCGTCCAGCTGTGCCGGAAGATGCTCCGGCTGCACTGAACCTGGGTATGCCTGTGGTCCGGAAGTCTTGATAAGCTTTAGGGCGTGTCTGAACAGGTGACTAAGCCCGTCCTCGTCGTGGACTTCGGTGCGCAGTATGCGCAGCTCATCGCGCGACGTGTGCGCGAGGCAAAAATTTATTCCGAAGTGGTCTCGCATGATGCGACGACTGAAGAAATTAAGGCCAAGAACCCGGCCGCGCTGGTGCTGTCCGGCGGTCCGTCCAGTGCCTACGCCGAAGGCGCTCCGAAGCTCAACCCAGAGTGGCTTGAGCTGGGCATTCCGGTGTTTGGTATTTGCTACGGTTTCCAGGCTATGACTGAGGCTCTCGGCGGCACGATTGCTGCCACCGGTGACCGCGAGTACGGCCGCACACAGTTGAACGTCCTCGACGGCGGCGGTGTTGCCCACGCTGGTGTGCCGGAGTCTCATGAGGTGTGGATGAGCCACGGCGACGCGGTGTCTGAGGCGCCGGAGGGCTTCACTGTTACGGCTTCCACCAAGGGCGCCCCGGTGGCAGCTTTTGAGTGCTTGGACAAGCGCATGGCCGGTGTGCAGTACCACCCGGAGGTCAACCACTCGCCGTACGGCCAGGAGGTACTGGAGAAGTTCCTCTACGAGGTTGCTGGCCTCGAGCCGGACTGGACTGCCGCTAATATCGCGGACGAGCTCATTGAGCAGGTTCGTAACCAGGTCGGTGAGACCGGTCGCGCAATCTGTGGTCTGTCCGGTGGTGTTGACTCCGCAGTTGCTGCCGCAATCGTGCAGCGCGCTATCGGTGACCGCCTGACCTGTGTCTTCGTTGACCATGGTCTGCTGCGTCAGGGTGAACGCGAGCAGGTCGAGAAGGACTTCGTTGCCGCAACCGGCGCGAAGCTGATCACCGTCGATGACTCCAAGATTTTCCTGGATGCCCTGGCTGGCATCACTGATCCGGAGACCAAGCGCAAGACCATCGGCCGCGAGTTCATCCGCTCCTTCGAGCGCGCTGTCGCACAGGCGCTGGAGGGTGCTCCGGAGGGCGAGACCGTGGACTTCCTGGTCCAGGGCACGCTGTACCCAGATGTGGTCGAGTCCGGCGGCGGTTCCGGCACTGCCAACATTAAGAGCCACCACAACGTCGGTGGTCTGCCGGATGATGTCGAGTTCACTCTTGTGGAGCCGCTGCGTCTGCTGTTCAAGGATGAGGTCCGTGCGGTTGGCCGCGAGCTGGGTCTGCCGGAGGAAATCGTCGCTCGGCAGCCATTCCCGGGTCCGGGTCTCGGCATCCGCATCATCGGTGCTGTCGATGAGGAGCGTCTGGATACCCTCCGTCGCGCCGATGCTATCGCGCGCGAGGAGATGACGGCCGCAGGTATGGACGAGGTTGTCTGGCAGTGCCCGGTCGTCCTGCTTGCCGACGTCCGCTCGGTCGGTGTCCAGGGCGATGGTCGTACTTATGGCCACCCAATTGTGCTGCGTCCGGTTTCCTCTGAGGATGCGATGACCGCTGACTGGACTCGCGTTCCGTACGACACCCTGGAGAAGATCTCCACCCGTATCACCAACGAGGTGCCGGAGGTCAACCGAGTGGTCCTGGATGTGACTTCCAAGCCGCCGGGAACCATTGAGTGGGAGTAAGCCACTAGTTGGCAAGGGCCGTGTCTGTGAGTTGTGCAAACTCGCGGGCGCGGCCCTTTTCCGTCAGAGCCGACGTATTCTTGGTGATGGTGATGCGCTTATCAGCCACGAGCGTGTGGAGGGCTGCGCTCACGGCATCGTCGTCAAGCATTGCGAAATAGGGGAGCTGGTCGACGAAAAAGACGTAGCCATCGCGTAGACGCGCGATGAAGAGGACCGCGAGGATACGTGCCTCGGGGGAATCGGTGGGATAGGGGCAGCGCTGTGCGAAGTCATCGGGAAGCGGTGCGGCCAGCGGGAGGAATCCGAATTGCCGTGGCAGGATTGCGCAGGTAGCGGTGATGGCTGAAAGTGCGATGACTACGACAGTCGCGGCGAGGTTTGATGGGATGCGCTCGGCGACAGCAGCAATGATCCATGAGCCGGGGAAGATCAGCAGCACGCTTACGCTGGAGTTCCAAGAGATGTCGTTTGGGGACTCTCGCATTGGCTCGGCGAAATAGGAAGGCCGAGTTTCTTTGGTGGGTGTTTTTGCGTGGTGCGTGAAAACGGTGATGCCAATGAGTGCGAGTAGAAGCGCAATCAGGATCCACCAGCCAATGGCGCCGATGATATGGGCGTTAAGCAGTGCGAGCAGTGCGATGACTGCGGTGACGGCGCCAATTGGTATTCCCAGTCGCACAGGACTATTGATGAACTTTGTCGTGCGTTGGCTGCATTCAGTCATACTTCTTCACTGTAGTAGAGGGAGAACTATAGATTGTTGGGTGTCTGGTAGCTAGTGTTGTGCCCATGAGCATTGTAAAAATTAACGCTATTTCCGTTCCTGAAGGTGCGGGAGAAGAACTTGAACGCCGTTTTTCTGCTAACTCTTCGAAGATGACCGATGTTCCGGGTTTCATCGGTTTTCAGCTGCTGCGTCCAACCGCAGGGGAGAGCCGCTACTTCGTCTTTACCGAGTGGGAGAGCGAGGAGGCCTACCAGGGCTGGCGTGAGGGCCGTGCTTTCAAGGCCTCGCACGAGGGGGAGAAGCGTAAGCCGGTGTCGTCGTCGGCTGAGCTGCTCGAGTTCGATGTGGTGCTGGATGTGAAGGCGTAAATAGTACGCAATGTAGTGCTCGGCTGAGTTGTAAAGCGTCGCGCGGTGATGTGCGCGGCGCTTTTCTCCACACATTGTATTCGAACAGGTGTGCTACTTAGGGTAATGTTTAATCCGCTTGCTGAGAAAGAATATTCGAGCAGTGTTCGTGGTGGACATGGCGGTGAGATGAGGTGGAATAAGAGATGACAACGGCGGTCAACATTGCTGCTGGGCAGTCTAAGGAACAGACTATTGCGGCGCTCAGGCAAGCAATGGCTGCACAGCCTGGCGGGGCTGCAACTGGCGAAACCTTTGGGCTCGGCGAGGCGCTGCCGGTGCCGGTGGCGTTGGAAAATACATTGGCGGGAACGGTCCGGAAAGGGGCGGTCAGTGTCATTGAACAGCCCGGTGCAGTGTTGGCAGGCCTAATTGCGGAAGCTACGAAGACAGGGCATGTTGCGTTGGTGGGAGTTGCCGAGCAGGGACTACTCGCTGTTACGGAGCTGGGTGGAAAGTTGTCGAACATCATCTGCGTGCCAGATCCTGGGATGCAGCCGCTTGAGGTAATTGGGCTGCTGGCGGACGGCGTTGACCTGGTGGTGGCCTCACTGTCTTGTACTCCGGCACCGTCGCAGGCGCGTCCATTGCAGGCGCGACTGCGCACGAATGGTTGTGCTCTGGTCTTTGTGGGGCGGCAGTGGCCGGGAGCTGTGGCAACGATTTCCAGCTCTGTTACTGATGTTTCCGGTCTTGGTGCTGGTCATGGTCGGATTCGGGCAGTGGATTACCAAGTCAGTGTGTCGGGGACGCGGTTTCCGCGGCGGCAGTGCCGCTGGCGGGTAGGTGAGCAGGCAGCACAGAACAATGTGGTGGCTTTTCCCGTACGGAGGAGAGGCTAATGGCAGAGGCGGAATTGAACCGTGTGGTGGCGTTGTGGCTTCCGGATTGGCCCGTGCAGGCAGCGCATCTAGCGTCTGCGACATCGCGGGCTAATCCGCTCAGTCCAGTTGCAGTTGTGGGAGATAGCGGAGTGGCTGCTTGTTCTCCAAGTGCGCGCTGTGCCGGGGTGCGGCGCGGGCAGAGCCGTCGCCATGCGGAAGCGCTGTGTCCGGAGCTGGAAGTTGTGGAAGAAAGCGCGGTGCGTGATGCGTCAGAATTCGAGCCCGTGCTGCAACGGCTGGAAGCGGTGGCGGCAGGTGTCGAAGCACTGCGGCCAGGTTTGGCGGTCGTGGCGGCCCGAGGGGTGATTCGTTATTACGGCGGGCAGGATGCGGCTTTAGAAAAACTTCTAGACGCCGCGGCAGTTCCGGGAGTGGACTGTAGCTTGGGTCTCGCGGACGATATTGTGACGGCTATTTTGGCAGCACGTCGGGGAGTGCTGGTAGCTCCAGGTGCGGACGAGGGGAAACGGTTCCGGGCGGGAATCTCTCTGGTGGAGCTGAGGGCGGAAAGCGCGCTGGAGATGCCTGCGGAGCTTGCGAAGTCGTGGCAGGAACTGGGATTGCGCACATTGGGGGATGTTGCTGCTCTGCCGAAGCGGGATATCGCCAACAGATTCGGAACGCAGGGGGCTAGGTGGCATAATCTGGCCTGTCATGGGGAAGCGCGGTTGGTGGCGCCGCGGTCCCTGCCGACGGGACTGGCTGCGAGCTATCAGTCGTGGGAGAATCCGCTGCGAAGAGTGGATGAGGCCTCATTTGTGGCGCGTTCTCTGGCTGGACAGCTGCATGAACAGCTTTTTGACCATGGGTATTCGTGCTATCGCTTAGCCGTGGTGGCGCAATTTAGTGATGGCTCAGAGGTGCGCAGGGTGTGGCGCTGCACTGAGCCGCTGGCAGAGCAAACTACGGCTGACAGGGTTCGGTGGCAGCTCGATGGCTGGCTGAATAACAGGAATCGGCAGCGGACACAGGCGGACGATGACGATGATGGCTGCGGCATCGTAGAGCTGCAGTTAGAGCCACTGGATGTGGTTGCCGCAGGCACCGTAAAACAGGATTTATGGCATGGAAGCGATGAAGCACTGGCCAAAGCTCGCCGGGCTGCCGAGCGTGTTCAAGGTTTGCTGGGGTCAGAGGCAGTGCAGCAGCCGATTATGCAAGGTGGACGTGGCCCGGCCGAGAGAGTGGGATTTGTCGCTTTTGGGGAAAAGCCCAAAAACACAAAAACTGGTGCTGTTAATCAGCCATGGTCAGGAGCCGTTCTTACGCCTAACCCGGCAATCACTCTGGAAGCTGCAAACACCGAGGTGGAAGTACTCGACGCCAGTGGACAGTCCGTAGGGGTTACGGGGAGGGCAACCATGACCGCAGAACCTGCGCTGGTGCGATACGGAACAAAGACGTACCGAGTGTCATCGTGGGCTGGACCATGGCCAATTGATGAGCGCTGGTGGGTGCCCGACGAGGCCCGCCGGGCGGCGAGAATGCAGGTGCGTGCAGTAGCGAATGACGGCGCCGTTGCCGCTTGGTTGCTCATCGGACATGCCGGAGCGTGGAAAATCGAGGGCGCCTATGCATGAATCGACTACTGCGTGAATCGACTACTTCGACTGGAAGTCGATAACCAGGCGGTTTGGGTTGCTCAGCGAGAAAACTTTGAAGGGAGTCTTATCGCCCTTGAGGCCGACAACGTACTGAGTTTGTCCCTCAAAGGTTCCTGCCCCGACGACTTCCTTGATAACGGAAGTTGATGTTGGTTTGACCGGGGCGGAGGGGAAGTCCTCCAACTGGAAATCAAACGGGTAGCCCATGCCGCGCAGGTTAATTACCAGCTTGGCGGCACCGTTAACAGAAACCGGGTTGCCGGAGCCCTGTTGGGTTGGAACATCTTCGTAGCGGACGAAGTAGCCCGGAGTGCCCTCGCCCGTGAGCTCAAAGACAATGCGGTCATAACCATCATGGGACCCCACACGGACATCTTCAATGCCTAAGTAAGCACCATCGGAGGGAGCAGCTTCTGCGGAAGATTTGTTGAAATCGCCTTCCGGAGCAGCATCGTCATCCATGGCGGTTTGTGCTGCGGCAGACGAGCTGGTGGAGCTGTCGGAGCTGCTCGACAAATCGGAGGTGCCAGCGGTCGAGTCAGTTTTCATAGATACTGCAGCAGCCGAATCTGAGGATGAGTCAGAGGAGCAGGCACCGAGAGCCAGACCCAACGCGAGACACAGGGATGCCACGAGACGGGTACGGGTACGAGTGCGCGAGACATCCAGCGATTTCGTATTCATACGTCTGACGGTATGTGCGCAATTACGGAATTTCAACAAGCTGAACTGTAAAAGCCGAGGTCAAAAGTCTTTGTTGTCAAAGTGTTGCACAATAGTAATAAAACAGGGGTGACCGCTGCAGTCTGAGCCACAATCGCAGGTGCCCTCAATTACGCTTAGGCGTATGAATCAGGCCAATTTTGATACCACCTGTTCCGCTCAGGTAACTGAGCCGCTTCCCGGTACCGCGAAGATTGGGAAGCTTTTTATTGCGTTGGAGCACCAACTCGGTTGGTCCCACGATATTTTTGACGGCGGTGTGTGGGGCACAGACCTCACCGGGCAGATTGAGGCCTGGTTGGCTGAGCGCGGTGGCGCGTTGCAGTTGATTCGCAAGCCCGGTCGTATCGGACAGCAGCCGTGTGACGGTGTCAACGTTTATATCGCGCACTGTGAGTCAGTGAATGGTTCTGAAGTTTTTCTCGAACACCGCATGGTTGCCGATGTCGATGAGCTGATGACCCTGGATATTCGCCTCGGCCAGCCCACTGAGGGAGCTACTCGCCTAGACCATCCACTGTTCCTTATCTGTACACATGGCAAGCGCGACCGCTGCTGCGCGGTTAAAGGACGCCCTCTCGCTGCGGCAATGCACAACCTCTTCCCAGAGGTCGTATGGGAGACCTCGCATTCTAAGGGGCATCGCTTTGCGCCGGCGAGTGTGCTGTTGCCATGGAATTACAGCTATGGGCGGATAAGCGCGGTGGATGCCAAGGGGGTCATCGAAGACGCTCAGCGGGGAATCGTGCATGCGGAGGGCTGCCGCGGCCGAGGCATCTACAGCCCGCAGGGGCAGGCTGCCGAGTTGGCTGTGCGTCGTCAAGCAGATGCGTGGGGTGTAGACGATGTCGCACGTGTTGATGTCGACGGCACGACTGCAGTCGTCGCGCTTTACGACGGCTTCAGCGACCGTGATCAGGTCGTGGAATATAAAGTGGCCCTGGAGCAAATCATCACGGAGGACGTTGTGTCTTCCTGCGGTGATGCTCCAGGGCCAAAGAAGGGCTGGCGCGCGACTACCTGCGCATGATCTTCTTCGATAGCCAGTTGCCGAAGATCTGCGCCAGCTGGACGATGAAGATGATGACCAGGGTCGTCACCAGGGTGACGTTCCAGTCGAAGGCCTGGTAGCCGTAGGTGATTGCGAAGTTGCCCAGTCCGCCACCGCCGATGTAGCCAGCCATTGCCGACATGTCGACTACGGCGATGAAAGCGAAGGTGTAGCCAAGAACCAGCGGGCCCAGGGCTTCCGGCACGACGACTGTGCGGATGATGCGCCACGGGCTTGCACCCATCGCGCGGGCAGCCTCGATTACACCGGGGTCGATGGACATCAGATTCTGCTCCACCAGACGCGCGATGGCGAATGTGGCGGCAATCGACATGACGAACACCGCAGCTTCGGTACCGATAGTGGTACCGACCACGCTCTTTGTCAGCGGGCCAATGGCCGTGACCAAGATGATGAACGGGATGGGGCGGACAAAGTTAATCAGGATATTGAGGACCTGATAGACAAACTTGTTACGCAGCACGCCACCATCACGGGTGGTGTAGAGCAGCACGCCAATTGCTAGACCTGCGACACCGCCAATCAGCATGGCGACACAGACCATGTAGAGCGTCTGGCCGAACGCTTCGCCCAGCATCGGGCCGAGGCTATCCCAGTTGGTGTCCTTGCCACTCACAGATGGCAGGGAGTTTAAGAAACCAATCATGATGCGAGCTCCTCTACCTGTGTCAGTTCGGAAATGGCAGCAATGGCGGCATCGAAATCAGGGGATTCCAGCGGAGTCAACCGCAAAGTGAGACGACCATACGACTTCGCCTGCACATTGGCCACCGCGCCGTGAGTCACCGAGGCGGCCACGCCGTGGGCGCTGGTGGCTTGTGCAAGGGCGCCGAGGTCAACACCATCATTGATGGTGATGGTGACCAGGCGAGCCGATGCGCTCTCGGCGGACTGATTCACAGAATCGCGCTCACGACCAACTGGAATATCGCGTAGAGCGGTGGTGGCAAAGCGGCGGCCGACCTCAGTCTTTGGGTTGGCAAAGACCTCGTGGACCGTACCGGTTTCGACGATGCGACCATTTTCCATGATGGCCATGCGGTCAGCGATACCGCGCACCACCGACATGTCGTGGGTAATCAGCACGATGGTGACACCCATTTCACGATTGATGCGGCGCAACAGATCCAGGACGCCGGAAGTAGTTTCCGGGTCGAGTGCCGAGGTGGCCTCGTCGGCAAGCAAAAGCGTCGGTTCGGTAGCGAGTGCGCGGGCGATGCCGACGCGCTGCTTCTGTCCGCCTGAGAGCTGCTCAGGGAAGGACTCCGCTTTGTCGCCGAGGCCGACGAACTCCAGCAGCTCCTGGGCACGAGCGCGGCGCTTGGCCTTCGGCATACCGGCCAGTTCCAGCGGGTACTCAACATTGCGGATCGCATTGCGCGAATGGAAGAGGTTGAAGTGCTGGAAAATCATGCCGATATTGCGGCGCAAACCCCGTAGCTGGCGCTCGGAGATGCCGACAATATCGGTGTCGTCGAGCAAAACCTGCCCCGAGGTTGGCTTTTCCAGGCCGTTAATCATACGGATGAGCGTTGATTTGCCGGCGCCGGAATAACCGATGACACCGAGGATTTCGCCGGGTTCAACGGTTAGGTTGATGTCGGCAAGCGCGGTGACGTCGCCGAATTGCTTGTTCAGCTCGCGGAATTCGAGCTTCGTTCCCTTGTTGGTCACGAGTGAATCAGTGCCCCTTGGTCTGTGTGCCCGGGTGTTGGGCGGTGCTTAGGTGGCGGCGTTAGTTCTGCTCGCGCTGCTGCTTTTCGACGCGATCCAGAATCTCCTGCAGCTCCTTTGCAGAACGGTCAACCGGAACCGAAGTGCCCTTGGAGTCCTCAGCGACTGCGTCCTGGACCTCCTTGGAGTGCCAGATCTTGGAGAGCTCCGCGTACTTCGGGTTGTCAGCGTTTTCCGCCTTGGTGACAAAGACGTTGATGTACGGCTCTGCCTCCGTGGAGTTCGGGTCATCCTGGAAGATGGCGGTGTTCGGGTCGATGCCAGCGCGGTCCAGGAAGGAGTTGTTGATAATGGCCGGCTTGCCCTCGCCGTAAGCGGCCGGAGTCTGAGCCGCATCCACCGGCAGCACCTTGACCGTCGAAGCCTCCTTGTCGATGTCGGCCGGAGACGGAGTCAGCAGGTCGTCCTGCTTCAGCTTCAGAAGGCCAGCCTGAACCAGCACGTTGATGGCGCGGCCCTGGTTGGACGGGTCGTTCGGGATAGCGACCTCGGTGCCCTTCTTCAGCTCATCAACCGACTTGTGGTCCTTCCAGAACAGAGCCAGCGGGACAATTTCGCTCGAGCCAATCGGGGTCAGATCCGAATTTGCGCCGACGTTGTACTCAGCCAGGAACTTAATGTGCTGGAAGAGGTTGACATCGAGCTGGCCCTCATCAAGGGCGCGGTTCGGAGTTTGGTAATCAGAGAAGTTTTGAACGTCCAGGTCAATGCCCTGTTCAGAAGCCTTCTGCTCGAAAACGGTCCAGGCCTTCTTGCTGGCGTCCGTGGTGCCGATGCGAATGGCTTCATCGGAGTTGCCACAGGCGACAAGGCCGGTTGCGGCGAATGCAACAGTGAGAACGCCAGCAGAAAAACGCTTGAGATTCATTGGAAGTCTCCTTGTGATGAGATTTGTTACTTGGAACTTTTAATGCAGAACTAGACCAAGCTGTCTTTAATTCTGGGGATAAGGCTAGCACCTGCCCAGGTAGTGCTGAAAATTTGGTTCCAGCTCCAATAGTGGGGTGCGGTTGGGATGTGACTTACGGATGTGGGGCGGGGGTGATAATCAATGCAGGCTTTAATCGAAAGTACGTTTGAACACTATCCGTGGGGTGGTTTAATATTCGGGGCATGGAAAACATCTCGGACGGGCAGTCGGGGCGGTCTGGTCGGCCACTGAGCTGGTCGCGGATTGAGCGTATTCTATCTGGGAATTACTCAGGAAAACTGCAGCCTAATGGTAGTTTCAATGGTTGGCGCGGGAAGCTTTCGGATTCTATTGTTGGGGCATTTGATTCGTCGGAAAGTGGTGAAGGCGGCAGTGGTGACGCGCCGGCGTTACCTGCGGAAATCGCAGTAGAATTGCACTGTCGTTCGAGTTATTCTTTTCTGCATGGTGCGTCAGACCCGGAAGAACTGGTGTCCGAAGCTGCGCGTTTGGGGTTAAACGTGCTGGGGTTGGCAGACCGTGATGGTTTCTATGGAATCGCCCGTTTTGCTGAAGCTGCAGCGGAGGCTGGCATCGCCACTATTATTGGCGCAGAACTGGGGCTTCCACAGCGGCCCCTCACGGTACTGGGGCGAGGGCCGGAAGGGTACCGGAGCCTTAGCCACGCGCTGTGTGACGCGCATATGTCAGCAGGGGAGAAGTCCGTCGTCCGCTATCCCTCGCTGCCAGAGTTGGGGGAGGCTGCAGGCGGTTTTTGGCAGGTGCTGGCCGACGTTAGCTGGGTCGGCGACCTGGAAGAACTCATTGCGGCCTTCGGTGCGGAGAACGTAGCGCTCGAGCATCGCGTGAGCCCCACCGCGCAGGCGGTCGATGATTCGGAGGCTATTTCAGCTGCAGCCGCAAAGTATGGCCTGCGGGAGGTTATGTCCTCGGCAGCGACGGCGTCCTCACCTGCGGCAAGTCGCTTGGCAGGGGCGAAACAGGCGCTTGCTGTACGCGAGGACTTAGATGGTTTTGAGTCGCAGCTGGAGCCGGCCGGTGGGGCCTGGCTGCGTTCGTGGGAAGAGCTATCGGCGGCAGCGCGCCACCTGGGGCCACAGGTGCTGCGGGCAACACAGGACATTGCAGGTGAGTGCGCTTTTACGCTTAATCTCATTGCCCCTGAGCTGCCTCGCTGGGAGGTGCCGGAGGGGCACGATGAGGACTCGTGGCTGCGAGATATTGCCTGTGCGGGGGCTCGGCGGCGCTATGGGCCAGCCGATGGTGCCGGGGAGGGGTCCGTGCAAGCGCGAGCGTGGGCGCAGTTGGAGCATGAGCTGACTGTGATTCGGGAACTGGGCTTTCCCGGTTACTTCCTCATCGTGCACGACATCTGCGAGTTTTGCCGGCGTGCAGGAATTCTGGCGCAGGGGCGTGGTTCGGCCGCTAACTCAGTGGTGTGTTTTGCACTGGGGATTACCAATGTTGATCCTATCGGCGCTGGGTTGTTATTCGAGAGGTTTCTGTCGCCAGAGCGGGACGGACCGCCGGATATCGATGTAGATATTGAGTCCGGCCGTAGGGAAGAGGTCATCCAGTACGTCTATGAAAAATACGGTCGTGACAACGCCGCACAGGTCGCCAATGTCATTACTTATCGGCGGCGTGGTGCATTGCGCGATGCGGCACGGGCGCTGGGGTACTCACCGGGCGTAATCGATGCGTGGGTCAGTGACCGGGAAGTGTGCCCGCCGGGGCCAGTGCGGCAGTTGGCAGAGCAGCTTCGCGGACAACCCCGTCATTTAGGCATTCACTCTGGCGGGATGGTGATCTGTGACCGGCCAATTGCGGATGTTGTGCCGGTGGAGTGGGCCCGCATGGAAGGCCGCTCGGTAGTGCAGTGGGACAAGGATGACTGTGCGGCGGCGGGGCTGGTGAAGTTCGACCTGCTTGGTCTCGGAATGCTGGAGGCTATCCATCACTGCATCGACTTGGTCTATGAACAGCATGGGCGGAGGGTGAACCTGTGGGAAATTGATGTCGCGGAATCAGAGGTCTACGAGATGCTGGCGCGCGCGGATGCGGTGGGTGTGTTCCAGGTGGAATCGCGCGCGCAGCTGGCCACCTTGCCCAGACTGAAACCGAGGGAGTTCTTTGACCTGGTAGTGGAGGTGGCACTCATTCGCCCAGGTCCGATCCAGGGCGGTAGCGTGCACCCCTACATTCGCCGCCGCAACGGGCTCGAGCCGGTGACCTATGAGCATCCAGTGCTGGAGAAGTCACTGGGGAAGACACTGGGAATTCCGCTATTTCAAGAGCAGCTGATGCAAATGGCCGTCGATGCGGCAGGCTTCAGCGGGGTGGAGGCGGATTCGCTGCGCCGCGCCATGGGGTCGAAACGCTCGGTGGCGAAGATGGAGGCGCTCCATGCCCGTTTTCTGGCTGGGCTGCAGCACACCAGTGGCATCGGCGCAGAGATTGGGCAACAGCTGTGGAACAAGATTGTGGCCTTTGCCGCCTATGGTTTTCCTGAATCTCATGCGCAGTCATTTGCTTCGTTGGTGTATTTCTCGGCCTGGTTTAAGTATCACTACCCGGCGGAGTTCTGCGTAGCGCTCCTCCGCGCTCAACCCATGGGGTTTTATTCGCCACAGTCACTGATTGCCGATGCCCGCAGGCACGGTATCGGCTGCGATGGTCCGGACATCGCAGTTTCGGCAGTGGAAGCCAGTGTCATCGACGGGCGCATCCGCTTAGGGCTCGGTGCCATCGCCGGTGTGGGCAATGATGTGGCGGAGCGTATCGTCGCGTCCCGGCCATTTGTCAACGCAGCTGATGTCGCGCGCAGAGCTCGGCTGGGTGTTGGGCACATGGAGGCACTGGCGCGCGCAGGAGCGCTCGGGTCGCTGGGAATTGACCGTCGGCAAGCACTGTGGGCGGCGGGCGTGGCGGCGACGGAAAGCGAGGGCATGCTGCCGGGGCTCACGCTTGCCGACGCACCTGCGTTGCCCGGCATGACGGAGTTTGAGCTGGCAGCCGCAGATTTGATGGCAACGGGAGTGACCCCGGGGCAGTACCCAGTGGCGGCGTTGCGGGCAGACTTACAGGAACGTGGAGTGGTGCCGGCAGAGGAGCTGAAAGCAGTGCCTGATGGGACGCGGGTGGAGGTAGCGGGAGTTGTGACGCATAGGCAGCGCCCGGGGACTGCCGGAGGAGTGACATTTTTGGGAATGGAGGACGAGACCGGGCTAGTAAATGTGTTGTGTACGCCGGGGCTGTGGAGCAGGTTTCGACCGGTAGCGATGAATTCGCGGGCGATGGTGGTGCGTGGTATCGCGCAGACGGCCTCTGGCGCGGTGACAATCGTGGCCGATCGGCTGGTGGATATGTCCGAGGCGCTGGGGCGGCCTGTGGTAGCAGGTCGAAGTAGAGATTTCCGCTGACTATTAGAATGGACTGTCATGCGCCAGACCTATGAATCCTCGTTAGCACCGGATGGGAGTGCGATTGCCTTTATCGTCCGCGATAGCGGCTATCCGCACGCGGTACAGCAGGAGATTACACCTGAGGGGCTGGGGGAGGAACGTCCTGTGAAGTTGCCGGTGGAAGGTCCGGTCACCAGGGTGCTGCACTCCCCGGATGGAAAGTGGATTGCCTGCGAAGTCTCGCCGTACGGTACGGAGCGATTGCAGACCTGGCTGGTATCCACCGACCCGGAAGTCGACGGTGCGCGGCCCCTGCGCATGGATGCGGATATGCGCGCCACGCTGGTGGAATGGGATAACGATCTGCTCGCGATGAACGCGGTCGATGCGCGTGGCATTAACTATGCGCGCTTGGTTAACCCGACAAACTCGAAGTACGAGGTCATTGATAAACGCACAGACAGTCAGCTGGTAGCGGCTGAAAGCGGGTTTGGTCTGGTGCGAGTTGGGCCGCGTGGCCACCGCGAGTTACTGCTGGTCGGTCCGGGGCAGCAGTGGCAGCCGCTATTGCCGTCCGACCCTGGCTCCACCACGGATGCCGGTGTCCTGCTGGCACACCCTGGACAGGAGAAGCTGACCGCGTTTGTACTCTCAGATCACGGCGCGGAGCAGCGTCGCATCCTACGGCTGGGGATTACTCCCGACAGCGGTATCAGCACCACTGGACCTCGCGTTGAGGGGACGGCAGCGGGAGAAATCTTGGATATGAAGGTCGGCATCGAAGTCGATGTCGAGGAATTCATTGGCAATCCGGACCAGGATGTCGAAGAGTTCGTCATCAGTGAAGATTCCTCCACCGCGGCCGTGCTGTGGAACAGTGGTGGAGTCAGCACGCTGGAGGTGCTGACCCTTGGACTACACCCGCAGACTGACGACATACGGGTGATGGTGCGCCGCAACGTCGAGTTGCCGGGCATGGTCGCGCGTGAGCTGTCAATTTCCGGTGACGGTGAGCTGATTTCCCTGACCGTAGAAGGGCCAGGGCTCGCACCGACGGTGGAGATTCTGCGCAATATCGGTGGCGTCATTGAGCCATTGGATATGGAACGCACTGAGCGGATTTTGGCTCTGGAAGAGAAGAACTTGGAGACCATGCCGGCCCCAGAGCTGGTCTACTTTGTCTCCCGCGATGGGCTGGAGCTCTCTGGCTGGCTCTACCTTCCGGAATCCGTGCGCAATAACTCGAGCGATACCTCTACGAATGCGCTTCCACCAGCTTTCATCCACATCCACGGTGGCCCAGAACTGCAGGCAAAACCCATTCATCACGATGTTCTAGCCAGCATTGTGGAGGCGGGCTTTGTGGTCTTCACTCCCAACGTGCGGGGCTCCTCGGGGTCCGGCAGATCATTTGAGCACGCGGGCGATCGCTATGGACGCTTTGCCGCCATTGCGGATATTGCAGCCGCGCGTGCCTTCCTCGTCGATGCCGGGTTGGCAGATCCAGACCGTATTGCACTGGGCGGGCGCTCTTACGGCGGCTTTATGTCGCTGTTGGCCTCGGCGTGGTATCCGGATCAGTTCGCAGCCATCGTCGATGCCTGCGGAATGACAAGTTTTGAAACCTACTATCAATCCACCGAGCCCTGGCTGGCGCAGGCTGCCTTTCCGCGCTACGGCTACCCATATCAGGATGCCGAGCTGTTGCGCGACATCTCGCCACTGCACCGCGCAGAGGAAATGAAAACCCCGACCCTGTTTATCCACGGCGAGTGGGATACCAACGTGCCTCCGCGCGAATCCGGTCAGATGCGCAACGCCATGGATGCCTATGGTGTGCCCACTGACTTTCTGGTGGTTGCGGGAGAGGGACACAAGTTCTCGAAGCCGAAGAGTCGCGCGCTCATCGCTGACACCATCATCGCGTTCTTCGCCGAGCATGGCGTGTGCGATGCTGTCCCCGGGATGGCAGTAGCAGCAGAAGTAGACAACGAGCAATAGTGATAGAAGAAATGAAGAGCACCACCTCCGAGCTCACCAACTCCGGTCACACCAATTCCACAGACTGGATTAAAAACCACACCTGCCACGTGCTGTTTGACCGGCCGGTCATTCCACCGAACACCGGCAATGCCATCCGCATGTGTGCGGGCTCCGGTGCCATGCTGCACTTGGCCAAGCCGCTGGGATTCAACTTCGATGACAAGAATCTGCGTCGCGCCGGGCTGGACTACCACGACTTGGCTGATGTGCGTATTCACGAGTCCATCGATCAGGCGCTGGAGACATTTACCAGCCAAGGGTGTCGCATCTTCGCCTTCACCGCGCACACGGACACCTGGCATACGGACATCGAATACACCAACACCGATGTGCTGCTCTTTGGCCCGGAGCCAACTGGACTGGAACAGGCGGTGCTCGATGATCCGCGAATAACACAGCTTGTCCGAATTCCCATGCTTCCTGCTCGGCGCAGCATGAATCTTTCCAACGCTGCCGCGGTTGCTGCCTATGAAGTTTGGCGGCAACAGGGTTTTATTGGCGGCAAATAGGGCCAAGCGTCAAGGACAACTTCCAGGCAGTCAATGGGGCAATTCTGGGCATTGACCGCTCCTGTGCCTAAGATAAATGCCATGGCAGCGACAAAGCTTGATGGCAAACTTTACCGAGACGAAATCTTTGCAGACCTTCAAAAGCGCGTCGAGCGCTTGAAGGAAGCCGGCCACACTCCAGGCTTGGCTACCGTGCTGGTCGGCGATGACCCAGGCAGCCACTCTTACGTGAAGATGAAGCATCGTGACTGTGAGCAGATTGGTATCGCCTCTATCCGCCGTGACCTCCCGGCTGACACCACACAGGAAGAGCTCGAGGCAGTAATCACCGAGCTGAACGAAAGCCCGGAGTGCACAGGCTACATTGTTCAATTGCCACTGCCGAAGCACCTGGATGAAAACCGCATTCTGGGGCTCATTGATTCGGAGAAGGATGCCGATGGCCTCCACCCGGTCAACCTGGGCAAGCTTGTCCTCAACGAGCCAGCACCGCTGCCGTGCACCCCGAACGGCTGCATCCACCTGCTGCGTCGCTTCGGCGTTGAGCTCAATGGTGCAAAGGTCGTCGTCATTGGCCGCGGTGTCACCGTTGGCCGTCCGATTGGCTTGATGCTCACTCGCCGCAGCGAGAACTCCACGGTGACGCTGTGCCATACCGGAACTAAGGATCTGGCCGCCGAAACTCGTCAGGCTGACGTCATCATCGCAGCCGCCGGTGTCGCACACATGCTCACCGCCGACATGGTCAAGCCGGGCGCTGCAGTGCTCGACGTCGGAGTTTCGCGTGTCGACGGCAAGTTGGCTGGTGACGTTGCCGAGGATGTCTGGGACGTTGCTGGTTACGTATCCCCAAACCCTGGCGGAGTCGGCCCACTGACTCGCGCATTCCTCGTGCGCAATGTTGTCGAGCGCGCTGAGAAGCTCGCTGGCCTGGCTTAGTTAGCCAGGAGGAATCAGACGTGTCGAAAAGGGAGATAGCGCAGCGTGCCCGGCGTGAGGATTTGCCGGATCCGATGCTGAATCCCCATAGCCCAAAGACCCCGCCCTCGGGAGCTTCGTGGCCAATGTGGGTGCAGTACACAATCTATGGCGCGCTCTTTTTCGGCATGTCCGCTTTCGTTGTATTTCTGGGACTGGAGCGGTGGCGGCGCGCCACCTTCATGTTGGGAAGCACAATGATTCTGCTTGGCGTGGCCAGGCAGTACCTGCCGGACAGTATTCTAGGTGTGTTCTCTGTCCGATCCCGAGCCTTTGACCTCTGGTTTTGCTCCATAGTCGGGTTGGGAATCGTCTTCCTCGCAGTCAGCGTGGACGCGCTGGGCAGCTAGCTGACATCGCGGGCGAGGAATTCACGCACGATCGAGTCGACCCGCTCAAACTCCGTTAAGAATCCGTCGTGGCCCACGGCGGATTCAATCTTTTCCAGCCCCATGCAATTGCCCAAATTGCGGGCGAGGTGCTCCTGCTGATGGAAGGGGTAGAGAATATCCGTATCCACCCCGGCAATCATGGTCGGCACGGTAGAGGAGTGCAGCGCCTCGTTCATCCCGCCGCGGCCACGGCCGATATTGTGCCGATTCAAGGTGTCAGTGAGCACAACATACGAGCCGGCATCGAAACGCTGAGCCAGCTTCTCCGCCTGGTGATCCAAGTAGCTCTCCACCTGGAAGCGATCTTCTGTGCGCATCGGCCCCAGCGGGTCCTCGCCAGGTTGCGCTGCTGCACCGAAGCGGTCATCCATCTCGAGCTCACCACGGTACGTCAGATGGGCGACCCTACGGGCGAAACCCAGACCTCGGGCCGGGGTCACACCGCGGTCATAGTAGTCACCGCCATGCCAATTGGGGTCGGACTCAATGAACTGAATCTGCGCAGACTGAATACCAATCTGCCAGGCCGACGCACGGGCGCCGACACACATCACCAATGCCTTGCCGACGAAATCAGAGTGCATCAGCGACCATTCAAGTGCGCGGGCCCCACCCAGGGAGCCACCAATGACAGCTTGGAGACGGGAAATTCCCAGCGCTTGTAGGGCCATATGCTCTACCGTCACCGTGTCGCGCACGGAGATAGCGGGGAAGCGAGAGCCCCAGGGCTTGCCATCGTCAGGATGCGGGCTGGATGGACCGGTTGTGCCGCGGCAGCCACCGATGACATTCGTGCAGATGATGCAGTACTCATCGGTGTCCAGTGCACGGGCGGAACCAATCATTCCATTCCACCAACCCGCGGTCGGGTGGTACTCATCCGAGGGGCCGGACGCGTGGGCATCGCCGGTCAAAGCGTGCTCGAGGAGAATGACATTCGAGCAGTCGTCGTTAAGCCGACCCCAGCGTTCGAATTCGACGGTGACATTGGGGATGACGGCACCGGCTTCGGTTGTGATGTCGCCGATAAAGACACGCCCCGGCTCGCCCTCGGATGGGAGGGTGGCCGGGGTAGATGGGGAAAAGCTCATGTCTTATAGACTACTTAGTCCGCAATGTGTCTGTGTACAAACGGTCTAGGCGAGTGCCGCGAAGCCAGCCTCGAGGTCAGCGATGATGTCATCGATGTTTTCGATACCGACGGAGAGGCGAACGGTGGCCTGGGAAATGCCGGCGCGGGTCAGGCCCTCCTCATCGGACTGGGAGTGAGTGGTGGTAGCAGGGTGGACAACCAGCGAGCGGACATCACCGATGTTGGCGACGTTGGAGTGCAGCTTCAGAGCGTCAATGAACTTCCAAGCCTTGGCCGTGTCGGCATCCTTCAGATCGAAGGAGAGCACGCCGCTGGCGCCGGAAAGGCCCAGCTTGTTCAGGGTCTCGTGCCACGGGGAGCTCGGCAGGCCAGCGTAGTTGACCTTCGCGACCAGCGGGTGAGCCTCGAGGAACTCGGCGACAGCCTTGGCGTTTTCATTGTGGCGCTCGATGCGCAGCGCCAGAGTGTCGAGGCCCTGACCCAGCACCCACGCGTTGAACGGAGCCGGAGCGGCACCGGTGTCGCGGAGAATGCCAGCGCGAGCACGCAGTGCGAATGCCGGAGCGCCGAGGTCAGCGAACTTCAGGCCGTGGTAAGCCTCGTCGGCCTCGGTGAAGTTCGGGAAGATGGAGCGGCCGTTGCGGGTCTGGGTCCAGTCGAACTTGCCACCGTCGACGATGACGCCGCCGAGGGAGGAGCCGTTACCGGTCAGGAACTTGGTGGTGGACGAAACCACGACATCGGCGCCGTGCTCGAGCGGGCGCAGCAGAGCGGCGGTCGGGACAGTGTTGTCGACAATCAGCGGAACGTTGTTGCGGTGTGCGACCTCGGAGATTGCCGGGATGTCCAGGATGTCGATCTGCGGGTTGGCGATGGACTCACCGTAGAAACCAACGGTGTTGTCCTGGACTGCTGCCTGCCAGGACTCCGGGTCATCCGGGTTCTCGACGAAGGTGCAGTCGATGCCCAGGCGGGGCAGAGTGACCTTGAACAGGGTCTCAGTGCCGCCGTAGAGGCGCGGCGAAACGACGAAGTGGTCGCCTGCGCGAGCCAGGGTGAGAACAGCAGCGGTCTCGGCTGCCTGGCCGGAGGAGAACAGCACAGCTGCGACACCACCCTCGAGGCTGGCGATGCGCTGCTCGACGGCATCCACAGTCGGGTTGGTCAGGCGGGAGTAAATCGGGCCCGCATCCGAGAGGTTGAAGCGGTTGGCGGCGTGCTCAGCGGAATCGAACACGTAGGAGGAGGTGTTGTAAATCGGCAGGTTGCGCGCGGAGGTCTGTGCATCCGGTGCGAAACCGGCGTGAATAGCGCGGGTGGACAGGCCCCAGTTGGCGGCGTTGCTGTTGTCGTACTTGGTGGTCATTTCAGATACTTCCTTGCGGTTTTTGAGGTTGTTCAAAACGTTGCTTACAAACAATAGTGAACCAAGCTGTCTATTGCAAAGTTTTGGAAAAACCCAAGGTAGGAGGGTGTGTAGCCACTGTGTCGAGAGTGCTATAGCCCGCTTAGTATGGTTTGGGTTGGTTGGTTGTGGGGTGTGGCTAGATGTGCGGATGGACTTGCTGTGGATGGGGGCAGAGCAAAGAAAAAAGCCCCACGCACCATGTGCATCAAATGCAACATGAGCGAGGGGCTATCGCCTGAAATCACCGGCCAGCTAGTTCGGCCAGGGCCGGCCAGGACCAGCCAGCGGCAAGCAGTTAGTTCTACTTCTTCAGGCCGTCGATGATTTCGTTGAACTCAGCGGACGGACGCATAACCGCGGAGGTCTTCTCATCGTCCGGCAGGAAGTAGCCACCCAGGTCGGCCGGGGAGCCCTGAGCGTCAATCAGAGTCTTGGTGATGGACTCTTCCTTCTCCGTCAGAGCCTTAGCGACCGGAGCGAACGCTTCCTTCAGCTCGGAGTTTTCATCCTGCTTAGCCAGCTCCTGTGCCCAGTAGAGAGCCAGGTAGAAGTGGGAACCACGGTTGTCAATTTCGCCAGCCTTGCGGGACGGGGACTTGCCCTCGTCGAGCAGGGTAGCGGTTGCCTTGTCCAGGGCCTCGGCCAGGACGCGCGGACGCGGGTCGTCGTCATCCTCAGCGGCGTAACGCAGGGACTCCGCCAGCGCGAGGAACTCGCCCAGGGAATCCCAGCGCAGGTGGTTCTCTTCCTGAACCTGCTGGACGTGCTTCGGGGCGGAGCCACCAGCACCGGTCTCGAACAGGCCGCCGCCAGCCATCAATGGCACGACCGACAGCATCTTCGCGGAGGTGCCCAGCTCCATAATCGGGAACAGGTCGGTGAGGTAGTCACGCAGGACGTTACCGGTTACAGAGATAGTGTTCTCGCCGCGACGGATGCGCTCGAGGGAGAACTTGGTAGCGGACACCGGATCCATGATTCGGATGTCCAGGCCCTCGGTGTCGTGATCGGCCAGGTACTCGTTGACCTTGTCGATCAGGTTGTTGTCGTGCGCGCGGTGCGGGTCGAGCCAGAACACTGCCGGGTCGCCAGTGATGCGAGCGCGGTTGACAGCCAGCTTTACCCAGTCGCGGATCGGGGCGTCCTTGGTCTGGCAGGAGCGCCAGATGTCACCCTCGGCGACGTGGTGCTCAATAAGAACCTCGCCGGCGGAGTTGGTGACCTGCAGGACACCGTCAACCGGAATCTGGAAAGTCTTGTCGTGGGAGCCGTACTCCTCAGCCTTCTGTGCCATCAGGCCGACATTCGGGACCGAGCCCATGGTGGCCGGGTCGAAGGCGCCGTTGGCGCGGCAGTCCTCGATAACAGCCTGGTAGACACCTGCGTAGGAGGAGTCCGGGATAACTGCGAGAGTGTCGCTCTCCTCGCCGTCCGGGCCCCAGCCCTTGCCTCCGTTGCGGATCAGGGCTGGCATAGAGGCATCGACGATGACGTCGGACGGAACGTGAAGGTTGGTGATGCCCTTGTCGGAGTTGACCATGTAGAGGGCCGGGCCCTCCTTCATGTCCTTCTCAATAGCGGACTTAACGGCCGCTGCAGTCGCGTCGTCAAGCTTGTGCAGGCCGTCGAGGATAGCGGCGATGCCGTAGTCCGGAGTCAGGTTGGCAGCGGCCAGCTTGGACTCGAACTTCGGGAAAACAGATGGCAGGAAGGCCTTGACGACCTGGCCGAAGATCAGCGGGTCGGAGACCTTCATCATGGTGGCCTTCAGGTGCACGGAGAACAGGATGTTCTCGCGCTTTGCGCGACGGATCTGGGCACGGAGGAAGTTGTCCAGAATGTGGACGTTCATTCCAGTGCCGTCAATAATCTCGCCCTTGAGGACAGGCATGTCCTTCTTCAGAGTAATAAGCTGACCATCGTTGGACTCGAGCTGATAAGTCAGCTTGTCATCTGCCGGCATGACCACGGACTTCTCGTTGTGGCGGAAGTCGTTAGAAGCCATGGTTACGACATTGGTCTTAGAATCTGCAGACCATGCGCCCATGCGGTGCGGGTGCTTGCGAGCGAAGTTCTTCACCGGCTCCGGAGCGCGGCGGTCGGAGTTGCCCTCACGCAGTACCGGGTTAACGGCAGAGCCCTTGACCTTGTCGAACTTTGCGCGGTCAGCAGTTTCCTCGTCACCTTCCGGCTGCGACTTGTACTTCGGGATGTCGTAGCCCTTTTCCTGCAGCTCGGCGACAGCGCGCTTAATCTGCGGAATGGATGCGGAGATATTCGGCAGCTTGATGATGTTGGCGTGTGGTTCCTTGACCAGCTCGCCCAGAGCTGCCAGCGCGTCCTCTACCTTCTGGTCATCCGAGAGGTGCTCCGGGAACTGAGCCAGAATACGGCCTGCGAGGGAGATATCGCGGGTTTCGACATTGACACCGGCCTGGCTTGCAAATGCCTCCACGATCGGCTTCAGCGAGTAGCTCGCGAGCAGAGGGGCTTCGTCAGTACGGGTCCAAATAATTGTCGCCATAATCTATGTCTCCTATCTGTTTTGTTCCACGATAACCCAGTTTTGAATCTTGGGTTGGGCAGGGGCATAGCGCAAAAGCAGTGATAGTGATATGAATAACGCAATTATGTGAGGCAAATCACGAAATGTTCAGTTAATCGTCACTTATTCGCCGTCTTTCATTTCATTCTTCGCTTTACGACGGTCCCCGCGTCAATGCCCCCCTCAATACAAAAACCGCGCTGGGGTGTCGTGCACACCGGGCGCGGTTGTTTAAAAAGCGGACTAGTTAGCTCTGCGGATTGCTCGGAGGATTATTCTGACCGAACTGGTGGCCCTGGTTGTTCTGGGGCTGGGGGTACTGCGGAGCGAAACCCTGTGCAGGGGCTGGCTGAGTAGTCTTGACCAAGGCCTGGCCGCGGAACCATGCGCGCATGTCCTTGAGGAGAACCAGAACCGTCACAGCGATAAGAACAAGGCCGGATAGTCCAGTGAAAATAATGATGGACTCGTCCTGGATGAAGTAGCACATGGCAACGAGTCCCACGCCGAGTGGACCGGTGGTGGCTACCAGGAAATAAGGAGCGCGGATGTTGCGGCCCAGCAAGACCTTATTGAGCCAGTACATCGAAATCACAGCGATGACGATGCCGAGGGTGAAAAATGCGGTACCGGAACTAACATTGATTAACCCGACAAAGACATCTCGGATGTCTTCCCCAAAGGTAGCCAAGGAAGTGTCACGTTCCTTCACCGCTAGGGCGGAGTTCAGATTATTGATCCCGAGAATAATCGCAGCTGCCGCCAGTATGTATCCCAGCACAGAGGCAGCTGCTAGCAGGCCGGCCGTGATTTTGGGGAATCGGGGCAGGCGCTTCCACGCATCCTGAAGGCTTGCGTCTTCCGGCAGCGGAGGTACATCCGTGGTTACCGTGGTCGTCACCGTCATCGTTCCGGCCGGAGTGGGGTTCGACCACTGTGGCTGCTGAGCCTGAGACTGCTGAGGCTGTGGCTGCGCAGCGGAGGCGGGACGGCTTGCCAACTCCCGCAGAGTCGCAATGGTGATGGTGGCGTTCTCATCGGCCAGCAATGCATCGTATTCGCGGCGCCGTCCGTCATCGCCGAGTACCTGCAGCGCAGTGAAGGTCTCCTGAAACTCGCCGGAGTATTCGGCGGCACCAGCGTCACGCAGCTCGGAGATTCGATCGGAAAGCTTGGAGTGGAGGTCCTCAGTGCTGGCTGCACTATCCAGCTTCAGAGACTCATAGAGGTTATAGCGGTCGCCCATAGCGAATCAGGATCCTATCCGTATTGCAGTTCAAAAATATTCTTTAAAACAATTTACCGGGTGGGTAGTGGGTTGGCACTGGAGGCCCTAATACTCCCTAATGCAACGTGATGGTCGGGGAGGGTGGGGCAACCTTTGGTGAACGACGAGCTCGCAAAAATCACTTAGGAAGATTATGAGGTAGCAGTGTGATTGCGCACCATCTACGGGCGTTGATGTAATTCCGCACACAAATACCTCGGAAGTGGCGGTTTAAAATGGTGAAGTTTTTGCGTGGGGGAGTAGAGTCTCATTTTTTCCCTTGCGGCTTCCCTCGCGTTCCATCGCGATTTTCGGCACATTGCCGCAGGGAGGAAAAGTCGAGGGCACGAAGAATCAGCCAGCTGGCCTAGGTGAAGAAAAGGAGACGGTCGCAATGACGTCGTCAAGCGAAGGAGTAACCCACCACGACGACAATCCGCACGCCCGCCGTGCGAGATCGCTCAACTCGCGTCGTCGTCCGGTCCCGGTGCAGGACGACATCTCTGACGCACGCCGAATCCTGGTGATTGTGGCGCTGTCGGTGGGCGCATTCGGCATTGGCGTCACCGAGTTTGTGGCCATGGGGCTGCTGCCATACATCGCTGACGCGTTCGGCCGCGATGAGGATGCTGCGGGGCGCATGATTTCGATGTACGCCCTCGGTGTTGTCGTGGGCGCGCCACTGATTACAGTGCTGACCGGCTCTATTCCGCGCAGGCGCATGCTCCTGCTGCTGATGGCGGCATTTACCGTGGGCAATGGTGCCACGGTGTGGGCGGGCACCCTGGGCTCCTTCGAAGCTGTGATGGTGTCTCGCTTCATTGCTGGTTTGCCCCACGGTGCGTACTTCTCGGTGGCGGGTCTGGTAGCGGCCTCCCTGGCTAAGCCTGGGCAGCGCGGCAAGATGGTGGCGCTGTCAGGTGTGGGACTGTCGGTGGCGACGGTGATTGGTGTGCCGGCTGCGCAGGTGCTGGGGCAGATGTACGGTTGGCGCAGCGCCTTCGCATTTGTCGCGGTCATCGGCCTGATTGCATTTGTTTCGCTGTGGTTCGCCGTGCCGCACATGAACCGTATGCCGAAGACCCGCCCGATGGATGAGCTGTCGGCGCTGGTGACACCGCAGGTGCTGCTGACTGTCGCAATCGGCACGGTCGGTTTCGGTGGCATGTTCGCGGTCTACACCTACATCACCTGGACCATGACTCGCGAAGCGGGCATGAGCGAAAACCACATCTGGGTTGTGCTGATGGCCTACGGCATCGGCATGGTGGTCGGTACTTACATCGGCGGTTGGCTCTCCGATCGCATCGGCGAGTGGGGCATTATGGTGGCGCTGGTGCTGATGGTAATCATGCTCAGTGCGTTCTACTTCACCTCGCAGAATGCGCTACTGGGAACAATCAATTTCCTCATTATCGGTCTGTTGGGATCAGTGCTGGTGCCGAACCTGCAGACCCGCCTGATGGATGTCGCCGGTCGCGCACAGACGCTGGCGGCAGCGCTCAACCAGGCCGCATTGAACATGGCTAACGCGTTCGGTGCGGCGCTCGGCGGTTGGGTCATCGCTTCCGGTTATGGATATCGTGCACCGGCTCTGGGCGGCGCGCTGCTTGCGGTACTGGCAATCTTCATCGCCCTGCCGACAATCGTGCTCTACCGCCGCGCACAGGCGAAGAAGACCGAGCGCGTCGAACTGCGCTAGGAAGCTGCAAGGCGTAGTGCGCGCATAGGTAACGTATGAGGGCATGAGCCTTACAATCGCGACGATCAATGTCAACGGCATTCGCGCCGCCGTCAAACAGCGCAGTGAGACCAACCCGGGACTGCTGGAGTGGCTGAAGCACACCACATCCGACATCGTTTTGCTGCAGGAAGTCCGCGCCACCGACGACCAGGCGCGCACGGCCCTCGCGCCTGCTCTCGACGCCGGATGGCACTGGGTTGGTGCAGAAAATCTGGGTGCCAAGGGGCGCGCCGGCGTGGGCATTCTCTCTCGCTTTCCGCTTAACGACGTCCAGGTGGGCATCGGCTCGGAGGAGTTCGAAGAGTCCGGTCGGTTTATCAGCGGCGTTGCCCCGGCAGCGGACACCGGCCTGGATGCGGATGTCCAGGTTGCCAGCCTCTATCTGCCCTCTGGCGCTGCGCTCAGCGAGAAGCAGGATGAGAAGTACCGTTTCCTCGATGCTTTCTCCGACTACCTGGCGGAACTGGGTGCGAAGGGGCGAGATGGGCACCACGCAGTTATCGGCGGTGACTGGAATATCTGCCACCGCGAGCAGGATTTGAAGAATTGGAAGACCAACCGTCGCAAGAGCGGTTTCCTGCCGCAGGAGCGTGCCTGGATGGACTCGGTCTTCGGCTGCTGGCCGGACGAGGCCCCGCAGGATTCGCAGGTTCAGGCCAGCGAGAAGGAGATGGAATCCGGTACCTTCTCCGACGGTTCTGTGTGGAAGGCCCCGGCGCTCAACGACGATCCGGTGTGGTTTGATGTCACTCGTCGTCTGCACCCAGAGGCCGACGGCCCCTGGTCCTGGTGGACCTACCGCGGTAAGGCTTTCGATACCGATGCCGGTTGGCGCATTGACTACCAGGCGGCTACCGAACCGATGCTCAAGCGTGCGGTCAGCTCGGTGGTGGATAAACCTGCAGCGTACGACCTGCGCTGGACTGACCACGCGCCGGTGATTGTGGAGTACCGCTAAAACTCTGGGTGTCTCGGGTGGAATTGCCAGCCCAACCCCGCAGATTAGCGCGCTCTAACGCCAGCGCGCTCCGAGATTAGCTGCGGCTTGGGAACGGTTACGAGCTGCCGGTTTTGCCGCAGCATAGACGCGACGCCATCGACGATGGCATCAGCCCATTTGTCCTGCATGGCGGGGTCGGCCAAATCGTTGGTGAGCGTCGCGGCACCCACCGCGCCCAGCGACAGCGCAACCGTCGGCGCATGCGGCCGCGAACTCGGATTCGCCGCCACTGCCGGAGCTAGCCCGGTACGAAACTCTGTCGGCACCCCGCTGGCGCTGTAACTGCTGTGTGGATTGAAGCCACGGAAAACCATTCCGTCACGTACACCCGCCGCCAACTGCCAATCAGCAGGAGCGTCGTCCTTGGGGACAGGGGAGTTGACTACAGCGGAGACCGAAAAACCACGATCGCCGATGTTATCTCCCGAAAGAGTTTTGCCCTCGGATGAGCGACCAACGATTACGGTGGCTGCGCTCGCCGTGCCGTCGGCAAGCGAACGTGCGCCGATGATTGCGCCGCGCTGACGGAGCTTGGTGCGCGCGCGTTTCACGATGCTATCGATGTGAGGCGAGCTCTTTTCACTCAACTGCAGTTCACCTGGCAGATTGGAGTTGATGGCATCGATAGCCGCGCGACTGGAATCGACTGTGATGCGCGCGCCGACAAGCGGGTCGACGGCCTCGTCGGGGGAGGGCAGAATCGGCTGGCGCGGAGGCATCCACAGCGGGTTAGGGCGCGCCGGGCGATGCGGGGAACCTTTGACAATCGACTTCAGCTCCGCTGGTGAAAACATCGCGTTGACAGCAAAAATCATTACCGAGCCGTCGTGATATACAGGTGTCAGTCCCGGTGAATGCCACGCCCACGAGCGCATCGACAGCGCCTCCGTGCCATCCGTGTTCACACCCGGCGGGGAACTAATGATGTAGTGCACGCCCAGCTTCCGCGCCATGGCATCGTATTTCGAATCTGCGCCGAGCAGATCTACATTCGGCGGCAGCTTCTTACTCACCTCGGCAGTTTTGTCGGGGAAGGAGAAATGGCGGAATAGTGTTGGCAGCCCAGCGATGGCGTACATCCACGCAGAACCGTCACGGCGGTCGTTGAGAATATGCCCCTCAAACGCATGTGGCTGCTTGGACAACCAACCAATCGCCTCACGGTCCGCGGCCGTCACAAACATATTGCCGAAACTGGCCCGAATCGCCTCACGCTGGGCAGGTCCACTCACCCACGTCGTCGGCACAATTGCCAGCGCCGCAACAATTCCCACCGCCAGCGCGGGATTCCACGCGCGGGCAGGTTCATTTCGCTTTGCGACGATCCACTGCGCCACAGCCACAATCGCCACAACAGCAGCCGCTACTGCGTAGCCGACCAGCACCGCACGCAAGATTCCCATCACCGCCTGGATGCGATACGGCATGTCGTAGAAGAAAGTACCGACCAACTTGAAAATTCCGCCGGCCGGCTCCGACCAACGGGACTGCGCACTATCGGAAACCATGAAGAACAGCCCGAAAGCCAGCGCCGGCCACGGTGCCCATGGACTTCCCGGCAGACGAGACACAAGCGCCACCACCAGGCCAATCAACATGAGAACCAGCACAACGAGGGAAAAATTGGCCTCATCGGCGTAACTGGAAGAACCGATAAGGGACCACCACAGAGATTCGGAGCGAGAGATCTCAATCTGTCCGGTAAAGCCGGCAACGGATTCGCCCTGCCCTTTTGCAGCCACCACCACGGGGAAGGTCATCGCAAACGTGAGCACACCAATAACTAGCGTACGAGCTAAACCACTCACACTCGGCTGGGTAATCAACCGCAATACGACGAACACTATGGCAGCAAAAGCCGCTGCCGGATGGGTAATAAACGTACCGACCAAGGCGAGCGTGGCAGGAATAATGTAGCCCCGCATAGTCAGCGCCACTGCAATCGGCAAGGCGGCCACCGCCAGCAGGTATGGCATGGAGGATGTGCGCCAGAGGGCCACCCAAACCTCCGGAAGCATGAGCGTAGCGACGGCAGCTGCAGGACCAGCATAGGCAGCCCACTTAGGGCCAACTGCGGTGCGGGCTAGCACCGCAGTTGCCGCAGGCAGAAGCAGCGCCGGCGCCAAGAATGCAAATACATTGGAATCGAGGAAGACCGAGCCGGGCAGCAGCCCCGCCACGGCATGCCAGCCGGTCGGGTAGAACATTTCGGCTCCGGTCTCCTGATTCATCAGGTCACCGGCCGCGGTGGGGGACGCTATCGCGACCTCATCAATGAACCGGAGGAAGTTGGTGTGCCAGAGCATGTCCCAGGCTTCGCGGATAGCGCCGGGGCCGCCGGGGACGTCGTTAAGCATGAGCATGGCGCGAACCGAACCGACCACCGTAACCCCTGCGACAATCATCGCGGTGACGACCCCGGAGTCGAAGCCATCTTCGGGTGTCGCGCGGGGAAGGAATCTGCGCACCAGGTAACCGACTGCGCAGAACCACGCCCATATGCCCATCACGAAAAGCCAGGAGTAATCGAGACCGAGCGCGTGGGAAAGCCACGCCGAAAAACCTACTACTCCCAGCGTCAATGGCCCAGCAGACGCAAGTGCGAGGGTTGAGCGCAGCCCACTGGCCCAACCGAGAAGTGTGCCCGGAACCAAAAGAATAAAGACGGTAACCGCAATGGCTGCGAGCATGGAACTCCTGACGGGTAACAGCATTGAATCAGCCCAATAATACCCGTGGGTCTGTTCGGTACTTCTGACGTAAACGCCTAAGATTTAAAGAAGAACTTGGAGCGGGCCTGGAAAGGAGAGGGCATCCCCAGTGAAAAACGGCGAGAGCGATAACAAGCGGCACCAAATGGCCGATTTGGAAGCCATCGCGCGGAGTCTGCAAAACGATCCGGGCACTGCCGTCAATGTTCCGGTGGTCGTAATCTCCGGTGTCATCGTCGCGTTTATCGTGCTGTCGTTTGTCTACTCATGGCCGCTGTGGATTTCCCTCGGACTCATTGTGCTGCTGGGCGTTGTGATGGTCGTGTCATACACGCGCAGGCCACCTGTGGCACCACTGGAGTTGACCCAGGGGGAGCGCGAGCGTGTTCGCAGCGTGCTCGCCGAACACGGTATCCGCCCGGCGGTCACCCTGGTTCGTGCGCTGTACCCCGAGGAATCACCGGCCGCTGCCGCGAGAACCGTCAAACTGCTCTCCGATCGAATGCTCGCCGAACAGGGTTCTGAGAAGCGTCAGCGTTAGTACGTGAAAGCCGACGTTGTCGTCATAGGCACCGACGTTGTTGTCATAGGCGCAGCAGTTGCAAAAACGTCGTAGTTGTTGAAACTGGTACGCAGTCGACGCCCCACCGCGAACCTCACGCTAGACTTATTGGTTATGAGTGAAAGCAAGGGTCCTGAAGCAACTAATCCTGCACCAAGCGCTCGTAAACAGCGCGTTCTGTCCGGCATTCAGCCGACCGCAGATTCCTATCACCTGGGCAACTACCTGGGAGCACTGAAGAACTGGATTAATCTGCAGGACGACTTCGACGCTTACTATTTCATTCCGGACCTGCACGCCATCACTGTCGAACAGAACCCGAAGGAGCTGCGCCAGCGCACTATCGCCGGTGCCGCACAGCTGATTGCGCTTGGCATTGATCCCGAGAAGTCGGTGCTCTTCGTGCAGTCGCACGTTCCGGAGCACGCGGAACTCGGGTGGGTGTTGACTTGCCTGACCGGTTTCGGCGAGGCCAGCCGCATGACGCAGTTTAAGGACAAGTCCTCCCGGCACGGTGCCGAGCACACCTCCGCTGGCCTGTTTGCGTACCCAATGCTGATGGCAGCCGACATCCTGCTCTACCGCCCGCAGCTGGTACCGGTGGGCGAGGATCAGCGCCAGCACCTCGAGCTGACGCGCAACCTGGCACAACGTTTCAACTCCCGCTTCAAGAAGACCTTCGTAGTCCCTGATGCCCACATCATGGAAGGCTCCGCCAAGATTTATGATCTGCAGGATCCGACCTCGAAGATGAGCAAGTCGGGCGCAAACCCGAAGGGCATTATCAACCTGTTGGATGATCCAAAGGTCTCTGCCAAGCGCATCCGCTCGGCCGTTACCGACAATGACGGCGAGATTCGCTTTGACCGTGAGAACAAGCCGGGTGTCTCCAACCTGCTGGTCATTCAGTCAGCGCTGACCGACAAACCTGTCGACGAGCTCGTTGCCGGCTACGAAGGTGCAGGTTATGGCCAGTTGAAAGCCGATACCGCCGATGCCCTGGAAGCATTCACCACACCGCTGCGCGCACGCTATGAGGAACTCATGGCCGACCGCGGTGAGCTGGAGCGCATCCTGGCAGACGGTGCTGACCGCGCCCGTGAAGTCGCCTCCAAGACCCTCGCAGATGTCTACGAGCGCGTCGGATTCTTGAAGGCTGCCAACCGCTAATTCCGCCATAGATGCCATAGACTCCGCGCATCAGTCTTCGTACTGAAAGCTGGCACGTTAAGGTAGGGGACATGGCAACCTCTACTCAAAAAGATCCGAAGAGAACGGACCGCTATGGCATCGAGCGTGTACACGCCGATGAACCGAGCGCCATCGACCGCCTCCGCGAAAAGTGGGAGTGGTTCGATCACATTATGCGGATGCAGGAGCGCTACGCCGAACAGGGTGGCAATTTCTTTGCCGCCGCTGTTACGTACTTCTCCGTGCTGTCGATTTTCCCGCTAATCATGACGGCATTTGCCATCCTCGCCCTTGTTTTGCGAGGTAATGAGCAGCTGCTCGAGCAAATTCAGTCCGCTATTACCGACTCCATCGATGGGTCGATGGGCGACACCATCAACGCAATCATCGAGGGCGCAATTGATCAGGCTGGTGGCGTCTTCACGGTTGGTTTCATTGCCACCCTGTGGTCGGGTCTGGGGTGGATGAGCAATCTCTCCAACGCAGTGACACAGCTGTGGAAGCGCCCGCTGGGCGCTAGCAACTTCGTGGTAGGCAAGGTTCGTGACCTGCTGCGTCTGCTGGGCATGCTGGTGATGATTTTGCTGACCTTCGCTGTCACCGCGGCCGGCTCGTCCGGGCTGACGCAGTCTCTGCTGGACAAGGTAGGCCTGGGGCACATTCCGGGAATTACCATTATCGCCGGCTTGATTGCCATCGCCATCGGCCTTGTTGCCAACTGGCTGTTGTTCTTCTGGATGCTCGCTTTTCTGCCACGCGGCGGCGCACCATTCCGCTCGGCGGCGAAGGGCGCGATTATTGGCGCTATTGGTTTTGAGGTTGTCAAGCAGCTCGGTAGCGTCTTCTTCTCCAACGCACTGTCGAACCCGGCCGGTGCAGTCTTCGGTCCCGTCATCGGTCTGATGGTCGTGTTCTACCTCATCTGGCGCATCACTATGTACGCCACCGCTTGGACTGCAACGACCGAAGAGGCGCTTGCCGACGAAGAGTTGGACGCACCTGCTCCTGCTGTTATTAACGTCCGTTCGGAAGCGGCCAACCCGACTGGGTTGAACCGCCTGCTCGGTTCTCAGTAACTAGTCGCGTTTGCGCTTACCAGCGCGGTAGGTCACCATCGCAATCAAAGCGATGACGACTGCCACGCTGGCACTGACAGTAATTTTCAGCCCGTCTCCTGCTGATTCACCATCCAGGAGGTCGGGCAATTTTTCTGCCAAATTATCTTCGTCGGCGCTCGCTTCGAGGACACCGACGGAACTGTCCTTTGGTGCCGCAAAACCGGCGTCGAGAAGCGATGCCGCCTGCTCCCAGGCACGCGGTGAATCCTCAACAGTGACGTCGAGGACAACCACGCCAAGACGACGGCCGTCGCGCTCGGCCACCCCGGCGAAGGTGTGACGGGCATCGTCAGTAAAACCCGTTTTGCCTCCCAGTGCGCCGGGGTAGTCCTGGGCAATCAACTGATTGTCATTAGCGATCTCAAAGTCATCAACCTTGAGGTTCTTGTCGCCGGGGATAGTGGCTAAGTGAGTCGCCGAGATTTTGCGATAAGTCGGGTTGTTGAATGCATGCTGGAAGAACAGTGACATGTCGTAGGCCGAAGTCATCTGTCCCGGAGCATCGAGACCAGTGGGGTTTACTACTCGGGTATCTGTGGCACCCAGTTCTTTCGCCAGGGCATTGACCTTCTCAGCGGTCTTAGCCATGCCGCCCAGTTCGCGGGCCAGCGCGTGACCAGTGTCATTGCCGGAGTTGAGTAACAACCCGGTCAACAGTGTCTCAACCGAGTAGTTCACACCTTCGACGATGCCGACGCGGGAGCCCTCCATATTCGCGTCCTCGAAGGTCGCTTTCACGCGGTCGTCTAGTTTTAAATCCTCCAGCGCTTCCATTGCCAGTAGCACCTTGATAATCGATGCCGGGCGGTAGCGGCCGTGCGGGTCCTTCGCAGCAATGACATCGCCGGATTTCAAATCGAACACAGTCCACGCGGAGGCGGAGATATCCTTCGGGACCTCAAAGTCCTTACCGCTAACGATGCCGCAGGCGGACATCTTTGTACCTCCAGCCGGCTTTTTGGGAACTGGCAGTGGAGTAGGAGAGGTCTTGCCAGGGGCCGGAACTTCCGAGGAATCCACTGGAGCTGGTGGCAGAGTCTTGTACGGGCAGTCCTCCGTGTCACGGATGCCAGGTGCCGGACCGACAACTGGGGTGTCGTCGGTAAGCGAAGTGCTCTGTGCCATAGCTGCCGGGGCGGAGACTGGCAGAAGCAGAGCTCCGGCGGCAAGTAGTGCGGTGGCGGAGGAGAAGCGGCGAGAGGTAAACATGATGAACTAAGGGTAGTAAAACGCCACCCACAATGATGTATTTCGCGTGCCCGGATGGGGGAAATCGGGGGAGCACGAACGGTTATGCGCGGCAGATTCACGATTCGGCGGCAGTGAAGTAGAAGCGGAGGGCACAGTACCGATAGTCTGGCCATTATGACTAATTCTTCGCACAGTGATGCTCAGTCTCTGGACGCACAGTCTTCGGCATCGAATCTCGCTGAGATGCGCAAGGTTGTCGCCAGCCTGCCCAAGGTACTGCTTCACGATCACCTCGATGGTGGTCTGCGCCCGCAGACCGTTATCGACCTGGCCGCGGACTGCGGTTACACCGATCAGCTGCCGACCACCGATGTGGATGAACTAGAACAGTGGTTCATTGACACCGGCAACTCCGGCTCGTTGCCGAGCTACCTCACCGCTTTCGCACACACCTGTGCTGTCATGCAGACCGCTGAGTCGCTGACGCGCGTAGCCCGAGAGGCTGTCGAGGATCTGGCTGCCGACAATGTCGTCTACGCTGAGCTGCGTCTGGCCCCGGAAAATCATCTGGAAAAGGGCCTGGATATGCAGGGTGTTGTTGACGCTCTGGTCGAGGGCCTGGCGCAGGGTGAGGCCCACGCTGCCGCCGAGGGCAAGCACATCACCGCGCGCCTGCTCATCTGCGCAATGCGCCAGAATGACAACTCGAAGGAAGTCGCACAGCTGGTTATCGACAACTACGGGAAGAACTCCGACGGCTACGTTGTCGGTTTCGACATCGCGGGTCCGGAAAACGGCTTCCCGCCGGCCAACCATGCTGAGGCTTTTACCATGCTGCGGGAAAGCCTCATTCCAGTGACCATTCACGCAGGTGAAGACGCTGGTGTCGATTCGTTGCAGGACGCTGTCGTGCAGGGTGCTCGCCGTCTCGGCCACGGTGTGCGCATCTACGAAGACTTTGGCGCATCCCTTGAGGGCATCGAGTGCCAGGAGGTAGCCTCCGCTATTCGTGACCGCCAGATTCCGCTGGAAATCTGCCCGACCTCCAACGTTCAGACTGGTGTCTGTGACAGCGTTGCGGATCACCCGTTCTCGCTTCTCGACGATATGAGTTTCGCCTGTACGGTCAACACGGATAACCGCCTGATTGGCGCAACCTCCATGACCAGGGAGTGCATGGAGCTGGTGGAGAACTTCGGCTACGGCTACAGCGAGTTGTTCGAACTGACCTCCAACGCGCTCAACAACGCATTCGTGGATTTGCCGACCCGCGAGCACATCATGGACACCATCATTTACCCCGCTTATCTGCAGCTCATTGACAACGATGACGAGGACATTGACACCGATGTCAGCGGGGAAGACTTCGGTGCCGACGATGAGCTGAGCCTGACGCTGGACTAAGCCAGCGCCGCTCAGCGTACTGGGGGAGGGGAGTTAAATCTTGGTCGTGAACCGAGCGGCCAAATCCTTCTCCAGCTGCCTCCAGCCCTCGGCTTCTTCGTCGTAAGGTGGAACTGGTTCGGACATCTCACCGGTATCCAGCAGGAAGTTCAACAGCCACTGCAGCTGCTGGTTGCCCGCCAGTACTTCGTTTACAGCATCGTCGCCAGCCCAGTCAGCAGCGTCGGCGAGCAGCTCGTAGGCCCGTGCGAGCTGGGCAGTATCTACGGCGTTGGGACCCTTTTCGATGTCCTCGGCCAGACCGGTGAACGAGTACTCGTTGTCCTCGTGCACCACAGCCTCCAGTTCTCCGGCGTTGGCGGCAGTGATGATTTCATCCCACGTCGTCAGAGTAGACATGTCATGATGCTTGTGCTCCAGCAGCCAACGCACCATCGTGCGCGGCTGTGAGAACGTGTGAATCTCGCCGGCGCTTCCCAGGAACAGCGGACGACGACCCATGTAACAGCGCAGCGTGTAGAGCGTGCGACCAGCAATCGAAATCTTAATCGGGTCGATGCCCGCATTGGCCCACACCGTCTGATCGTACGGATCGCCGGCGTTTTCTTCTGCAGCCTTCTTTTCCTCTTCGCGCTTCTGCTCCGCCGCTTCACGGCGCTCGCGTTCCGCGGCCTCCGCGTCCTTCAATGCGGCAGCAGCAGTGGTTTCGGCCTTTTCATCGATGCTTGGAGTATTTTCGCCGAGGCCATCGAGAGCGTCGATGCAACTATCCCAATTGGTAAGAATGACATTGCCGATAGCTGACCACTGAGCCGCGCCGCTGCCCCGGAAGTGGTCAGCACCGTTCTGCGTGGCAGCCAGGACTGAGTGAGAGGCAAACATCTGATTGATTGGGCTGAGGTCAGCAATCGCACCAATCGAACGGGTGATAGCAAGAATGCGATCTGCGCGGGACACGTGGTCGTAGTCAGCTTGACCGGCCAGAATTTCCGGCAGCCCAATCAAGTCATAACGGTGGCGTGGTGCCGTGATAGCTGCAGCCGGCAGCTGCTGGTTAAAGTTGCGCCAGCTGGGATGCTGCTCGAAGTCGTGAGGGGCATCTGACTGTAGGAAAGCTAGCAGTTTTGCCGCAGATGGGAACAGGTAGATCTCATCTCCGCGGCCGAGCAGGGCCTGCCATTCGGAGCCACCTTCACGCCAGCTCGGAGCCCACAACGTGTAAAAGGTGCCTGAAGTCAGCTCGAGTTCGATAGGAACGATGCCTTTCCTGGCCATAGTTTTCGTCGCAGCCCTTCTGCTTGTCGGTGATTATTAAAACTAAAAAGTTGTCATACTCGCAGCTACCCCGTGGGCGGCAAGTTTGCGTATTCCTATCTTAGAAGTTTTACGACTCAGATACCCACAGCACTATCCCGTCGGGCGGTAGAAACCCTTAAACGGCATACCAATGTTGGTGGTTCGCACCGGATTGACCTGCACTGGATCGCCAGCTTCGACCATCTTGCCGTCGCCGACAACCATGGCAACATGGCCATCCCACACTGCAAGGTCGCCGGGCAAAAGTTCATCCTGGCCCACCTGCCTGCCGATGGCCTGCGCTTCGGCGGTACGGGGAATATCGACACCAGCTTGCCCATAAGCCCAATGAGTCAAGCCCGAGCAGTCGAGTGCTTGCCCCGGAGTGCTGCCGCCCCAACCATAGGGCGTGCCGACGGCGCTGAGGGCAGCCTTCACCGCGGCCTGGGCCTCTGGTGTCGGTGCACCAGAACCTGCATCCGCTGCTACCGGGACACTGCTTGAATCGGTTGATGCTGCTGAATCACCCGCGGTACCGGTAGAAGCGAGTGCTGCGTGAGCTGTTGCTGGAGCCTCCAACTGCGCCGGCCGCGGTGGGGCGGGAGTTCCCACTGTGGTGCAGGCTTGTCGCATGAGCGACTGCGCCAGAGGGCTCAGCTCTTTTTCCAATCTCTTTAGCCGCTCAATGGCCTGCGAGATGGCGGAACTGGCAGCTGCAACCAAGCTGGCACCCGCGGCCGCAAAGCCCGCAGGGCCTGCGGCAGTAGCGGTCAACGAGCGCATAGCCGACGTGACGAAGTCTGCGGCAATCCGGGCCAGGTCAGCAGCCGCGGACATCACTGCGTCCAGCCCGCTAGCAATATCCCTGTCAATCGTTCCGGCGCGTGTTTCCAAATCTGCGGCCGCTTGCGCGGCCCGTTTGAGGCTCGCGCCTGCAGCGCCGGAACCAGCTCCCATGCCATCGACCCAGTTGCGCTCAACAGAATTCGCGACCGAATGCCAGGCAGTACTAGCCGCCGGGATGGCTGCGGTAGCAAGTCCTGCCAGTGCAGGAGCGATGGCAGGGCTCAGCTGTTGCGCGATTGTGCTGGGCACCTCAGTCAATAGGGCGGTGGGAAGCATCACACACCACCAGTTCCGCGATCTACAGCAGTGCCTGTCTCCGGTGAAATGGCCTGTAGTGCATGTGTGCTGGCATCTTCAGCAGAGGACACCGCGTAGACCAGATCGGTCAATGCTCGAGCGGCGCTGGCACCATATGCGTTTAGCTCGGTCACGTGCTCGCGCTGGCGTTGTAGAGCGGTGGCCGCAGCCTGACAGAAGGGGCCGACAAACGGGACGTCGACAAGCGGGGTTAGCGCGCCGATATCCAAGTCGGTGCCGTTGGCCTGTTGCGACAATGCGTCAAGCTGCGTGGCGTTTGCGGACATGAGCTCTGGTACCAGCGTGAACGTTGAGGCATCGCTGCTGGTGGCAGGGGAAAGAAACGACGGGTTGTGGATGCTGTGTGGTGATGGACGTAGCAAGATTGACGGCCTCTCTGAGAAATTCGCGGAGGATGCCGAACGCAGCACTGCAGACAGAACGACTAACTGGGGCGCGGACGACGGCTGAGATAGCAAATGGACTTAGCGATGACTCGATCTACATGAACCGGACGCAATAAAAAGCCCTCGTATTGTTAGGCGCGAAAAAGGCCGATTCGGTTCCATTTTGATTCGGGTCCATTTTTATGAAACTCATTTGAGCGCATTGACAGGTTGACACCGCAGCGGCAAAAGCAAACCAATGTATTTTGGAAGGCATGGAGATTACCGTTGTCAACCATCCCTTGGCACAGTCACGTTTGACCATTCTGCGCGACGAGCGCACCGATAACGCGGGCTTCCGTGCGGCGTTGGCCGACCTGGGCGCAATGCTGATTTATGAGGCAAGTCGTCAGCTGCCTGTCGATAACTTCGATGTTCAGACCCCGATTACTACTGCGCCGGGTTACCGTCTGCAGGACCCACCGATTATCGTTCCCGTCATCCGCGCGGGACTCGGCATGATTGACCCATCGCTGTCGATGATTCCGGATGCGCAGGTGGGATTCATTGGCTTGGCGCGCGATGAGGAAACCCATCAGCCAGTGCCGTACCTCGAGGCACTGCCGGAGGACCTGTCCGGGCGTACTGTCTTCCTGGTCGACCCGATGCTGGCAACCGGTGGTTCACTGCTGCACGCGTTGAAGTTGCTCGTGGATCGCGGCGCGGACAACATCACTGCAGTCTGCATCATCTCTGCGCAGCAAGGCGTCGATGCCTTGAAGGAGTCGGGTTTGCCAGTGCGCCTTGTTACCACCGTGGTGGACCCGGACCTCAATGAAGATGCCTACATCGTTCCAGGTCTGGGAGATGCGGGTGACCGCCTCTACGGCCCCCGCAACATTGATCTTTAAGTTGACCTCTTAAGCAGTACCCCAGGCCTCTGCCGCGTACTTCTTGATGATCACGTTGTCCTTGGTCACAAGAAGTCCGTCAGGGGACATCTGGTACTTGTACGAGCCGTTGCGCGCCACGATGCGGTCGCCCTCGTCGACGATGATTTCCATCGATCCGGAACCCTGTGGCGTGTCTGAGCGGTAGTACTTCTCGCCCGAGCGTGTCTCACAGGCAGCGGCCTTGATGCTCTGTTCAGTGGCAATCACGGCAAATGCGCGGTCGCCACTGTCGCAGCGTGCAGAGCTGCGCACAAAACCCAGTCCGTCCAAGTCGGAGCGTCCGGTACCGAAATCCTGTCCCGCTGAAGTCGACGTCGGCTCGGAACTCGTCGTAGTGGATGGCGTAGAAGTGGTGCTCGACGTGCTTGACGACGTCTCGGAGGATTTCGACGTAGTCGTTGACGGGGAAGGGGACTGCGTTGACTTGGATGTAGTTCCCTGCGAGGCGGAGGGTACCTCCGGCTGCTTGGGGGCATTGTTGATGTTCAGCGACAGGCCGATGGCGATGCCGATGACGACCACGAGCGCTGTGGCCACAATGATGATGGAAATGCGCAGAGACTTGGGTGTGCCATTGCCGGACATGACTTTTATCATCGCAAACTTCGCCCGAATGTGAAACACCTGATAGCTGCAGTGGCCAATGGGGAAGATGTGACCTCGGTTTGTTCGCGCACCACCAGTGCTGAGGCACACACAGTTGTCGGCTGCTGCTGGCGCTGGCGCAGCCGTCGTTAGGCCTCTTGTTACGGCCTATTCGGAGAGTGCTTACACTTGAGAGTTGTGATTGAGGAGTTTATTAAGCACTGGTGGGCCGAGCACGCGAACGAGATTATCGAGTGGCGGCGGCATCTTCATGCGCACCCGGAGCTATCCCACATGGAGCATGCCACCACGGCCTTCGTGGAGGAGAAGCTGCGTGCCGCGGGGCTGAAACCGGTGCTATTTCCCAATACTGGCCTGATGGTCGATATTGGTGAGGTTGAACTCGCAGACAGCGAAGCGGGCGGTGAACGCCCGGGGCGCCTCGCCTTTCGCGGTGACATAGACGCGCTGCCAATTACGGAGACCACCGGGCTGGAGTTTGCCAGCACGAACGACGGTGTCATGCATGCCTGTGGGCACGATTTTCACACCACGATTACGCTTGCAACGGCGTTGGCGATGGCTGAGTACCACGAAAAGCACACACTGCCGACTCCTCTGCGTTTCATCTTCCAACCAGCTGAGGAAGTCATGGTCGGCGGCGCGCCCGAAGTTATCGCGGCCGGCGCGCTTGACGGAGTGGAGCGTATCTTCGCAGTCCACTGTGAGCCGAAACTGCGCGTCGGTCACGTTGGCGTGCGCACAGGTGCCATCACCTCCGCGGCGGACACGCTGGAGATTCAGGTGCACGGTCCCGGTGGACATACTTCACGTCCACAGATGACAGCCGATGTTGTCTATGCGCTGGGCAAATTGATTGTCGATCTGCCCGGTCTGCTGTCCCGACGCGTCGACCCGCGCACTGGCACCGTGCTCACTTTTGGCTCCGTTCACTCCGGCTATGCGCACAACGCGATCCCGTCGGAAGGCAGCGTCAGCGGCACCCTGCGCACCGCAGACATCACAACCTGGCGTGCCATCGATCCGCTCGTGCGCGAACTCATTGAACAGGTCCTCGCCCCAACAGGTGCCGAATGCACCATCAATTACGAACGCGGCGTGCCGCCCGTGCTTAACGACGAATACTGCACCGCCCTAATTGCGGAAGCGGTGCGACGAGTTGATGAGAATGCTGTCATCCAGGCTCCGCAGTCGTCCGGCGGCGAAGACTTCGGCTGGTATCTCGAGCACGTCCCGGGTGCAATGGCTCGTTTGGGCTGCTGGTCAGGACGCGGAGACAAGCATGATCTACACCGAGATGACCTGATTGTGGACGAGCGCTGCCTGGGCGTTGGTGTGAAACTCTTCGCCGGCATCGTCGCCCGCTATGAAGACGGCGCGCAGTCAACCATGGCTGTCCGTTAGACTATGGGGCAAAGCGGGGAAAATGCCTCCCGCGATAGTTACATTGTGATATTTGCGGCAACTTTGGAGGATTTGTGGCACAGAGGATCGTAATCATTGGCGGCGGCCCAGCCGGCTACGAGGCAGCCTTGGTTGGCGCCAAGTACGGTGCTGAAGTCACTGTGGTTGAGGATGCCGGTATGGGCGGTTCTTCCGTCCTGTGGGATTGCGTTCCCTCTAAGGCCTTCATCGCGGCGACCGGTGTTCGTACTGATATGCGCCGAGCGGACGAGATGGGTCTGCGCCCGGACTTCTCTCAGCGAAAGATCGACTTCACTGCGGTCAACGAGCGCGTTAAGCGTCTGGCGCAGCAGCAGTCCGACGATGTTCGCGCCCAGATGGAGCGCGAAGGTATCAAGATGCTGCAGGGCCGCGGTCGTCTCGATGACCACGACCCGGGCCGTGTGACTCACTACGTCACTGTTGATCTGCTAGAGGGCGGCGAGGTCACTCTGGAAGCTGACCTGGTGTTGGTATCCACCGGTGCCTCCCCGCGAATTCTACCGGGCGCTATCCCGGATGGTGAGCGTATTTTGACCTGGCGTCAGGTCTACGAACTGGAGGAGCTGCCCGAGCACCTCATCGTCGTCGGTTCTGGCGTGACCGGTGCTGAGTTCGTGTCTTCGTTCACCGAGCTGGGTGTGAAGGTCACCATGGTCGCTTCCCGTGATCGCATTCTGCCGCACGAGGATGCCGACGCTGCAGATGCCCTGGAGGAGGTCCTGCTGGAGCGCGGCGTGGACGTGGTCAAGAACGCTCGTTGTGACCTTGTCGAGCGCACTGAGGACGGCGGCGTCCGCGTTGTCACTTCCGACGGCCGTGAGGTCTTCGGCTCCCACGCGTTGATGACCGTCGGCTCGATTCCGAACACCGCTGACCTCGGCCTGGATGCCTGCGGCGTGGAAACTACCCCGTCGGGTCACATTCACGTTGACCGTGTCTCGCGCACCAACGTACCGGGCATCTACGCGGCCGGTGACTGCACCGACCTGTTTCCGCTGGCCTCTGTCGCAGCTATGCAGGGCCGTATTGCGATGTACCACGCACTTGGTGAAGGCGTATCGCCGATTCGGCTGCGCACCGTCTCCTCTGCAGTGTTCACCCGCCCAGAGATTGCAACCGTCGGCGTCTCCCAGGCACAGATTGAGTCCGGGGAGGTTTCCGCACGCGTGGAGGTATTCCCGCTGGCAGGTAACCCGCGTGCGAAGATGCGTTCGCTGCGCCACGGCTTCGTCAAGCTGTTCTGCCGCAAGAACTCCGGCATGATTATCGGCGGCGTGGTGGTCGCTCCGACCGCCTCTGAGCTGATTCTGCCGATTGCAGTGTGTGTCTCCAATCAGCTCACGGTCGATGATCTGGCCAGCTCCTTCTCCGTCTACCCGTCGCTGTCCGGCTCTATTACTGAGGCCGCTCGTCAGCTGATGGCACACGACGATCTGGAGTAGTGCTGGATGTACGACTAGTGGGATGACTGGTCGCACGTGAACATAAAGAGCCGAGTCCCGAAAGTGGGGCTCGGCTTTTCTACTTACTTGGTTTCTTACTTGTCAGACAGCTCAGCGTACTTTGCAGTGACTTCCTCAACCGACGGGTTCGTGGCATGCTCACCGTCGGAGTACAGCACGGTCGGAACAACGCGGTTACCGTCATTGACGGACTCAACCCACTTCGACAGGTCCTCGTGCTTTTCGACATCCCAGGCCTCAAACGGAGTGCCGTTTTCCTTCAGGCCAGCAATCAGGTTCTGGCAGAAAGGGCACCAGGCCGCAGCGTAAATGGTTACATGTTCGGTGGTCTGTGGAGTCTTCACATCAGTCATACCCAATTCAACGCGAAGCCCAGGGGCGATATTCCATTGCGGTATTCCATTGTGTAATATCGCACCATCAACAGCTCCTCCTCGGATACTCGCCAGAAATCCGGCAGGGACTATTTACAGGGCAGCTAGTCCTCGCGACGCCGCCACGTGCAGAAGCGGTAGCGCAGGCCGGTCGTTGATGTCTGCCACGGGCCATCCTCAACACGAACCCAGTCGTAGAGATCCGGGGCCATGACAGGTACCGGAACACTGACATCCGTATCAATGTCGGTGACCACGCATTCGTCGGCAAGCGAAAGTGCGTCCCGATAGACGCGCCCGCCTCCGATAACCCACGCCGCGGGCTCATCAGCGACGGCCGCGAGTGCAGCTTCGAGACTGGTTGCGGATTCGGCTCCGGGGAAATCGGACATGGAGCGCGACAGGACGATATTGCGACGGCCGGGGAGCGGACGGAACTTGGGATTTAGCGAATCCCACGTGCGACGCCCCATGATGACCGGCGCACCCATCGTGGTTGTTTTGAAGTGCTGCAGATCTTCGGGCAAATGCCAGGGCATGGTGGCGCCGTCGCCGATAATGCCGGCTCGGGACTGTGCCCAAATCATCCCCACAAAAGCTGGCCTTGAGCTGGTGGAAGCAGTGGACGCACTCGACGCACTCATGTCGACACTCACCTTTCGCTGACTTAGACGGCCACCTGACCGCGAATGAGAGGATGAGGGTCGTAGCCGATGACTTCGATGTCGTCGTAAGCGTAGTCGAAAATGCTGTCAGCCTTCCGCAGCTGCAGCGTGGGGTAGGGGCGCGGCTCACGGGAAACCTGGAGCTCGCACTGCTCAATGTGGTTGTCGTAAATGTGGCAATCGCCGCCAGTCCAGATGAACTCGCCGACATCCAAGCCCGCTTGCTGCGCCATCATGTGCGTCAGCAGCGCGTAGGAGGCGATGTTAAACGGCACGCCCAAGAACATGTCCGCACTGCGCTGGTAGAGCTGACAGCTGAGCTTGCCATCGGCGACGTAGAACTGGAACAGCAGATGGCATGGAGGCAGCGCCATGTTGGAAATCTCAGAGACATTCCACGCGCTGACGATATTTCGGCGGCTATCCGGGTTGGACTTCAGGGTCTCCAGGGCCTGCGCAATCTGGTCGATGTGGTGCCCGTCCGGAGTGGGCCAGGAGCGCCACTGCACGCCATAGACCGGACCGAGGTCACCGTTGTCGTCTGCCCACTCGTCCCAAATAGTCACGCCGTTATCCTGCAGCCAGCGGACGTTCGAATCGCCGCGCAGGAACCACAGCAGCTCGTACACGATGGACTTCAGATGGACCTTCTTGGTGGTAATCAGCGGAAAGCCCTCGCTCAAATCAAAGCGCAACTGGCGGCCGAACACCGAGCGAGTGCCCGTGCCAGTACGGTCGGATTTAGCGGCTCCGTCAGCGAGGATTTCGCGCAACAAATCCTCGTACGGAGTTTTGATGCCCTGATTGTCGTGCGTCGTGGTGTCAGTGGAGTCGGTCATAGCCGCTCTAGCTTACCTATTTCTGTTCTTGATCCTTGAATTCCTTCACTGCTGCCAGAATTTCCTCCGACATATCGGGGCGGCAGAACAGCATATCCGGCAGGAACGTGTCGACGTTGTTGTACGTCGGCTCAGAACCATCCAGGCGACTGATGTGCAGGCCTGCTGCCTTCGCAACACCCACCGGCGCTGCCGAGTCCCACTCGTACTGGCCGCCGTCGTGGATGTACGCGTCATAGTCACCGAGCAGCACGTGCATTGCCTTTGCGCCGGCGGAGCCCATCTCTACCAGCTCTATGTCCAGCTTTTCAGCGACATACTTCGCCACAGCCGGTGGACGCGTGCGGGAAACAACAATCTTGCCCGCGCGCGGTCCCTGCACGGCCTTAGCCTCGCTGGTGTGGAAAACCTGGCCGAGATCCGGCAGACCAACAGCCGCGTGCGTCGGCTGGCCGTCCTCTACCAGTGCGACGTGAACTGCCCAGTCCTGACGACCCGAAGCGAACTCGCGAGTGCCATCGAGCGGGTCGATGATCCACACGCGCTTGGAATCCAGGCGTTCGCGGTTATCGGCGGCTTCTTCCGACAGCAGCCCGTCGTTGGGGCGGTGCTGCTCCAACACGCGGGCAATCCACTCCTGCGCCAGTGCGTCGCCGGCATCTCCCAGAATGCGGCCACGCAGCAGGCCTACGTTGCGGACGCCTTTGAGAATTTCACTGGCACCCACGGCAAGTCGATAGGCAAGAACATCATCTTCAATGTAGGCAGACATGTCTTAAATACTATTAGCTTTTTCTCGCCCTCGCTTTACGACGGGATGCCGCGCCCCATCCTCACTGCAGTCGGGGTGGGCCCATGTGCTTTGTGCGCGTCTTTGAGCGGACATTAGTTGAGCTGTGTTGACACCACATGCTGATTGCGCGGGCTGACTACACTCGGTGGCATGAAGACTTTGCTGAATATCATTTGGCTGTTGTTCGGTGGCCTGTGGCTTGCTCTGGGCTACATTTTCTTCGGCATTCTTGCTTGTATCTTGATTGTCACCATTCCTGCTGGCGTGGCCTCGTTCCGCATGGCTTCTTATGCACTGTGGCCGTTTGGGCGTTCTGTGGTGGAGCGTTCCGATCGGGGCGCGGTCGGTGCCGTCAGCGCCGGTGTGATGAATGTAATCTGGTTCCTTATCGCTGGCCTGTGGCTGGCCATCGGCCACATCGCGACGGCAGCCGCGCAGGCCGTCACCATTGTGGGCATTCCGCTGGCGGTGGCCAACGTCAAGATGATTCCGGTGACGTGCTTCCCATTCGGCAAGGAGATTGTCAAGGGCTACCGCGCTGACGGCTACGCGGTGAAGGTTTAGGCCTGATACGAATAACAAAAGTCCGCCCTCAGCGAGAATCATTTCAATCCGTTCAAGCCGAGGGCGGACTTTTAGCTATCTAGGCCAATTGGGCAGAAGACGTTAGCGCTTGTCGCGGTACCACGTCAGCAGCGCATCGGTGGAGGCGTCGCCCGAATCCGGTGCCACTTCACCGGTGACCGCAGGCAGCAGGTCACCGGCCTGCTGCTTACCCAGCTCCACGCCCCACTGGTCGAAGGAGTTCAGGCCCCAGACAATGCCCTCGACGAAAGTGATGTGCTCGTACAGCGCAATCAGCGCACCGACAGCGTCCGGAGTCAGTTCCTCGGCCATGATGGTCGTGGTCGGGCGGTTACCCGGCATGACCTTGTGCTCTACGAGCTCCTCGGCAACGCCCTCTGCGCGGATTTCCTCTGCGGTTTTACCGAAGGCCAGCACCTTGGTCTGTGCGAAGAAGTTACTCATCAGCAGATCGTGCATGGAACCTTCGCCAGATGCCGTCGGCAGGTCCTGGCGGGGGCGAGCAAAGCCGATGAAGTCAGCCGGAACCAGGCGGGTGCCCTGGTGGAGGAGCTGGAAGAAAGCGTGCTGGCCGTTCGTTCCCGGCTCACCCCAGAAGATTTCTCCAGTGTTGTAGTCCACCCTCTTGCCGTCGGTACGCACGGACTTGCCGTTCGATTCCATGGTGAGCTGCTGCAGGTATGCCGGGAAGCGGGAGAGGTCCTCGGAGTAGGGCAGCACGGCATGCGACTGAGCGTCGAGGAAGTTGGAGTACCAGACGTTCAGCATGCCCATCAGCACCGGCACGTTCTGCTCCAACGGGGTGGTGAGGAAGTGCTCATCCATTGCGCGGAAGCCCTGCAGGAAGCGCATGAAGTCCATTGGGCCGACTACGGCCATAATCGACAGGCCGATGGCAGAGTCGACGGAGTAGCGACCACCGACCCAATCCCAGAAACCAAACATGTTCTCGGTGTCGATGCCGAACTCGGCGACCTTCTCGGCATTGGTGGAAACGGCGACGAAGTGCTTGGCGACGGCATCTTCGCTACCCAGCTGCTGAATCAGCCAGCGGCGAGCTGCGTGAGCGTTGGAGAGCGTCTCCTGCGTGGTGAAAGTCTTGGAAGCGACGATGAACAGCGTCGACTCTGGATCGACCTCATCCAGAACTGCCTGCAGGTCGGACGGGTCAACGTTGGAGACAAAGCGGGCATCAATACCGGCGGTGGCGTAGGTGCGCAGTGCCTTGGTCACCATTGCCGGGCCCAAGTCGGAGCCACCGATGCCGATGTTGACCACAGTCTTAATGGTGTGGCCCGTGTAGCCCAGCCAGTCTCCACTGCGCAGGCTGCGAGCGAAGTCGCGCATGCGGCCGAGGACTTCATGCACGTCAGCCGCGACGTCCTGATCGCCGACGGTCAGATTTTCCTCTGCTGGCAGGCGCAGTGCGGTGTGCAGGACGGAGCGGTTCTCGGTGGAGTTAATTTTGTCGCCGCGGAACATCTTCTCGCGTGCTTCCTCGATGCCAGCGGTGCGAGCGAGGTCAACCAGCTCGGCGAAACCGTCGAGGCACATTAAGTTCTTGGAGAGATCAACGTGGAGAGTGCCCGCATCGAAAGTCAGCTTCTCAGCGCGGCCCTCTTCATTGGCGAAGAGCTCACGCAGCGAGGTAGCGCGGACATTGTCCACGCGCTTAGCTAGCTGAGCCCACTGTTCGGTTGCGGTGATATCTACGGTCATTCCTGCTCCCTTATTCGACTTTTCGAAGCACTTATACGCACCAGCTTAGTTGCCTTTTGTGACTTGCGCCGGAGACGAAGAACCCCCTCCTGCAAGACGCGATGTGCGCTGCGAGGAGGGGGAACTGGCCAGCTAGTTGTGCTTAGCTGTCATCGTTCTTGCGGCGGATAGCCATCAAAGCGATGCCGATGATGACTGCCACTGCTGCGATGCCAAGCATCGACGCTACGGCGGTTACACCGGTCTTGGCCAGGCTGCCGTACGAAGACTTTGCAGATTCGGACTTAGCGTTAGATTCTGCGTTGGACTGCGACTTCGAAGAGCTGCTGGACGACATCCCACTGCCATTGCCTGTGCTAGAGCTGCTGCTGGATCCGTTCGATGACCCTGCAACAGACGGCTGAGATGCCGAGGACTGGCCCTTACCGTCATTGTCGCCCGGCTTATCGGTACCTGGCTTATCGGTGCCCGGCTTGTCGCCGCCTGGGGTGTCGGTACCCGGCTTGTCGGTACCTGGCTTATCGGTGCCTGGGGTGTCGGTGCCCGGCTTATCGGTGCCTGGCTTGTCGGTACCTGGCTTATCGGTACCTGGCTTATCGGTGCCTGGGGTGTCGGTGCCCGGCTTGTCGGTACCTGGCTTGTCCGTGCCCGGCTTATCGGTGCCTGGGGTGTCGGTGCCCGGCTTGTCGGTACCTGGCTTGTCCGTGCCCGGCTTATCGTCGCCTGGGGTAACCGGAGGGCACTCTTCGATGCCATCGGTGCGCCAGGTCCACTCTGTGACCGCATCATCGCTGAAGGCATAACCATCGCGAGGCTTAGCGGTGACCTTTACCTCCTCCGGTCCATTGAATCCATACTCGTGCTTGCCGGCATCGACAGCCTTACCGTTAATTTCGTATTCGACTCCGTCGGTTTCTGGAATCTCTACGAAGGCGGGTTCACCACATCGCTGTGGATCAGCCGCGGATGGGTCTACCCAGGTTGGGGCCGGGATATCGATGACGGTCGGGTCTTCCGATGTACCTGGTTCCTCAGCGTCAGTCGGGTCCTCAGGGGTGCCCGGGTTCTCCGGCTCGGCGACCGGTGGCTCATTCGGATCTGGCTGAGGTACCTCAGGGTCGGCCGGATCCTCAGGGGTGCCTGGTTGGTCCGGGTTGTCCGGCGTGCCTGGTTCCTCAGGAGCGTCCGGGGCCTCGGGGTCGGCCGGATTCTCAGGGGTGTCCGGCTCCTCCGGTGTTTCTGGTTGCTCAGCTGGAACCTCGCGCTTGCTCAGCTTCGCGGTACCTTCGCTAGCAGAGTGGAGCTTCTCGTCGACTTCCTGCTCTTCTACGACAGCCTTGATTGTGTGATCGTCGTTGGACAGCGTCACATCGCTAAGTGTGGCCACACCGTTTTCGTCGGTGGTAGCAGTTCCCAGGGTGTTTTCGCCGTTGAAGAACTCGACCTTGATTCCAGCAGGGGCGGGGTTGCCCTCAGCATCGGTGACCGTAGCCGAGATGTCTGCCGGGTTATCACCCTCAACTGGTGTTTCGTCGGACCACTCGGCAGAGACTGCGGTCTTAGTGTCGTGGGCCTTCTTTGCCAGGTTGAAGGTGAACGAGGACTCGGAAGGCTCGATGCCGACCTGGTTCTGGGCATTGTTTACACCCAGGTACTTTGCGACAACGACCTGCTCGCCCGACTTGTCTGCGAAGTCGTACTTAATTGCGGCCACACCGTTGTCGGCGTCGGAAAGCGTGTGCTCGCCAATCTTTTCTTCGCCGATGTAGAACTCGACTTGGCCGGTCTTTACTGGCTGTCGGTTAACGCTCTGCGAATCGGAATGGGTGACGGTGACCTTCAGGTCGGTCTCGTCGCCGATGGTGACATCTGTCTTGGTGGCGGAGTCCCAGGTGGTGTCGGACTTGTCGGAGACAGTGATGCGGACCTCGTCAGCAGTGACGTTGACCGGGGCACTAGTCGATGGCAGCGCAGTCGCGGAGCCTAGGAAGCGTGCCTCGATGCGGCTGGCGCCCGGTGCGAAGGGGCGGCTGATGGTGAAGGTCCCGTCGCCGTTGTTGTTGCCTTCGCCCATGTTGAGGCCCTCTGAGAAGTCCTCGTTGTAGACCCAGAACTCAACCTTCGCGTCGTCACCGATTGGCCTGTCATCGGCGACATCCACGCGGGCGGTGATGTCCTTGAATCCTGTGCCCATGTTCTCGCCTTCAGCAGGGGAGGTGATGGTGGTGGTGGATTCGCGCTGGTTGTACTTGACGTTAATGGTCTTCGCGCCGGAAGCTGCCGCGGGCCAAGTTCGATTACCGGCGTTGGCATCGACAATCTCAGCAACTTCGGCAGTGATTTCGACTGGCGCTTCGGAAGCTGCGTCGAACGTGTAGTTCAGAGTGGCGTTGCCCTCCTCGTCGACCTCTGCCTGACCGATTTCCTCACCGTTGGCCTTGAAAACGACAACCGGCGTGGTGCCCTCCGGCAGCGGGCGACCATCGACGGTGTAGGTCGCCGTCAGAGGTACCTCGACGCCCGGCTCGACGCTTTCGGGAACCTCACCAAGGGTGACGGTGGTCTTGTTCTCCGCAGTTACGGTGACGGACTTCTCGTCGCTTTCCGACGATAGAACCTTGAAACCATTCGGAGTCGTGTATTCGGCAACGACAGCGCGGAAGAAAACTTCGCCGTCCACGTCGTCAATCTCAACGGTGGTCCGAGCCAAGTTGCCGTCGATGGTCACTGGATCGCCAATATTGGTCCACTGTCCATCAGCGGTGCGGGACTGGAACTGCACGGTCGCATCATTGGGAAGCGGTGAATCGTCCTTCTGACGGGTGGCGCGTGCTTCCAGACTGACGGGGAGCTTGCTGTTCTCATTTGGTGTGGTCGAGGTTAGATTGGCCTGATTCAAAGAGACCTGGGAGACAATGTCGGACTTCACCACATTGACCTTGAGCAGCTCAGCGCCAGCTGCGCCGGCGTTGACGTAAACCGCATCGTTCTTCCAGGTGCCATCTTCCGCGAAGGACATGGTGTTTTCGATGTTCGTATCGTTCTTGGGGCCTGCAGGCTGGCCTGCGCCGCGCAGGCCAAAGACGATGGAGCCAGTTTCAGCCGGAGCTTGAAGGGTGAAGGTCACCTTTGGCAGCTGGAACGGAGTGTTCGCAGGTACCGACAGTCCCGCCTTGGGGTCATTGTTGTGCCAGCTGGGGCCATTATTGACTGTCTGGTGGTTCGTCGAGGTAATGCGTGCGTATGCGCCGCTTGCGCTTGGGTTGCCATCCTTATCCACCCGAATGACCGTGTAGGCAGTGGTGGAGCTGCGACCGATGGTGCCAAATCCGCTGCCGTCGGAAGCGGTCATGCTGGTGATGGCCGCATTCGCCGGAAGAGCAATGTCGTACTTGATACGACCAATCTGCTCGCGTTTTGTGCTCAAAGCACCCGGCTGGATGGTGACCTCGAAGGTTTCGCCTGCCTCAACGTTTTCCGGGTAGGAAACCGATACTGATCCGAAGTTACTGAGATCCGTATCGAGTTTTCCGCCCCAGACAGTCGTGGCGGGAGCACCGGTGTTAACAGTTTTTGAGATAGGCGAAGCTGGGGAGGACTGCTCCTGAGCCTGTGCCTGCGGAGCGAACGGAGAACCGGTTGTAGCCGGAGCCAGGACTAGAGCGCTGGCTGTCGCAACTGCGAGCACAGTTGCAGGAATGCGCTTGGAAAATCGCATTGTGTCAACTCTTTTCTGTATCAGCGTCTACTACTGTGTCGCTTAGTTGGAGATATTGCTGGGATCAACTTCAACGTTTCGGACGTTGACCTCGACGTTCTTCGAACCCTTCAGTACGCTGTTAGTGTCGAAGAACTGCAGAGTCACGACATGCTTACCCGCGTCGAAGATGTCCATAATCCACTTGGCCTTGCCGCCGACGACGCTGATTTCAGCGTCCTCGCCGTTGAGCTGGGCAGGCTTGCCGTCGACAAGCACCTTCAGCGTGCCGAACACACCCTTGCCGTCGGCATCTGCGACGGTGACATTTGCCGTCTTACCCTCGACCTTGCCGAGAACGATGTCACCCTGAAGGGCCTCACCCGGGGTGATGACTACGTCGTTGATCTCCTCGGGGATAGTCGGAGCTTCGTCACCTGGAGTGTCGTCGCCTTGGTTGTCGCCCGGCTCACCCGACTCGCCCGGTTCACCAGGCTCTTCCGGCATGACTTCGCCCGGATCCGTGACAGTGATGTCTGCGGAGTTGGAGGCATCGGTGAACTTCTTGGCATCGGTTGGGGTGAAGGTGAACGTCAGCCTCTTAGCACCGGTCTCGGTGAAGGTCAGTGGCAGCGTAGCGGTGCCGTTGACGACCTCAGCCTCGACCTTCTTACCTTCCACCATCGTCGATACCGTGCCCGTGGCGTTATCTGGGGTAACGGTCACAGTTGCATCGACCGGCTTACCCTTTTCAATCGACCCCGGAAGAGCGACATTGAGGGAAACACTAGCCTGGGGGTCTACCTTCTCTGCAACGGTCAGGGTGGTCTCTGCGGTAGCGGCACTCTGGGTGCGGTCGACAGGAGCGTAGTTGGCGGTAATGACCAACTCGCCCGCAGTTTCAGGAGTCAGTTCGAGAACAGCCTTGTTGTCCTGTACCTCGACCTTGTTTTCTGCGCCGTCGTATGTAAAGGTCACTTCGCCCTTGGCCTCAGTAGTGCCTTCCGACGGAGTGATATGGGCAACCACAGTTGCTGGCTGACCGACGGTGGCCTCACCCTCTGCAGTCAGAGCCATGGTCGTGTGGGCCGCGGCCTCAATAGTGACGTTCTTCGTCGCAGTTGCAGTCTTGAACGGAGAACCGGTTGCAGGCTTGAACACTGCCTTCAATTCGGAGGCGCCAGTTGCATCACCAATGGGCAGTGACGCAGTTGCTTCACCGTTGGTGACCTTTTGGCTGACGACGGAGCCGTCGCCAAGCGAAAACTCGACGGTGCCCTCAGCGTTGGCATCGACCTTTGCGGTGACATCGACGGTACCATCGGCGGCGTTGACGGTGTCAGGAGCCTGCAGCTGCAGGCCTGCGTCCTGGCCTTCGACGGTGATGTCCTGCTGACCCGAGGAAGCGTTGAACTTCGCGGCATCGGCTGGAGTGAAGGTTGCGGTGACCGGGTGGGTGCCGGCCTCCGGGAAGGTCATCTGGGTTGTGGCCTTGCCGTTTTCCACCTCAATTGCGGCGGAGGTCATGGAACCGGACTTAAACACGACGGTGCCGGTTGCTTCAGCAGGGGAGACGGTGGCGGTCAGTTCGGTGGGCTTGCCCGCTGTGGCCTCCGGGGCAGTCAGGGCAACAGAGGTGTCCTGTGCCGGCTTTTGGTCTTCGGCCTCAATTGAAATCAAGCGGGATGCGCGCTCATCGAGTGGTGCGTCTGCCGCAGTACGTGGAGAACAACGAGCAGTTACATTCGGCTTGAATACCGAAACCTTGACCGATGCACCGAGGGTCAGGAAGTTCTGGTCATTGTTGTGAGAGCCAGCTTGGCCCTTGGTGCGGACACCGAAATCCAGGTTGCCAGGAGCGGTGGCCGTTGCTTTGAGCGTGATTGTAGGGAATGAAAGCTCGAGAGTTTTCCCGGAAGGACGGTAGCTGACACCGCCGGGGGCAGACTTTGAGTTTGGACCATTTCCAATGGTGGCGTTATCTGCACTTGTCAGACGGATGAATTCACCGTTGGGATCGACGTTTCCGCTGTCGTTCACCTTTAGAGCCTTGATGCCCTTCAAGTTTGCATTGGATTCGTCAATTGAGGTGGTGACGTTAGTCAGGTTCGGAGGAAGCTGCAGATCGAGCTTTAGCCGCCAAGCCTCTGTAATGGTGGCTCCCATAGGAAGGCCTGACAGATCAGCTTTGACGGGATCAATCGAAAACGTAGTTTCGAACTCTTCGCCGACCGTGACTTTTTCTGGCGCCTCGACATTGATGTTGACATCGCCCACGCTGAAGTCGGTACTACCGATAAGGGGGATGTCACTCGCAGTACAGGTCACCGACATGGTTGCTGTCTTGTTTGCAGCCATGGCTTGTGGCAGAACGACGGCACCGCTAATCAGTAGCACGCCTGCCGAGGCCACTGACGCAATCTTCTTATTTATGCGCATGCAATTTCCTTGCTGAGAAATCGTCGATGGGGTCGCCATCCGCAGGCAGCCAGCTTCTTCATCGGGGTCTGGGTGTCTATTTAGTTACCCCTAGAAGTAGTTATGCTTATGGATATATTGCGAACTCGTGAACGATTGGTGAACTAGGTTGATGCCGACGTCAGGATAGGTCCAGTTGTCATATGGCGATTGTTACCATATCGCAATAAAGCACACTGTGCGCTCGGCTAAGTTTGTCTGACCAGGAAAAACGCTTGAGGTGAACACTGGTGTAACACCTTCAATTGCCACTTTAGGGTTAACTTTGTTGAGGGCTTTCTCGGGGTTTTGAGTATGGAAAAAGAACTAACATCCCCCAATATGGAGGTGTTGTAAAGCGGTGAAAGGGGTGGGAAAGGAGGGGTAATTTTGTTTTATAAGTCCAAGTTTTTGGCGGCTAATCTCGTTCGCTTACTCCTTTTGGCTATTGCTTCCTAGATATGAAGGAGTGCCGATGGGAATAGTTCTGACGAGATTCGCCTCCACGCCTACCCTGGAAAATATGACTGATTTCACTCCTGATTACGACAACATCCTCAAAGATGTCCCCACAGGTCTTCTCCTCGGCGGCGAGTTCCGCGCTGCGTCGAACGGTGAGACCTTCGACGTCATTAACCCCGCCACCGACAAACCACTGGTCAAGGTCGCTTCTGCCACTGAAGAGGACGCGAAGCAGGCGCTTGACGACGCCGTCGCAGCCCAGGCGGAGTGGAAGGCAATCCCGCCCCGCAAACGCAGCGAAATCCTTTACCGCGCTTTTGAGCTCATTCGCCGCGACGCAGACAAGCTGACCCAGCTGCAGTCCCTGGAGATGGGACGCGCACTACCGGATTCCAAGGGCGAAGTTTCTTACGGCGGTGAGTTCTTCCGCTGGTTCGCCGAGGAAGCCGTGCGTATCTCCGGTGATTACCGAATCTCCCCGAACGGAACCTCGCGAGTCGCGGTTATTAACCAGCCGGTCGGTCCGGTGCTAGCTATTACGCCGTGGAACTTCCCGCTGGCTATGGGTACACGCAAGATCGCTCCAGCCCTCGCCGCAGGTTGCCCAATCATCATTAAGCCCGCGTCCAAGACCCCGCTGACCATGCTCTACCTCGGCAAGCTGCTTGTCGAAGCCGGCGTCCCCGCAGGTGTCGTCTCCGTCCTGCCGACGGGGCACTCGTCCAATGTCTCGGCCCTGCTATCCGATGATCGCCTGCGCAAATTCACTTTCACCGGCTCCACCGAAGTCGGCCAGATGCTCGCAGCCAAGGCTGCGGAGACCTCGATGAAGGTCTCCCTTGAGCTCGGAGGCAACGCGCCGTTTGTCATTCTCTCCGACGGCGACGTCGATAAGGCCGTGCAGGCAGTTAGCGACGGCAAGCTCCGCAATGGCGGCCAGGTATGTATCGCCCCGAACCGCTTCATTGTTCATGAATCCAAGAAGGATGCGTTCGTCGAGGGCGTCGTCAAGCGTTTTGCGGAACTGAAGTTGGGCGAGGGTACCGATCGTGCCACGGATCTTGGCCCACTCGCGCTGCGCGATCAGCAGGAAAAGGTCCGTGACCTAGTCGACGATGCGGTCAAGCGCGGTGCGAAGGTTGAGTGTGGCGGCAAGATTCCGGATCTCGGAGGCGTGCTTTCCGACGGCTACTTCTTCGAACCCACAGTTCTGACCGATGTGCCCGAGGATGCGGATATTGTCCGCGAAGAGATTTTCGGTCCGGTGGTTGCAGTGACAACCTTCACGGACGATGAGCACGCGATTGAGCAGGCAAATGACACGATCTTTGGTCTGGCTGCGTATGTGTTCAGCGAGAACCTGACTAAGGCGCTCGGTGCGGCGGAGGCATTGGAGTCCGGCATGGTTGCGGTCAATAAGGGCTCGCTGTCGGACCCGTCGGCGCCGTTCGGCGGTGTCAAGCAGTCCGGTCTTGGCCGTGAGGGCGGCTTTACCGGTATCAATGAGTTTCTCGAGGAAAAGCTGATTTCCTTGGAAGGCTAGCTGGATACGCAGCTGATGGGGGAGCTAGCCCAGGCGGCCGCGCCCCATGCGCAATAGAGCCGACGCGATTGCCGGTCCCTCTGGGCCAAGTGCGTCGCGGAACTCGTTGATAATCTGCACCTCTCGGCCGTGCACGAGCCGCGTGCCACCAGATCCCAGGCGGGTTTTGCCGACGGCCTTGCTGATTGCGGTGCGGCGCTGAATAGCATCGATAATCAGCCCGTCGAGGCGGTTGATTTCCTTGCGGTACTGTTCGATTTCCGCAGAGCTCAATGGGTCATCTGTGCCGGTGGGGGTGCGGACCTCGAAAGGGGACACCGCCGCAGCTTGCTGGCTGCGCTCAGCGCCGTCGGAGGTGTCGGTGTGTGCGGTGGGAGTGTCCGCCGGGTTTTCGCTCATAGTTCTTATTGTGCCAAAGGATTCGAACAGTCCAATCCGGGGGCTCGGCTACTGTAGTAGCCATCATGGGAAATGAAACTGGAATGCTGTTCGGGTCCTTCAATGCTGACGATGGTCATGGTGGCGACAATCATGGCGGTGACAATCGTGCTGGCACTGGCCATGGTGGGTTTGGCAACTTCGCCGGAGCTGGTAGCAATAGCTCGCCCGGTGGTGCCGCCGGTTTTGGCGGGCCGGGTGCAGGCTATGGTGGCGGTTTCGGGCCCAGTTTTGATCCAGAGCCGTTGCTGGAGGGGTTGAATCCACAGCAGCGCCAGGCAGTGGAACATATTGGGTCGCCACTGTTGATTGTGGCTGGTGCCGGTTCAGGTAAGACGGCTGTGCTGACGCGCAGAATCGCATACCTGATTGGTGCGCGTGGAGTGCTGCCGAGTCAGATCTTGGCCATCACCTTTACTAATAAGGCTGCAGCTGAAATGCGCGAGCGCGTGGCGGGCCTAGTCGGTGACCAAGCGCGGCGTATGTGGGTCTCCACGTTCCACTCCATGTGTGTGCGCATCCTGCGCATGCAGCACGCGCTCGTGCCGGGGCTTAATTCCAATTTCTCTATTTATGATTCGGATGACTCCCGACGGCTGCTGTCCATGATTGCCAAAGACATGGACTTGGACACTAAGAAGTTCACCGGCCGGGTGCTCTCTTCGCGTATTTCTAATCTCAAGAATGAATTGATCGACCCGGAGAAGGCCATCGCGGACGCGTCGACGACGCGCAATCCTTTTGATGATGTTGTTGCACGGGTCTACCTGGAGTATCAAGCCAGACTGCGGGCGGCCAATGCCGTGGATTTCGACGACCTGATTGGTGAGGTTGTCCGGATTTTCACCAAGCATCCACAGGTTGCGGAGTACTACCGCCGCCGCTTCCGGCATGTGTTGGTGGACGAGTACCAGGACACCAACCACGCGCAGTATGTTCTGGTCTCGGCGCTCGTCGGCAAGCCTGGCGGAGATGTGCCCCCGAGCGAGCTGTGTGTGGTGGGTGATTCGGATCAGTCCATTTATGCCTTCCGTGGTGCGACTATTCGCAATATTGAGGAGTTTGAGACGGACTATCCGGAGGCCACGTCGATTCTGCTGGAGCAGAACTACCGTTCCACGCAGACGATTCTGTCGGCGGCCAATGCGTTGATTGCGCGCAATGAGAATCGCCGGGAGAAGAAGCTGTGGACCGACCTCGGTGAGGGCGGCAAGATTAAGGGATACGTGGCGGACAACGAGCACGATGAGGCTCGGTTTATTGCCAATGAGATTGAGCAATTGGTCGACTATGGGCCGTACTCGTACTCGGATGTGGCGATTTTCTACCGCACCAATAATTCCTCCCGTGCGTTAGAGGATGTCTTCATTCGCATGGGTGTGCCGTACACGGTGGTTGGTGGTACGAGGTTCTATGAGCGCAAGGAAGTACGCGATATCGTCGCGTACCTGCGGGTGATTGAGAACTTCGACGATGATGTTTCGCTTCGCCGCATTATCAATACGCCGCGGCGCGGAATTGGTGACCGCGCGGTTGCCCATGTGTCGCTCTACGCCGAAGATGAGCGTTGCTCTTTTGGCGCCGCCTTGCGTGCGGTAGCTGAGGGCAAGGTGCCAGCGGTGGCAGCGCGGAGTCGAAAGGCGATGGCGGCATTCGTCGAGATGATTGATGGCCTGGCAGCGGATATGGCATCCGGCGACTTGGCTGATATCGGTGACTTGGTCAACGCGATTATTGATCGCAGCGGGTATAAGTCGGAGCTCGAGCGCTCCAATGATCCGCAAGATGCCACCCGTCTGGATAACCTCAATGAGCTTGTCAGCGTTGCACGGGAGTTTTCTGCGGAGGCACGGATGATGTCGTCGGTGGATATCAGCGCTGATGTGCACGAAGATGAAGAGACTGCTTCTGGAGCGGATGCTGGCGGCGTGTCCGAGGTGGAATCTGGGATTGCCACCGAGCTCGCACGCGATTTCACAGCTGACTTCGACAACGATGGGGAGGCGGAGCCGGGAAGCCTGCAGGCATTCCTCGAGCGAGTCTCGCTGGTGGCGGACGCGGACCAAATCCCAGATGATGACACCGGTGTCGTGACGCTGATGACCCTGCACACAGCCAAGGGCCTGGAGTTCCCGGTCGTATTCCTCATCGGCTGGGAAGACGGGCTATTCCCGCACCTGCGTGCGCTGGGCGACCCGAAGGAACTAGCCGAAGAGCGGCGCCTGGCCTATGTCGGTATCACTCGTGCTCGCAAGCAGCTGTACCTCACGCGCGCAGTGACCCGTTCCTCGTGGGGCTCGCCACAGAACAATCCGCCCTCCCGCTTCCTGGGCGAGGTGCCAAGCGATCTAATCGACTGGCTGCGTGATGCTCCGGCTCGCAGCTGGGGCGCAGATTCTGGAGGTTATGGCTCCGGTGGCTACGGCGCGGGAAGCGCCTTTGGCCGTGGCCGAGGTTCCTCGTCTGGCTTCGGCTCTAGCTCGGGCTTTGGCACAGGTTCGGGTGGGTCGACCAGCTCGGGTACGTCATCCCGGAAGAAGAATCAGGTCCTCCACTTAGAGCCCGGTGACAAGGTTGTTCACGACAAGTACGGCTTGGGTACGGTGCTGGAAGTCCAGGGGGTCGCACCCCGCGCAACTGCGATGATTGACTTTGGCTCCGCAGGTAAGGTCCGCATGATGCTAATCGGCGGCGTGCCCATGGAGAAGCTGTAAAAGAATATGGACACACGTGGGCTGGCCGGGCTGGCCGAGGTGGCCGGAAGGGGAGCGACTAATCCGCGCACCGCTACTTCGGCTTCTTCGCAGTCACCCAGCAGTTGATAGTGGCATCTTGCACTTCAGTGCCGTTGGCATCGGTCAAAACGATGTGGACGGGGAGGTCCACACCACCGGTCTCCGGGGTAATGGTGGAAAAGTCCGGCAACTCAGCCTTGGCGACAGCCGTCAGGCCGCCAACGGAGATTCGCTTGTAGTTCGTCGTCATGCCCTTTGGTACCCAGCGGTGCGTCGTCGGCACGCTGGCCTCACACAGCATGCCCATCGCGAACTCAGCGAGGTTACACGCCGCAATCGCGTGTACAGACTTAATGTGATTGCGCACGCCCCACCAGGCGGGCATATGTGCTATCGCCAGTCCCGGCTGCATAGTCTCTAGCCTGGGGCAGATTGTGCGGAAATATGGTGCCGTCAACGCGGCAGTCAAGGAAAATAAACGCTTGCCGACGACCGGGGTCGCAGCCATCTTCTTCCACATGCGGAAAGTTTTAGTTTCGGACATGTGTCAAGAGTAAATCCCCAGTACCTGCGGGGATAGCGGTTTCTGGAAAATTAATCAGAGGAGCCCTGCACTCGATGAGTGCAGGGCTTTAAAAATGCAAGATTAGTTCAGGCTCAGGCCACGCTGGATGAACCAGGTCACCGGGTCAACCGGAGTGGTGCCATCCGGGTGGATTTCGAAGTGCAGGTGAGTACCGGTGGAGAAGCCACGGTTACCCATGCCGGCGATAACCTGGCCAGCGCGGACATATTCACCAACAGTGACGTAGATGGACTCGATGTGGCCGTAGACAGAAACAGAACCGTCGTCGTGGCGAACGCGAATCCACTGACCGTAGCCCTGAGCCGGACCGGCGTCGATAATGGTGCCGTCCATAACAGACATGATTGGGGTGTTAGTGACGTTAGCCAGGTCGACACCGTAGTGGAAGGTGCCCCAGCGCGGACCGAACGGGGAGGTCAGCAGACCCACAGTCGGGATGGACAGCTTCGGTGCACGAGCGGCCTGATCGCGGGCAACGCGCTCCTGGTTGTACTGCAGGGCAGTAGCGAGGTGAGCGCTGAGGTTGGTGCTCGGGTTGAAGGAGCTAGAAGCCAGCACCATCGGAGCATTGTTCTTCGGCTGAGCAGCTCGGGTCTGAGTGGAAGCCGAGTTCTCCGGAGCCTGGTTATCGGTTTCAGCTGCATGGGCAATCGCATTGGATGATGCGATTGTCGAAGCGGATAGCGCGACCAGTGCTGCGCGAGAAGTTGCGGAAATCTCTACCTTGCGGTGCTTTCCGCCTCCGCGACGAGCATTCAAAAACGTCACTTCAATCTCCCTGCTGACAAACTCTTTGTAACCCAACTGTTATCTAACTCCTGAGATAATAACGGTTCGATATACGGCAAGCAACCCGCGCCCCGAGAAAATGTTTACCGTTTTGTTAGTTTCTATTCAGTAGGTATGTGAAGTTGTTGTAGAAACTGTCCCATGGTTTGTGCGTCTGACATGGGAAAAGCGATGTGCTTTCCGAAGTTTTCGGTAGAGAGCCCTTAATCATGGGGGCGCATGGATGTTACTGAAGTGGTAGAAAATTCATCTGCCGGCTTTCGCGGAGACAATCTTCACGTTCGGGTCCGGGTTCCGCAATGCCTGAACAAAGAGGCGTTGTATATATGGCACTATATGGCCATGGCTGTGACGCGCCCCTGCGCGCCGTTTTATCTATATAGGTCTGTCTGTATAGGTGAGGAAGTCAGCCGGTAATCATGAGACGCGGGAAGGGCGATGTCACTGTGAAAGGCGCGGATTCGCGGAGAGGTTCCTCCAGTAGCGATCGAAACCGGCGAAGCCGCACCGGCGGCAGCGGTGGTAATGGCCGCGCTGTCCGCAGCGAGCACACCACCCGTGCATGGCAAAACACGCAAGCCGGTCAAACAGGGGGCGCGCGCAGCGCAGGTTCAGCCGCTGGCGGTGGCACTGCCACGAAGACGACAGCGGGAGGCCCCGGGGCGTCGTCACGCATCGGACAGCTGCCGGGTATTCGTCGTGTGTTGAGCTCGCCCCGTGCGCGCCGGTTTGCTCTGTCCGTTGCCGGTTCCTATGGTGCCGTGTTGCTGTTCATCGTTTCGGTAGCGCTCATTGGTGTCATCATGCATGGTGCTGGTTTGTCGCCGCTGCCGGCGAGTATTGCGTCGCTGTGGATGATGTTCAACCTCGCGCCGTTCCGCTTCAACGGTACGACGCTGGGGCTCGCGCCAGCGCTGCCTGCGATGGTGATGGTGACATTCATTGCCTGGCGTGTGCGCCGCGAGGTCGCCGACCGTATCAGCATCAAAGATGTGCGCGCACTGGCTGGTTCGTATTTGGGTGCGCCCATCGTGCTCACGATTATCGCGTGGCTCATGCTTTACGACGCATCGAAGGTGTTTCCCCGCGTTCAGACCCCCAGTTTTGGCATTGCGATTGCGGCCACGCTGCTCGTAAACCTTGTGGCCTTAGTGCTGGGGATGGGGCAAAGGCTACTGCGTGCCCTGCTGCTGCGCCGGAAGTTGCCGGAGTGGTTGCTTGGGTCGGCGCGTCTGGCTGGCAGCTATGTGGCATGGCTGTGGCTCGCCGGTGTGGTGCTGACGGTGATTTCCCTGATCTGGCATCGAGAGTTGGTGTCAGAGGCCTTCTCAATCACGGACACCGCTGGAGAGAACCTCGCGGTTAGCGGACTGTCGTTGCTCTATTTGCCGAATGTCGCCTTTGGAGCTGTCGGTGTGCTGGTGGGCGGAAAGGTGACCTTTGGGCCGGCTGAGGCCGGACTCTTTGCGGTGCATCCCGCGCAACTGCCGCCGCTTCCGATTCTGGCGGCTATGCCGCAGTCGCTTACCCACTGGGCATTTGGAGTGCTCATTGTTCTACCGGCAGCAATTGCAGCATGGCGAGTTGTGGCATACCTGAAGAGCAGTACGCCGAAGCAGCCGTACCTCAATGTTGTCATCAGCGCTGTGTGGTCAGCGGTATTCCTTATGATGCTGGCCTGGTTGCTGGGTGGAGAGGTCGGAATCTTTGGTTGGGCTGGTGCCTCGTGGTGGCTGACCGGGCTGTTGGGTTCAATCTGGCTGGTCGTACCAGGCGCAATCGTGGTTGTCGCGATGACGGGTGTGCCATCCATGGGCAGGGACAATGACGTTCCTGAAGTGGCCGCTGAGAAGTTCCCCGCGGAGTCTGATGGAGATGCAGACGAAGCAGCCGAGGCTGAAGGCTCGGATGATGTCGACGAATCTGGGGAAGCCGAGGAGTCTGAGGAAATCGTCGATGGGGAGGTTATAGCGATCTCTGAGGATGCTGCTGATTCTGACGATGCCGCGGAAGAAGACGCGGACGTGGAAGAAGATGCCGACGACCCCGAGGAGGGTGGCGACGGGGAACCGTCGTCAAGCGAAAAGAGCTGAGAAAGCGGCTAAGCCAACTTAGGGGGAGCGGAATTTGGGGTCCATGCCGGGCTGGGTAAGCTAAACGCCGTGACTGAAGCACAGCCCGTCGCAGAAAATTCGCACGATACTTCCTCTAACAAACAGCTCCGCATCGTAGTCCTGGCCTCTGGCCTGGGCTCGCTTTTGCAGTCGATGCTAGAAATGCTGGACGCTGAAAAGGTTCAGATTGTCGCGGTTGGTTCGGACAAGGATTGTCCGGCGCTGAAGAGGGCTCAAGACTTTGACATCCCAACTTTCCAGGTGCCTTTCGACGCTGAGGCGAAGAAGGACCGAGAAGGCTGGGATGTTCGTGTTTTAGAGGCCGTGAACAGTTTTTCGCCGGATATCGTTGTCTCGGCGGGTTTCATGCGCATTCTGGGGCCATCCTTTGTAGCGGCCTACAGCAATCGCATTATTAATACGCACCCAGCGCTGCTGCCGTCCTTTCCAGGGGCGCGTGCGGTACCGGATGCACTTGACTATGGGGTGAAGGTCACCGGCACGACCGTGCATATCGTTGATAATGGAGTGGACACCGGGCCGATTCTGGCGCAACAGCCAGTGGCCGTCGAGGACGACGACACGGTGGAGACTCTGCACGAACGAATCAAGGTTGTCGAACGCCGACTCCTGGTTGATGTATTGCACTCGATAGCCGATCACGGAATTGAGCGTGACGGACGAAAGGCTTATCTGAAATGACCAACGACAACACGCAGCGTAAACCCATCAAGCGCGCTCTGATTAGCGTCTACGACAAGACCGGCCTCGAGGAGCTGGCTCGTAACCTGCACGAGGCGGGCGTGGAAATCGTTTCCACTGGTTCCACTGCCGGCAAGATTGCCGCAGCTGGTGTGCCTGTCACTCCGGTCGAGGATCTCACAGGTTTCCCGGAATGCCTCGAGGGTCGTGTGAAGACGCTGCACCCGCGCGTTCACGCTGGCATTCTGGCGGATACTCGCAAGGAAGACCACCTGGCTCAGCTGAAGGAGCTCGGCGTGGAGGCCTTTCAGCTCGTTGTCGTTAACCTGTACCCGTTCCGGGAGACCGTTGCCTCGGGCGCTTCCTACGACGAGTGTGTGGAGCAGATTGACATCGGAGGCCCGTCGATGGTTCGCGCTGCGGCGAAGAACCACCCGTCGGTTGCCATCGTGGTCGACCCGGCTCGCTACGGCGATGTCGCTGCCGCCGTGAAGGAGGGGGGCTTCACCCTGGAGCAGCGCCGCGAGTTTGCTCGCGACGCCTTCTTGCACACCGCTGACTACGATGCAGCTGTGTCCAGCTGGTTTGTTGAGCAGCTCGGTGGCGCTGAGGAGAATGCTCCGACTCCGCTGCGCTACGGCGAGAACTCTCACCAGTCGGCAACTCTGACCCGTATCGGCACCAAGGGCCTGGCAAACGCCGAGCAGCTCAACGGCAAGGAGATGTCGTACAACAACTACCAGGATGCCGACGCCGCATGGCGTGCAGCCTGGGATCACGAGCGTCCGTGTGTGGCGATTATCAAGCACGCTAACCCGTGCGGCATCGCAGTCTCGGACGAGTCCATCGCCGCAGCTCACCGTGCTGCCCACGCATGTGACCCGATGTCCGCATTCGGTGGCGTCATCGCAGTCAACCGCGAGGTTTCCGTAGAGATGGCCGAGCAGGTCAAGGACATCTTCACCGAGGTCATCGTCGCTCCGTCCTACGAAGATGGTGCCGTTGAGGTCCTGAAGGCCAAGAAGAATCTGCGCATCCTCGTCGCCGAGTATGAAGCACCGACTACTGAGAATAAGTTCATTTCCGGCGGTCTGCTCACCCAGGATCCGGATACTTACCAGGCAGAGGGCGACAAGCCGGAGAACTGGGAGCTGGCCACAGGTGAGGCTCTATCCACCGAAGAGCTGGCTGAGCTCGAGTTTGCGTGGCGCTCCGTCCGCGCTGTGAAGTCCAACGCCATTTTGCTGTCCAAGAACAACGCCACTGTCGGTGTCGGTATGGGCCAGGTCAACCGTGTGGACTCCGCAAAGCTCGCCGTTGAGCGCGCGAATACGCTTGCCGACGGTGAAAACCGTACTGAAGGTTCCTACGCTGCGTCCGATGCCTTTTTCCCGTTCGCTGACGGCCTGCAGGTCCTGATTGATGCCGGTGTGAAGGCAGTTGTTCAGCCGGGCGGCTCCATCCGTGATGAAGAGGTCATCGCTGCTGCCAAGGAAGCTGGCGTCACCATGTACATGACTGGTACTCGCCACTTCTTCCACTAGTTCCTTTCCCGATAATCCTTTGCCCGCTATGTCCCTTTTGCGGGTAGAGCGTTAACCGCCGAGGTGCCAGCTGGTGTCTCGGCGGTTTTCTATGTGAAAAGATTCCCAGACGCTCGCGTGCAAACACGTTTAACATAAGGGTTTATGTCACGTAGAGCCGAAGCAAGGCAGCGTCGGGAGGCAGAGATTCTCTCCGCTGCCGCCGCGATTATTGCCGACCGAGGGTTTCATCAGACTCGGTTGGAGGATGTCGGCTCTGCTGTCGGCATTTCGGGCCCAGCTCTTTACCGCTATTTCAGCGGCAAAGAAGAGTTGTTGGCACAGATTCTGATTGATATTTCCATCCGGCTTGTCGACGGCGCTAGAGCAGTACTTGACCGTGCAAAGAGTAATGACTGGGGGCCGGCGGAAACGCTCAAGGGGCTGCTCGAGCATCATGTGCACTTTGCTGTAACCGAGCCCGACCGTATTCGTGTCCAAGAGCGGGAAGGTGGAAATCTAGCGCCAGAGCAGAGCGCAAAAGTGCGCTCCTTACAGCGGCTTTACATGGTTATGTGGGTGGATGCGCTGCGGGAGCTGCAACCCGAACTCAGCTCCGATGATGCACAGCTTAAAGTGCAGCTAACCGCTGGTTTGATTAACTCTTCCAGGCATGTGCTCAAGTGGGCAGGTCCGGAGGCTACCAGGGAAAATGCCTTCGATATGGCTCTCGCTGCCATGGGAATCAAAAAACCAATAATGGGAATTAATTTTTCAGCCGTTTGACCTCGCTGCTGTTATGCAGTGTGAGGGCAGGCGGCTTTGTTGTGTGGGGCGGTGGATGCACATGAAGGGATGAATTCACCCCCGAAACAGATTCTGTGGAAAAAGTTTTACCGACGTGCAGATTGGGTGTCTACCTGGGTGGATTCTGGCTATTGTAGGCCGGTTGGCGACCTGGCGGGGGTGGAAGTGTGGTCTATAAAACAAAATATCTTGTGAGGTGACTGGGGTCACACTAATCTTTCCGGAAAGAAAGTTAATAGTCATTAACGGAAAGTATTTCGCCCATGACTCACGCCCCAGCATTGACCAACCGGCAGCGCCACGAAGAGCTTGTTGCAGAGCTCAAGGAACTGCTCAGTACAACTGCACGAGGTGGTTCCGAACGCGCTCGTGCCCGTCATATCTCTCGAGGCAAGCTGCTGCCGCGTCAGCGCATTAATCAGTTGCTTGACCCCGGTAGCCCTTTCCTTGAGGTTGCGCCCCTGGCCGCTCACGAAATGTACGGTGGCAAGGTTCCTGCTGCTGGCGTCATCGCCGGTATCGGCATCATCGAAGGCCGTCGCTGCCTAGTCGTTGCCAATGACGCAACCGTCTCCGGCGGGACGTACTACCCACTGACTGTTAAGAAGCACCTGCGCGCACAGGAGATTGCCAGCCTCAACCACCTGCCGTGCATTTACCTGGTGGACTCCGGTGGAGCCATGCTGCTCAATCAGGATGAAGTTTTCCCGGATCGCGACCACTTCGGTCGCATCTTCTACAACCAGGCCAACCTCTCTGCTCGCGGCATCCCACAGATTGCAGCTGTGATGGGGTCGTGTACTGCCGGTGGCGCGTACGTGCCGGCAATGAGCGACGAAGCGGTCATTGTGAAAAACCAGGGCACCATCTTCCTTGCCGGCCCGCCATTGGTTAAGGCGGCAACTGGTGAAGATGTCACCCCAGAGGACCTCGGCGGCGGCGAACTGCACTCCAAGACCTCTGGAGTTACCGACCACCTAGCTGTCAACGACGCTGACGCGCTGCGTCGCGTCCGCGATATCGTCGCCACTCTGCCGAAGGACCCAGAGGTTCCGTGGGACACCGAGCCCACTGTCGCCCCGACTCGTAACCAGACCGATCTCTACGATGTTGTCCCCGTCGATGCCAAGGTGCCTTACGACGTCCACGAGGTTATCGAAATCATCGTTGACGGTGGCCAGTACCAGGAGTTCAAGGCAGAATTCGGCACCACCTTGGTCACTGCTTTCGCTCGCATCCACGGCCACCGCGTTGGCATTATCGCCAACAACGGCATCCTCTTTGCCGAGTCCGCGCAGAAGGGCGCGCACTTCATCGAGCTGTGTGATCAGCGTGGCATCCCACTGGTATTCCTGCAGAACACCACGGGCTTCATGGTCGGTCGCGAATACGAGGCCGGCGGTATCGCAAAGCACGGCGCCAAGATGGTCAATGCCGTGGCCACCACCCGCGTGCCCAAGTTCACCGTCGTCATCGGTGGTGCCTTCGGTGCCGGCAACTACTCCATGTGCGGTCGCGCCTATTCGCCGCGCTTCCTCTGGATGTGGCCGAATGCTCGCATCTCTGTCATGGGTGGTCCGCAGGCGGCGATGACGTTGTCAACGGTCCGCCGCAACCAGATTGAACGCTCGGGTGAGAACTGGTCACAGGAGGAGCAGGAGGAGTTCGAAGCTCCGATTCGCAGCCAGTTTGAACGCCAGTCGCACTGCTATTACTCATCGGCTCGCCTGTGGGATGACGGTGTCATCGATCCCGCAGATACCCGTCGAATTCTCGGTATGGCCCTCGATGTGGCAAGTGGCGCACCCCTGGATGAACAGGGCTTCGGCGTCTTCCGCATGTAGTAACCCGCTAAAAATCTTGACACCGCTTTTTCTGGAAAGGAAATGAAAGGGCACATGACAGCGCACAACACGCAGCCCCACGCAGCTGGCGGCAGCCTGAGTACCGTATTGGTCGCAAACCGCGGGGAGATCGCCTGCCGCATTATCCGCACTCTTCGTGACAACGGTATTCGCTCCGTCGCGGTCTACTCGGACGCCGACGCGGACGCTCCACACGTCCGCATGGCCGATATGGCCATCCACATTGGTCCATCCCCGGCACGCGAGTCATACCTGGTCATCGACAAGATTATCGATGCCGCTCGCCGCTGTAACGCAGACGGAATTCACCCCGGTTACGGCTTCCTGTCTGAAAACGCAGACTTCGCCACTGCCTGTGAGGAAGCAGGCATCGAATTCATCGGCCCACCGGCCAGCGCCATCAACACCATGGGCGATAAGATTTCCGCCCGCGCCGCCGTCGAAGCTCGGGATGTTCCCACCGTGCCGGGACTGTCTCGCCCAGGGCTTAGCGACGAGGACCTCATTGAGGCAGCCCCATCGATTGGCTTTCCAGTACTGATTAAGCCATCGGCAGGCGGTGGCGGCAAGGGTATGCACCGTGTGGAAAACGCGGCTGACCTGCCGGCTGCGCTCGCAACAGCTCGTCGTGAAGCGGCGGGTGCCTTCGGCGATGACTCCCTTTTCATCGAGCACTTTGTCGACACCCCGCGACACATTGAGGTGCAGATTCTTGCAGACAAGCACGGCAATGTAATCCACCTGGGTGAGCGTGAGTGCTCGCTGCAGCGACGTCATCAGAAAGTCATTGAGGAAGCGCCGAGCCCTCTGCTGGATGAGGAAACTCGAAGCGCAATTGGTGAAGCGGCCTGTGACGCGGCCCGTTCGGTTGGCTATGTCGGCGCGGGCACGGTGGAGTTCATTGTGCCGGCGAAGGACCCGTCGTCGTTCTTCTTTATGGAGATGAACACGCGTCTGCAGGTTGAGCACCCCGTCACTGAGCAGGTCACTGGCCTGGATCTGGTGGCACTGCAGGTTGACATTGCCTCGGGACGCCCACTGCCGGTCGCGCAGGAAGACGTGACGCTTACCGGGCACTCGATTGAAGCTCGCGTGTACGCCGAGGACCCAGCGGCGGGATTCCTGCCCACTGGTGGCACGGTCACGCGCGTCGTCGAGCCCAGCGGGGCAGGCATTCGAGTCGATTCCGGCATCGTCGACGGCTCGGAGGTCTCCTCGCTCTATGACCCGATGCTGATGAAAATCATCTCTCACGGTGAAAACCGTGAGCAGGCGCTGGAGCGACTGGATCAGGCTTTGGGAGACACCGTTGTTGCAGGTGTCGGAGTCAATATCGATTTCTGCCGCTACCTGCTAAACATCCCTGAGGTTCGCGCCGGCGACCTGGACACAGGGCTTCTCGACCGCGTTGCGGAGGGCTTCGCCACCACCGATACCCCAGACGATGTGTATCTCGCCGCCGCGATGAACTGGTTGACCACCCGCTTTGAAGAAGCCATCGACTCACCGTGGCTCACCCCGGATGGCTGGCGTGCCAGTGCGCCAGCCGCACAGCGCATTCGCTTCGGGGCAGGGGAGGACTCACGACTGATTTCGATTGTGGGCACCCCGGCGAGTGCTGACGTCATTGTCGGTGACGTAGTCGCAGGTCTGTCGGCCGAAGCGGAGAACGAAGACACCGACATCCCGGAGCCGCGGAACTACAAAGTTTCCGTCTACCGCGACGGAGAGCGCTTGCGTATCGTCCGCGATGGCGTCGCACAGCACTTCCTAGTTGAGACCATCGACAATGCGGGATTGGCGAACCATGAGGAATACGTCGTCGCCGGTGCCCACGGCACGTGGGTGCTGCCTCGTACCGAGGTAGTCACCACCGGTGCCGAAGCCGACGGCGGCGGCTCCGGGGTCATCCAAGCTCCGATGCCCGGCGCGATTATCGCGCTGGCGGTGGAGGAGGGAGCCCACGTCGAAGTTGGCGATGCTCTGCTGGTCATGGAGGCCATGAAGATGGAGCACACACTCACTGCCGAAGTCGCAGGTGAGGTCAGCTTCACGGTCGCGCCGGGCGACCAGGTCACAGGTGATCAGCAGCTGGCCGTCATCAATGTGGTCGAGGACTAACAGGCTACACAACCGCACAGACCGCACAAGTACATATACACAGCACACACACGATTTCCACCTACTAGGTCCCACACCTAGAAAAATTTCAAGGAGCACTCACCATGTCTGAAAGCACCAAGATTGCAACCGCCATCCTCGACGACGAGTACGTGGAACTGCAGAAGGTAGTTCGCGAATTCGCCAACGAAGTTGTTGCCCCGGTCTCCGCCGAGCACGACCGAAACCACACCTTCCCGTACGAGGTCGTCTCCCAGATGGGCGAGATGGGCCTTTTCGGGCTGCCATTCCCCGAGGAAGTCGGAGGTATGGGTGGTGACTACCTGTCCTTCGGTATTGCTCTGGAAGAGTTGGCCAAGGTCGATCAGTCCGTCGCCATCACCCTGGAAGCGGGCGTTGGCCTGGGAGCCATGCCGATCTTCCACTTCGGTAATGACAAGCAGAAGGAGACCTACCTGCCGGACCTGACGGCGGGCAAGAAGCTCGCCGGTTTCGGCCTCACCGAGCCGGATGCGGGCTCCGATGCCGGTGCCACTCGCACCACCGCCCGTGAGGACGGCGATGATTTCATCATCAACGGCGCAAAGCAGTTCATCACCAACTCCGGCACAGACATCACTTCGCTGGTGACCGTTACTGCAGTCACCGGCGAGAAGGAAGATGGCAAGAAGGAGATTTCCACCATCATCGTGCCGAGCGGCACGGAGGGCTTCGTCGCAGAACCGGCTTACGACAAGGTCGGTTGGAACGCCTCCGACACCCACCCGCTGACTTTCACCGATGTCCGCGTCCCGCAGGAGAACCTGCTGGGCACCCGCGGTCGCGGCTTCGCTAACTTCCTGTCCATCCTGGCCGAGGGGCGTGTTGCAATCGCAGCGCTTGCCACCGGTGCCGCCCAGGGCTGTGTCGATGAGTCGGTCCGCCACGCCAAGGAACGCCAGTCCATGGGCCGTGCAATCGGTGAGTACCAGGCTGTTTCCTTCAAGATTGCTCGAATGGAAGCGCGTGCGCATGCCGCACGTATGGCGTGGTACGACGCAGCCGCAAAGATGGCCGCGGGCGCAGATTTCCGTCGTGAAGCGTACATCGCCAAGATGATTGCCTCCGAGGCCGCGATGGACAACGCCCGTGACGCGACACAGATTTTCGGTGGCTACGGATTCATGAACGAATACCGCGTGGCACGCCACTACCGCGACTCCAAGATCCTGGAGATCGGCGAGGGCACCACCGAGGTCCAGCTCATGCTGATCGCTCGCGGATTGGGGCTGTAAAAAATGGCTGACAACAACGCAACCGACATCACCCGCGATGTCGTCCAGCGCGGACTGTGGTTCGAAGAGTACGAGGTCGGCGCGCGCTACCTGCACCGACCCGGGCGCACCGTCACCGAAACCGATGACGTCCTCTTCACGACCCTGACCATGAACACCCAGCCACTGCACCTGGATGCGCACTGGTCGAGCCAGCAGCCGGGATTCGGCGGCGAGCGTCTGGTCAACTCCATGTGGACGCTGTCTACAGTGGTGGGACTGTCCGTCAGCCAGCTGACGCTCGGCACCATTGTCGCCAACCTCGGTTTTACCGAAGTGGCGTTTCCCGCCCCAATGTTCCACGGCGACACCCTGTACGCAGAGACCGTCTGCCGCAACAAACGCCTATCCAAGTCCCGCCCCAACCAGGGCATTGTTGAGCTCGAGCACATCGGCCGCAACCAGGACGGCACCGTCGTCTGCCGCGCTGTTCGCTCCACACTCGTCCAATGCGCACCGAGTTCGCTTGACGACGGCCCCGAGAACTCGGCCGCAGCGGGGAAGTGAGTGACCCATGTCTACGCATAACCCCTGGCAGCCGCTAGGCCCTGCAATTCTGTTTGCGCCGGCCGACAGGCCAGAACGGTTCGCTAAAGCCGCTGACCGTGCCGACATGGTGATTCTTGACCTGGAGGACGGCTGTCGCGCAGAAAACCGTGAGGCTGCCCGCGAGGCGATCGCATCCTGTGACCTTGATCCGGCCCGCACCATTGTGCGTGTCAACCCGCCGGAAGTTGAGGACTACGCAGCGGATATTGACATGCTGCGGGGCACCGAATTCCGCCAGGTGATGCTGCCCAAGGCGTCCTCGGCAAAACAAGTGGATGACTTGGTGGCGGCACTGGGGGAGAAGACCCAGGTCATTGCCCTGATTGAAACTCCGCTTGGGGTCATGCGCGCCGAAGAGCTGGCGCAGGCCGATGGTGTCGTTGCACTGTTCTGGGGCGCAGAGGACCTGGTGGCGGGGATGGCGGGAACATCGTCACGATTTAGCGAAGCAGAGGCCGCACTCGCGCCGGGCCGTATCCATGCGGGCAGCTACCGCAGCGTGGCAGTGCATACCCGCAGCCACGTTCACCTGGCGGCGGCTGCGCACGGTAAGGCCAGCCTGGATTCCATTTACGTGAATATCTCCGACACCGATGGTCTAGCTGCAGAGGCAGCTGATGCCGCGGCGTTAGGATTTGCTGCCACTGTTTGCATCCACCCAGGTCAGGTCCCGACCATCCGCCAAGCGTACCGACCCAGCGACGAGGAAATCGACTGGGCGCGTCGACTCTTGGCGGAAGCAGAAAAGAACACCGGAGCCTTCAGCTTTGATGGCCAAATGGTGGATGCGCCGCTCTTCCGTCAGGCAGAGGCTATTGCCAGGCGGGCCGCTGTAACCGGTTAGGCGGATATCCATCCCGTCGTCCGCGTATACATCCCGCGTACACACCTTCTTTCCAACTCCACATTTTTCTAAACACATTTCCCTCACACGCTCCGCACGATGCGGAGTCACTCAAAAAACCAAGGAGGTCTCCCCATGACCGCGACATTGAAGAACCACGCAGAACAGCGCGCTGCTGATCCTTCGAAGCTGCCGGAGGGCTTCACCACTGTACCGGCACCGTACGGCAAGGATGTTGTCGATGCCGATGGCAACAAGATGAGCCACGTGTTCGGAGCTGGCATTGAGCAAGGTGCCGCTCCACTTCGCGATGAGACTCTCGGTGAGAACCTGCGTGCCATTGTGGAGAAGTTCCCATCCCGCGACGCCATCGTTGACGTCTACGCGGACGTCTCCTTTACCTTTGAGCGTTTTTACAACCGAGTTCTGCGTCTGGCCAGTGCTTTCATCCGTGAAGGGTACCGTCCGGGAGATCGTATTGGTATTTGGTCCACTAACCGTTGGGAGTGGACCGTAGTGCAGTACGCCTGCCACCACATCGGCCTGGTGCTGGTCAACATCAATCCGGCCTACCGCCAGCACGAGCTGAACTACGTGCTGGAAAAGGCAGGCGTGCGCATGGTGTTTGCCGCCCGCCGCTACAAGGACTCCGACTACCGAACCATGCTGATTGAGGCATCCAAGCAGCGCGGTGTACGCCTGGACAAGGTCATCTACTTCGGCTCCTCCGAGTGGTACGAGCACATGCACAGCGACATCGACGACTTGAGTGAGTACACCTCGCAGTTGCACCCGGATGACCCGATTAACATCCAGTTCACGTCGGGTACCACGGGCTTTCCCAAGGGCGCTACGCTGACTCACCGCAACTTGCTGAACAACGGCTACTTCATCGGTGAGCTGTTGGGCTACACCGAGACCGACCGCATCTGTGTTCCGGTGCCGTTCTTCCACACCTTCGGCATGGTGATTGGCACCTTCGCGGCCTTTACTCACGGCGCCGCCATTGTTATCCCGGCTCCATCGTTCAAGGCCCGCGAGACACTCAAGGCTGTGCACTCGGCCAAGGCAACGAGCCTCTACGGTGTGCCGACGATGTTCATCAATGAGCTTGAAGAAGCCCACGACCAGGAGGAATACGGATCTCCGTACGACCTGTCGATGCTGCGCACAGGTGTCATGGCAGGTACTTCGTGTCCGTCGAAGACCATGCGCGAGGTGATGGACAAGCTCAATATGAGCGAGATTGCCATCTGCTACGGCATGACGGAGACCTCACCGGTGTCCTTCCAGACCCGCGCGGATTCCCCGTTGGAGAAGCGCGTCAACACCGTTGGGCAGATCATGCCGCACCTGGAAGCTCGCATCATCTGTGAAGACACGGGCGAGACGCTGCCACGAGGTCAGCAGGGCGAGGTTGTCGTCCGTGGTTACTCCGTGATGAAGGAGTACTGGGAGCACCCGGAAAAGACCGCCGAAGCTATCGACGCCGACGGTTGGATGCACACCGGCGACTTGGGCGTACTTGATGACGAGGGCTACCTGTCCATCACCGGTCGTATTAAGGACATGCTCATTCGCGGTGGTGAGAATATCTACCCGCGTGAGATTGAAGAGTTCCTGTTCACTCACCCGGCTGTCGTCGATGCACAGGTCATCGGTGTGCCGGATGACAAGTATGGCGAAGAAATCATGGCCTGGGTGATTCTGCACGACGATGTGGAAGATTTCACTGCAGAGGATGTGGCGGCCTTTGCCCACGGCAAGCTGTCGCGTCACAAGATCCCGCGCTATGTCCACGTTGTCGAAGAGTTCCCGATGACCGCGTCGGGCAAGGTCCGCAAGGTCGAAATGCGTGAGATGGCTCCGCGAATCCTGGGTTGGGTGTAGGCCAATGTCGAAAACAACTGATCAGACCGGCCGAGAGCTTGTCGCAGGCCTCGTAACTGATGGAATGACCCTGGCAGTCGGCGGCTTCGGTCTGTGCGGTGTGCCGTACACGCTCATCGAAGGTGTGCGTGATTCCGGAGCAAAGGACCTCACCATCGTGTCCAACAACATGGGCATTGACGGTACTGGGCTCGGCATCCTGCTGGAGAACAAGCAGGTGGCAAAGGTAGTCGCCTCCTACGTCGGTGAGAACAAGGAGTTCGCACGCCAGTATCTGGAGGGCGAAATTGAGGTGGAGTTCACCCCTCAGGGCACTCTGGCAGAGCGGCTTCGCGCAGGGGGCGCGGGTATTCCCGCGTTTTACACCGCAACCGGCGTCGGCACGCTCGTTGCAGAGGGCAAGCCCCACGCTGAGTTCGACGGACGGACCTACGTGCAGGAACGTGGCATCGTAGCCGACATTGGCCTGGTCCACGCTTACCACGGTGATATTGACGGCAACCTCATCTATCGCCGGACAGCACAGAACTTCAATCCGCTGTGTGCGGCATCCGGCAGGGTGACCGTTGCCGAGGTCGAGCATTTGTTGGGGCGCGGTGAGATTGACCCGGACCTTGTGATGACTCCGGGAGTTCATATCCAGCACGTCGTCCGCGGTGATGGACGCGAGAAGCTCATTGAAAAGCGCACAACTCGCCCGCGCAATACCAATTCCAGCCACGATGCCGGTGACGCGGCAGCAGGGGAGGAGATTTAAATGGCACCGACGACGACAATCTTGGACAAGGGCTGGAGCCGTGACGAAATGGCACAGCAGGCCGCCGAAGAACTGCGCGATGGCGACTACGTGAATCTGGGAATCGGCATTCCGACGCTGGTCGCAAACCATATTCCCGAAGGCGTGCGAGTCTTGCTACAGAGCGAAAACGGCATCTTGGGCATGGGGGCTTTCCCGTATGAGGGCGACGAGGACGCCGACCTCATCAACGCGGGCAAGCAGACGGTGACGTTGGTGCCGGGCGCGGCAATCTTCGACTCCGCTACCAGCTTCGGCATGATTCGCGGTGGTGCCGTGAAGATGGCTGTGCTGGGCGCGATGGAGGTCAGTCAGTGCGGTGACCTGGCCAACTGGATGATTCCGGGAAAGATGGTCAAGGGCATGGGCGGCGCGATGGATTTGGTCGCCGGGACCCCTCGAGTGGTGGTTTTAACTGACCATGTTTCCAAAGATGGCAAACCAAAATTGGTAAAAGCCTGCGAACTGCCCCTCACAGGTGCGAAAGTAGTGAAAAGGATTATTAGCAACCTGGGAAGCTTCGATGTCGCTGATGATCACCTGGTGCTGCGCAGGCTGGCACCCGGGGTGACGCTGGCTGATATCGAGGCCAACACCGAAGCCGCATACGTGGTTGACCTCGAAAATTAAATACATCAAAGTATGCAGCACTCGCAGTCAGTCCACGCTCATCAGATTTTTACTTAGGAGAATCCATCAATGAGTAACCTTCCAGCTCCCAGCCCGAATGATGTCGTTATCCTCGCTGGTGCCCGCACCCCGCAGGGCAAGCTGCTCGGCCAGCTGGCACCGCTTACTTCCGTCGACCTGGGTGCGCATGCGGTCAAGCACGCTATCGAGCGTTCGGGTGTCGCCCCGGAAGAGGTTCAGCACGTTGTCCTCGGTCAGGTAATTCTCGCGGGCGCAGGTCAAAACCCAGCTCGCCAGGTCGCCATCAAGGCGGGTCTGCCGTGGAACACGACTGCTGAGATTGTCAACAAGGTCTGTCTCTCCGGTCTAAACGCTGTCATTCACGCCGCTCGCATGATTCGTCTCGGGGACGCAGATGTCGTCGTCGCAGGTGGCCAAGAGTCCATGACTCACGCTCCGCACGTCGCTCGCGGCGTTCGCCAGGGCAAGTCCTTCGGTGCGCTGAAGCTGGAGGACACCCTGGAGCGCGATGGTCTGGTCGACTCCTTCGATGGCGTGTCCATGGGGACGCTTACCGACGGTCCGAACAGCGACCTCGGCATTAGCCGCGAACAGCAGGACGAGGTTGCGGCAGCTTCTCACCAGCGTGCAGCTAAGGCGCAGGAAGAGGGCATCTTCGCGCAGGAGATTGCTCCGATTGAGATTCCGCAGCGCAAGGGTGACCCGGTAGTCGTCGATACCGACCAGGGCATCCGCCCGGACACTACTGTGGAATCGCTGGCTAAGCTGCGCCCGGTCTTCCTGAAGGAAAACGGCACCATCACTGCCGGTA